>CAYLVU010000031.1:0-3225 GCA_964387225.1 uncultured Clostridia bacterium | reverse complement strand
ATACTTGCCCTCCCCCTTGGTAAGGGGGAGGGGTAGGGGCGGGGGTTAGGCAAGGGAAAACAACAAAGCGCAGCGACTCGGGATCTTTGAAAAAAAGACCCGAGTCGGCAGAGCTTTGAAAAACCGCCGCAACGTACGGCTGCGGACGGGAATGGAAAAAAAAGGCAAAAAAGGCGAAAAAAGGCGGAAAGCGGACATGTACGACACAAAACTGACGGAAGAACCGTTTTGCGGTACGCAACAACTTAAAAAAAGCTGCCGCCGTATTTTCACCGCAGAAGGAAAGTTGGTCGGCGGACTGACAAACAGGCGGATTTACGATCTGAACGGGAAAACGCTGGCAAAGGCAAAAGAGAAAGAGAAGAAAAAGAACGGGTCGGGCGAAACGGAACAGGTCATCATATACAGGGGAGAAGCGCCGCGCGGCGGCGGGGAAGAGGGCTTCGAACGCCAATCGGCAGAGCGAAGCGAGGACGGAACGGAATTTCAATTAATCGGGAACAGAGTATATCGCAACGGAGAATATATCGGAAAAGCGGAAGAAGGAAGGAAGCGCAGCCCGCTGATCATCGGCTCGTCGTTCACGGCGCTGGTCGCGTTGATTCTTGCAATCATCCTCCTTTTGCTGTTGCTCATCGATACGCCGAGCTCGGAGATACCCATTGTTTCGGTACGGGACAGCGACGGCTATTGGGGAGAAGGAAAGATTGCGGTATTGGGCGACGAAGTGAGTCCGGGGCGAAACGGCTCGTATTCCTTCGTCATAGAGAATCCGCTTGAAGAGGAGCTGTCGTACTCGTTTCGGATACAGGCGGTGTATAACGGAGAAACGCTGAGCGGAGAAGATGCGGATAAATTTCCGCTCTTATTCCGTCTGAAAATGAACAACGCGTATATCGTAACGACCGACTGGCTTACGGTGGAGCAGCTGTTCTATTCGGATATGATCTTTTTGGCGGACACGCAGCAGTCATTCGCGCTGGAATGGGAGTGGCCCTTTGAAAACGGGCAGGACGATCTCGATACGAGATACGGAATCGAAAACGGGGAAATCGCTTTGACGCTGACTTTAACGGCGGAGACTTTATCATGAGCGAAGAAGAGTACAACGGAAATAACGAAGACAGCGCCGCCGCGGAAGCGGTAAAGGGCGAAAAGACGCGGACGAAGCCGAAAAAGAGCGCTTTAAAAATCGTTAAAAGAGTGCTGCTCATCGCGGGTTTCACCCTGTTGGGGTTGCTCGTGCTGTTGATCGGCTGGCTCTGCATCGATAAATTTATTTTAAAATCACCCGCGCCGTCGCTGTTCGGATACTCGTCGTATACCATATCGACGGGGAGCATGTCCGGAATGATCGAAGAGGGCGACGTGGTAATTATTAAAAAAACGGGGGATTACGAGCAAGGCGACGTGATCACCTTTCAGCACGAGGGGGAGACGACGCCCACCACGCACATGATTTTCGAGGTTCTCAAAGACGAAAACGGCGACGTAACGGGGTATATCACGCGCGGCGTCGCAAACAATGCGGACGACCTCTTGCCCGTTACGGAGGACGAGATTTTAGGCGAAGTGGTGTGTACGATTCCGCATTTGGGACTGTTTTTCATCTGGTTCAAATCGGAAGGCGGCTGGATCTACTTTGTAGGGGTCGTTTTAATCGTCGCGGCAGGCATTTTCCTGTATCGGCGGTTTATCAAAGAGCGTAACGGCGAAGAGCCGTCCGAGGCGACGGAAGAGAGCGGCGGCGGAGAGCCGTCCGAGGCGACGGAAGAAAGCGGCGGCGAAGAGCCGTCCGAGGCGACGGAAGAGAGCGGCGGAACGGACGGGACGGAAGAATAACGTTCGCGCTGCGGAGAAAGAAAGGCTGATATGCGGAAATTGGGAAGCAAAAAATGGATATTGATGTTCGGCGGTTGGGCGGGCGCGCTCGTACTGCTTGTTTCCCTTATGGGTTCGAGCCTTTCGAAGTATATCAGCGGACAGCTTGCGGAGAGCAACGGGGACGTCGCCGTCGTGTACTGCGCGTTTACCGCGTCCGTTCAGGATGTTGAGCTCGTAAACGACGACTCGGGCGTTAACATCCCGTCCGCCTGCACGATTGCGTATACGGTAAGAAATTATTCCGACGACGGGAGCGTGTGCGAAGTCGCCGTGCGCCCGCATTTCCGCATTTACGCCGCCGCAGAGTTTTTGAACAATATGGTTTTTCAGATGGCGGAAATAACGGCCGACGCGACGGAGGTCGAAACAACCGAGGCGATCACGCCGCCGTACTATATGCCCAAGCTGTTGACGGCGGGAACGTTCTCCACGGACAGCTATCTCTCCTCTGCGGACACGGAGAGTACAAACGTCGAAAACGCGTTGAATGCGCTAAAAGAGCTGAATTACGTCGACAATACCGCCGCGGAAACGGTTACGGTGACGGAAAACGGCGACAACTTTTACGCCGAGTGCAAAAATACGGACGGACAAACGGCCGCGATAACCGTTGTACAGACGACGCAAGAACAGAGCTATACGCCGTTCTTTACGCGCGGCGAAGCCCTGTCGACGCCGACGGTCGAAGACGAAAGCGGAACGGGATCCGATACCTCGTCCGCAACCGCATCCACCGCGAACGACATGTCCGCGTCGCCCCTTTACGCGGAAATGAGCGCGGATGGGGAGTATATGTGTCTGGATATCGAATTGTACGGCGTTTCCCTGCCTGCGGGCGAGAAGACGGAGAAGACGTACGTCTGTTCTTTCGCTCCTGCGGCGAATATCGACAACAGTGCGATTCTCGGAAAGACCTACGAACAGCTTGAAGAAAGCATTGTCGGTTGGTATTACGACGTGAAGATCCAGCCGGAGACTGCGACGAGCACGACAAGCGACGACGGAACCGTTACCGTACGGGTAAGGAACGAAATATCCGAAACAGCGGCAACGGTAGCGTATTATGTCCTTTCGGACAGCGGCAAGGAAACGGAGCTTACAGTCAGCGAAGACGGAACGGCGTACAGCGGCGGAGGATATACTTTTTCGGCGGACGTATTGAAAAATTACGCCGACTACACCTATAATCCGAAAAGCGGATCAAAGGACTATATTCTCGGGCAGTCGTTCGGGATTGTATATCCGTTGCAGGTAAAGATGCTGTTCGAACAGATGCAGAGCGACTAACCCCCTTTTGCCTCGCAAAGCTCGGCACTTTCCCCCGTAGACGGGGGACAGCGG
>CAYLVU010000030.1:0-4514 GCA_964387225.1 uncultured Clostridia bacterium | reverse complement strand
ACTTTCACAGCCTTTTTTCGTAAAAAAGTCGGTTCGAGTCCCTGAAGGTGCACCATACGTAACCTAATTCGAATACCTCATAAAAGGTGTCGGGTTAGGTTATTTTCTTTATGTTTTCAATCAAACGCAACGGCGGTTTATGCCGCAAAAGCCGCCGATCACGGCTTTATCGATACAATTCAATCTGCACTTTCTGCGTATCGATATAAAATATCTTTATCGGTCAAGTCCGATAATTGCTCCGAAACAAAATTCAAAGATTTTTTATTAGACGGTATAGATCCTCCCCTGAATTTTGATTTCTCTAAATTCCCTATCGAACACACCCTCCTTCGCGAGGGCTTCTCGGTTCCATTTTCTCCCGCCCGTGCGTTCGGCGGAAACGGCTCAGTTCAAATAGCCGTTCGGGTTGTTTTTCTGCCAGTTCCATTGATCGACGCACATCTTTTCGAGGTCGTATTCCGCCTTCCAGCCGAGCTCTTTTTCCGCCTTTGCGCTCGTCGCATAGCAAGCGGGCACGTCTCCCGCGCGGCGGGGCTTGATTTCGTAGGGAAGCTCTTTCCCGCACGCCTTGGAAAAGGCGTGGATCATGTCGAGAACGCTGTATCCCTTTCCCGTTCCGAGATTATAGACGTGTACGCCGCTCGTTTTAAGCGCTCTGATCGCCGCGACGTGACCCTTCGCAAGGTCAACGACGTGAATATAATCTCTCACACCCGTGCCGTCCGCAGTGGGATAGTCGTTGCCGAATACGCCGATCTGTTTGAGCTTTCCGCTCGCAACCTGCGCGACGAACGGCATCAGATTGTTGGGAATCCCCTTGGGATCTTCGCCGATCAGCCCGCTCTCGTGCGCGCCCACGGGATTGAAGTATCTGAGCAGCGCGATATTCCATTCGTGATCGCTCGTCCACAGATCTTTCAAGATACCCTCTTGCATGAGCTTGGTCGCGCCGTAAGGATTGGTCGTGGAAAGACGGCACTCTTCGTCGAGAGGAAGACGTTCCGGCTCGCCGTAAACGGTCGCCGAGGAGGAAAATACGAAGTTTTTCACGCCGAATTTTTTCATCGTCTCCAAAAGGACGAGGGTGGAGATAAGGTTGTTGTCGTAATATTCAATGGGCTTTGCAACGCTCTCTCCCACCGCTTTGAGCCCCGCAAAATGAATGACCCATTCGATTTTGTGTTCGGTAAAAATCGCCTCGAGCGCGGCGCGGTCGCGCACGTCCGCACGGTAGAAGGGAACCTTTTTCCCCGTAATTTTTTCTACGCGGCGCAGACTCTCTTCCTTGGAGTTTACAAGATTGTCGATTACGACGGGCTCGTAACCCGCGTTCTGTAATTCGACTACCGTATGCGAACCGATAAATCCCGCTCCGCCCGTCACCAGTACTTTCATTTCGTATCAGCCTCCTTATATTTGCATCCTTTTCCGACGGTGATTCCGTCGGCGATATCCGTTTCATAGAAAGCGGGTCTGTAACCCGTCTCTCTCTCATAGCGCGCGGAGACGTAACGTTTGAAGTCGTCCACCCCCGCCGTCTCCACAATCGAGACCGTGCAGCCGCCGAATCCCGCGCCCGTCATGCGCGAACCCGCGCAGGCGTCGTGATCCTGCGCCGCCGCGGCGAGAGAATCGAGTTCCTTTCCCGTAACTTCGTACAGCTTGGAAAGCGAGGAATGGGATTGAACGAGAAGCAGTCCGAGAAGACGGATATCCCCGCGCTTCATCGCCTCCACAGCCCGACGAACGCGGTCGCACTCCCGTACGACGTGCGTCGCGCGTCTGCGAACGATTTCCGGCAAGAACCCTTCGTATCTTTCAAATTCTTCGCACGAAAGATCGGCAAGGCAATCGATTGCAACGTGTTGCCGCAGAATGGCGAGCGCTTCTTCCGTCTCGGCGCGGCGCTCATTATATTTGCTCTCGACGAGGTTATGCGGCTTGTTGCAGTTTGTGATGACGAGGGAATATTTCCCCAATGAAACAGGAACGTACTCCCTAACGAGCGTCTTGCAGTCGAGCAAAATGGCGTGATCCTTTTTGCCGCAGGCGGACGCATACTGATCCATGATCCCGCAGTTGACCCCCGTATATTCCCGCTCCGCCTTCTGCGCCGTAAGCGCGACCTCGACGGGGTCGAATGTCTCCCCTGCCGCCGTCGCAAGCGCGGCGATTGTAGAAACCTCTATCGCGGCGGAAGAAGAAAGTCCGCTGCCGAACGGCACGGTACAGTCCATGAGCATATCGCATCCGACGATTTTATGTCCGGCTTCCCGCCAAAAATGCGCGCTGCCCGCCTGATACTTCGCGTGCTTTAAATGGCGGTAAGCGTCCAGACGGTCGACGTCGAGCGAAATCTTGTCGGGAAGGTCGGTCCAGGACAGGTTGATTCGGTTCGTCCCGTTGGGGCGAACGTAAACCGCGTTGCAGAGAGAAAGCGCCGCAGGCAGCACCTTTCCTCCGCAATAATCGATGTGCTCGCCGATGAGATTGACTCTTCCCGCGGCAGTCACTTTCCATTCGTATTCGCTCATTTTTCAATACGCTCCTTATTTATGATAACTCATCTTGCGTCCGATTGCAAGTTTTTTTCACAGACAAAAAGGCGGTAAAAAACCGCCTCTCTGCCTAACATATAGGGGGAATGAGGAAGAACTGTTTGAGGAACGCCGGGAAACTTTTACGGCGGTCTGCTCCGTTCCCCTTTGTTCGATATCATTATACAGCCCCAAAAAGAAAAATGCAAGCAACGTATTGACAAACTTTGGACATTTATTGACCTAAATTGATTGACAAATAAATTGTTTCAGTTTATAATGAAATAAAAGGAGCTGCTATGTTTGCCAAACGGGAAATATGGAATTATAACCAACCGGTGGGAGTATGGGCGGGAAAATACCGGAATTCGCACAATCTTTTGCATTGGCACTTCGACTGCGAATTCCTCTATACCGAAAACGGAAGTATCGACGTGTTTTGCGAAGGGAAAACGCACACGCTCTCCGCAGGCGAAGCGCTGTTCGTGGACAGCGGCGAAGTGCATTATATGAAAGCGAGACAGGCGGATACCGTGCTGATCGTCATTATTTTCGACTACAGTATCATCAAACCCTATCTCGGCGGGATCAAACTCAAAAGTCCCCGCCTCGCGGGGAGCTATCCCGTTCCCGAAATCTACGAAAGAATTCGGGAAGCCCTTCTCTCCAAGCGCCCCTTCTGCGGCGCGGAGGCGGCGCTCGAAATCCTCGGGCTCATGCTGAACGTCTTCCAACGGGAAGAATTGAAGGCGCGCAAGGACGAGGAATCGGTTAAATCGCTGAAAATGCTGCTCGAGGACGTGAACGCGCACTACGAGACTTATACCTTTGAGGACGCCGTATCCTTTATGAATATGAGCCCCGCCTACTTTTCCCGCTTCTTCCACGGGTCCACGGGCATCACCTTTTCGCAGTATCTCAGTTTCGTCCGTACGGACAACGCGGTGCGGCTTCTGCGACTCGGGGAATATTCGGCGACGGAAATCAGCGAACGGTGCGGATTCGGAACGGTGAGAACCTTCAACCGCGTGTTCAAGGAGCTTACGGGGTTTTCTCCCCGCACCCTCCCGAAGGACTTTGTGCTGGACGAGCGGTTTTCTTATCCCAGCGACGAATTTTTCGACCCCACGCTTTACGACTGCGAACTCATTGAAAGCGGAGAATAAACTTGCGGACGGATTGCCCGCAAAAGGAGATTTACAATGAAAGTTTTACTTGTAAACGGCAGCCCGCACAGAACGGGCTGCACCTTTACCGCCCTTTCGGAGGTAAAAAAGACGCTCGAGGAGGAAGGAATCGGGGCGGAGATCTTCTGGATCGGAACGGACGTCAAGGGCGGCTGTATCGGATGCAGATCGTGCGCCAAAACGGGCAAATGCGTCTTCGACGACAGCGTGAACGTCTTCCGCGGAATGGCAGAAACCGCCGACGGATTTATTTTCGGCTCCCCCGTTCACTACGCAGCGCTCGGCGGAAGCATGACCGCTTTTCTGGACAGATTATTTTACAGCGAATCAAACGGGCACGGAAACGCGGATTTCCGTCTGAAACCTGCCGCCGCCGTCCTCTCCGCAAGACGGGCGGGTACTACGGCGGCATTCGACCAGATGATCAAATATTTTACGATACAGGAAATGCCCGTCGTCTCTTCCCGCTATTGGAACATGGTGCACGGCGCCCGTCCCGAAGACGTGTTGCAGGATGAGGAAGGTCTGCTTACCATGCGGACGCTCGGTCGCAACATGGCGTATCTTTTAAAGTGCAGGGCGGCAGCGGACAAAGCGGGCGTTCCCCTCCCGATGAGCGAGCCGACCGTAAAAACAAACTTTATCCGATAAATCAAAGACGCCGACAAAAACGCGGCAAAAAACAAGCCTGCCCGTCGTCGAGGCTTGTTTTGACGAGAAAAATAAAAGGTACTTTGTCAAATGTCGGGGGATAGAAAAAATAAAAATGACGGAAGAAATTGAGAAA
>CAYLVU010000029.1:2072-6647 GCA_964387225.1 uncultured Clostridia bacterium | reverse complement strand
TCCGCAGGTTTTTCTCCGGCTGCGGACTCGGACTCCTCGGGCTGCGCCGTTTCACCGCTCTGTTCGCCCTGCTGCGCAGACTCTGCCGCCGCGATCTTTTTGCTCTTCACGCTGAGCACGATCATGGTGATCACGAGCGCGATGATGAGCACGATGATTACGGCGAGAATCACCGTAAGGGCAAGATTCTCTTTAAAATAGTCGATAATGGAACTTTCAAGTGAATTTACCATAGTATATATCTCCTTACGGGTTCATTGTAGCACAAAAAGCATATTCTGTCAATCCATTGACAAATAATTTTGAAAGGGGTATGATAAGTTTATGAAACGGATTACGGTTATCGGCGGCGGCGCCGCGGGAATGACTGCGGCGATTCTGCTTGCGCGGCGGGGATTGAAGGTGTCTCTGTTGGAGCGCGGCGACCGTTTGGGCAGAAAGCTTGCGCAGACGGGGAACGGGCAGGGAAACGTCACCAATATCAATATGGGTGCGGAACACTATTTTTCGGACGAGCCCGAAAAAGTCGGCAGAGCGCTGATGCGCTTCGGGGCGGCGGAGACGGTCCGCTTTTTGGAGGATCTGGGAGGGATCTTTCTTCCCGATGCGCGCGGACGGGTGTATCCTTCGGGCAGACAGGCTTCCGCCGTGACCGATTTGCTTCGCGGCGAAATTTCCCGCCTCGGAGTAGACGTGGTATTCGGCGCACAGGTGCGCCGAATCGCCTATGACGGCTCGTTTTTGCTGAAATGGGAGGGCGGACAAATGCGCGCCGATGCAGTCGTGCTGGCGGCAGGGGGCGCAGCCGCGCCCAATTTGGGAACGGACGGAAACGCTTACGCGCTTGCAAAGTCGTTCGGACATACCATAACGCCCCTTTCCCCCGCGTTGGTGCAGCTCAGGTGCAACCCGCAGGCGGTGCGCGGATTAAAGGGAATCCGCACGGACGCGCAGCTGCGGGTGCTTCGGGGAGAGCGGGAGCTGTGTTCCTTCCGCGGCGACGTACTCTTTACGGAGAGCGGCGTTTCGGGCGACAGCGTGTTCCGCGCTTCCTCGTATGCCAAGGCGGGCGATCTGCTCGCAATCGACTTTCTGCCGGACGTGCCGTACGAGCGGATAAGAGCCGCTTACGGACGGGGCGGTCTCCTGTGCGTGGTCAACAACGGACTTGCCCGTACGCTGGAAAAGCGGGCTAAGGGAGAGGACTTGCTCCGTCTCGTCAAGCATTTTACGCTCGAAGTGACGGGAACGCTCGGCTTTTCCTATGCGCAGGTGACGAAAGGGGGAATCCCTCTTGCGGAGACCGACGGGCATTTTATGAGTCTCAGACAGAAAAATTTGTACTTTGCAGGGGAAATTCTCAACGCGGACGGCGAGTGCGGGGGGTATAACCTCCAATGGGCTTTTACTTCGGCGTTCTGCGCCGCGGAGGGGATATGTTCCTGACGCTTCATAATCTCATCATAAAACCGTATCAAAAGGAGAGCGCGCTGTTAAAGCTGTGCGAAAAAAAGCTGCGCGCACCCGTCGCATACTTTAAGATTTTAAAAAAATCTCTCGACGCGCGCGATAAGGCGGACATCCGCTGGGTGTATACCGTGGAATGTTCGGATAAGCCATACAGGGCGCCCGCGCCCGTCTATCAAAAAATAACCAAGCGGGAACCCCGCGTCTATATCGCGGGGGCGGGTCCTGCGGGTCTCTTTTGCGCCATGCGCCTTCTCGATCACGGAATAAGACCCGTCGTCATCGAGCGGGGGAAGGCGGTGGAGGAGCGCGCGGAGGACGTGAAACGCTTTCATGCGGGAGGAGCGCTCGATCCCGAGAGCAACGTGCAGTTCGGCGAAGGGGGCGCGGGAACCTTTTCGGACGGAAAGCTGAACACGCAGACGAACAGTCCCTTAAACCGTGAAGTGCTGGAAAGGTTTGCCGCAATGGGCGCACCCGCCGAGGTCGTCTACCTCAACAAGCCGCATATCGGGAGCGACAATCTCAAAGCCGTCGTCCGCAATATGCGCGAAAAAATCATAGAAGAGGGCGGGCAGGTGCGCTTTTCTTCCCGCCTGACCGACGTAAGATTCCGCGGCGGAAAGCTGTGCGCCGTGCAGATCAACGGCAGCTGGGAGGATGCGGACGAGCTCGTGCTGGCAATCGGCCACAGCGCGCGGGACACGTTCGGGTTGCTGCTCGAACGCGGATTTTTGATGGAACAGAAAGAATTTGCGGTCGGCGTGCGGGTGGAACACTTGCAGTCGCGCATCGGGAAAGCCCAGTACGGCTCCGGTTACGAGGCGCTTCCGCCCGCCGATTACAAGTTGGTGTCGCACGCGGGCGAGCGCGCGGCGTTTACCTTTTGCATGTGCCCCGGAGGCGTCGTCGTTCCCGCCGCAAGCGAGCGGGAAGGGGTCGTCGTCAACGGCATGAGCGACTATGCGCGCGCGGGAAGAAACGCCAATTCCGCGCTCGTCGTGCAGGTGAAGCGGGAGGATTTCAGGGACGGTCATCCCCTTGCGGGCGTGGAGTATCAGCGCGCGATCGAACGGGCGGCATACAGGGCGGCGGGGAACTACCGCGCGCCCGTACAGCTGTTGGGGGATTTTCTGTCGGACAAGGAGAGCTATTACTTCGGAGAGATTCAACCGACCTATGCGGCGGGAACATCGTTTGCGCCCGCAGCGGCTTATCTGCCGCCCGCAATCGTCTCCGCGCTCAAAGCCGCCATTCCCGATATGGACGGAAAGCTATCCGGTTTCGCGGTGTACGACGCCATTCTCACGGGCGCGGAGACGCGTACGAGCTCGCCCGTGCGGATCGTGCGGGGCGATGACCTGCAGGCGGCGGGGAAAGAGGGGGTTTATCCCTGCGGCGAGGGGTGCGGATACGCGGGAGGCATAACCTCCGCCGCGGCGGACGGGCTGCGGACGGCATACGCGCTTGCCGGAAAATATTTTTAAATTCGCTTCGTTTTAATGCGTTTGTCACAAAACATTCACTTGCAAACGTTACAATGCGGGTGTAGTCAAGAGGGAGCGGCGGAAAAGCCGCTGCGGTTCATTCGATTACTCTCCACAATTTTTTCATATTCTCTCAAAGCAGAACGCTCTCCGCAATGCGGAGGGCGTTCTGTGAATTTTTACCTTTTTTTTGATTTTTGTATTGCAAAAGAAACTATTTTATGGTAGAATAAAACAAAATGAATCCATATAGGGGGATAATTATGAAGAATACCGGAAAAGTCTTGGCGCTTGCGCTCGGATCTTTGATGGCGCTTTCGGTCTTTGCCGCCTGCGGCGAAGGTTCGACCGATTCCGACGGGGACGCCGGATCCGGCGGGGACGCGGTGCTTGCGGGAAGGATATGTTACGATAACCTGCCCGACGACGGAATATCCATTTCCGAATCGGATACCAAAATCGCCGTTCAAAACGTGAACACCGCTACGGCTTATGCGGCGCTTCCCGGCGCCGCGGTGGGAGAATACGTCGACTACGAAAAAGTTGCGACCTATTCGGACGGCGTATTTACCGCAGTGAGCGAGGGGTCTGTCTATTTCGAAGCGGACGGGGTCTGGTCCCGCATCGAAGTGACGCCCGCATACGTCACCGATCCCGGCAACCAATATTCGGGCAGATCCGATCTCGACACTCCTAAGGATTCGAGCAAGTTGATCGGCGCCACGCACGATCCCTCTCTGATCGAAGTGACGGAATACGGCGAACCCACCTATTATATTTTCTCGACGGGTTGGGATACGGGCAACGAAGTGCGCAAATCCACCGATCTCAAAACGTGGGAGTACGTGGGCAAAACGCACACGGTAAACGATTACAGCAATCCGGACATCTTCCCTTCCGAAGTGAAGGAGTGGATGAATTCGTCGAACAACAGCGGCGATTTGCAGTGGTGGGCTCCCGATATCGTCGCGGCTCCCGACGGCGGCTACTGGCTTTATACCTGTCTCGTCATGAACGACGACAGAATGCCCTATAAAAGCGCGAATTCGACGATTACGTCGAGCGCACAATATTCGCAGGCGTGCATCGTTTTGTACCACATTGCCGATCTTTCTCAAATCGGGAAGGACGGGGCGGCCGAATACGTAGGGGTGCTTATGCAGTCTGCAATCCCGCAGGACGGCAACGGTACGATCGACGTCAACTCCATCGACCCGCAGATCATCTACGATACCGACGGCAAAATGTACATGGCGTACGGCTCCTTCGGAACGGGCAACTGGATTCTCGAGCTCGATCCCGAAACGGGACTGAGAAAGGATGACGCCTATACCGACGAAGACGGGGACGGACGGCTCGATTTCAAGGATTGGATATGGATCCGCCGTCAGCGCAACTCGGTCGTCACGGGGGACGAAGAAACGAGCGGCTTCAGTACGGTCACGTCCGCCGCCGATACGGTCTGCGGTCGGGCTCTTGCAAACGGCGAGACCTACACGCATAATTTTTACGGAACGATTATCTCCTCGGGAGCCATGGAAGCTCCCGTCATCGCCCGTCACGACAACGTGAAAATTGCCGACGAGACGGCGACGTACAACGAGAACGGCGAGCCCGAAAA
>CAYLVU010000029.1:0-1972 GCA_964387225.1 uncultured Clostridia bacterium | reverse complement strand
CGTCGGTCAGTCCGTCAACCAGGGCAACAAGTACATGGGCGCCTTCACCTGGAGCAACAAGACGACGAATGAAATCGATGTGCTTTTGACGGGACACAACGACCTGTTTACGACGCAGACGGGGCTCAACGTTGCGGCGTACATCACCCGTACGTACAGCTACAGCGCCACGACGATACACTTCCTCGTGCAGGTCCACCAGTACTATCTCAACAGCATGGGAGATATCTGTATCAATCCCAACCGCTACGGCGGCGAAATCGACCGCAGCGTGAGCGCGGAAGAGCTGTTCGCCTATACGGACGGCGGAAAGTTCCAGATGGTCGTCATGACCAATTCGATAGACTGGAACCACGGCACGCACGAAAGTTACAATACTTCGTTCGAAGTTCAGCTCACCGAGGACGGAAAGATCAAGCGCGGCGACGCGGAGATCGGCAGCTGGATCATGTACGGCAAGGGCTATATCAAGTTCGAGTTCGACGGCGCCTTAAAGGGCGCGTACAACGACTACAACAGCGGAGAGACGGTGTACTACGGCGTCGTCCGTCCCGCATGGCTGTACGAACAGGATAAGTCGGGCTTCACCATCTCTCTGATGGGTCATTCGAACAATACGCAGAGTATGGCGCTTTTCCTCAATTCGCAGTCCACCATGACGGGCGACGGACTTTCAAAATAACCGAGAAGAGAGGGCTGCGCATACGCGCAGTTTTCAAAGAGAATGGAAAAAGCTAAGAAATTTCATTTCTTAGCTTTT
This sequence comes from uncultured Clostridia bacterium, assembly GCA_964387225.1. Lineage (GTDB taxonomy): Bacteria > Bacillota > Clostridia > Christensenellales > Borkfalkiaceae > Gallimonas. The sequence continues at coordinate 1,212 of CAYLVU010000029.1, read as the reverse complement.
TTGCTGTCCGATTCATGAAACGTTCGGCTTTGCCGCATATCGCCCCGTTTACACAAACAGCGTCTCGAATTCGTTGGAGCGCTCCCCCGCAAGCACGTTGTACACGTCGTTTGCCCGCACGTCGCAGGCGAAGCAGGACTCCGCCTCTTTTCTCAGGGCGAGGGCGTCGCTTTTGCGCGCGATTACGGGGATGCCGCCCTTGAGCGAGGAGAGAACCTCTTCCGAACGATTCTTTTTGACCGCGAGAACTTTGGCGTACAGGGGGGCTTCCAGAAAATCTTTGACCGATTTTCTGCGGATTTTTAACAGATTCTGCGCAAGGATGCGTTTCAGCCGCGAGAGGGTGTAGCGTTTGGAGACGACTTTTGAGAGCATTTCTCCGTATTCGGGGTTGCTTCTCGTCATGGCTTTCAGTCTGTTTTCGAGACCTTCGCTGCAATCGGGGCAGAGGGCGATCTCTTCCGCCTCCGCCGCGACGAGCGCCGCAAGCGCCGCCTTCTCGTAGGGAAGCTTTTTCAAGGATTGAAGGGACTGATATACGCACGGCGGAATGTTTTTTCTGACGAGCTTTTCCGTCTTGCGGGAACGGTCGCGGAGCGCCGCGCGCAGCGCGGCCGCCGAGGAGAAATCGGAAAGCAGCGTGCCGTCCGCATAGCCGCCTCCCGCGCGCAGGATCGGAATGGGAAGGATACTGCTTCCGCAGGAGAGGATCGCGCGGCAGTACTCCGTGCCGAGGATATTGTTGGGAGAGGTGAGAAGGGCTTCGTCGATATCCGCGTGAAAGGAGAGAACGGTCTGCGTGCGCGCCTTTACGTAGGATACGCCGTCTTTCATGTTGTCTTTCAGTGCCGCTTTAAATTGCTTGCTCTCCGAGAGCGTCGCCTTCGCCGCCCGCATGAACTCTTCCGCCGTTCCGCTTTCGCAGCCGAACGCAAGTGCTTCGACGGAGGGGAGCGCGGAAAGAATGTGCAGCGCCCCCTTTGCGAAAATTTCCGCCGAGCAAACGGCAAAGGAGACGGGAAGCTCCAATACGGCGTCCGCTCCCATGAGAACGGCGTGCCTTGCCCGTTCGTATTTGGAGAGAACCGCCGCCTCTCCGCGCTGGGTAAAGTTTCCGCTCATGAGGCAGAGGATCCCGTCGCATCCGCTCCGTTTGCGCGCCTCCCCAAGCAGGTAAAGATGCCCGTTATGAAAAGGGTTATACTCGCAAAT
>CAYLVU010000028.1:0-7491 GCA_964387225.1 uncultured Clostridia bacterium | reverse complement strand
CTGCATGTCTTGCTTTCACGGCGATTGCCGCTTTGATGACGGCTTTCGTCTGCATAACGGCGATTTCGGGATAGGTTACGGTGAGACGGCAGCCGCGGTGACCCATCATGGGGTTGAACTCGTGCAGATCGGAAGTGATCTGTTTGATCTGCGCAACCGTCTTGCCCTGCGCCTTTGCAAGGATCTCGATATCCGCTTCCTCGGTGGGAACGAACTCATGAAGAGGAGGATCAAGAAAACGAATGGTAACGGGATAGCCGCCGAGCGCTTCGAACAGTCCTTCGAAGTCCGCCTGCTGCATCGGCTCGATCTTGGCAAGAGCCGCTTCTCTCTCCTCCACCGTCTCGGCGCAGATCATCTCGCGGAATTTATCGATTCTGCCTTCGCCGAAGAACATATGCTCGGTACGGCAAAGACCGATGCCCTGCGCGCCGAACGCCGCCGCCTGCTTCGCGTCCTTGGGCGTATCCGCATTGGTGCGCACGCCGAGCGCCTTGTATTTATCCGCAAGCTCCATGATTCTTCCGAAATAGCCGGAGTTGGGATCGGCGGGAACGGTAGGAATCTGGCAGTCGTAAATCTTACCCGTGCTGCCGTCGAGGGAGATGCTGTCGCCCTCTTTATAAACTTTGCCCGCAAGCGTAAACTGCTTGTTCTCTTCGTCCATCTTGATATCGCCGCAGCCGGAGACGCAGCAGGTACCCATGCCGCGCGCAACGACCGCCGCGTGAGAGGTCTGACCGCCGCGGACGGTGAGAATTCCCTGCGCGTACTTCATGCCCTCGATGTCCTCGGGAGAGGTCTCGAGACGGACAAGAACGACCTTCTTGCCCTTCTTCCCTTCGATCACCGCGTCCTCCGCCGTGAAGACGATGGAGCCGGCAGCCGCGCCGGGGGAAGCAGCAATGCCCTTGCCGACGACGTTCTTTTTGTCCGCTTCTTTGAGCGCTTTGGGATCGAACTGAGGGTGAAGGAGCATATCGAGCGACTTCGCATCGATCTGCATGAGCGCTTCCTGCTCGGTAATCATGCCCTCGTCGATAAGGTCGCATGCGATCTTGATCGCCGCCGCCGCCGTGCGCTTGCCGTTACGGGTCTGAAGCATATAGAGTTTTTCGTTCTCGACGGTGAACTCCATATCCTGCATATCGCGGTAATGATTTTCGAGGATCTTGCAGACTTCCTGGAATTGCTTGTAAACTTCGGGGAAAACTTCCGCCATTTCGGCGATAGGCATGGGAGTGCGAACGCCCGCAACGACGTCTTCGCCCTGCGCGTTGGTAAGGAACTCGCCCATAAGCCCCTTCTCGCCCGTGGCGGGATTACGCGTAAACGCAACGCCCGTGCCGCAGTTGTCGCCCATGTTGCCGAACGCCATCATCTGGACGTTGACCGCGGTACCCCAGGAATAGGGAATGTCGTGGTCCATGCGGTAGACGTTCGCGCGGGGGTTGTCCCACGAACGGAAGACCGCCTTGATCGCCTCGAAGAGCTGTTCCTTGGGGTCGGAGGGGAAATCTTTGCCGAGCTGCTTTTTGTATTCCGCTTTGAACTGGTTTGCAAGCTCTTTGAGATCGTCCGCAGTGAGTTCGACATCCTGCGTCACGCCCTTCTTCTCCTTCATCTCGTCGATGAGCTTTTCGAAGTATTTCTTACCGACTTCCATAACGACGTCGGAGAACATCTGAATAAATCTTCTGTAACAGTCGTATGCCCAACGGGGGTTGCCCGATTTCTTGGCAATGGTTTCAACCACTTCTTCGTTTAAGCCGAGGTTCAAAATGGTGTCCATCATGCCGGGCATGGAAGCTCTCGCGCCCGAGCGGACGGAAACAAGCAGAGGGTTCTCTTTGTCGCCGAATTTCTTGCCGCAGACCTTTTCCATCTTTTCGATGTACTCCATGATCTCCGCCTGAATGTCGGGATTGATTTTTCTGCCGTCCTCGTAATACTGCGTGCAAGCTTCGGTAGAGATGGTAAAGCCCTGCGGCACGGGAAGTCCGATATTCGTCATCTCCGCAAGGTTCGCCCCTTTGCCGCCGAGAAGCTCCCGCATCTTCGCGTTACCTTCGGTAAAAAGGTAACAATATTTTTTTGCCATGAAAAATTCCTCCTAATTGAATTCTTAATTGCCATTAATTATTGTACAACATTCAAAGGGAAATTTCAAGCCCTTTACGATAAATTTTCTTATTTAATTTATAACGGCATTTACGCGGACGGCTCCTTCTCCTCGTTCCTCCGCTTTCCGCCGCCCTTCTTTTTGCCGTACATGACGACGTAGTAGGTAATAAGCAGGAAAATATCCGCGGCAAGCCAGGCGACGGGATTGGACGCGCACGCCCCGAAAAAGCCCCAACAGCGCACAAGCACGAAGGCGGCGAGCATTCTGCCCGCAACCTCGGTCACGCCCGCAATCGTCGTCACCGCGCTTTTCCCGATTCCCTGCAAAGCGTTGCGGTAGACGTATATCGTGCCGAGCAGGGGATAACAGCCGCTCTGGAAGGCGAGATATTTCCGGCCGTAATCCATGATTTCGTTAAAATGCGAGGCGAGATCGGCGGTGGTCTCCGTATTGAGGAAGAGCCGCATGAGGGGATCGCATAGTCCGAGGCAGAACGCCACGCCGAGCAAGGAACAGATTACAACGTAGACCATGCCCGCGAGAACCCCCTTTTTTACGCGGTCCATGCGGCAGGCGCCGCAGTTTTGCCCCGCATACGTCGCCATGGCGACGCCGAGCGAAACGAAGGTCTGGTTGGCGAGGTTATCGATCTTGGATGCGGCGGCAAACGCCGTTACCATGCCGGGATAAGCGGCGTCGAGCCCGTTAAACGCCGTCTGCTGGATCATACAGCCCACGGCGGTGATCGAATATTGCAGCGCCATGGGAAGTCCGATCGCGATATGTCCGCGGGCGATGCTTCCGCTCCACTTAAAATCCTTCTTGCCGAGGCGGAGCGCGGGATAGCGCAGCAACATATAAACGAGGCAGCACACCCCCGCGATAAACTGGGAGATCACGGTGGCGAGCGCCGCGCCGATGTAATGCAATTTAAGCCCGACGATGAGCGCAAAGTCCAGTCCGATGTTGACGGCGACCGCCGCGACGAGAACGACGAGCGGCGCGACAGAGTCCCCCACGGCGCGCAGAACCCCCGCCATGATGTTATAAAAGACGGTCGCCGCGATGCCGCAGAAGATGACGAAGAGATACCAATAGGCGTAATCGAAATATTTATCGGGCGTCTGCATGAGCCGCAGAAGCGGTCCCGTGAGCGGCACCGAAACGGCGGTAATGACGACGCTGAGGATAATACAGAGCAAAAAGCTCATGCTCACGGCACGGCGGACGCCCTCCCCGTCGCCCGCGCCGAAGCGTTGGGCGACGCGCACCGAAAAGCCGGAAGTCAGCCCGTTTGCGAACCCGAGAATGAGAAAAGAAATGGGAGACGTGAGTCCCACGCCCGTAAACGCGTCGGCATTTACCGTATTGCCCACGATGATGTAGTCGATCATATTATAGAGCTGTTGCAAAACCGAGCCCGCGAAAACGGGCAGAGCGAACAGCAGAATCAGCTTAAAGGGACTTCCCTTCGTCAAGTCTTTCATGGCGGTTTTCATTATAGTCCGCTGCGGCGAAAAAGCAACTTTTTTGAGCAAAAATTTTTAATTTCACGAAAATTCCCCGATTTTCATAGAGGTATTGACAAGCCGCGCGATTCGTGTTAAAATAAAGAAGACGTTAATTAAGAGAGGTAAATTATGATTCAATATTCCATGAAGGCGCTCACCGCCGAAGAACTTTCCTTTAAGGTAAACCGCGTTCAGGCGACGCCCGACACCAAGTTCGAAATCAAACCCATGTTCTCCCGCCGCATCCGTCAGGCAAACGAGAATCCAAAAATCAATATCGTCGTGCTCGAATGTAAAATCGAGAGCACGGAAGAGGCACCCAAGCCCTTCAACATTACGGCGCGCTTCGTAGGCGTCTTCGAGGTGGAGAACATGAATACCGACGAGGACAGAAGAACGTTCGCGATCAACGCGACGGAGACGATGTTCCCCTATCTGAGGGCGGCGATCACCAACCTCACGGCGGACGCGCTCATAAATCCCTTCACCCTTCCCGTCGTATCGGGCGCGACCCTGTTTCCCGACGACCGCGGTCCCAACCAGTACACGCTCAACTTCGACCCCAAAGTGTTGAACTGAAAAAATCGGCGCTCTTCGGAGCGCTTTTTGTTCGAAAAAAATAACTGCAACGGGACGCAATGACATCGGACAAATACGGCATTTCCTTTGTCCGCGGCGAAGACGTTTACTCCGCAAACGGCAAGTGGTCGGATACCCGTGCGCGCGCAGGATAGTCCGGAAATCTTTCTGCTCGAAACCCTGTTCGGGTTCCGTTCCGCCGAGGGCAACCGGGGATCGCTCAACTTTACGGTTACGGCAAAGCTGAACGGGGAAATGGCGCTCACAGAAATGCGCGTTGCCATGAGCGCGCAAACGAAAGAGACGACGGACGACGACGACGGAAGCACGACGAACAGCGTAACGGAGAACTTTACGCTGACCGTGCCCGAAGCGACCCCCGTCCTGCGCGATCTTACGGGGCTGCGCGCGGACCCGGGATATCGGTTTTCGCCCGCCGTATATACAGTCCCGCAGACGGCTGGTTCGCTCACTATCAAATACCCTGACTCGGGCTATTGCGACTGGGTCGACGGCAACTATTCCGGCACGATGACGCTCACCGAAACGCAGCTGCTTGTGGAATTTAAATTCGAAGAGACGGAAGGTTCGCGCGTTCTCACCGACACCCGCCGCTACGATTTGAACTACGACGCTTTCGACTTGGACAACTTATTTGAAAGGCAAACCTTTCCGGACGGCGAACAGGTATATAACGGCATCTTCTTTTATGTTAGCTACTCCTTGAGTCGGGGATCACTCGGTATCACATACGGCAATCTTAACATCCAAGCTTCCGCCGAGAGGACGGTCGTCACGCTGTAAATGCGATCTGCCCGTATCCCCCCTCTTCGGAACGGAAATTCACCGTCCGAGCGAAAAAACCGCGTGCGCGGCACGCGGTTTTTTCCTTGTTTTTTTATTCGATTAGCAATTTCTATCGAAAAATGCGAGCAGGGTATTCCGCTTCAAATCGCGGTCGCCGCTCTCGTTCAAAAATTCGTGCCTGCCGCCCGCAAAGAGCACGCATTCCACGTTTTTCATGCCCGCTTTTTCTTTATAAAACCGTTCGAGCTTTTTTACGCCCTTGCCCATGTTCCCTACGGGGTCTTCCGCGCCCGAAACAAGCAGAACGGGCAGATTTTTGTTGAGACCCGCGATATATTTTTTGGTGTACAGCTTTTTCATTCCGCGGAACATGTCGCGGTAAAAGCGGTTCGAACAGGTAAAGCCGCACATCGGATCGGAATGATAGGCGGCGTTGTTCTTCGCGTCGGCGCTGAGCCATTCTCTGTCCTCGAACTTCTTTGCGTACGCGCCGAAGGAAAGTTTTTCAATGAGCTTCGCGGGCTTTTTCTCCCCTTTCAGCCTCGCCACGACGGAGCCGAGATAGACCTCGAAGTCCTTTTTCTTGCTGCTCCCGCCGATCACTGCGCCGTCGATCCTGTCCCCGTATTTGCCGATATAGCTTTGCGTGAGAAACGAGCCGTAAGAAAAACCGAACACGAAATATTTAAGCCCCGCGTATTTCTTTCGATAATACTCCGTGATCTCCCCTTCGTCCCGCACGGTATCGGCAAACATATCGCCCTTACAGTAGCCGAGCGTATCGGGATCGGTCTTGCCGTGTCCGCGGTGGTCGTCGGCGACGACGAGATAGCCGTGCGCATTCAAAAACGCGGCAAACTCCGCATAGCGGCCGCCGTGCTCGGTCATGCCGTGAACGATTTGGACGAAGCCCTTGGGAGAAGGCACGTCGAGCCATTCGTGAATGTAGATGGTCTTTCCGTCAAAACTCTTAAATTCCATTTTTTACTCCTTTTGCCTCATTGTACCACATTTTCACCGTTTTTCAACCCCTCTTTGCACAATTCAGGTAAAAATTTACTCGGTTTCCTGTAATCCACGCGCATAAAACCGTTGCGTCCGCTCCGCCGCCTCTGTTACAATCCGTATCGGGACAGCCGTCCCGTACGGAGGAAACTATGTTATTCGGAAAACTGACGGCGCTGCTGTGCGCCTGCGCCCTTTTGATGCTTCCGCTTTCGGCGTGCGCGGACAGTCTTGAAAGCGAAACGCTCGGCGGGGAAACCCTTCCCGCGCCTCTGCCCGAGGACACGGACGGATCCGATTCGAAGTCCGTTACCGACCCCGATCCGGAAATCGAACCCGAGCCAGAGCCGGAGCCAGAACCCGAGCCGGAGCCCGAACCAGAGCCGATCGCGCCGACGGTGCAATACGTCGCCGTAACAACAGACGGGCTCAACGTGCGGGCGGGCGCAGGGACGGCTTACGCTTCGCTCGGAGAGGCGGAGCGCGGCGTTCTCCTCAAATATTCGGGAATCACGGGCGGATGGTACGAGACGCGCTACCTTGGGCGCGTCGCCTACGTGAGCGCAAACGGATCGTATACGTCGCTGTCCTCGATCGAATTCAAAACGGAAAACGCCGCCGTCGAGAAGGTGATCGACGAGGGGATGAATCTGCTGGGCACCCTCTACGTCTACGGCGCGGTGCGCCTGCACGACGGAAACGGGAACAGACTCCCGGGCTTTACGACGGCGAAATTCGACTGTTCATCCCTCATGCAATACATTTTTTACACGGGCGCGGGCGTCCTTCTCAACACCACGACGCGGACGCAGAGCTCGCAGGGCGTCGCCGTTTCCAAAGCCGATCTCCAAAGGGGAGACCTCCTCTTTTTCACCAACGCCTCGCGCTGCAACAAGACGGGGATCGAACGCATAGGGCACGTCGCGCTGTATCTCGGCGACAACTATATTCTGCACACCGCTTCCGATTACGCCAAGGTCGAACAGATTTCCGCGCAGCGCTGGAGCTATTACGTTACGGCGCGGAGGATGATTTGAAGCTTGACAAACGCACGGCGCGTATAGTAAAATAGAGGCATGAAAACCGACGTTCACACCCACTCCGCATTTTCCGCGGACGGTATCTCTCCGCTGCCCGATATGATCGCCCGTGCGGCGGAGCTCAAACTTGCCTACTACGGCGTATCCGATCACTTCGACTACGATTACCGCGAACAGAACATTCTCGCCTGCGGAAACCCCATCCGATACATTGACGAGGAAGCTTACTTCGCCTGCGCCCGCACCTTGCAGAGAGAGTACGAAAACAGGCTGCGCGTGCTCGTCGGCGGGGAATTCGGATTTTCTTCCCTGAAAAAGTGCTGTGAAGAATACACCCGCGTCATCGGGAAGTACCGTCCCGACTTCGTCGTCAACAGCGTGCACACCGTAGACGGCGCGGACTGCTATTTCCCCGATTATTTTA
>CAYLVU010000027.1:0-11054 GCA_964387225.1 uncultured Clostridia bacterium | reverse complement strand
CCTATATCGGCGAGTACGCGATTTACGAGGCAGATTTGCAGAACACCTCGACCGAGGACGTTACGGTTTCCGTCTCGGGCGGCACCTACGTAGGACAGATCTCTTCGGAGGATCTCACGGGCTTTATCACGGGAGGAAGTTTTGCGACCCTTCCCGAGCAGGTCTATTTCGCCGAGGGATACTCCGCGACCTATGACGAGGGAACGGAAACCTACGTCGCTTCTGACGATCCTGCGGTTGCGCTCGTAAACGGCACGTACGGCTACAAGACCTTGCAGCTTGCGATCGACGCGGCGGAAAGCGGCGACACTGTGACTTTGCTTGCGGCTACGACGCTTGACGCAAATCTTGAAATTAAAACAAGCATAACCCTCGATTTGGGCGGCTATACGCTGACGTTCAGTGAAAATAACGCTCGTGGAATCTGTGTAACGGACGGGGCGACCGTGACGGTTCAAAACGGTAAAGTAGAAGGTTATCGCACCGCATTATATGTCGGCGAGTACACAGATCCCTCCAGCACGGTTTCGACGTTGACGCTCGACAATGTTACGGTTACCGAAACCGCAACAGGCGAAACGACAAACGCATTGGTATATATCAACGGATACTCGAAGTTTGTTTTGAACGCGGACAGCGCCCTTGAAGCGAATAATTGCGCGGCGCTTACGGTATGGGACTATGCGACTGCGGACGTTTACGGAACGGTGAAAAGCGCAGACAACTATGCGATAGCGACGAACGGATCAGACAGTGTAAACGTCACCGTGAACATTTACGAGGGCGCGACGATTGAATCGACTAACGCTGTCGCCATTTACAATCCCCGCGGTAATTTCACAATTTCGGGTGGCACTATTACGGGCAAAGACTCGGCGGTGGAGATCCGCGCAGGTTCGCTTACAATTTCGGGCGGCACGTTTACAAGCACGGCTACTGAGTTTGCAGCGGCTGCAAACGGCAACGGCTCTACGGTTAGCGGCGCGGCGATCGCGATTTCGCAACACACGACCGACCTGTCCATAAAAGTAAACATTTCGGGCGGCACGTTCGAAGGCATTTATGCCGTATACGAAGAGGATTTGCAGGACAATACGACCGAAGGCGTTACGATATCGCTTACAGGCGGCACGTACACGGGCATCGTTTCCTCCGAAAACGTGACGGGCTTTATCACGGGAGGAAGTTTCACCGTTCTTCCGAGTTACGAATATTTTGCGGACGAATATTCCGCAAGGTATGATTCGAGCACGAATACATACGTCACCGAAAATGTTGCGTGGGTAGCGGCCATCGGCACGGTGGGTTACCAGACTTTGCAAGCGGCGATAGACGCGGCGCAGGCGGGCGATACCGTAACTCTTGTCGGCAATCTTACCGAATCGGTCACGATTACAGAAGGTAAGACCGTAACGCTCGATTTGAACGGCTATACGCTCACGAACGTAAATACGCACACAATCACCAACTACGGAACGCTCACGGTAATCGATTCGTCCGAAAATCAAACGGGCGTTGTCGATAACGTAACGCACGGAAAAGCCGCGGTCATCAACTACGGCACGGCGTATCTCTACGGCGGAACCTATACGAGAAGCCAAGAGGCGGGCACTACCAAAAGCGCTAACGGCAACAGCTGGTACACCTTGAAGAACTACGGCTATATGGTGATCGGCGAGGACGAAACGAGTACGGTCAAGGTGACGACCCGTCTTACAGACGATAGCGGCAACGCCGTCGGCGGGTATTCGAGCCTGATTGCCAACGGCTATCAGAACGCCACGGATTGGAAACAGTATGCTTACGTGACGACGGAAGATAAAATTCCCACGCTTGTCATTAACGGCGGCGAGTTCGAAGGCGGGATTAACACCCTTAAAAACGACGATTATTCGGTTGCGACCGTCAACGGCGGTACCTTCAAAAACGTTACGCAGGCGGCGGTGCTCAACTGGAACTACCTCACCGTCAACGGCGGAACGTTCGAAGTAGACGGAAATCTTTGCTCCGTAATTACGGGCGCCGATCCTACGAACGGCGACTACAACAACGGCACGACCGCGATCAACGGCGGTACGTTTACGGGGGCAATCGCCTATTTCGGCGGATACGGCACCTACGCCGAGTATACGATTACGGGCGGTACCTTCACAAACGGAGGTTCCCTTGTAAGCAGCGAAAACCTCGACGACGAATATGTGATCTACTATACGGATTCGTCCGACGTGGTCACGGTAAGCTCGATTAAGGTTGTTCCCTCCGGCGCGAAACTGATCGGCGGCCGCTCCGCATCCGATTTTGCGGGCTTTACGATCGATGAAGGATATACGTCGGTTTTTGAAAACGGCGCTTATATCATCGTATCCTATGCGGATTATCTTGCGGACGCAATCGAGGAACTCAACGCATATGCAAACGGTCTCCTCGGCGGGTATTTCTACTCCGAAGAGGGCGAAGCGGCAATCAAGACGATTGTAACGGACGCAACAGCCGCGCTGGAAGCGGTAACGGAAAACGACTTTGCAACCGTACTCAAAACCCTCAACAAGGCGAAGTACGATTTGGACGCCGTGCTCAAGGAGTACGAAGAAACCACCCTTCCTGCCTTGATTAAGGACTATATTCAACAACTGACGGATTATGCGGCGAAACACACGGATACGGATAGCGAAGGGAATGAGACGACGCTTATCAAGGTCGTTGTTCCCACGGCGACTTACGCGGCAATCTATGGCGCGTCCACGGCGGACGAAGCGGAGTTCTTATACAACAACGCGATTGAGGAAGTCGACGCGATCCGCGCATACAGCGCTCGGCTCGATTCGCTTACCGGCAACGGAAAAGAGGTTTTGGAGGCGATCCAAACTTTGAGCGACAGTCTCTCTAACACCGACCAAACCGGTAGTTTGGATAAACTGGCGGCAGATCTTACGAAGGCGCTTGAAGCCGTAGGCAGCACAACGACGACCGACGACGGGGTAACGACCTCCACTGGTCTCTACGAAGCAATCAATACGCTTGAAAGCAATATCAAGGCTGCGATTAGCACGCTTGAAAGCACAATCAGCGAAAGCCTGGAGAATCTGAGTGACAAAACCGTCACACTCGAAGAGATTCAGAATCTTCTCGGCGTAACGGGCGAAACCGACACGGATGGCAATGTGAATTCGGTCGCCGCTCTCATCGAAGCCGCACAGAACGAGATCGAAAGTCTTAAAACCGACCTCGGCATTTCGACGGACGGCACGTTGACGGGCGACATTAAGAATCTTCTCGGACTTACAGAGGACGTGGCGAGCGTCTCTGACATGATCAGCAACGCAGAGACTGCGATTACAGACTATATCAGCGAATACGTCATCGGCACCAACGGGCAAACGCTTGCCGCGCTTGAAACGCAGATTTCCAACCTGTCAACAACGGTCGAAACCGACTACACCGCGCTCAGCAATAGCATTGAGGAGGCAAACAGCGCGCTCGCGGCGCTCAAAACGGCGGTCGGCGAAGCCGCGGACGGCGAAACCGATGCAAGCGGTCTCTATGCGAAGCTTGAAGATCTTGACACCAGTATTTCGAACGCGGTCGACACTTTAAAGAGCTATCTTGACAGTGCAGTCTCGACCCTGGAAGGTAACCTTCTGACCCTTGATCAGTTAAATGAGGTTCTCGGAATCACGGAAGAGGACGGTTCGACGATCGCTGCAAGAATCGCGGATCTCAAAACAGCTCTTGAGAGTATTGCGACAGAGGACGAACTCAAAACGATGCTCGGACTTACAGAGGAAACCGATTCGGTTGCGACGCTGATTTCCGCCGCGCAAAAGAACATTACAGACTATATCGACGAGCATGTCATCGGCGAATATACAACGACGTTGAGCAATATCTCTTCGGCAATCGATACTCTGTCCGGCACCGTTAACAACGACTACACCGCGCTCAGCAATAGCATTGAGGAGGCAAACAGCGCGCTCGCGGCGCTCAAAACGGCGGTCGGCGAAGCCGCGGACGGCGAAACCGATGCAAGCGGTCTCTATGCGAAGCTTGAAGATCTTGACACCAGTATTTCGAACGCGGTCGACACTTTAAAGAGCTATCTTGACAGTGCAGTCTCGACCCTGGAAGGTAACCTTCTGACCCTTGATCAGTTAAATGAGGTTCTCGGAATCACGGAAGAGGACGGTTCGACGATCGCTGCAAGAATCGCGGATCTCAAAACAGCTCTTGAGAGTATTGCGACAGAGGACGAACTCAAAACGATGCTCGGACTTACAGAGGAAACCGATTCGGTTGCGACGCTGATTTCCGCCGCGCAAAAGAACATTACAGACTATATCGACGAGCATGTCATCGGCGAATATACAACGACGTTGAGCAATATCTCTTCGGCAATCGATACTCTGTCCGGCACCGTTAACAACGACTACACCGCGCTCAGCAATAGCATTACCGCCGCACAGACCGCAATCGCAGCTGTTCAAAGTTCGATCGGCTCGCTCGGTACAGACGAAACGCTCGTAACTAAGATTGGGGAGGCGATCGCGGCGACAAACAACGCTAAGGCAGAGCTTTCAACGGCGATCACCAATGCAATTTCCGAGACCAACGATAAGGTCGACGCGATCAAAGCGGACATAGATACCTACGGCAGCAAGATCAACGACGTATACGATTTGCTTGTAAATCTCGGCACCGCTCAATCGAATCTCTCGGACGCGTTGGAGGATCTCGGCGATAGCCTTAACGGCGAAGGCGGCGAAGGCGGCAATATCGAAAAAATTCTTACGAAAATCGCGGACGCGCAGACGACGCTCGATTCCATCGGCAGTGCGGTCGGCGCAACCGTGACGGTTGAAAAGAACAAAGAAGAGGCAAAAGCGGAGCTGGACAGCTGGCTCAACAGCTACATCGATAAACTCCTTGCGCCTGCGGGAAGCGAGGCTTCCGTAAACGGAGGAGCCGTTTCGCTCGCAATCGTCGTCTATGCGGATTCGCAGAGCGATCTTGAAGACAAGCTCAACAGCGCGTTCAGCAAGGAGAACGCCGCGCTCGTTCTGAAATATTACAACGAAGCCGTCGCATCCATCGAGAACGCAACCACGACCGAAGAAATCAGCAACGCGGTCTCCACATTCAAGACGCAGGTCGCCATGGTCGAGGTTATCGAGGGCGTTAAAACTCCCGACAATACGGGTGTTATCGTACTCCTTGTGATTCTGGTCGTGCTCCTTATCGTATTGGTCGTGCTTCTCGCGCTTGTGCTCTTAAAAAAGAAAGGCGGGCACGACGGAGCGGAAAACAGCGCGGAGGAAAAACCTGCTCCCGTAGAAGAAACTCCCGCAGAGCCCGTGGAAGAAACTTCCGTGGAAGAAACTTCCGTGGAAGAAGCTCCTGTGGAAGAAACTTCCGTGGAAGAAACTCCCGTGGAAGAAACTCCCGCAGAGCCCGCAGGGGAAACGGAAGTTGCAGTTGCCGTCGAGGCGGAAGCCGAGGCGGACGAAGAGTGGCTCGAACGCTACGACGTCAGCTTCCTCGGACGGTTGAACCAGGCGGATCCCGTGCTTCAAATCGGTTGCGGAATACTTACCGACCTGCTCACCTCCTACAAGGGCGTAAAGGCGCGTGACAGCTGGAAACAGCGCCGTTTCGGCAAGGGCAGAACGGCGATAGCGTACCTCCTGTTTAAGGGCAAGAGACTGTGCCTTGCGCTTGCGCTCGATCCCAAGCAGTTCGAGGGCACCAAGTACCGCGTTGCGGACGTTTCAGCCGTCAGACGCTTTAAGAGTACGCCTACGCTCATTAAGCTCACCTCCCAGCGTAAACTCAAATACGCAAAGGAGCTTGTCGAACTTCTCATGACAAAGTACGGTGCGGAAAAGTCGGAGGGTAAGGGACCGGAAGACGACGTGACAAAATATCTCGAACATCGCGAGACGATGGAAAAGCTCATTGCGAAGGGGCTTGCAAAAACGTACAGCGTCAACTCCTCCGCAACGGCGTTCTTCGACAGCAGAAGAGAGGCGCCCGCAGAGGGAGCGGAAACCAATCCGGAAGAATAAAAAAGAAACAAGCGGCGAGCAATCGCCGCTTTTCTTTTCGCCTCGAAAGGGAGGGCGCATAATTTTTTCTCTTTTCGGCAAACTAAGAGAAAGGAGAAGAACAATGAAAAAAATTTGGAAGACGGCGGCGGTTTCGGCTTTGGCGCTCTGCGTCGCGGCGGGCGCTGCCGCCTGTAAAAACGGGGTGACCTCCTATTCGGGGGAATATTCGTACGAGACGGAGTACGGAACCTACGGCGTAAAAGTAAACGTATTTGTCAGCGGCGACGTCATCGATCGGGTGGAGATCGTCGAAAGCGATTATATCGAAGTTACGCCCTCTTGGGAGGGAAATACCGTTTATACGGAGGGCAGGCAGGCGCTTTTAAACTCCTTTGCGGGGAAGAGCGTCTCTTCGGTGCTCGGTTTTAGCGTGACGGTCGGCGAGGACGGCGCTCCTACGGGCGTGGACGCGGACGGCATCTCCGTCATTACGGGCGCGACGCAGAGCACGGGCAGGCTGCTTCTTGCGGTAAAGAACGCTCTCGAAAAGACGGACGCAAAGTCTTGATTTTTTTCGCGTGATGCGGTATAATCAATCAAAAAGGAGTGCGGCGATGAGGAAGGGAAGTAAAATCACGGCTTGTGTGCTTACCGTCTTCTGCGCCGCGCTTTTTTCCGCCTGCGGGGAAAATTTGCTCGCCTACGACTCCTTTTCGCACTTCGGCACGCAGACGCGCTGGGTGTATGCAGGGGGCTCGGGCGCGGAGGTCTGGCAGAAACTGACCGCCGCAGAGGAGGAGATCGAAGAGAGCGTTTCAATCGTGCGTGCGGGCTCGGTTGCCCGTTTTAACGCTGCGGCTGCGGGCGAAAAGGTCGAAATAGACCAAATCGCCTACGAAATTCTCACCACAGCGCGCAAAATTTACGATCTTTCGGACGGCGCTTATAACCCCGCGACGGGACTTCTCGTCGATCTTTGGGGCTTTACGCCTCGTTTCCGCGCCGAATACTCACCCGCGACGCCCTACGACAGGGAGGAACCCTGGAAGGAGCTTCCCTCTGCGGAGTACATCGAGGCGTTCCGCTCGCTTGCCGACTTTTCCGCCGTCGCGCTCTTTGAAGAAGAGGGCAAATACTACGCGCAGAAGCCGGATATTTCCGTCACGCTCGAAGGGATCACCTACACCGTGCAGCTCGATTTAAGCGGCATCGGAAAGGGGTATTGCGTGGATGAAGCGGCAAAAATTCTGCGGGATGCGAACGTAACGGATGGGTATTTCAATCTCGGCGGGAGCGGAATGTGCGTTCTAAAAAACCCGAACGACGACAAGGGGGAATGGGAAATCGAAGTCGTTCATCCCCGCAACACGTCGGACAGCTATATGACCCTCCGCGCCGAAAATACCTGCCTCTCCACCAGCGGCGATTACGAGTCCTATTATGAAATCGACGGCGTGCGCTACTGTCATATCATCGATCCCGTAACGGGCTATCCCGTGGGGACTTCGCCCGATTCTAAGGAGGGAAGAATCATATGCGCCACCGTGGTAGGGCTTTCGGGCGCGGAAGGGGACGCCGTTACGACCGCGCTTCTCGCCATGGGAAGGGACAGGGCGATCGAATTTATCCGTTCCAACCTCAAAGACGTGCGCGCCTCCTTCGTTTACTTCGACGGAAGTACCTATACCGTATACGCCAATTCGCAGGAAACCGTCACCGAAAACTGGGCGGTTGAACGGATATGAGCCGTCTCGAGGAGGTCAAAAAACGACGGCCGTTCGAAAAGGCGGATCTGCTTGTATACGCGCTTTTAATCCTCTTTATCCTCGCGTTCGTCTTAATCTTTACGTTGGGAAGGGACAGCGGCGCCGTCGAAGGTTTTTACGTCACCTGCGACGGGGAAACGGTGTATACCTATTCCTTTGTGGAGGGCGCCGTCGTTGCGGACGGCTGGGAGGATCGCGTGATTCAGGAGCGGGAGGGGGAAATTCTCACCGTCACCGTGCAAAGCGATAGAGGCTACAATACCGTTGAGATCGATCTTGTCGGGAAAAGCGCGAAGATGCTGGACGCCGATTGCAGCCGCCATAAGGACTGCACGGCAATGCGGGAGATTACCGCGCGCGACGGCGTAATTATATGCGTGCCGCACGCGTTAAAGGTGCTTGCGCTGGGAGGCGCGGAAGACTATACCCGTCCGAGTATCGGCTGAACGGTCTTATCGTCTGTTAAGACTGTATAAGAGAACGGGAAAGAGGGGGCGCTACCGCAATCGGCAACGCCTCGGTAAAATCAAAAGGCGCGGCTTTCGCCGCGTCTTTTGATTGTTGTTTCCGTAGTTTTTTATTCTGCGGATTGTGCCGTTTCGTATATCCAAGCGGGTACGCCTTCGATCGGGGGAAGCGCATGCAAATGCCAATAGCTGATAAAGAAGGACTTCTCCGCCTCGCCGCGCAGGATTTTGTTGGAATTTTTTTGGCTCAGCTCGAGGATGTATCCGTCTTCCTTTTTCAGCTCGATTCTGTCCGTAAATACCATTGCCTTGTTGAAATCGATACTCTTTTTCTTTTTGCTGATCGCCGTTTTATCGTTGATCCCGGAAAGGTCAACGTCTTCGTCTATGACGACCGTGGAGTAAATCTGCGGTTTTCCGCCCGTATAGATGAGCCTTCCGAAGCCGTGCGTGTAAATCTTGATTTTCTTTTCCCCATACAGCTGTCTGACCTGTTTAAGATCGAGATTGAGCGCGTCGGCAAGCCGTACTAAAATGATTCCGGCAAAGAGGTCGTCTGCGGAAAGGACGGGATCGCGCTCGAAAAAATGTTTTTCTCCGTCGAGAGGGTCGTGCGCGGTAATCAGGTCGTTTTCCGCCAGACCGAACGCAAGCGCCGCCGTAAATTTATTTTTGGAAAGCGTCGCGTTTCCGCCGCGGCAAGCTACGATCATGTAGTTTCCCTGAAAGACAAAGACGCCGAACCCGAGATGGTTGGACATTTTGCTTTCCCCCAGCGGCGAGAGGTACTTTCCGCTCTCGTAGATCTCGCGCACGGTCATATCGCCGTTGAAAGTATAATCCATGGAACGGTTGGTCACAAGGTCGTTATAAAACGCCGTCCGCGACGTCATAAGACGAACGGAGCCGTCCTCTCTTTGCTCGTAGTCGTCAAGTCTTATCATAATGGGGTTGGCAATAAAGCTTGCCCTGTGCGCCTGCATAATCGCCGCAAAATTCGCCTGCAACAGGGGATCGAGAGCGAATAGTTTTTTTGGATCGTCCTCGACGGTATATACGGCTTTTCCGTCGGCTTCGATGGGTTCATACCAAATTTTCGTCTTTTTCCTGCCCACGGCTACGTCATGACAGTAGTAATTCTCGTCGTAGGGGAAGCCGCCGCTCGCGATTTTGTTTTTGTCCTCCCGCCAAAGGAAGAACGCCTCGATAAGATCCGTGCCGATCGCGGCGACAAGATAACCGGAAAAAGCGCCGATCAGTTCCAGATAATTGCTTCGAATCAGTAAGCAGAGCCCGACGACGATAATTGCGGAAATGATTGTTTTGATAATGTAGAAGCGAATTGTTTTTTTCATTGCGCGTTCCCCGTATAAAGTATTTTGTGCAGCAAACGGATGTGTTCGCTGTCTTCGCCGAAGGTAAAATGTCGGAACAGATTGTCGTAGTGCGACGAGAGTCTGTCTTCGGTAGGAGCTGAGAAGACAGTCTCGCCGTTGAATGTAACCGTCTGAGCAGAATGATCGACAAAGAGCGTGCCGCGTTCGCAGAGGATTTCGGAGTATTTGCTGCGGCTCGGGGTCGTCCAGTCCACGACAATTTCCGCACGGATTCCGCTAAAATCGAATACCCGCCGCGCGTAACGGAATTGCCCGCTTGCGTCGTCCCTACAGGAGACGCCCTCTAAAAGTGATGCGCGGGAGAGATCGAATAGCTCTCCGTAATAGCTTAAAACGTTAATGCCGCTGTCGTACCAGGCGCCGAGCAGTCCTCTGCGGTCGGGGCGTATGCTGCCGTCTGGCGTTGCGGCGTAGTCGTCGTGTACGACGGTTTTCAGCGACCGAACGGGACCGTAGTCTTTCAGGCGGGCTTTCAAAAACATCACTTCTTCCGCTTTCTTCCAGTGAAAGAGGCAGCTCAGGGGAACCTGCTTTTCGTTCGCATACGCAAGGAGCGCGTCTATTTTTTCAAGCGAACCGAGCATCGGTTTTTCGGTTGCGACGGCGACGCCGTGGGAGAGCAGGTCGTACGCTGTTTTTTCCCGCGCTTCGGCAGGAATGGCGAGTACGGCGATTTCGGGGCAGGTTTCCAGCGCTTTTTGATAGTCCGTATAAAAGGGGACGTCAAAGCAGTTGCGCGCGGCACATTCGGGATTGAGATCGACGAGCGATACGAGACGAAGGGTTTCCGAGCGTTCCAGACCAAGACGGTAGTGCTTTGCAATCACGCCCCCGCCGATCAGCATAAGGTTATGTTTCATGTTTCCTCCGGGAAACTGTTTTATTTTCTGAATCGATTATAGCATAAAAAAGTTGGAAATACAACCGTAAAGACAGTAAAAACAAACCGTTCCTCCGTGACGAGAACGGTTTTTTCGTGCCTCGGGCAGGCCGAACCGCAGTTAACAGAAAGTGAAAAATTTACAAAAAATTAAAAAATTGCGATGAGGGGGTTGACACGGGGGGGGGGGAGGAGTTATAATGATTTTATTAAAATATTTCATATAGGGGGAAATGTTATGAAGAAGTGGCTTATTGCAGGGCTTGCGCTCGCTTCGGCGCTCACGGCTTCGGTCGGGCTTGCCGCGTGCGGGCACACCCATGACTTTACGGGCGAATGGAAAAACGATGAAGAATACCATTGGCACGAATGTGCGGAGGACGGCGAAATCGACGAAAAGGTTGCGCACAGCGATGAGGACAGCGACGGAAAATGCGACGTGTGCGATTACTCGTTAAGCACCGCCGTCGAGCCTGAGCCCGTCGAACACACCCACGATTTTA
>CAYLVU010000026.1:0-11225 GCA_964387225.1 uncultured Clostridia bacterium | reverse complement strand
GACCGCAGCTTCGTAATTTTCCGCTGCTACCGTCGCCGACACCGTATACGTGCCCGCATTGACCGCCGCCGTGCCCGCACCCGTGTAGGACACGGTGAGCACCGACTGCGTTTCTCCGTTCACAAGTCCCGTGACCGTCACGGAAAAGTTCGTATACGCCCCGCCGTCGTACGTCTTGTTTGCGTCTTGCACCGTAACCGTAAGCGGCGCCTTTTGAATCGTATACGCCGTCGCCGTGTTCGCCAACGTGTAATTCGCGTTGTCTCCCGCCGCACTTGCGGTATACGTGCCCGCATTCTTCTGTCCGCCCGTTACGGTGAGACGGACGGTATCGCCCGCAAGCGGCGTGACGCTTGCGGCGGGCGAATGTTCCTGTCCGTCGTAGATAAATTCGCGTTCGTCCTCCCAGCTCACCGTAAGCTCGTAGGGCAGAACGGTATATATATGAGTGTAATTCGCCGCCGAGAATTCCACCGTATATTTCTCCGCGCAGTCCCCTGTAAGGCTCGCGTTGACCGTGTACGTGCCCGCGTCGCGTACCGACGTAAGCGACGGAACGAGCGTAATCGTGTCGCCGTTCACGACGTCGTCCTGCGACGCAGAGACCGTTATCGTCTTATCGCTCGCGGAATAGACATTGCTTTCCGGCTCCTCCCAAGACAGCGGCAGACTGCGCTTCTGCATGGAGATCGTGATGCTGACGCTCGCCGCAGAAGTGAGCGAGGTTATCTCGTCGTTCCCCGCCGTAACCGTTACGGTATATTCGCCCGCGTCCGTCGGCATGAAATGGGAAATCGTAAAATCTTCCGCCGTTCCCGATGCCATTCCGCCCCATTGATAGGCGCACGCGTTCCCCTCTGTGGGGGGCACGACCGACACCGTAAGGTTGAGTCCTTCGTAATAGAGCACGCTCGAGGGCGCGTCTATCATCGTAACTTCGGGAGGAAGAAGGGACCAGACGGGACGAACCGTGATTTCGTCTCCCGTCAAATTTTTCAAACAGGTCACAAAATCGCCGATCGCGCCTTCCCCGTCTTTGAAGGAGAGCGTAAAGCCGCTCCGCACGGGCAAGGAGGCGATGTATCCGTTCACGGTCTTTTCGGTGACGTAGCGGTAAGGAAGAACGGACTCCCCGAGCACGGTCGTTCGGTACTCTTCGGGTGTCTCGTATTTTTCGTCGTTATCCTCGTCGAGCGTCAGGCGGTAAATTTTGTCAAAGACGATTTCCGCGCCCTGCACGCTTTCGGAAATCTTCGTATTTTTAATATCTTTTCCGCTCTGCTCGGGCGAGGAGAGAATGTATCCGCCGAGATTGCGGTAACTCCAATCGAGATCGGCGTCCGAAGCGTCGTCGGCGTGCAAAGCGTAGCTCACGCCGCTTGCAAAGGACCAATCGAACGTCTCCCCCTTCTGCCCGATCCAGACGGGAAGCACCTCCCCCTTGACGCGGAGAAACGCCTCCATCGAATAGCGGAAGGTCACGTAGACTTCGCCGTTTGCAAGTCCCGCGGGCGCGAACGCGTCCGCAAAGTTGAGCAGCGCCTCCGAGCGCGCCTCGTACGCCTCGGCATAATACCGTGTGCGCAGACCGTCGACGCTGCTCTTATCCGCATAGACCGTGACGCCCTTCATTTCGGCGAGTTTTTCGGAATTCACGAGTTCGAACTGCGTGTTGTCGAGATAGACCTCCTTCACGCTCTCCTCCAAAAACACCTCGCTGTTTACGGAGACGACGGGTTTTCCGTCGAATTCGGAGGGAATGACGACCACGCTTCCCCTGCCCGCGGCAAGCGCGGACACGCTGTACGCGTCCTCCTCTTCGAGGTAAGTATAGACAAGCGTTCTGCGTCCCATGACGAAGCCCTGACCGAACACGCCGTTTATCGAGGAAAAGGCGATATAGCCCGCGCTTGCCGCCGCCGTGAGAATCGCAAGCAGAACGGCGCATATGCGCAATCGTCCGCCGAGCTTCGCCGCCGAAAAGGAGCAGACGAAGACCGTTGCGGCGCAGATCACATGGGTCGCCAGCCAGAACACGCCGGCGGGAAGCGAAACGATCGTCCCTTCCGCCGTACACACAAGCGCCGCCATGACGACGGTGAGCGCGAGTTCGGCGACAAGATAGACGGCGGAGATGCCGATTGCATAGCGGAAGCGGAAATTCGTAAAGAATGCCGTCACGAAAAAAGCCAGCCCCGCGACGACAAGAAGACCGGGGATCAGAAAATATACCGTCTCCGTCACTCCCGACAGGATAAGAAGGATAAGGGCGCCGACATCTGCGGCGAGCGCAAACCCCGAAGCGGCAAGCGGAAACGCCTTTTCGTCGCCGATCCGCACTTCTGTAACCGTCTGCTTTTTCATCATACTTCCCTCTCCTTTACGGGACGGGGCAAATAGCCTTCGCTGCCCACGTCGAGTTTATCGAACAGGTACTTGGTTTCTCCGAGCACGAAGAGGATCTTTTCCTCGTCCTCGTAGCAATATTTTTTCTTGCCGAAATATTTGAGACGGATAAAAGGAGAGAGCATCTGCGCGTAACGGCGATACAGTTCCCTTTCCTTCTTGCCGCCGCCCTCCGCCGCCCTCAGACAGAAGGAACAGGTCGAGCTTCTGCCCATGCTCTCTTCGGTATAAGATCTGCCGCAACAGGTGCATTGGACGAGCGTGCTCTCGGGAACGAGCTCCTTTTTATCCGAAGCGAACGCCAAAAGCGGCGTATAGAGCGCTTTCCCGTTCATATCCGTATACACGATCTCGGGATAGGGACAGTCGCGGCACTTGACGATTTGCTTGTCGTTGTCCGTAAAGGTCTCCGTACAGGAGGCGCAGAGAATACGCTTGCACGCGGGGTTTCTCAGGTTCTCGTTGCAGGAAAGGAACATGATGTGCCGCGAGAAAAGTCCGTCCTCACGGATCTCCCCAAGCTCCTTTTCCGTCAAGCCGAGATCTGTTTTCGAAGGGTCGATAGAGACCGTCTTTTCCTCTTCTCCCACCCGATAACGGACGTGGTTGTTCTCGATAAGTCCTTCGTCTTCTCTGCAGTTGAGGCAGGAGAGCGAAACGGCTCCCCCGAACGCAACCGAAAACCTCAGGACGGGTTTCCCCCTAAAAATCACGTCCTTGCCGAGGCTGTTCCATTTGATGCGGGACACGCCGAGCACCTTGACCGCCGAACATTCGAGCGTAACCGTTTCGTCCCGCGCGATCTGGCGGCAAAGCGTTTCGATTGCTTTGCTGTCCGTCTCCCCGCCGGGACAGAAGCAGGCGGTAAAATCGTATCCCCCGATTTTTCCGGAAATGAGCTTTTCGAGCGCGACAAGCGCGGTATTGACGATCCCCTCGTCCGTTTTGCTCGGCTCCGCCCGATCGGCGTCCTTGGACACGATTTTATCGAGATAATCGCTTACGCCCTTCCCTTCGGCTCTGCGCAGGGGCAGCAACTTTGTGTTCCGTTTGCAGAAATACACTTTTCCGAGAACGGGCACCGCCGCGCCCGTACCGCCCGAGAGTTCGAGGCGCATCGAAAGCCCGTAAATATCCTCCGCGCTCTCTTCGCAGAGACGCGTCTCGTATCCCGTAAGCGCGGGAAAAAACACCCCCAGGATATTTTTAATATAGCCGTCGAGCAACTTGTTTTGCTCTGCCGTCTCCTCTTCGTCCTGTTTCCGGAGATACTCCACGAGGGAATAGCGGCGGTGATAGCTGTTTGCCACCGTTTCCATGAAGGCGATCCAGGTCGCGTTCGTATTCGGCTGGTCTTTGCCGCGCAGGGAGGAAAACCAGGACGCTCCGTCCTCGCGGAAGGCAATTTCGTCCTGCGCGCTCCTCCTGCCGCCCTCGCCGAGCACATAGACGTAGGTTCCGTCGTCGATCTCCCGCCGATCGCCCTGTCCCGAGACGGTGATCCCGCCGTCCCCGAGATAGCCGCCGGTTACGATATCGCACACGCTCGCAAAGGCGCGCTCGTATTCCCTGCCGACTTCAATACGGTGTTTTCCCATTATTCGTCACCGTCCTTACCGAGAATTTCCTTTATGGAAGCGACTCGCTGCGCTTCCTGTCTGAGATTGGCGCAGAACGCCCGCCCGCCGTCGTATTTAAAATCCCACGCCGCGCGGATGAAGGTCGCAAACGTGCGCGCCTGAACGGGTTTGATTCTGCCTCTTCCCTCGTTGGCAGAGCATACGGGACAGGGCGCGGACCACTTTTCGTCGAAACAGAGGACGTGCGGCTTGATGCTGCAAGAAGATTCGCTGCATTCCCTGCAGCCCTTGATCGCCTCTTCGCCCGTCTTTGTGAGACGGCACTTGGGAGGACACTCCTTACACGAAGGACAGCTTTCGCACGCAAGCTTGAGTTCGAGATCGGAGACCGTCTTATTCGAAAAATACTTCTTTAGTGCGGGGCACTTACCCTTCATGGATCCCTTGATAAAGCGATAGCAATGGGAAACGGCGCATATCTTGCGGCAATAGAGATTGCGGTCGCCGCGGTTTCCGCTGTTGCACATGATCCCCCTGCCGAAGTCGCTCGTCGCCATACAGTAGTAACCCTCTTCGGAGACGGAGCGCGTGAAAGTCTCGCCGCACGATTCGCACTTGAAGTCGTAAACGCTGATCTCCTCCATCTTCATGCCCCGCTCGTTCTCGTCGCGGCAGTGAGGCGTTTCGGTGCAGTAGAGATCGTCCGAATCCTTTTTTCTTTTCGCTTCGTAATCTTCGAGCGAAAGCAGCTTGACGCTTCCGCAACCGTTGCAGCGGATCGTCACCATGCGCTCGCTGTTGCTGCCCGCAATGATGGTTGCGTCGCCCGAGTTGGAGGACATGAGCCCGATGCGCGAAAAGTACATGAGCACATAGCCTTCCAGCGTGCGGGAATCCGCAAGAGAATACACGGTCACGTCGTTCTGCTGACCGAGACGGAAAATACGTCCGATGCGCTGATCCATCGCAAGAGGGTCGGGCGTTACCTGAACGTTGACGATCACGTTGCAGCTTTGAAGATTGACCCCCTCGGTAAACGCCGCGTCTTTGACGAGAAGCACGGAGTTCTTGCCGTTTTTCGAAGAGAACTTCTGGACCGTTTCTTTTTTGGTGGCTGCCGTACCGATGAGCAGACGCTCTGCGTAGTTCTTATCTGCTTTGAGCGCTTGCTCCACCCGCTCGACGATCTGTTCGTTCTTTCTCAAATCATAGTCGAAAAAGAGAATGACGCGCTCGCCCGCGTGTTTATCGAGCAAATTCTTTAAAACGGGATATTTCATGGCGAATTCGTCCCGCTCCGCAGTGAGAACGTACCGCATCTCCACCTCTTTGGGCAGATATTTAATTTGGTTCCAATAGTATCCGAGCGTGCCCTCTTTCGCGAAGCAATCTTCCCGAACGCCCAGAGCGGGGAACACCTTCTCCGACAAAAATTGGGAGACCGCAATCTGTTTGGAACGGTAACCGACGATATCGCGGACGCGGCAGACGTACTCGCGCAGAGAAAAGTCCTCTCCGCCCGCCGTCACCGCGCCCTCGCCGTTGAGATTTTCGATATGGAGAACGATGTCCTCCTCGTTCATGCCCTTCATCTTGACGTCGCCGCTCCTCGAAGAGGGCAGAAAAAGATAGTTGACGATATCCTTGTGTTTCTCCATGCGTTTGTTGGGCTGACGGATCATGATCGAGCGCAGAACACCGTTGTGGTAGGCGCCGGCGACGGCGGCAGACACCCGCTTGCTGATTTCGGCGTTTTTTTCCTTATTGAGAAATTCGTCCACGCGCGCCCACTGCTCGCCCGGTGTGCGCTCTTCGATCCTGTCCTCTCCGCTATAGGCGACGAATTCGGCGCGGTAGTTTGACAGCACCTCGCTGATTTTGACTTTTTTGATGAACTCCATCACCGTCTCCGCGCCGCGGCAGATATGGTCGTGATAGTAGCGCTTTTCCTTCTGATACCCTTCGGTACGGTCGCGGTCGTCCTTTTCGTCGAAGTCGCCGGGATTGCCGCCCTTGCAGCGGATAAAATACCACAGACGGAACATATGCGCGAGGTTGCCCGAATGCGGGGTTGCGGAAAGGAGAAGGCAATAAGTCTTCTTCGCCCTCCGCTTGGTCTCCATCATCAGGGACAGCAACTTCATCGCATGCGCCATTTTTCCCTCTTCTTCGCAGAGATGGTGCGCCTCGTCAACCACGATGACGTCGAAGAGAACGTTTCTTGCAACCTCCTCGCGCCAACACACGAAATCCTCGTCGAGTACGATGATCGGCCTTTTCGGACGCCGAAATCCGTCGTCGCCGCGCTGCGTAAGTTCTTCGATGTTAAAGACATCCCCCACTTTCTGCAACACGCCTTCGCCGAGCCCGAACTCCCTTTCCAGCGTGCGGATCCAGTCCTCATAGACCTGCCCGGGTACGACGAGCAACATAGAATTGATGTTGCCGCGCACGGCGAGTTCGCTCAAAACGACGCACGCCTCGTACGTTTTTCCGCTGCCCACGACGTCGGCAAGCAGACCGAAGCCGCGCAGCTCCTTTAAAAACGCGAGCGCCGCCTGCTTCTGATGGGGCAGAATCACGTCGTCTCCGCCGTGAAGCTCTCTGCGCGGAATTCCGTAACCGCCGCCCGAACCGGACTCATAGGAGGCGGGATTGATTTTAAGCGAATCGAAATCGTCGTAGCGGTCGAGGACCTCCACCTTTTCGTTCATGCTTCCGATTCCCTTGTCGTAGCTGACGGCGGTATCGGAAAGCGCGGAATACGATTTGTTCCTGTCGAACGCGTTATCGATAAATGTGATAGAATAATCTTTCATTTTGATCGTGACCCCCTGTCACAACATCGTCCTCAATCATTATCCGTTGGCGACTTCGAACCCTTCCAGACCTTCGAGCCGAAGTTCGATTTCGTTTGCCGGCACGGAGTATGTTTTTACGGGTGCCGAAGGTAAGTTGCTTTTTGCCGCTTGCACTTCATCGAAATAGCGGATTTTTATGGATTTACCCTCCGAGGTGTTCGCCACCAAGGGCTTTGCGTATCCATCGGCGTCCACCGAAATCCCTTCCGAAAATATAATTTTCCCTTCGCGACTGTTTTGTCCGCCTTCCTTGATGATACTAACCCTCTTGCCTCCGTAGTAAAAATAAACCCGTCCGTTCTCTCCCCCCGCGACCGTTTTCAGTCCGACGAGCCTTTCCGCCTTTTCCCGCTCGTCGCTTCCCTTTTCACCCACTATGAGGCTGCCGTCGGGTGCATATTCCAGACCCTCGACTGTGCGGCGGCGAATTTCCTCCCTCGTGATCGCGATCGAAAAGATCTCCTCGTTGGGAATATCGTCGCCCGCGGCGTTGAAGTGGGAAAGAAATATATTTTCCCCGTCTTTGAGCGGGGTCCCCGCTTCCACGAAAATCGAAAGCACCTTTTTCTGAATGGAGGAGTCGAATGCCCAAGTCCCGTAAGAGAGGGTGACGACCGTTGGTACGTCGTAATTTTTGAGCGCGACGATCGCCCCGCCCACCGCGGGCGCGTACACCGAATCCTCGTAGGACTGGATTCCAAAGGGATCTCCGTCGTCCCGCCCGTCGTCGAACGTGCACACTTCGATTCCGTTCAGCTTTCCGCGGATAAATTCGAGGAGCGAATAGGTCTCGGTAAGCCCGCCCGAAAGAAAGATCTTTTTCACCCCTCTGTTTGCGGGCATACGCAGCTCGTTCGCGATGTATTCGATGACGCGATGGGCGATTCCCTTCTCCGCAGAGGTGCCCACGCAGCCGATAAATTCTTCTCTGTTGATCGAACGCTGAATGTACAGGTCGCGGGCAACGGCGATGGGAACGCCGTCGCGGAAGCTGCCGCGCCACTCCATGGGACGGCTCAGAACAATCTTCGCCTTTTTGATATCCTTCATGAGAAGATACTGCTTGGAATGAAGACCGCGCTCGTAAATATGAGCGGGATCGCCTTCGGAAGGCGTTCCCACCGTCTCGCGGGAGGCGATTCCCTCTTCCACAAAGTCCAGTACCTCTTCGTCCACGTCCGTCCCGCCGAGGGGAAGGGGCGGGCTGTGACCGTCCGCGCCGTCTATGAAAATGTTTTCGCCCTGCAGTCGGACTTTGGCGACCGAAATATCCTCGTCGCCCATGTCGAACACAAGCGCGCTCTCGCCCGCGCGCAGCGCCTTACGGTGATAGGCGAACATTCCGAGCGCCTTCGTGGAGGAGAGTACTTTTACGGGGTCGGAGAAGGTGCTCTTCGTCAGGCGGATAAGTTCTTTGACGTACTCCCGCCCCACCTTGGGGGGATAAACAACGGCGACTTTGAAGCTCTTGAAGCTGACATTCCAAGAAGCGGTCAGTTCGCCGATGCGTTCAAGGACGATTTTCTGCGCGTAATGAAAAAACCCCTCGCAGACGGAGGCGGGCGTAT
The DNA here is from genome assembly GCA_964387225.1 of uncultured Clostridia bacterium. GTDB lineage: Bacteria > Bacillota > Clostridia > Christensenellales > Borkfalkiaceae > Gallimonas. The sequence goes on along the minus strand of CAYLVU010000026.1, from coordinate 2,810 downwards.
CCCCTTCTGCGTGAAAGGTCATATCCTCCCGAAACATGAGCTCGAAATCCTCGAGCATCTTCCGTTTTACGGGAAAATAAAACTTGGGGAATTCACTGCGGTTGAAATAAAAATCGCGGTTGCGCTTTAAAATATTCTCGTCCGGATTTCTCTGCAACAGGGAGACGAGATTTTTGATTTTGACGACGTTCACAAAGGAGGACTCCGTCTTCTCCACCTCGTCGCCGTACAGCCATGTTTTGCTTCCGTCGTCATAGTATGCCACGGCGGGAATCGCAATCTGCGTGAGCGAATCGTTCCGCGCAAGCTTGCCGTATACGACGCTTCCCCCTTCCGGATAGGCAAATGCGATCTTAAAAGTGTCGCTTCCGAGATCGAGTCCGACGTTGATGCTTTCGACCACTGTGCAAAACCCCTTATAAGTCTTTCATTGATTATATCATAAACCCGTCAAAATATCAACCGAATCGACAAAAATTTTGAAAACCGAGGGCGGATATTCGGCATATTTCGCGCATAACCGATAGAGCAACGCCCCGCATTTGTCTGCGGGGCGTCTAAAACGGATTTTTAGGTTATTTTACGCTGTACATGAGGTCGGTATAAGTGGGATATGGCCAATAATCGGAGGAGCAGATTTTCTCCATTCCGTCCGCAAGTCGGCGCACCGCGTCCATATCGGGCACGATCACGTGCGCCATTTTCTGCGACGCAGGACCCTCGCCCGCAGGCATTTCGCCAAGATCGGTTTCGAGCTTTTTCACCGCCGCCATTAAGGCGTCGTTCATGAGCGAGAGCTGTTCGGCAAACGCCACGTCCGCTTCGCACGCCAATTTATCGCTCACGGCGCGCTTTGCGGCGATTACGGAACAGACTTCCGCAATATAGCCGTTCACCGCGGGATAGATATCCTGTTTCGCCATTTCCGCCATGGTGAGCGCTTCGATATTGATCGTTTTGATGTAATTTTCCAGTGCGATATTCGCGCGGGCGACGACTTCCTTTTCGGTATACACGCCCTGCCGCACGAATACGTCGATATTCTCCTGCCTGAAAAATTCGGGAACGGCGTCCGCCGTCGTCTTGTTGTTGAGCAGTCCCCTGCGCTCCGCTTCGGGCTCCCAGTCGGGACCGTACCCGTTGTAGTTGAAAATGATGCGGTAGTGCTCTTTGAGAAGCTGCGCGGTGTACTCCCTGCAAGCCTTTTCAAAGTCCGGCTTCCCCGCGAGCGCTTCGACCGCTCTGGAAAACGCCTCCGCTGCAATCGTATTGAGCACGATGTTGGGATCGGCGACCGACGCCTGAGACCCGAGCATGCGGAATTCGAATTTGTTGCCCGTAAACGCGAAGGGCGACGTTCTGTTTCTGTCCGTCGTATCGATCGGGAAAATGGGAGATTCGGGCACGCCGATGGAGCCGGGAACCGCCTTTTTCGGCACGTACTCTCTGCCGAGCACGATGCTGTCCACGATCGCGCCGAGCTGATCGCCGAGATATACCGAAATGATCGCGGGGGGCGCTTCGTTCGCGCCGAGGCGGTGATCGTTGCCCGCCGAGGCGACGCTCGCCCGCAAAATACCCTGATATTCGTCAACGGCGGCGATCACGCAGGCAAGTATGAGCATAAACCGCTCGTTGTGTTCGGGTATTTCGCCCGGATCGAGCAAATTGAGTCCGCCGTCGGTGGAGAGAGACCAGTTGTTGTGTTTTCCCGAACCGTTTACTCCCTCGAAGGGCTTTTCGTGCAAGAGGCATACGAGCCCGTGCTTTTTCGCCACCTTCTTCATGAGCTCCATCGTAAGCTGGTTGTCGTCCACGGCGACGTTCGTCGTCGTAAAAACGGGCGCGAGCTCGTGCTGGGCGGGAGCGACCTCGTTATGCTTCGTCTTTGCGAAGATCCCGTAGCTCCAGAGGGTCTCGTCGAGATCGCGCATATATTCGGAAATGCGGGTTTTCAGCACGCCGAAATAGTGGTCCTCCAACTCCTGCCCCCGCGAAGGAGAAGCGCCGAACAGCGTTCTTCCCGTCAAGACAAGGTCCTTTCTGCGCAGATATACCTCTTCGTCCACCAGAAAATATTCCTGCTCGGGACCCACCGTCGTGGATACCTTTTGACATTCGATGCCGAAGAGCTTCAAGAGCCGCTTCGCCTGCGTGTCGAGCGCGGTCATGCTCTTTAACAGGGGCGCCTTTTTGTCGAGCGTCTCGCCCGTGTAGGAGACGAACACGGTGGGAATGTACAGCGTGCCCTCTTTGACGAAAGCGGGCGAGGTGGGATCCCACGCCGTATAGCCGCGCGCCGCGCTCGTTGCCCGCGTCCCGCCCGAAGGGAAGGAGGAAGCGTCCGGTTCGCCTACGATCAGATTTTTACCCGTAAGCTGCATGATCACCTTGTCGCCCGAGGGCTCTATGAAGCTGTCGTGCTTTTCCGCCGTGAGATTGGTGAGAGGCTGAAACCAGTGGGTATAGTGCGTCGCGCCCTTCGATACCGCCCAGTCTTTCATGGCGTTCGCCACCGCGCTCGCAATGGAAGTGTCGAGGGGCGCGCCCGTATCGATCGTCTTTCTGAGCGATTTGTAGACCTCTCTGGGGAGCAGGTTCTTCATTACCTCGTCGCCGAAAACGTTACTGCCGAACAGTTCGGTTACGTTCATAGTTTCTCCTTTTTTGTTTGCGGGGCGCTCTCTTCGTCCCCGATTCCGTTTTTCTCCATTATAAGATTTTCGGGGTGCGAAGTCAAACGTTTGAAGGCTGTTTTTCCCGCTTCACCCCGCGCGTTTTCTCGGGAGCGGGCGCCCGCGTCCGCCCCC
>CAYLVU010000025.1:0-11533 GCA_964387225.1 uncultured Clostridia bacterium | reverse complement strand
AAATACGGTATATAAATTAAAATAATTTTTTATATCAAAACGCTTTTAATTTTACAAACGATTTCAGTTGAAAGACGTGACGCGCGCGAACATTGTGACGATCTGCCGAGGTTCACGCTTGCGGGAAACGGCAGATTGGCGCAAAGCGCAACAATCGCTATTCCGTCACTTCGCTCCTTACGGATTATTTGTTTTTATGGAAGAATACGAAAACTTCTGTAAATGAAAATAGCGGCAGAGCCAAAATTATGACTCTGCCGCTCGCCGTTTTATGTAGGTTTAAAATATCGGCGCAGCCCAACTCTCCTGACTTAAATTGAGTTTGAGCCTTGTTTTACACTACCTTGTCTTGATAGGGCGCGCCGTCAAAGTCCCTCCAACTCGTCAAGCGTGAGAGAAAAAGCGGGGATAAAATGCTCGAAGAAATAATCCACCGAGCGCATACCCATGTCCGAAAGCGCCGCGCCGATCGATTTTTCCGCCTGCAAAAATTCGTTGTTCCCGGAGCGCAGCTCTTCGAGACATTTGAGGTAAGCGGAGAGCTTATCCGCCGCCTTCACATAGGCGTACTCGGGCGAAGATTTATCCGCTTGGAGATAGGGATACAGTTCCCGTTTCATTTCGGGGGGAAGATTGTCCGCAATCTTTTCGACTGCCAGTTCCTCGAGCTTTGCGTATTCGCCGTGAATGGACCGGTTGAAATACTTCACGGGCGTGGGAAGATCCCCCGTCATCACCTCGCTCAACTCGTGATACAGGGCGTAGAAGACGGCTTTTTCCGTATCCACGCTTCCGCCGAACACCCCGTTTTCAATGGCGCACAGGGCGTGCGTGAGCACCGCGACGGAATGGGAGTGTTCCATAATATTCTCCTCCCGCACCGATCGCATGAGCTGCCAGCGCTTGATAAACTTCATTCTGTCCAAATAGGCGTAAAATTTTTCCATGATTCTTTCCTTCGTCGTAATATAAGCCGTGATAAAATTATTATACCGCAATTTTTTTCAAAAAACAATTGACTTTGCGTGAAAAAAACAATATAATCAGGATATAATTGAATGATCCGTCGTGGGTGCCGCAAGGCTGAGATGATACCATTTGAACCGGACAGGGTAATACCTGAACGGAAGCACGGGATTTTCGACAGAAAGGATTCCGCCCGCGATTCTATAAACCGCGGGCGTTTTCTTTACGGAAACGGGACGGGGAATTTCAAAAAATTTTTCGGAGGTTTCTATGTTACTCAATTCTATGTTGGTATCGTACAACGATTACTACAAAGACGCGGACGGAGGAAAGCATTACGACTATCCCGACGTGTGGACGGGGTTTGCGCAGAACGCGCTCTCCACCGTATTTCTTTGGACGGCGGTAGCTCTCGCCGTCGTATTGATCTCGGTGGGAATTTTCGTCTTTTTCAAAAAAAAGGAAAAACTGCCGTCGTACGCGCAAAAGGCGGTTGCGTTCGCCGCAGGCTTTGCTTTTACGGTCATCGTCGCCATGCTCTCGGTCGGTTTTTACGAAATGAGCGAAAAGGGTTACGTCTTCGACCTCGTACTCTATCCCTCCGTCGTTCTTGCCGCCGTGATCGTGATCGGCATTGCGGCGTGCTATGTCTCTTCCCTTTTTTCGAAGAAGGCGTTTAAAATCACGGCGATCACGGTCGCGTCCGTCGTCGGCGCGGCGCTCGTTGCTCTCTTCGTCTGCCTCGCCGTCTATTACAACTCGGGAGACGCGGAGCTCAACAACGGCGCCGTCGTCACCGATACGGAGAGCCTCGCGCTCTATCTCTCGGCGGCGGGGATCATCGCCGTGATTGTGCTCTGCGCCGTCTTCCTCGGCAAAGGCGAAGGATTCTCCTTCGATTCCAAATCCATTTCCTACGCGGCGATCTGCATTGCAATGAGCTTTGCCCTCTCCTTTCTCAAACTCTGGGAGATGCCGCAGGGAGGCTCGGTAACGATCGCGTCCCTTCTGCCGCTCATGCTCTATTCCTATATGTTCGGGGTGAGAAAGGGCGTATTTGCGGGCATGATCTACGGGATTTTGCAGGCTGTTCAGAACCCCTGGATCATTCATCCGGCGCAGTTCCTCCTCGATTATCCCGTCGCGTTTTCGGCGATCGGTCTCGCGGGGATGTTCGCGCGGACGAAGCGGTTGAACAAACTTCCCCAAATCCAATTTGCGCTCGGCGCGATCGTCGCAAGCGTATTAAGATTCCTTTCGCATATCCTCTCCGGTGTGTTCGCCTTCTCCGAATATTCCACGCTCGACAACGTATGGATATACAGCCTGGGCTATAATTCCTTTGTCTTTGCGGATATCGCCATCGTCATCGCCGTCGGGATTCTCATGTTGAGCTCGCGCACGCTCGTGAAAGAACTGAGAAAATTCCGCTCGAAGCCCGCCGCCCTTCCCTCCGCTACCGATCGGACGGAGGAACCCGCTTGGGAGAAAACATCCTCGGACGAAGAGAAGTAATTTACGGGTTAATTTCAATCGCGTTAAATTCGATATGCAGTGTCCTTAATCCTCATTTTTGTACGGTTAAAAGCCCTCGGACAAATTGTCCGAGGGCTTCTGGCTGTCAAACAGAGAGCGGAGCGTACCGTTTGGGGACGGTTTCTTATATGAATTGCAGAATATCCACCAGAACGGCAAACCCCAAAAGAAAGATAAAACCCACGGCGTGAATGACCGCCTCCACCTTGCGGGAAATGGGTTTTCCGCGCACCCACTCAATGACGGTAAACACAACCTTGCTCCCGTCGAGGGCGGGAATGGGCAGAAGATTGAAGACCGCGAGGTTGACGCCGATAAATCCCGTAATTTCGAGGAAGCTGCGGAAGCTTGAGGAAGCGATTTGCGAGGTCATCGTGATCGTCGTTACGGGACCGCCGAATGCGGACAGCCCGAGCCGCCCCGTGAGCAATTCTCCCAGCACACGGAAGATAGAGCCGGCGATCTTCCAGGAATAGACGAACGATCTTCCCACCGTCTCGAAAAATCCGAACCGAAAAATGCGGTATCCCAGAGCGTATCCGCTCGCATCGCCGTCCTCGATATATTCTACGCCGAGCGCCTTCCAGACGCAATCCGTATCCGCGCTGCTCGTCACCGTGACGTCGGCGCGGAGTTCGATCTCCGCTTTCACCACGCTCCGCTCCTCCGTCTCCGAATCGATACGGGACAGCGTAAGAACAACATGATCCCCCTTCTTTTTCCCGTTGAGCGCAAGTGCGATATCGGTGGAGAGATAGAGCTTCCGCCCCTCCGCCTCCAAAAACACGTCGCCCGCCTGCAGACAGTATTCGGCGGGAATTTCCCCGCTCTCCTCTACGCGCGCCGCCCCGATCATGCTCTGCCCGTAGGCAAAGAAACAGATCATAATGACGACCAGTGCCAGAACGTAGTTCATAAACGCGCCCGCAACCAGAACGATAAGCCGCTTCCAGGGCGCCTTTCGGGTGAAAGAACCGTCGTCCGGCTTTTGCTTCCATTCGGGAACGCGGTGCTTGCGGGCGGAACCGCCGTCGGTCGAAGGCGCCGCGTCGAAGGAATCTCTCTGCACGGGAAGGGCGGGCTCGGTTTGTCCGCCCGCCGTCGTTTCGTCTGCCTGCGCCGCAACGAAGGGCTCGCCGTCCTGCGGAGGAAGGGTGAGCTCGATGTGCTCGTTCTCCTCATGCCCGTTCTCCTGTGCCGTCTCGGGAAAGGGCTCCGGCGGCGGCTGTTCCGTCTCCGACCCGTCCTCTCCGTGAAAGGCACAGTACCCGCCGAGGGGTATCAGGCGCAGGGAAAAAATTTCGCCGTTCTTTTTTTTCTTTTTGAAGAGCGCGGGACCGAATCCGATGGAAAATTCGTCGATCTTAAATTTCAGGATTTTTCCGGCGATGTAGTGCCCGAATTCGTGTACCGTGATCATGACCAGCAGGATCAAAATCGCGAGCACGACGGAGCCGATTGTCCCCCATACGTCCAATAATTGATCAACCATAGATAAATTTTGTTGCAAAGCGCCGACCCGCCCCGTCCGCTTCCGCGACCGCCTCAAACGAATCGGCTTCGCGGCGGGGAAGAGCTTCGAGCGCGCCTCTGATAGTTTCCGCGATTTGCGGAAAGGTTATACTTCCTTTGAGGAAGGCGGCAACCGCCGTCTCTCCCGCGCCGTTTAAGACGGCGGGGAGCGTTCCGCCCGCCTTGCCCGCCTCCACTGCGAGCGTGAAACAGGGAAATTCCTCCGTCTTCATGGGGTAAAAATGCAGGGCGCCGCAATTTGCGAGATCGAGCGTTTTTAGACAGGGCAGGCGTTCTGGATAGGTCAAAGCCAGCTGAATCGGAAGCCGCATATCGGGATATCCGAGCTGCGCGAGCATACTTCCGTCCTCGAACTCGACCAAAGAGTGCACGATGCTTTCGGGATGAACGATCGCTTCGATTCTGGAAAAATCCGCACCGTACAGCCATTTCGCCTCGATGACCTCGTATCCCTTATTCAACAGAGTCGCGCTGTCGACCGTGATTTTCGCGCCCATCTTCCAGGTGGGATGCCGCAGCGCGTCCGCCGCCGTCACTTTTTTTAGCTCCTCCGCCGAATATCCGTAAAAGGGACCTCCGCTCGCCGTGAGAACGAGCTTGCGGAACGCGGCGTCCCTTCTCATGCCGAGCGCCTGAAAGATGGCAGAATGTTCGCTGTCCACGGGAACGAGCTGCGCGCCCGTCCGCGCGACCTCGCGCATGACGAGCTCTCCGCCGCACACAAGCGATTCCTTGTTCGCCAGCGCAATCCTAAGACCGAGCTGCGCCGCTTTGAGGGTATAGCGAAGCCCCGCAAATCCGCCTGCGGCGATCATCGCGACGTCCGCGCCCTCGAACGCGCGCGCGAACACCTCTTCCCCGCTCCTGCTTGCGCACGCCGAATAATCAGGGCGAAACTCCTCCCGAAGCGCGGAAAGCCCCTCCTCGTCCCCTCCGGAAACGAGGGAGGAAAAACGGAATATATCCGGATAGCGACGGACAACTTCTGCGGTCTGACGTCCGATACTGCCCGTACAGCCGACGAGCGCGATATTTACCATAATAAAATTCATCCGCCCGCCTGAAAGCGGACGGGTCTCCTTATTGTATGCCGTTTATCCGACCGTCATGATACGAACCGTAAAAATGAGGCAGACGATCAGAGATGCGTAGAGGGAAGAATCGATCCTGTCGAGGATCCCGCCGTGCCCGGGAAGGATTTTTCCCATATCTTTTATGTTAAGCTTGCGTTTGATTGCGCTCTCGACCAAATCGCCGAACTGCGAAAAGAGGGCGCTGATCACGCCGATTCCGATAAAGAGAATGAGATCGTCCCATTCGAATACGATATCGGCAAAACTCCCCGCCGCCGCAGGCTTCGAAAGTCCGTAATAGAGGAAGAACACAACGACCGATCCGATCGCTCCTCCGATGAGTCCGCCGATCCCCCCGATCACCGTCTTCTTGGGGCTCACGTTGGGCGCAAGCTTCATCGGCAGTTTTTTCCCGAACAGCTTCCCGAAGACAAGCGCCAGCGAATCCGCAAACGGGCAAATGATGAACACGAACAGAATCGCCGCATCCGAATAGCTGACGAGATGGTTGATACCCGAAAGGACGATGAGAAAGACGTTGGGATAGATATAGGCAAGCAGCGCGTAGCCGGTGGATTCCAGCCCCACCGTCTCATGCTGAAAGACGAGGAGCGCCAACAAAAAGGACAAGCCCGCGATGAACACCACGAAGGTGATGAGGGGAGTGTAGTTGCTGCCGTTTCCGCCGTGAAGACCCGTCTGCAAGACCTCCTGATAAATATAATCGCTCACGCCGAAGGTGACAATGGTGAGCCCCGCAAAGAGCATGACGAGCAGCTTTTGCGCAAACGTTATTCTGTCTTTGAGCGCCCTTATCATTTCGTAGGTGCCGAGCAGAGCGAACGTGAGAATCAAAAAATCGAACAGGTAGTCGCTTATGAATATTTTCAGTGCAAAAAAGAGGAGCAGCACCGCCACATAGACCGCTCCCGTGACGACGCGCACGAGCATCTCGTGCTTTTTTTCGGGCGGGCGCTCCGCCTCTTGCTTCGGCGCGTCCGCCCGAGTTACTTGTTCTTCCATGTCCGCTCCTTATAATTTACCGAATCTGCGTTCGCGGGAAGAATAATCCGCGAGCGCCCGATCGATATCCGCATTTTTAAAATCGGGAAACATTTTATCGCTGAAATACAGCTCGGAATAAGCCGCCTGCCAAAGGAGAAAATTCGAGAGCCGTTTCTCCTTTCCCGTACGGATCAAAAGATCGGGATCGGGCATGTCGCCCGTACCGAGCATACGGGAAAATTCCTCCGCTGTCACCTGTTTTCCCGCCTTCACCGCACTGTTGACGGCGGAAAGAATGTCCTGCCGTCCGCTGTAGCCAATGGCGAGCGCGAGCGTTCCTCTCGTGCCTTCCGCGGTCTCCGCCTCTCCCGACCGAATGATCTCCTTCACGTCGGGAGGGAGCAGATCGAGATCGCCGATCGCCCGCAAAGCGATCCCCTTTTCCTTCAATTTCTCCGTATTTTCCTTGAAATAGGTGCGAAAAAGAGAAAACAGCCCATCGAGCTCTTCCTTCGGGCGGGATAAATTTTCCGTAGACAGCGCAAAGAGCGTGCAGTAACGCACGCCCCTGTCGAAGAGATGCTCCGACAGAGCGATCATACGCTTCATGCCGGCGCGGTGTCCCGCACTGCGGGGCAGAAGCCTTTTTTTCGCCCAACGCCCGTTGCCGTCCATGATGACGGCAACGTGGAGCGGGACTGCAGTTGTCTCCTCTTTCATCAGACGGTCAGAAGCTCCTTTTCTTTTACCGCAACCGTCTTATCGAGCTCTTCGATGCACTTTTGCACCTGTTTTTCAACGTCCTGTTCCAGATTTTTCGCCGCGTCCTCGGAAATCTCCTTGGCGGTTTTCAGTTTTTTCACGCCGTCCATCGCCTCGCGGCGGTTGTTGCGCGCCGCGACCTTGGCGTCTTCGCCCATCTTGCGCACCTGCTTTACGAGATCGCGCCGTCTCTCCTCCGTGAGCTCGGGAAAAACGAGACGGATCACGTTGCCGTCGTTCGTGGGCGTAATGCCGATATTCGAGGACAGGATCGCCTTTTCAATCGCCTTTAACAGCGATTTATCCCAAGGGCTGATCACGAGACACCTCGCGTCCGCTACCGAAATATTGCCGATCCCGTTCAGATTCATCATGCTGCCGTACGCCTCCACCTGAATCTTGTCGAGGACGTGCGGATTGGCGCGCCCCGCGCGGACGGCAGCAAACTGATCCTGCAACACCTTTACCGTTTTATCGAGTTTATCCTCGAGTACGAGCAAAATCTCTTCCATCTTTTCGTTTTCCATCATCCCTCTCTCCTTTTTCGTTATATTCTGTTACTCGTTTGAAATAAGCGTTCCAAGGTTTTCACCGCACACAGCGCGTATGATGGAGTCCTTCTCGTCCAGCGCGAACGCCAGCACGGGAACGCCGTTTTCCATGCACATCGTCGCAGCCGTCGCGTCCATCGCTTTGAGTCCCTTGTTTACGATATCGCCGAAGGTAAGTTTTTCGAACTTTTTCGCGTTCGGATTCGTGCGGGGATCGCTGTCGTAAATTCCGTCTACGTTTTTCGCCATCAACAGCACGTCCGCGCCGATCTCGCACGCGCGCTGCGCCGCCGCCGTATCCGTGGAGCAGTACGGATTCCCTGTGCCGCACGCCATAATGACAATCCTTTTCTTCTCGAAATGGTGGAGCGCCTTGCGCAGAACGTAGGGTTCGGCGACCGAAATCATGTTGAGCGCCGTCTGTACGCGAACGGGGATTCCCTTCTTTTCGATGGCGTCCATCATAGCGAGCGCGTTCATGACCGTGGCGAGCATTCCCATATGATCTGCGGTCGTGCGGTCCATGTTCGTGCCCTGCCTGCCCCGCCAGAAATTGCCGCCGCCGATCACGAGCGCGATCTCCACGCCCATGTCGTGCACCTGCACGAGTTGATCTACGACCCGAGACACCACGTCTTCATTGAGCCCGAATTTCTGCTCGCCCGCAAGCGCCTCGCCCGAAAGTTTGAGAAGGATACGCTTATATTTCGCTTCCATGTTTCTCTCCCCTGATCCGATTTTTATCAGTATACCATACCCGAAGGAAAAAAGCACGCAAATTGGGGAATTTTTCCGCAAATTTCGTAAAAAGTTATTCCCCGCCGAAAGGAGACGTTCCTCTTTCGGTCCCGCTCAGGAGGCGTTTGTATAGAGCACTTCGTCGCTGCTTGTCTTAATGGTGACGGTTGCGCCGCTTGTCACCCCCGTCACGTCGGTGATTGCCTCGCCCGAAGCGTCCGTCGCTTCCCAGACGATTCCGGAATACACTTTATTGTCGTATATCGCAATCAACTCCGTTGAACCGTCTGAATAGGTCACCGATAAGATAGAAGTCCAGCTTCCCGCCGCAGTCGCAAGATTGGACGACACGGCGACGGAGGTTACTTCTTTCGAAAAATAAATGTTCATGTCGATACCGAGCCCGCTTGTTACGGTGCCGCTGTAAGGTTCCGCGATGATCCTGCTTTCCGCATTATAGAAACCGTATTTCCCGTTAGTACCGTAATGGAACACGCCCGTTTCTTCGTTGTAGTCGAGAATTTTCCCGTTCGTACTGCCGCCCGTGACAGTTCCGTCCGCGTCGACGCTGAACGTACTGTTGAACGAGGTAATCGTCTCGCCGGAGGCGGAAGCGAACAGATTAAAGCCGACGTATGTTCCGTACATGGCGTGCGCGTCGCTCCACTTTGCGTAAATGGTCGTATCGGTATCGATCGCCGTTTCGCCGGAAATCCATTCGGTGCCTTCGTCGAAGGTTGCCGTCGTATACCAGCCTTCAAACTTATGCTTCGCATAATAAGGGACATCGACCGCTTTCGTCCCGCCGATTGCAATATCGCCGTAAATTTCGTCCGCCGTCTCCCCGTCGTTGAAAACGACCGTGAGAACCACGTGCTCCGTCCACTTCGCATAGAGCGTCACCCCGTCGTCCGTCGTAAACGTGTAAACCGAGCCGACCGCGTTTTCGTACGCCGCGTCGAAGTACCAGCCGAGGAACTCGCAATTATCTTCCGTAAGCACGGGCAGGGTAAACGCGATATTCACGTTCGCCTTCTCATCGGACGCCGTGCCGTGCGCGGTCACGTACGTGATCTGCACCATGGGCTTTACGAGCGTGCAAGCGTCTCCGTCGAAGGTCGCGCGGTAATATTCCGTATTCGTATATGTAACCGTCTCCGTCGTGTTACCGCCTTCGTCCGTTTCCGTCTCTACGTGCGCAGTTCTCACGTAGAGTTCGAGGTATTCCGCAGCCGCAGCCGCGCTGTAAATGCCCGTTTTGTCGCCGTAAACAAAGTTTCCGAGTCCGTCGAACTTAACCTCCGTTTCGTCCGCAACGGTGTAAACGCCGTAGCAGCCGTCGAGCGCGACGTACGTCGTACCGCTCTTGCCGAACGCAACGATCACGTCTTCCCCGCTTTTGAAGATAAGCGTAGCCGACGCGGTTACCTCCGAGAGCGCGATCTCCTCGCCGAGGTAGTTTTCCGCCGTGACGCCGACGTACAGTTTATCGGTATAAATCAACGCGTACTCGCCGCCGTTGCCGTAGGACACAAAGTAGGTGTAGGGCTGATCGGCGGCCTCTCCGCCGTAAAAGTTGAAACAGACGGTCTCGTTGAACGTACTTCCGTCGCGCGTGAACAGGTAGGGATAGGCTCCTATCGCCGTGGCGCTCTCCCACTCCGAAGCCATTGCGATCATGCCCGATTCCCGCTCGATCCACAGGTAGAATGTCGCACTGCCCGTGCGACAGGTAATAATCCCCTTCGCTTCGTCATAGTTCTCAACGCTTCCGCCGATCGTACAATCCGCGTTATTTTTGCGGACCGTACCCGTGATCACGCCTTCCGCATTGACGGTAAGCGTAGCCGTATTATTTGCAGCCGACGAACCGGAAGAAAGCTGATTGCCGTTGTACGTTCCGTAATAGACGGGAAGCGCCGCCCACCGACCGTAAACGGTATCGCCGTTGTCTTGTACGGTTACAAGCCTGTTGACATCGAGAGCGCTTGTAAACGTCGCGTCGAGGTACCAGCCGAGGAATTGAAGCCGATTCTCCTCGTCCACCGTATACGAGGGAAGAAACGCGGAGAATGATTCGCCCGCCGCGACGGTGCGCGCCGTGTTCTCCCCGTTTTCGCTCGTATAGATAAGTACCGTATCGATTTTAACCGTTAGGTTGTTCTCTTCGTTCGTGTATCTGATCTCGCCCGTCGCGGTCACGGTAGGCGCCGTCTCACTCTTCGTCCAGAATTCCGTATCGGAGAGGGCGGGAAGGGTCATGTTCTGTGTGTCGTCGCCCGCAATACAAGTCTCTGCCGCCGTGCCCGTCTCGGTCATGGTAGGCGCTTTTTCGACCGTCCAGCTTCCGTAAACGTGCTCGGCGAGTTTTTCTTGCGTCACTTCGAAGAATACGGAGGCGTCCGCTTTCAGCGTGTACTTCGTCACGCCGTCCTGCGTATGCGAGGGCTCGGTGACCGTCTCAACCGTCCAATCGCTTTCCGAAAGCTTGGGAAGGGGCATTGTCTCGCAGCCGCCGTCGTTTGCCGTGCAATAGCGGCGCGCTTCCCCTTCCGCCGTCTCGGTCGGCGCTGCCGTGACCGTCCACGCCGAACCGTCGTATGTATGCCCCTCCTTGGGAAGAACAACCGTTACCGTGCCGTATTCGGACGTATAGACCGCGCTTCCGTCCGTATCGTGCGCGGCGGGCGTCTCGCTCTTCTGCCAGAACTCCGTATTGCTGAGAGCGGGCAGCGGAAACGTCTCGTACTCGTCGTCCGCCGTGCAATAGCGGCGCGCTTCCCCTTCCGCCGTCTCGGTCGGCGCGGTTTCCACCGACCAATCGCCGTACTCGTGCGTATGTCCGCAAGCCGTAAAGACCAAACATAGCGAGGCGCTTGCAAGTGTTAACAGCAACAGCCTAACTTTTTTCATGTTCTTCTCCTTTTTTATTTGCCCCGCGGCATTGCCGCGAACGGTTTTCCGTGACGTCTGCCGTTTATTCGGCATCGTTTTTGAGAACTTTCGACCCGACGAACCTCCTTACTGTTAGTTTAGCATATTCTTTTGTCTTTTTCAAGTCTTTTATTCGTACCAAACAGGTATCACAAGCAAATGCTCTTTCCGCACGATTATAACGTATCATCATTTGTTTCGGGTCGGAGCAGGGAAACCTTCTTTCCCTCTACACGACGAAGTTTTGCGGGCGTTAAAAGGAAAAACAACCTTGAAGTAACCTCAAAACAGTGCACAAAAGAAAACCAACGGGAAAGAGAGCGCTGTCTCTTTCCCGTTTTCAGTCTTTTCGTATTGTAAAGTTCGATCCGATCTTCCGTATAGTAATGTCAAACGTCCCATCCCTTTTTCCGCAAACGTTTGAGACTCTGTTGC
>CAYLVU010000024.1:0-13776 GCA_964387225.1 uncultured Clostridia bacterium | reverse complement strand
AGACGGGGGCAGGCATGAGCACAGCCCCGCTGTCACCCGTAAACGGGGGCAGGCAAGGGACCCCGCTGTCCCCCATTTATGGGGGAAAGTGCCGAGCAGCGCGAGGCGAAAGGGGGGTGTGCCTGCGCACCCCGATCGCAATGACGAAAGGGAAAGCAACAAGGCATTGTCTATCGTCATAGCGAGGAGCGAAGCGACGAAGCAATCCGGAAGAAAGGAACGAGCATTAACGCCCTGCTTCGCCGACAAGTCGGCTCGCAATGACGAAGAGGACAGGAATTACAATTTATCGGGCAATTATAAAAAAGCGAAGAATTTCAAAATTCTTCGCTTTTTTATAATCTCTATGGGAAGTGCATTTATGCCGAAATTTTTTTATCGATTCGCTGTCACGTGCCTTGCTCATAAAAGATCATTCGATGCGGCGGGAACTTCTTCGGCAGTGAGATAGCTCCTGTTAAATTCCTCTTTGGGAAGATCGCCCGTCACAAGCGCGTCGGAAAACAACTGCGCAAGGCGGGCGCTTTCCGCGACGGCGCGAACGAATAAACCGTCCGCATCCCTTCCGCCCGCGATTTTTTTGATTGTATCGCCCGTCAGGAGGTCGGTTGGGGGATTCTCTTGCGGATAGAGACAGGAGAGACGGGGAGGGGTGCGGAATAACCGTTCTGCTTTTTTCCGGCGCCTCTGCCTGCGGTAACAGTTTTTATGAAAGATCTTCAAATAGAGCGCGAACAGCTTCACGGCGCGGCGGAACTTGCGACGGTCGACCCGTTTTCGCCCTATCGCGGCGGAGTATTCCGAAAAAAAGGCGAACAGCGTACCTTCGCGGTTTATCTTTTTCGGCGAAAACGGGCAAACGAATTCGTTCGCTTCCTTGCCGCAGAGTTTGCGGTAAAAATAGACGTCCCAGTCGTTTTCGATGCGTTGATGAATAAGCCCCTTTTCCCCGCCTTCGCTTAGAGCGGCGTAGACGACGGGGTGAAATACGGTATCCGCGGCGTAGTGCGCGATAAAGCCTGCGGCGTATGCAAGCAGGCGGGCGTGTTCTTCGCGGCTCTCCCCTTCGCGCAGCTTGCAAAGAAGAAAGGAGAAGAGCCCGTAGATATGGCGGCGGTGCAAAACTTTTCCCGCGTTCTCCTCCCGTTTGGAGAAGGGACGGTAAAAGAAGAACAGGTCGGGTCCCTGCGCGCCCAAAAAGAAATCGTCGGGATTTTCCCTGACCGCTTTGAAAAGATTGGGGGGAAACTGTCTTGCGGAGCGCTCCGCAACCAGATCATGCGTGATGACTGCCGGCATAAATACCTCGTTTCTGTATTATACACCATATTATGAAAAAATTTCGGCTTGTGCCGAAATTTCACGAAGGTTTTATTTTCATAAAAGATCAGTGCGCGCCGTAATCCCGTTCGCCGAAGATCGCGGTGCCCAGCCGTATCATATTCGCGCCGTGCGCGACGCACAGTTTCCAGTCCCCGCTCATGCCCATCGAGAGGTGTATGACGTCGGGATCGTCCGCGCGCGCTCTGTCGAAGAGAGCACGCATTTTGTCGCAGAGACCGCCCAACAGCGCTTCGTCGTCCGAAAGGGGGAGCATCGCCATAAAGCCTCTCACCCGCAGTCCCTGCATACGGGAGAGCCGTCCGTACGTCCCGTACCCGTCCTCCAAAGGATAGCCGCCCTTCGTCTCCTCTTCCCCGATATTGATCTGAACGAGGATATCCGAAACAATTCCCGCCCGAACGGAGCGTGCGGAGATTTCTTCCGCCAGTTCGTCGCGGTCTACCGAGTGATAGAGATAGGTTTTTCCGATCAGGTATTTCACCTTATTCGTCTGCAAATGCCCGATAAAGTGGCGGTTTCCCCCGTGAATCCGATCGTATTTATCGCGGAATTCCTGCACTTTGTTCTCGCCGATATCCCGAATACCCGCGAGAAGCGCCTCGGCGATCTCTTCGGGCGTGCGCGTCTTCGTGGCGGCGACAAGGGTGATTTTTTCGCCGAAAGGGTTTCCCGCCGCAAGCTCGCCGAGCAGATTTTTGACGTTTTCGCCGATCATATCCGCTCCGCAATCAGGCGTGCCATTTCGCGGCAGCCGACCTTTTTCATGCTCTCCGAAAAAATATCGGGCGTTCTGTAACCCTCGTCGAGTACTTTTTCGACGGCGCTTTCCACGGCGCGGGATTCCCGCGCAAGAGAGAAGGAATCGCGGAGCATCATCGCCGCAGAGAGAATCGTAGCGATGGGATTTGCGGTATCCGTTCCCGCGATATCGGGCGCGGAGCCGTGAATCGGCTCGTAGAGCCCGCGCGTTCCGTCTCCCAAAGAAGAGGACGCGAGCATACCGATGGAGCCCGTGACCTGCGCCGCCTCGTCCGAGAGGATGTCGCCGAACAGATTCGAGGTAAGCAGCACGTCGAACTGCGCGGGATTTTTTACGATTTGCATGGCGCAGTTGTCCACCAGCATATCTTCCACCGTAACGTCGGGGTAGTATTTTTCCGCGTACGCGTGCACTGTTCTGCGCCAAAGGCGGGAGCTTTCGAGGACGTTCGCCTTATCGACGGAGATGATTTTTTTACTGCGTTTTTGCGCGAGTTCGCATGCGATTTTCGTGATGCGTTCGATTTCGAAAACGGAATACTGTTCGGTATCCCACGCGGTCTCACCCATGCGTTCGTCCGCATATGCGCCGCGCTTTCCAAAGTAGATGCCGCCCGTAAGTTCGCGGACGACGGTGATTTCGACGCCCTTTTCGACGAGGTGTTTTTTGAGGGGAGAGGCGTCCGCCAGCGCCTTCCACAGTCTGGCGGGGCGGATATTCGAGTACAGGTTCATTGCCTTGCGGATGCCGAGAAGTCCCTTTTCGGGACGGATATCGCCCGCGAGACGGTCCCACTTGGGACCCCCGACCGCGCCGAGAAGCACGCTGTCTGCGGCAAGACAACGTGTCACCGTGTTTTCGGGAAGGGGTTTCCCGTATCGGTCGATTGCGCAGCCGCCGATCGGCAGCGGTTCGAACGTAAAATCGTGACCGTATTTTGCCGCGACCGCCTGTAAGACTTCCACGGCGCCGTCCGTGATCTCGGGCCCGATTCCGTCGCCCGCGAGTACCGCGATATGTTTTTTCATGCTCACTCCTTGCCCGCGACCGACTTCATGAGACCGCCCGCGTCGATGATTTTTTGGATGAAGGGGGGGAAGGGCTGCGCCTGAAAGCTTTTGCCCGTCGTTTCGTTTTTGATGATTCCCGCAGAGAGATCGCAGGAAACGGTGTCGCCAGCGGAAATTCCCTTTACCGCTTCGGGACATTCCAGAATGGGAAGACCGATATTGATGGAGTTGCGGTAAAAGATGCGCGCAAACGAATTTGCGATGACGAGCGAAATTCCGCTCGCTTTGATGGCGAGGGGAGCGTGCTCGCGCGAAGACCCGCAGCCGAAGTTGTCTTCGGCAACGATCACGTCGCCCGCCTTCACGCGCGTGACGAATTCTCCGTCGATATCCTCCATGCAGTGGGTTGCCAGCTCCTGTTCCGAGCTCGTGTTCAAATACCGCGCGGGAATGATGACGTCGGTATCCACGTTGTTTCCGTATTTATGAACGGTTCCCTTTACGTTCATGCAAGAACCTCCTTTGCGCTCGCCAGTCTGCCGAGCACCGCGCTCGCCGCCGCCGTGTAGGGAGAGGCGAGATAAATTTCACTCGTGATGTGTCCCATTCTTCCGACAAAGTTACGGTTGGTCGTCGAAACGCACCGTTCGCCGTCCGCAAGAATCCCCATGTGCCCGCCGAGGCAGGGTCCGCAGGTGGGCGTGGACACGATCCCGCCCGCTCTGATGAAGATTTCGATAAGTCCCTCGCGTATCGCTTGAAGATAGACTTCCTGCGTGGCGGGAATCACGATGCAACGTACGTTTTTTGCGACCTTCCTGCCCTTTAATATCTCCGCAGCCTGTCTCAGATCGGAGATGCGCCCGTTCGTGCAGGAACCGATGACAACCTGTTGGACGGGGATATTCTCCCACTCCGTCCGCGTATTCTCGGGCAGGTGGGGGAATGAGACGGTGGGTTTCAGCGCGGAGAGATCGATTGCGACCGTCCGCGCGTATTCCGCGTCGGGATCGGCTTCGTAGCGCTTCACTTCCCGTTTGAAGCGGTCCTTCATATAGCTCAGCGCAACGTCGTCCGCGGGGAAAATGCCGTTCTTCGCGCCCGCTTCGATTGCCATGTTGCATACGGTGAACCGATCGTCGATCGAAAGGGAGGCGACTCCGTCGCCCGTGAACTCCATGGACTGATAGAGGGCGCCGTCCACCCCGATGAGTCCGATAATATGCAGAATGAGATCTTTTCCCGTAACATAGGGAGGAAGGACGCCCGTCAGTTCGAATCTGATTGCGGAGGGGACCTTAAACCAAAGTTTTCCCGTCATCATGGCGCACGCAAGGTCGGTGGATCCGACGCCCGTCGAAAAGGCGCCCAGCGCCCCGTAGGTGCAGGTATGACTGTCCGCGCCCACGACGCAGTCTCCCGCGCCGACCAGACCCTGTTCGGGCAGAAGCGCGTGTTCGATGCCCATGTTGCCCACGTCAAAGAAATGCTCTACCTCTTCCCGCGCGGCAAATTCGCGGGTGCATTTTACCTGACACGCGGCTTTTATGTCCTTGTTGGGCGTAAAGTGATCCATGACAAGCGCCACTTTGTCCCTGTTTTTCACGTGTCCGCCCGCTTTTTCAAGCTCCTTGATTGCGACGGGCGCGGTGATATCGTTTGCGAGCGCAAGGTCGAGCTCGGCTTCGATCAGCTGCCCCGCCTCTACCCGTTCCAGCCCCGCGTGCGCGGCAAGGATTTTTTGCGTCATCGTCATGCCCATAAAAGTTACTCCTTTTCTTTGACGTATATTATATCACGCGCCCTCTGCGGTTGTCAATTTTTCGGGCACGGAAGTCTCTCCGTCCGTATTATTTGTTCGGGACAAAAATCCGCCCGCACGGCGGGCGGAAGTCCGGTTAAAATTTTTTAAAAACGGCGCCGTCCGAAGCGGAAGTCACAAGCGCGCGGTAGCGCCTGAGATATCCTTCGGCGGGTTTTTCTTTGGGAACGAAGCGTTTCAGCCGTTCCGCGATTTCTTCTTCGGGAACGAGCAGGTTGATCTCTCCCCGTTCGATGTCGATTTCGATGAGATCGCCCTCCCGAACGATGCCGATCGTGCCGCCCGCCGCCGCCTCGGGGCATACGTGTCCGATCGCCGCGCCTCTCGTCGCGCCCGAAAATCTTCCGTCGGTAATCAGCGCGACGGTATCGCCCAGTCCCGCGCCCACGATCGAGGAGGTGGGGGAGAGCATCTCGCGCATTCCGGGACCTCCCT
The DNA here is from genome assembly GCA_964387225.1 of uncultured Clostridia bacterium. Lineage (GTDB taxonomy): Bacteria > Bacillota > Clostridia > Christensenellales > Borkfalkiaceae > Gallimonas. Next base: position 8,405 of record CAYLVU010000024.1, on the reverse strand, counting down.
TGGGACCCTCGTATCGGATCACGACCACGTCTCCCTTTTTGATTGCGTTTCCGGAGATCGCCGCCATTGCCTCTTCCTCCGAATCGAAGACGCGCGCGGGACCCGTATGGCGGTACATTTTGGGATCGACGGCGCTCTTTTTTACCACTGCGCCATCTCTTGCGAGATTGCCCTTTAAAACGGCGAGCCCGCCGTAATCGGAATAGGGGTTGTCAACGGAGCGGATAATGTCGCCGTTTTTGACGCGCGCCTTTTTCGTGAGCTCGTCCTGCGAGACGCCCGCAACCGTCATGGCGGAACCGTCGAAAAGTCCCGCGTCTATGAGCGTGCGGATCACGGCGGAAATTCCGCCCGCGTCCTCCAATTCTTCGATATAGTAATCTCCTGCGGGAGCGAGACGGCAGAGATTGGGCGTTTTCAGCGAAATCTCGTTCATGGTGTCCACGGAAATCTGATCTTTTGTGAATCCGAGTTCGTTCGACAGCGCGAGAAGGTGGAGCACGGAATTGGAGCTCGCGCCGATCGCCATATCCACCCGCTCGGCATTTTTCAAGGCGGCGGGCGTGAGAATGTCGCGGGGACGCACGTTTTCGGCAAGAAGATTCATGACCGCCTCGCCCGTGCGCTTGGCAAGGGAGAGGCGCGCGGAATAGACGGCGGGAACCGTCCCGTTTCCGGGCAGCGCCATGCCCAGCGCTTCCAGAAGGCAGTTCATGGAATTTGCCGTGAACATGCCGGAACACGAACCGCAGGAAGGGCAGGCGGAACATTCGTATGCGGCGAGCTCCTCTTCGTCGATTCTGCCCGAGGTATAGGCGCCGACCGCCTCGAACATGGAGGAAAGCGAGAGCTTTTTACCGTCCTTGTGTCCCGCGAGCATAGGTCCGCCCGAAACGAACGCGCACGGGATGTTGACCCGCACCGCGCCCATCAGCATACCGGGTATGATTTTATCGCAGTTTCCCACGAACACGCACGCGTCGAAGGCGTGTGCCGCAGCGAGCACTTCCGCGCTGTCGGCGATCAGCTCGCGGGAGGGGAGGGAATATTTCATTCCCCTGTGTCCCATGGCGATTCCGTCGCATACGCCGATCGAGGGAACGATGACGGGTTTCCCGCCCGAAGCGAGCACGCCCTCCGAGGCGGCGCGCGCGATCTCGTTGAGGTGCGTGTGCCCCGGAATAATGTCGCTCTGCGCGCAGACGATGCCCACGATGGGCTTTTTCATTTCGCTCTCCGTCCAGCCGAGCGCGCGCAGAAGAGATCTCTGCGCAGCCATATTGCTGCCGTTTGTAAATGTGTTCATATCGTTCTCCGTCTCAGACCTTTTCTTTGTAGTCCAATTCGTCTTTAATGCAGGAAGTGCCGCGGGAAATGGCGGTGACGCCCGTGCGCGCAAGCTCGATGATGCCGTAAGGCAGCAGCATATTGACAAAGCCGTCGAGTTTTACCGGCTTTCCCGTGAGCTCTAAAACGGTCGCTTCGGGGGAGACGTCCACGATATTCGCGCGGAAAATCTGGCTGATCTCGAAGATCTGGCTGCGCGTCGAAGAATCCGTCTTTACCTTGGCGAGCATGAGTTCGCGGCATACGGCGTCGTCCTCCACCCGCTTTATTTTTTTCACGTCGATGAGTTTATCCATCTGTTTCATCATTTGTCCCAGAATGTAGTCGTCGCCGTTGAGCACGATCGTCATGCGCGAATAACGGTCGTCTTCCGTCTTGCAGACGGAGAGAGATTCGATATTGTAGCCTCTGCGCGCAAACAGCGCCGCTACCCGCGTCAATACGCCGCTCTTGTTGGCGACGAGCGCGCTGATCGTATATTGGTTCATATTATTTATCCTCCCATTCGGTAATGATTGTGTCGTACGTCGCTCCGGGTTTGATCATGGGCAGCACGTTTTCGTCCTCGGAGATTTTACAGTCGACGAGGACGGGCGTGGGACAGGCAAGCGCCTCCCGAAGGACGGGAAGGATATCCTCGCGCTTTTCGATCTTATAGCCCTTCGCGCCGAAGCTCTCGGCGAATTTTACGTAATCCGTTTTTTTGTCGATCGTCGTCTGCGAGAAACGGCGGCCGTAGAACAGCTTCTGCCACTGGCGCACCATGCCGAGGGCGCGGTTGTCCATCAGCAGAATCGTGATGGGAAGGCTGTTCGTGACGGCGGTGGAGAGCTCGTTGAGATTCATGTTGAAAGAGCCGTCTCCGGTGACGAGGACGATGTGCTTGTTTGTGCCGAACGCCGCGCCGATCGCCGCGCCGAAACCGTAGCCCATTGTGCCGAGACCGCCGCTCGTGAGGATCGTGCGGGGCTTTTCCACGGGGAAGTGCTGCGCCGTCCACATCTGGTGCTGTCCCACGTCGGTCACGACGATTCCGTCCTTCAAAAGCTTTGCCGCCTCGATGAGCACTTCGTGTCCGAGCTCGGGATCCTTTGCCTTTGCCCTCTCGTCCGCGCGGTATTCCGCAGCGGTTTTGGCGAACGGGCGCTCCCTGACGGGGGTCAGAAGGGGAAGCATCGCTTTCAGCGCCTCTTTGACGTCGCCCAGTACGGAGTGGGTTACAAAGACGTTTTTGTTGATTTCGGCGTCGTCTACGTCGATCTGCACGACGGTCTTTCCCGCGGCAAACCGATCGCGGTCCAGCGCTACGCGGTCGGAAAAACGGGTGCCGATCGCAAAGATCAGATCGCTCTCCATGCACAGCCGCGCAGCCGTGTGCGTGCCGTGCATTCCCATCATGCCCGCAGACAGGGGATGGGAAGCGGGGAAGGCGCCCAGTCCCATGAGCGTGGTCGCAACCGGTGCGTCGAGTTTTTGCGCGAGCTCGCACAGCTCTTTGCTCGCGCCCGAAGAGATTACGCCGCCGCCCGCCATAATGAGCGGCTTTTTGCAGGAGTTGATCGCCTTGACCGCGTCTTCGACCGCCGCCGCGGGAACGGATTTTTTCGCGATCGTGACGCGCTTTTCGGGCGTGTACTCCGCCTGTTCGGTCTGTACGTTTTTGAGAATATCGACAAGGACGGGACCTTTTCTTCCGCTGTTTGCAATGCGGAACGCCTCCCGCACGGTGTCGGCGAGTTCGTTGACGTCCTTAACGATAAAGTTATGCTTCGTTATGGGCATGGTGATTCCCGTAATGTCGATTTCCTGAAAGGAATCCCTGCCGAGGAAGTTTGCGCCGACGTTGCCCGTTATGGCGACGACGGGGACGGAATCCATGAAGGCGGTCGCGATTCCCGTGACGAGGTTGGTCGCTCCCGGACCGCTCGTCGCGATCACGACGCCTACTTCGCCCGTAGCGCGCGCAAAGCCGTCCGCCGCGTGCGCCGCGCCCTGTTCGTGCGCGGTGATTACGTGATGAATGGTGCCGTCGCGGTAGAGGGCGTCGTAAATGTCGAGCACGGTTCCGCCCGGATACCCGAATACGGTTTTTACCCCCTGCTCTTTGAGACAGTCGATCAAAATTTCAGCTCCGATTTTTCTCATGGGCTCTCTCCCTTGCGTTGTTCTTTTTATTGTATAAGAATATTCGCATTATGTCAAGCTCTTCGCGCTAAAAATCGTACTTTTTGCGTATTTTTGATGTTTTTATACAGGATATCGATAAATAAAAAAGAGCCTTTGTACGGGAAGAAGGCTCTTCTTGAAAAAACGGTTCCGTCAATACTGTCTGAGACGGCGTTTGATCGAGGAAATGCCCTTTCTCACCGAAGCGGAGGAGGAACCGCCGACGGACGTTCTTCCCTCTGCGGAGGAGCGCGTCGTGACGACGGAAAGGACGTCTTCTTCGAAGACGCCGCTTGCCTCTTGAAATTCTTTCAGCGTGAGCGAGGTCAGCGTTTTGCGGTTTTCGATGCAGTAGCGCACGAGTTTTCCCGTGATCGCGTGCGCGTCGCGGAAGGGCACGCCCTTTTTTGCGAGGTAGTCCGCAACGTCCGTCGCAGTCGAAAATCCGCCGCCCGCCGCTTCGAACATGGCGTTTACGTTCAGCGTGATCTTTTGAAGCAGCGCCGTATAAATGGTCACGCAGGAAAACAGGGTATCCTCGGTGTCGAAGAAACACTCTTTGTCCTCTTGAAGATCCTTGTTATAGGCAAGGGGAAGCCCCTTGATGACGGTGAGAATGGCGGTAAGGTGACCGTAGACCCTTCCGGTCTTGCCCCGCACGAGTTCGGGAAGATCGGGATTTTTTTTCTGCGGCATGATGGAAGAGCCCGTCGAATATTCGTCGGGAATATTCCAATAGCCGAATTCGTCGGAGGTATAGAGAATGGTGTCCTCGCACAGACGGGAGAGGTGCGCCAGCACGAGGGAGGCGTTAAAGACGTACTCGGCGACAAAGTCTCTGTCCGAAACCGCGTCGAGCGAATTTTGCGATACGGAGTCGAATCCGAGCAGAGATCGGGTGATCTCGCGGTCGACGGGATACGAAGTGCCGGCGAGCGCCGCGCTGCCGAGGGGCATCACGTTCATGCGTCTGCGCAGGGAGGCGAAGCGGTCGAGATCGCGCAGGAACATTTCGGCGTAGGCGTTGAAATATTGACCGCAGTTGATCGGCTGCGCCTTTCTAAGATGCGTAAATCCGGGCATGAGATAGTGTATCCCTTCGCGGGCGCGGGAGACGAGTACCTCCGTCAAAGCTTTGAGAGCGGAGATCGCCTTGTCGATGCTCTCTCTTACGTAGAGACGCATATCGGTTGCGACTTGGTCGTTGCGCGAGCGCGCCGTATGGAGCTTCTTGCCGATATCGCCCGTCCGTTTGACGAGCTCGCTCTCCACAAAGGAGTGAATGTCTTCCGCGCCCTCTACGGCGAGCGCACCGCTTTCGATATCGCCGAGGATTGCCTTCAATCCCGCGCAAATAATTTCCGCCTCCTCCTCCGTGACGATGCCGCATCTGCCGAGCATGGTCGCGTGGGCGATAGAGGCGGCGATGTCCGCCTTGTAGAGCTTTCCGTCGAAGGAGAGCGATTCGTTGAATGCGTCCGCGTCTGCCGACATGGGGGACGAAAATCTGCCTTGCCAGAGTTTCATATGGTTGCCTCGTTTTCAAGAATTTACCGTTCGATCGGTATTATACTACCATACATTTTCGAAAAAATCAACCGTAGCGGCGCCATTTTCCGAAATCGGTTGACAGGAAGCGCGATTTCGTATAAAATAAACGTATGATCATTTTGGGACTCGATCCGGGAATCGGGACGATGGGCTACGGTATCGTGGAAAAAGACGTTCGGGGAAATTGCTCCGCCGTCGATTTCGGCGTAGTGCGGACCCCTAAGGACGAGAATCTCGCCGTGCGGCTCTGTATTCTGGAAGAGGGCGTCAACGCCCTGTTTGACAGATTCTCTCCCGAGGAGGTCGCAATGGAAGAGCTCTTTTTCTCCAAAAATATCACGACGGGCATTGCCGTCGCGCACGCGCGCGGGGTCATGCTGCTCGCCTGCAACAAACGGTGCGGAAAAATATTCGAATATACCCCCAATCAGATCAAGCAGGCGCTCACGGGCTACGGGCGGGCGGATAAACCGCAGATGCAGAAGGTTGTGGCATCCCATTTGCGCCTTCCCTCGATTCCCCGTCCCGACGACGCCGCGGACGCGCTCGGCGTCGCACTCTGCCACGCCTTTACCAGCCGTTTTTCGGGGTTGTTCGGAATCCGATAAAGAGGAAGAAAGATGATAGGATATCTGAAAGGAAAAATCAAATACCTCTCGCCCGATTACGTTCTTATCGATGTAAACGGCGTCGGCTACGAGGTTGTGTGCTCGGGCGCCGCGTTTTCCCGTCTCTCGGGCGCGGCGGAGGGAGAGGTCTATACCTATATGCAGGTGAAGGAGGACGGCGTGTCCCTCTTCGGTTTTGCGGACGTGAAGGAAAAAGAGCTGTTTTTAAAGCTCACGTCCGTGCAGGGCGTGGGGGCGAAAATGGCGATCGCGCTGCTCTCGTCCATGCGGCCGTCGGAAATCTCCGAAGCGATCGCCTCCGCGGATTCCAAGCGGCTTTCCGCCGTGAAGGGACTGGGCAAAAAGACTGCGGAACGCATCATACTCGAACTGCACGGAAAAATTACCGCCGACGAGGTGATGGGTGGCGCGGGTTCCGTCCGCGCGGTTCCGCTTCCCGATGAGGAAGACGACGACGCGGTTGCGGCGCTCATGGGGCTCGGCTTTACGAAACAGGAGAGCGCGCGCGCCGTCGAGCGGGCAAAAAACGGGGGTGCAAAGACGGCGGAAGAAATTCTCGCCGCCGCGCTCAGGGGTATGTAAACAGATAAAGGAAAAAAGACGATGTTTCATGACGAAAACGGCGACGACAGATTGCTGTCGGGCACGAAAAACGATTCGGATATCGAAGAAAATATCCTCCGTCCCCGCACGATGGAGGACTACGTAGGGCAGGACAAGATCAAGCACAATCTCTCCGTCTATATGGAGGCGGCGAAGTCGCGCGGAGAGGCGCTCGATCACGTACTTCTTTACGGACCCCCGGGACTGGGGAAGACGACGCTCGCGCACATCATAGCGAACACCATGGGAACGCAGATCAAGCTCACTTCGGGACCGGCAATCGAGCGCTCGGGCGATCTCGCCGCGATTCTTTCCAATTTGAACGAGGGCGACATTCTCTTTATCGACGAGATCCACCGTCTCAACCATGCGGTGGAGGAAATTTTATATTCGGCGATGGAGGACTTTGCGCTCGATATTATCGTCGGGAAGGGACCCATGGCGCGGAATATCCGTTTCCCGTTGAAAAAGTTTACGCTGATCGGCGCGACGACGCGCGCCGGTATGCTGTCTTCTCCCCTTCGCGACCGCTTCGGAATCATGTGCCGTCTGGATATGTACACGCCGATCGAGCTTCAAAAGATCGTCTCCCGTTCCGCCCGCACGCTCGGCATTGCGGTGGACGGGGAGGGAAGCTACGAGATCGCCCGCCGTTCGCGCGGCACGCCGCGCATCGCAAACCGGCTGTTGAAACGGGTACGGGATTTTGCAGCCGTGTCCGGAAGTCCCTCGGTGACAATGGAAGACGCCCGCCTTGCCCTCAACAAAATGGAGATCGACGAGTTGGGGCTGGATGAGACGGACCGCAACCTTTTAAGGGCGCTTATCGAAAAATTCGGGGGCGGGCCCGCGGGGCTCGATACCCTTGCGGCAACGATCAACGAGGACGTGAACACCATCGAGGACGTATACGAGCCCTATCTCATGCAGCTGGGATTCGTCGCGCGGACGCCGCGCGGCAGAATCTGTTTGAAGGGCGCCTACGAGCATTTAGGGATACCCATGCCCGAGAGCGCGAAGAAACAGATCTCCATGTTCGGGGACGACTGATGTTAAAGACAAGCGATTTTTACTACGATCTGCCCGAGGAGCTGATTGCCCAGACTCCTGCGGAGCCCAGGGATTCCTCCCGCCTTCTCGTCTATCACAGAGAGGAAAAAAGAGTCGAGCACAGGATTTTCCGCGATATCGCGGACTATCTCAAAGCGGGGGACGTGCTCGTTGTAAACCGTACGCGCGTATTGCCTGCACGCCTCTATGCGTACACGCAAAACGGCGGAAAGGCGGAGATACTCCTCTTAAAGCGGTTGAAAATCGACGAATGGGAAGTTCTCGTAAAACCGGGCAAAAAGTGCAGGACGGGCGCAAAGCTCTTTGTAAACGGCGAGCTTTCCCTCGAGGTGACGGGTATCACCCCGACGGGTGAACGGCACGTCAGATTTTTTTACGAAGGGGCGTTCGAGGACGTGCTCTCGCGCGCGGGATCAATGCCGCTGCCGCCCTATATTCACGAGAAATTGAAGGATCCCGAGCGCTATCAGACCGTGTATAGCCGAGAGAGCGGATCGGCGGCGGCTCCCACGGCGGGGCTGCATTTTACGCCCGAGCTTTTGGAAAAACTGCGGCAAAAAGGCGTGGAGATCGCGGAAGTTCTGCTTCATGTGGGGCTGGGGACTTTCAGACCCGTGAAAGAGGAGAACATTACCGATCACGTCATGCATTCCGAATATTACGAGGTGAGCGGGGAAACCGCGGAAGTCGTGAATCGTGCCAAAGAAGAGGGACGGCGGGTGATCGCGGTCGGAACAACCTCGGTGCGTACGCTTGAAACGGTCGCGCGGGAGGACGGACGGATTTGCGCGGGCAGAGGGGACACGAACATTTTCCTGTACCCGCCCTACCGCATGAAGTGCGTGGATGCGCTCGTCACAAACTTTCACCTGCCCGAGAGTACGCTGTTGATGCTCGTATCCTGTTTCTGTTCGCGCGAGGAGATTCTGGGCATTTATAAGACGGCGGTGGGGGAAAGATATCGTTTTTTTTCCTTCGGGGATGCGTGTCTAATCTTATAAACTTCGCAATAGTTCGTCGCGCTTGCGCATTCCTCGG
>CAYLVU010000023.1:5291-16686 GCA_964387225.1 uncultured Clostridia bacterium | reverse complement strand
GAGTTCGAGAAAGATTCGGACTCTTTTTATTCGACGGCAAATCGAAATTTGGTTCAATTCCATTGCCTTAAATATGCGGTCGGAAACAAAAAAAGGAAACAACCGCAACGCGCAGTTCATCTTGCTTGTAAATATCGGTTATTTATGATAAGTATTAAGAGAAAACCGAAAAAGTAAAGTTATGTTAGCGAATGCTTTACAAGCACGTTTTAATGTGGTATACGCAATTGTACGATATAGGTCGTACTGTACTCTTTTGAGGGGAATTAGTCTGCGGCGGACGATAAGGAAACGGAAATGATTCGTCTGCGGAACGCAGAGATTTTTCGAACGGAAGAAGTCCGTTTCAGCCTTGGCTTGCGAATTTTACGCGAGGTATTTTCAGCGTATAAAAATTTTGCAAGCTGTAATAGGCTTTTATAAGTGTACAAATTTCCGAGAAGGGATTATTGTATATCCATATCTCATTAGGCTACATCGTCGCCGCAAACTCTCGCTGTCCTTCCTCGGTTTCAAAGTAGGCTTGAATGGCGGGCAGCAGTGCTTTTGAAAGGGAGTCGATTCCAAAATAGGGTATCCCCGTGTTGTTCTTTTCCCGTCTTGACATTAACTGTAGGTGTTTTCCCCTTATAATAGTGATATGATGAGCGCAACCGTTTGAACGAGCAAGAGGATAGGCGTTGCCAAAAACATAAACTTGCGAAAGCCGATTAATTTTCAATCATTATAAAATCGCCGAAAGGGGAACCCTGTCGGCGATTGACGGAGCGTAAAATTTATGTGAAAGCGCGTGTACTGCGCAAAATAAGAACCTCCCGCTATGCGGGAGGAAGAAAAGAAGCGGAAGCGACATCCCTTCGCCGTCATTGCGCCTCTCCCGTACGTATTAGTGATCGAAGGGAGGCACAGCCGCAGGCGAAGCAGCGAAGCAATCCAAAAAAAGATGAAATTATACCGGCATATAAAAACATGAACGTCCGGATTGCTTCGGCAACAAGTTGTCTCGCTATGACGAGGCGGGTAACAGTATTTGCGGTAGCGGTGCAATACGCGCAGGCGGAAGTTCCCGCGCGAACAGCGCTGCCGATGCCGTACCCCTTTATGGCTTGTGCAAACTACGCGCCGAACGCGTAGTTTTGATTGAATTTATGTCTATTCTGCGGGAAACTTGGTGTCGGTCGGCCACGGGAAGGTGCGCATACTTTTCGAGTTGCAGGAAAGCCTATATTCGTGAGGGGAACATCCCTCGATCACGCGAAAGGAATATATAAGCTGTTCGCGCGAGGAAAATCCCGAAAGCTTTGCGATTTCCTGATTGGGCAGGGAGGTCATTTTTAATAAATTTTTTGCGTTATTCAGCCGAATTTCGGTGAGCGTGCCGTGAATGCCCTCCTTCAACTCCGCCTTGAACAGCCGCTGCAAATGGGCGGAAGAAATTCCCACGGCGTCGGCAATATCCCCGACGGAGAGGGGAGCCGTGAAATTTTTCTGCATAAACAGCATCGCCTTTCTTACGTAGCTCAGCTTGATCGACGGCAAATTTTTTTCGGTATGGCACTTGGACATATCGAAAATCAGCTTCAAAATGAGCAGTCTGCCCGAAAGGCTCTTAGCGGGCTCCTCGCTCGAATCGAGTTCTTCCACCAGTTCTTTCATCGTCTTGCCGATATCGCCTGCGTCGTGAAAGAGATAGAACAGCGCGTCCTTATTGCGCAAATCTTCCAGCTGTGCGTTGGCGGAAAACAGCTCGCGCACGCCCGGGGAAAGGCTCTTTAAAATGCGCTTGTCGTCCATATCGAAATTGTTTTCGGGATACAGCTCCACGTTGCAGATCTGCGTGCCGTCCGTTTCGATCGAGATTTTATGATAGTATCCCGTATTCACGAGAATAAAGCACTTTTCGGGCACGGCGATCCGCTCGATCTCCTTTTCGCTGCGCATGTATTCGAAATAGAAGGAGCCTCTCTCGCAATACATAATTTCGAATTGCTGGTGATGGTGCCATTCCATCGTGAAATCGGTGTGGAACGTATTCTGGTACCAGCCTACGGGCACAAAGTGCTGCGTGGTGAGTTGTTTTAAGGAAAGCTCGTACGTGTCGTTCATGCTTTTATTATATCATATTCGCGAAAAAGGGACAAGCGAATTAAAGATAATGTTTGTTTTCCATACAATAGTGTAAGGAAACGAAGCATTTTATGAAAAGGCGACCTTGAATCTTGAATTTTATCGTGATAAAATCATAGTCGGGAATGCAGTAGGATAAGGAGGAAAGCAATGAAAAAACTCATTCGATCCGTTGCGTGTTTGGTGGCTTGCTCGGCAGGACTTGGGGCTCTTGCGGGTTGCGGAAGCGACCCCCTGAAGGAGGGAAAGACCGTCGTGACCCTGTGGGGCTTTGCCGACGAAGAGGAAGCGGAGGCGGCGCAGGACGTTGTACAGTGGTATAACGAGAACAACGAGGACAATATTTTTATCGAGTATCAGCCGAAGCCGAGCGGGACTTACGTCACGCTTGCGGAGCGTGCGCTCTCATCGGCGCGTGCGCCCGACGTCTTTTATATCGGCGACCGCTATTTGAAGCGGTGGGCGAAGCGCGGCTATCTCGAAGATATTACCTCTTACGTGGAGGGGACGAACATCGACTTTTCGGACATGTGGACGTCTTCCCAATACCGTTGGAGATACGATCCCGCGATGAACACGAACAACATGGACGATCCCCTTTATGCGCTGCCCAAGGATGTGAGCAGCACGGCGCTCTATTACAATGCGTCCGTCATGGAGCGGCAGGGCATCAAGATCATCTCGGTAGACGAAGAGGACATAGAAGCCTTCAATGCGGGCGGCGAGGACAGGAACGGTAACACGAAAGCTTCGCTCGGCATCGACATAACCGTTCCCGCAAAGGGATTCTACCGCGAGCAAAACTACAAAAACGGCACCTTCACCAAGCCGCAGTACGGTTTGGACGGCAAGGTCGTGGAGACCATGATCTTCAACAACCGCATTGCCATGAGTTGGGACGAAATCGAAGATCTTGCCATGATCTTGACCCGTTCGTATAACGATCACCTCGATGTGCAGAACGATACCGAGTGGGGCTATTACACCGAGTGGTGGTTCAACTACGGCTGGGGCGTGGGCGGCGACTGCGCGGTGGATACCACGGGCGATGGCGACTGGGAATTTTCCTTGGGCGACAAGACGCAGAAGCGCATCGTGTATAACGAGGACGGCACCTATGCCGTCGACGACCACGGCAGAGTGAAATTTATAAAGGACGGCGAGGAAGGCGCACTTACAGGCGGACAGTATGCGGGGAACGCACTTCCATCGCAATATACGGCGTTCGAGCGGTTTATCAAGCTCGGCAAGCCCGTAGAATACGGAGGATTGGCGGTTGCGCCCCGCCAGAAGGCGGATATCGGACTTTCCACGTCCAGCTCCTTTTTTACGACGGGACAGATCGCTATGCTCGTGGAGACGAGCGAAAAGGCGGTTTCCTTCCGCAAGGCGATCAAGAATTTTGATTGGGACATTGCGCCCCTGCCCGTGTATAAAGAATACGAGCGCGACAACGTGACCGTCAAGACAAAGGGGCTCGAGATCGGGCACAGCGGTTCCACGGGCGTGGGCATTTGGGCGAAATCCAAGGTCAAGGCAGAAGCGTTCAAGGTGGCGCTGTATCTCTCGGCGGGGCACGCGCAGACGATGCAGGCGCAGAACGGATACTTGATCCCCAACAGCATTACGCTTGCCGAGAGCGAATATGTGGCGAAAAACGTGGCGGACGGCAATAAGCCCAAGAATATCGACTTGTTTGTCAAGGCGGCGGCGTCTTCCCGTCCTGCGGACTGGTGGTATATGCCCGATAACCTTTGGATCGACACTTGGGCAACGCCGTTGAATACGGAATACCGCGAAAACGATAAAACGGTAGAAGAATTCTTCAACGCCTATACGGATCAAACCAATCAAGTTTTACGCAATTATAAGCAACAGGGGTGGGTTTAATGGAAAAAACCGCGAAAAAGGGCATATCGAACAGGGTGAGGAACAACATAAGCTGTTACCTCATGTGCGGTCTGCCCGTTTTGGGATTTTTCATCTTTTCCCTTGTCCCGCTCGTGATTTCGCTCTATTTAAGCTTTACCAATCTCGAATCGCTCAACTTTACTGCGGCAACTTTCAACGGGATCGAAAACTTCAAAGTACTGTTTTCCGATCCGCTGTTCGGTAAATCCATCGTAAACACTCTGTATGCGATGATCTCCGTGCCGCTTTCCATGATCTTGGGGCTCTTGATCGCGCAGGTTCTAACACGGGAATCGCTGCGGGGAAAACGCTTTTACCGCACGCTGTTCTTTATCCCGTATGTGTGTTCGACGGTTGCAGTAACGCTGGTGTTCAAGTGGATGTTCAATACGGAATTCGGCATCATCAACAACATTCTCGGCACCAAGATCAACTTCTTTTTAAACGAAAAGCTCTTTATGCCGGTGATGATCTTCATTACCACCTGGACGGGAACGGGCTACTATATCATTCTCTTTCAGGCTGCGCTCACGAACGTGAACCCCTCGCTCATCGAGGCGGCGAAGATCGACGGCGCGGGACCCATCCGCAGATTTTGGGCGATCACCGTTCCCACGATCTCTCCCACGACCTTTTATCTTCTCGTCATGGGTGTCATCGGCGGATTACAGTCGTTTACCTGGTTCCAGATCATCTGCGATCCCATTCAGATGAGCGGCTACGGCTGGGGACCGGGAGACGCCGGCATTACGATCGTCTACTACGTGTACAACAAGGCGTTTGCAACGAGCACGGGCGCGATACAGGGCGGCGTTGCGGCGGCGGCAGCTTGGGTGCTTGCGCTGGGCATCCTCTTGGTGACCGTTCTCAATTTCAAACTTTCCAAATACTGGGTGCATTATGACAGCTGAAACGACGCAGAAAAAGCCCGATGTGAAATTGAAGAGAAGGACAAAGGCCATGCGCATCTTGATGCAGGTGACGCTGTATACGGTGCTCTCGCTGCTTGCGCTTATCGTGCTTCTTCCCTTCTATTTCATGCTCGAAAGCTCGTTTAAAACATACGACGAAGCGTTGGGCGAGTTTACCTGGTTCCCGCAAAATTTCAGCGTCGAGGGGTACATCTATATCCTCGGGAACAATCCCTACGGTATCAACCTCCTGGGGAACTTCGGGATCACGCTGCTCGTCGTCGTACCCACCATGCTCGTGGGGGTGTTCGTCTCTACCATGGCGGCATTCACCTTTGCAAAACGCAGGTTCGACGGCAGCAAGCTGCTGTTTTCTATCTTGGTCTTCACGATGATGATCCCGGGCACGATTCTCATGATGCCGCAGTACATCATCTTTGCCGATCTCGACCTCATCGGCACGGTGATCCCGCTCATGCTACCCGGCATGTTCGGCTCGGCAACCTGCGTGTTCTTCATGCGCCAGTTCATAAGGGGTATCCCGGATAGTCTCATCGATGCGGCAAAGCTCGACGGCATGAATTATTTCAAGATCTATATTTATTTGATTCTGCCGCTCTCATGGCCTGCGCTCATCTCGCAGATCGTGCTTTGGTTTATCGCAGGCTATAACGACTATATGGGTCCGCTCATCTATTTGCAGTCGAACGACGTGACCGAGCAAACGCTTCAGGTGGCGCTTGCGTACTTCTCGTTCTCGCAAAGCGGCGGCATGGAAAATATTCCCGCAATCATGGCGGCTTCCGTGCTCTCCGTTGTTCCGCTTCTCGTCCTGTATATCGCGTTCCAAAAGTTCTTTATTTCGGGGATCGCGGTTTCGGGTATGAAGGATTAAATTGAAAGTGATAAGGAGGAAATTATATGAAAAAACGTAACCTCATCGGCTTGGCGGTTGCGGCGGCGCTCGTCCTCGCGGTCCCGCTTTCCGCCTGCGAAGGCGGGGAACAGGAGCTATCCTATTCCACCGGGATCAATGCGGAAGGGCTGTACGACAACGAACTCTTTTACAGGAACGATCTCATGTTCCAAGACGCACCCGACCCGGGAGTCATCTACGAAAACGGATACTTCTATACGGTAACGACGGGTGCGCCCTTCAAGTGTTACCGCACGCAGAACTTTGCCAACTGGGAGTACATGGGCTATGCCTTTACGCCCGCTTCGGATGCCTGGTCGTACGGCAACTACTGGGCGCCCGAGATCATAAAGAACAAAGAGGACGGAAAATACTACCTCTACTATTCCGCAAGCGCAAGAGAACTGCCCATGGGTGCGTCCGACGCAAGTATGTACGAGCGCATGCACCTCGGCGTTGCCGTATCCGATAACGTATACGGTCCTTACAGGGAATGTCGCGACGAGGAAGGGGCAACGATCAGCTTCGACCTCGCAAAGAGCGACAAGGGGCTTGAATACATCGGGGAACATTCCGCAAAGATCTTCTCCACGATCGACGCACACCCGTTCTACGACGGGGACGATCTCTATATGTATTTCGTCAAGCAGGAGGACCGTAACGAGCTGGGGAACAGCATCTGGGGTATGAAAATGACTTCGCCCACCCAACCCGACTATTCCACGCTTACAAAGCTCACCGATCCCCGCCTTGCGACCGTGGGCGGCGCGGTGATCGACACCGAGGACGGCAACACCGTAAATGAGGCACCTTGGATGACAAAGCACACCAGTGTGAGCGCATCGGGCGAAACGGTGACGAAATATTATCTTACCTTCTCCATTTACGGCTATACCGACCGCCGCTATGCGGTTTGCACCGCCGTGGGGGATTCGCCGCTCGGCAGTTTTACAAAGCTCGACAGCTCCCATTCGCAGCCTTTCCACGGCATTTCGCTCGATTTCGACCACATGTCGGGAACGGGTCACCACAGCTTTGCGGAAGCGGACGGGGAAATTTACATGGTCTATCACGCCCATACCGACCGTGAACACGGCAGCGACCAGCGCGCGATCGCGGCGGACCGCGTCGTTTGGGTGTACGACGAGGCGCTCGGCTACGACATTCTGCACAGCAACGGTCCCACTTACAGCTTACAGCCCGTGCCGTCGGCGGCGAGCGGTTACCGCAACCTTGCAAAGGAAGCGACGATCACCGCAACGAATGCGGCGGCGGGCGCGGATACCGCTCTTTTGAACGATGGCGCTGTTGCCATTCACAGCTTCGACGACGACATGGAATTCCGCGTGAGCGAAAAAGGCACGGAGATCACGCTGGAATTCGCCGAGGAAAAGACGGTACGCGCCGTGATGGTGTACAACAGCCGCGATACCTGGCTTGCGTTTAATAAGATCGATTCGATCGTGTTTAAGGGTAGCAACGGGAACTATTCCATTAAGGATCTTGCCTTCCCGCAGGCGTACTATTGGGAGGATCTTTCCCAAATGCGTCCCGGCGGCGCGGCAATCGCCGAATTTAACGAAATCAAGGTAAAGACGATTACTTTCAAAATCAGCGAGAAATTGAAAAAAGACGTAACGGACGCAGACTATTCTGGGCTTGCGATCTCGGAGATCGCAGTCCTCGGCAAATAAGGAAAGGGGGTGCTTTATGAAAAAGAAATATGTGATCATCGGCGGTCTTTTCGTCACTATGGCTTCCTGTCTCGTCGCAAGCTGCGCTCAGGGAGTAAAAACCTACGACGAGAGCGGCTTCGGCGGCTCCTCGAACAACGAGAGCAACGAGCTTGTCACCGATAAAATGATCAAGGTCGACGGCAAGCTCGACGACGAATGCTGGCAGAACCAAAAGTCCTTCGCCTTCACCTATCAGGACGTGAGCGTAACGGTCACCACGGTGTTCGGCGAGCTGGGCTTCTACGTGGGCTACGAGGTGGAGGACAGTCACGTGTACGCCGTAGAAGGGCGGGATGTGTGGAAGGGCTCATCCGTCGAAATGTACGTGGACAGGGGCGATGCAACTCAAAAGAGCGAGCGCACTTTCCAATATCGCTTGGGCGCACTCGACCAATATGAGCTTTTGTACGGTTACGAAACCAAAGAGGACAGCTGGAGCGCGACCTATCTGCCCATATTCGGAAGAACGCAGGTGCAGGGTACGGTGAACTCGGGCAGCACGCAGGGCATGACCGCCGAAATTTTCGTGCGTTGGGACGCCCTCGGCTACAACTTCACCGCAGAGGATTTCGTGGTGCCCGAAAGCGTGAAGATCATGCCCGTCTATAACCAGTCGTCGGGCGCGGAAATGGATTCCGCCCGTGCCTTCTGGGCGAACAACGGCGGGGACATCGGCAATCCCATGCAATATTGGATCTTTAACGGCGAGGGCTTTGCGGATGCCGACGAAGCGGGCGCAACGATCGGCGACGGCAGCTACGGCAGGGCAAAGACGCCCGGCTGGGATATTACGAATGAGCCGCAGGGCATCGTAAAGAGCAAGACGGCAGGGGACCAATCCATTTTCTTTACGAACGTCTATGCAACCGACTACGCCGTGACGGCGCTCGTCGAGTTCAAAGACGCCCTCTATTATTGGGCGAACGGGCTGTATTGGCAGAAGGACCCCTATCCCAAGGCGGGCTTGATCCTCGCTTCGGACACGACGATACAGGCATATCTACTCAATTACGACAGCGAGCACCGCTTCGGCACGCCGGAAGGCATGTTCTTCCGCAAGGGCAATCCCGATCCGCGCGAGACGTGGGAGCTGTACGATCCCTGTCCGCTCACGGGGCTGTGCGATGCAAGCGGAAAGGTACGTCTTACGGGCGTGAAGGTGGGCAGATATCTCCTCGTGTTCGTGGGCGGCGCAGATGCAGAAAAGTACGGCGGCACCTTTGTGGGCATGCAGGAAGTGTCGGAAACGGCGGGAACGGCTTCGCCCGGCTTCTATACCCTCGGCTGCGAGGTGGAATTCACCGATTACGCCGCGACGACCGACAGCGAAACGGTAACGGGACTTGCGAACTCGGTGCTCTCCGTCTTGAAGCTCGACCAAAAGAGCGGCGGCGCGTTGGGTGCGAGCCAGCTCGGTTACCAAAAGGGCGAAAGCGCGGTCGTCACCGTAAAGACATACGAAAACTACAAGCTTACTTCCCTCAAAGTGAACGGGGAGGAGAAGATAAACGAGCTTACGGAAGACGGCGAGCTTACCGTTCCCATGAGCGAAAACGAGATGACGGTGACCCCTGTATTCGAGCGCGTAGACAGCGCCTGCCTTGCGGAAGGGACGCTGCATTACATCGAAAAGAACGCGCCCGCCAACAGCGTTGCTATGCTCGTTACAGGCACGGCGAAGGACGGCGGCAAGGTATTCTTGGATGTGAAGCCTTCGGCGGCGGAGAACAACGGTGCCGAATGGTACGCGAATCTTCCGGACGGAGCATACACGGCGCGCGTTTTGGTGAACGGGATCTACCGCGCGAGCAAGGAATTTACGGTGGACGGAGAGGACGTGACGGTGCCGGTGATCGATACTCCCTTCGTCTGGGTGTTTACGGGAAGCGTGGAATCGAAGAAGGACGGCTCGGTGACCGTGCGCGGTTACAACCAATACCGCGAGGTCACGAACAGATCGGCTACCGATTATTTCGCAATGACGTCATTCCTCTATCGCGACGACGGTAATTTCGCCGTAGAGGGCACCTGGGAGACGGGCGGCTTCGGCGTGAAGGTGGACGGCACCGTTTACAGGATACACGCAATGCGCGCAAACGCGCAGGAGATTTACCTCTATATCGAGGTGGACGGCGGGGCGAGCCAGGAATACAGGGGGATCTATTATCCGCTTGCCGGCACGGGTGCGCCGCTGCAAATGGACGTGTTCTATATAAACGGGGAATTCCGTTTCATCTTCGGCGGCACGACGACCTTCGTCGTCAATGCCGAAAACACCCCCAACGAAGCGATCCACCCGCTGTTCGATACCTCTAAGACAAAGAACGTCGGATTGATCACGGTGGGTAAGGACATGGTGTTCAAGGATTACGACTTCGCCTTTACGCAAGCGGAAACCGAGGCGATGTACGAAGGCTATTCGAAGGGCAGAGTTGTACTTCCCCAAAACGTGACGGGGCTCACCGTCTCGTCCTCCGTAACCGAGCCGATGGCAGTGGGCACGGAGGTCACCCTCACCTTTGCGTTGGAAGAGGACTACACCCTCACCGCCCTTACGGTGAACGGGGTCGACATGCTCGGAAGCGTACGCGGCGACAGCCTCACATTTACGCTTAAGGGCGGGGTAAACGTCGTCACGGCAGAGGCGGCGATCTTCACGAAGTACGCGGTCACGGGCACGCTGGGTTATGCGGAGGGCTTGTACGCGGCAGGTGATACGGTTTTAATTTCCTCGCTTTCTTCGGGTTCCTTCGTCGGCACGCTCACCGATGGAAATTGGACGATCAAGCTTCCTAACGGAACGCACACGGTCACGTTTGCAAGCGAGCGCTATGAATCGGTTACAGTGGAAGTCACCGTGAACGGCGAAGCCGTAACGGTGAGCGAACAGGTTGTATTTACGACGATCAAATTTACGGAGGGATCCGCTTATACCCGCGACGGAAACGACGTGCTAACGCCTGAGTCGCCTTGGACGGGCGCATACTTTGCGGGCATCGACGCCGCAGACGGTATTCGCGCAGATATCGCCCTGCAGAGAGAGGACGGGAGCTTCAGCATTACGGGCACCTGGGGAACGGGCGGCTTCATGCTCCAAAAGAACGGTGTCGTGTTCATGCTCTATGTGATGAGAGTAAGCGACAGCGAAGCGTACGTCTATTTGAATAATACGTCGACCTGGGCGTCCTACGAATATAGCGGGATCAACGTATATATGCAGGGAACGGGCGCGCCCGTTGAGCTTTCGCTCGTCTACCTCGGCGACGAAATTCACTTGCTTGTCGATAACAAAGCGGTGCTTTCGCTCAACGCAAACAACTATCAAAGCGGGCGGCTGAGCGGCAGCGATGCAAGTCCCTATGCGGGATTGTTCACCAAGGGCGAAAACGACACGGTGAGCATCGGCGTTGCGACCATGGACACGGGCAGTGCTTCCAAGATCCGCTATACAAAGCTCGCTTATGAGCCTGTCACCGCGATCCCTGCGGATTTTCAAGGCTCGGTGAAGCTTCCCGAAAGCGTAGACGGATTGCAGATTACGGCGGAAAACGAAAAGCTCTCGGGCTTTGTCGGCGAAAAAGTGACCCTCAACTTCAATCTTGACGAGGGCAAGACGATTACGTCGCTCACCCTCGACGGAAAGGACGTTTTAAGCGAGCTTTCGGCGGGCAAGCTTACCGTGACCCTTACGGCGGGCGAGCATGAGCTCGCAGTCGTAACGGAGGGCGTTTCGGTGTTTGCGGTCACGGGCACGCTGGGTTATGCGGAGGGCTTGTACGCGGCAGGTGATACGG
>CAYLVU010000023.1:0-5191 GCA_964387225.1 uncultured Clostridia bacterium | reverse complement strand
TACGACGATCAAATTTACGGAGGGATCCGCTTATACCCGCGACGGAAACGACGTGATCACCCCCGCAACAGGCGGCTGGACGGAAAATACGGCGTTCTTTGCGGGCATCGACGCCGCAGACGGCATTCGCGTAGATACGCACATGCAGAGAACGGACGGAAACTTCTTTGTAAACAGCACGTGGGAGACGGGCGGATTTGTGTTTGAGAAAAACGGCACGCAATTCTATCTGTTCTTCAAAATGGAGAGCGGCACGGCGGTAGTCACTTTGGGCGACAATGCAAGTTGGAACTGGAATCAATCTACGTGGCTCTGCCCCCGTAACGTAACGGGAACGGGCGCGCCCGTGGATATGTCGCTTGTCTATCTCAATTCTACGATTTATCTGCTCATCGCAAATGATGCAGTGTGTTCGTTCGATATGTCTGCAACAACGCTTGCCACGGGGAGCGGTTCTATTAGCGTCGGGTTCTTTACCACCGCCAATACGAGCGTTCCTATGCAGTTCAGTAATTTCGGTTACAGCGCGGTAACGGAACTGCCGGATGATTTCAAATTGAGTCGGCCCGTAGCAACGATATTCGACAACAATAACGGTACGGCTGTTTACGAAGACGGCTCGATCGGTTTCGGCGTGACGGCTACCCGTTGGCTTTGGAGTGACGGAGGTTTTGTAACTTCTTCCGAAACGGGCGATCTCAGCGTGACTTATACGTTGCAACGTATAGACGGAAACTACGACGAAGTGGGAACTTGGAATACGCCCATGTTGCGTTTCTACGATACGCTTACGAGCACCGTTTGGGATTTCTTCGCAATGCGCGAGAACGAAACAACCACCGTGTTATATCTTATCAGCAGCAATCAGAAGTGCGAATTCCGTATCAATTACGCATATCAGGGAACGGGCGCGCCGATTACTCTTTCGGTTGCATACAGCTCGAATGACGGTCTTCTGCACGTATATCTTGACGGAACGCATTACACGTTGAACATTGACGACGTCGCAAATACGGAATATAATCTGCTTTATGCAGACAGGGCAAAAATTCCCGGATTCAACGTGTCCAATTACGGCGGTATTTTGTCGGATCTGTCCTACAAGACAAGCAAGGAAGAAGTGGACGCGGAAATCGCATCTTGGGGCACGGCAACCGCAATTACGGGCGTTGTCTCGGCGATGTAACGAAAAAAGGAATCACGCAAAACAAACCAATCTTCGGAAATTCCCTTCCCCGAAAACGGGGAAGGGAGTGCCGAACCACAGGAGAACAGTATGAAAGTTACTTTTATCGGCGCAGGGAGCACGATGTTCGCCAAAAACCTCTTCGGCGATCTCATGCTTTTGCCCGAAATCGAGGGCTTTACGGCGACACTCTACGATATCGACTCCGTAAGGCTGAAAGAGAGCGAAGCGCTTGTAAACCGTCTTGCGGCGCTCTTCGGCAAGAACGTGAAGGTGGAGGCGACGCTCGACCGTATCAAGGCGCTTACGGGCGCGAACTACGTGATCAACGCCATTCAGGTGGGTGGCTATAAGCCCTGCACCGTCACCGATTTCGAAGTTCCCAAAAAGTACGGGCTTCGGCAGACGATCGCCGATACTTTGGGCATCGGCGGCATTTTCAGGGCGCTGCGCACCATTCCCGTGCTTGAAGGAATTGCACGCGATATGGAAAAAGTGTGCCCCAACGCCTATTTCCTCAATTACGTTAACCCCATGGCAATCCTCACCGCCTATATGCAGACGCATACGGGGATCAAGACGGTGGGGCTTTGCCACAGCGTGCAGGTGTGCGTAAAGGAGCTGTTAACGCCCATCGGCATGGCAGATAAGATAGAAGGGCACAAGGAGCGGATTGCGGGGATTAACCACATGGCGTGGCTTTTGGAGCTTCGCGACAAGGCCGGGAACGATCTCTATCCCGAAGTCAAGCGTCGCTGCGCCATGCCCGAAAAATACGACTGCGGGGCAGATCTCGTGCGGCGGGAAATGATGTTCCGCTTCGGTTATTACATTACGGAATCGAGCGAACACACCTCGGAATACAACCCCTACTTTATCAAAGACAAATATCCCGAACTCATCGAACGTTACAAAATTCCTCTGGACGAATATCCGCGCCGCTGTGAACAGCAGATCGCGGATTGGAATTCGCAGCGCGACAATCTCCTAAAGGGGGAGCTTCGTCACGGGCTCTCGCGCGAGTACGGCGCGCACATTATCGCCGCGCTCGAAACGGGCAAGCCGTACACCTTCAACGGCAACGTGATGAACGACAATCTCATCACCAATCTGCCCAAAAATGCCTGTGTGGAAGTGCCCGTTCTTGTGGATAACCGCGGCTTTATGCCCTGTGTGATGGGAGATTTGCCCGAGCAGTGCGCCGCGCTCAACCGCACGAATATCAACGTGCAAATCCTCACCCTGCAAGGGGCGCTTTCCAAAAAGCGCGAGGACGTGTACATGGCGGCATATCTCGATCCGCACATGTGCTCGGAGCTCTCTCTCGACGATATCAAGTCGCTCTGCGACGATCTCTTCGAAGCACACGGCGATTGGCTGCCGAAATACCTTTAAAGGAAGAGGCGCATGAAACTTTGTGAAATGAACTTGCGCGATCCCTTCGTTTTGCCCGTAAACGGCGTGTACTATCTTTACGGCACGGCGGCGGGCAGGCGCACGGAAGATGGGATGGAATTTCCCGTCTACCGCTCCTATAATTTGACCGACTGGACGGAGCTGACATTTACCCTCGTCCTTCCGAGCGGGTTTTGGGCGGATTCGGACTTTTGGGCGCCCGATGTCTTTATGCGGCAGGGAAAATTTTATATGCTTATCAGCTGCATCGGGGAGGGCAGAAAGCGCGGAACGCACGTGTTTTCTTCCGCTTCTCCTGCGGGGCCGTTTTTGCCTGTCTCGCCCGATCCCATCACCCCGCCCGAAATGCAGTGCCTCGACGCAACCCTGTTCGAGGAGGAAGGCGTCCTCTATCTGCTTTATTCCCGGGAATGGCTGGAAACGGAAAACGGGGAAATCGGCTTATGCCGCATCAGCGACGATCTCACCCAAAGATTCGACGAGGGTGAAATCATCTTCGATGCGTGCAAGAGCGGCGTTTCCGCTAAGATCACGGGCAAATTTCGCGGCAAGACGGTTTCCGGATTCGTGACCGATTCCCCGCTCCTCTACAAGACGGAAGGGGGAAAATATCTGCTTCTGTGGTCCACGATCGGGGAAAACGGCTACAATATCGCCGTGGCGGCAAGCGATTCCCTGTACGGCGAATACAAACACGAAAAGCTGCTTTTCGACGGTGACGGCGGGCACGCCATGCTCTTCCGCACTTTCGCAGGCGAGCAAAAAATTTCCTTTCACTGCCCCAACGAAAGCCCTAATGAAAGGCCGTGCTTCCGTTCGGTGCGGGAAAGGGAGGATCAACTGGAATTATTATGATAAGATAAGGAGGCAACATTATGAAAAAATTGTTTTCGGCGGTCATAGGCATGATTCTATGCTGCACGCTGCTGTTTGCGGCATGCGGGGAAACACCCGTGGAGACGGGCGCAGCGCCCACGGCGATCGAAATTTCGGGCATGAAAACGGAATTTATCTTCGGCGACAGCTTTTCTTCCACGGGGCTGAACGTGGAAATTTTGCTTTCGGACGGGACCTCGCGCAGTGCTTCTTCGCGCGAATATACAGTGGATTCTTCCGCATACGACGCCACGGCGGCGGGGGATTATACGATTGTCGTCACGCTCAACGGCACGCAGCTTTCCAAGTCGTACACCGTGTCCGTGCGCAAAACGGCGGGCGTGGGTGACAGCGACGGCAGCGATGAGCCCATCGAGAACGTTCCGCTCGATATCTGGATCCTTGCGGGGCAGAGCAACGCCGCAGGCTACAGCCAAATTTCGCAGAAAGTGAACGGACAGGATTATGACTACCGCGAATATCTGCGCTTGCAGGATATGAGAACGGCATCCGGCTTCGACGTAAAATACTACGGCACGGCGGACGTTCGCGCGGATGCGCAGATGCCCGAAATCCAAATTCTCGACAAGGTCGGCTTGGGCTTGGGCAAAGCGCCGGACTTCATCGGTCCCGAGCTCGGCATGGCTAAGGCGCTTGCAGACGGCAATACGGGCAGGCAGTCTGCCATCGTAAAATATGCCTGCGGCGGAACCTGGCTGGGCGACGTAGCGGGCGAAACGGGCACCACGAACAGCGAATACGGCGGATGGTCGTCTCCCTCGATCGTCAAAGCTTCGGGCGTTACGCCCCATGCGTACAGCGGATTGATGTATTCCCGTCTGCTCGCTACGGTGGAAAACGCGGTCAACGCATTTGAGGCGAAAGGCTACGACGTAAGCGTGAAGGGCTTCGTGTGGATGCAGGGCGAGGCGGACGCCGCCGATGCAAAATGGGCGGATGTCTACGAGCAGAACTTAACGCTGTTCATCGGCGACCTCAGGAACGCCGTTGCGAGCATCACCGGCGACGAAGCCGTGAAAACCCGCCCGTTCATCATCGGGAAGATCAATTCCACGGGAACGTACGGCACAGACGTTAACGAAGAAAAGATAAGGACGGCGCAGGACAATGTTGCCGCAGCCGATCCCACCGTGTATGCCGTGGAATCGATTGATCTTATGATTTTTAACGGGGGCACCTGCGTGGGTTCGGATGCCTGGCACTTCAACGCAGGTGACATGTTCACGCTGGGACAACGGTTTGGTACCGCCGCCCTCAGCGCACTGCAATAATCGTAATATAAAACGAGTCGCTCGCATCAAATAGGGGAGCGGTTGCTTGCCCCGTGAATCCGCATACGGATTTCCCCGGAGGCGTTTCTGCCGAGCGCGGGGGCGATCCTGTAAAAGGCAAACCTTAAGTCCGCGTCGCGCCGTGACAACCGCTGCGCAAATGTTCGCCATGCCGCCGCCGACCACAGCAAAGCCGTATTCTTTTTTTGAATGGTTTGCACGGGGAATTTCTCTCTTTTTTATTTTCGTTATACCCCAAGAAATCCGCTTTGTCAATAAGCGGATTTCTTTTGTTTTATTGCGTTCGGTGCACTAAGCAATTCTCCGATAAATTGGAATTTATCTTATTATAAATTGCGCGAATCATCTACTGAATTTTTCTGCAATTATCATTCTTGTTGGGAAAAATTCTCCCATTTGA
>CAYLVU010000022.1:0-19411 GCA_964387225.1 uncultured Clostridia bacterium | reverse complement strand
AAGGTTAAACCTTGCCCGTACCGTTCCAATAAGGGGGTGTCTGACATAAAGACGTGACGGAGCGGCTTGCGGTAATCGATCCCGAGCTGGGCGACAAAGTGAAGGAGGTGCTCGGGAGAAACCTCAAAGAGCGTCATTTGCGGGGAGGGGATGCGACAAAACGGAAATATGAAGCGCGTCGGGAGAGAAAAAAAGGAAACTGAGGCAGCCAATTTCGCAAGATTTTCATTGCTTCGTTCTTGTCTTTTTGCCGCGGCTGTGATATAATAAACAAAAGAGTTTACTACGGATAACGTTATGGCAAAATTATTGGGGATCGATGTGGGATCTACCACGGTTAAGGTATGTGTTATGGGCGAAGAGGGAGAAGTGCTGTATTCCTCCTACGTGCGCCATTATTCCCGGGTGAAAGAGTGCGTTCTGGGCGAACTTGAAAAAGTGCGCCCTTTTTCCGATACTTTCAAGGCTTGCGTCACGGGTTCTGCGGGTCTTGGGCTTGCGCAGAGGGGAAAAATTTCCTTCGTTCAGGAAGTTCAGGCGGCTTACGGTGCAATCAAAAAGTTTTATCCCGACGCGGACGCGGCGGTAGAACTCGGCGGAGAGGATGCGAAGATCATTTTTGTGACGGGCGGCGCAGAACAGCGGATGAACGGGAGCTGTGCGGGCGGCACGGGCGCGTTTATCGATCAGATGGCGACCCTTTTGAACGTCACGGCGGACGAGATGGATGCGCTCGCCCTTAGGGCACAGCGCGTATATCCCATAGCTTCCCGCTGCGGGGTATTCGCCAAGTCGGATATTCAGCCTCTGCTCAATCAGGGGGCGGAAAAGGCGGATATCGCGGCGTCGATCTTTCAGGCGGTGGTGGACCAAACGGTTTCCGGTCTCGCGCAGGGACGGAAAATCGGAGGGAAAGTCCTCTTTTTGGGCGGTCCGCTCTACTTTTTGAAGGGACTGAGAAAGGCGTTTCAAACGACTTTGAAGCTCGACGACGGGCACGCGGTGTTTCCCGAAAACGCCCCCTGCTTCATGTCGGTGGGGGCAGCGCTCTATGCGGAGCATGCCAAGGAAGAGCCGCTCGACGAGCTGATCGCACGTCTCAAAACCGTTCGGGACGGGGAGGGGATAGCGGTAGGAGAGCCTCTGTTTCTTACCAGACGGGATTACGACGAATTTGTTGCCCGTCATAGGCGGAGCGATCTCGAATTCGAGGACATTCACCGCTATCGGGGAGACGCTTATCTCGGCATCGATTCGGGGTCTACGACCACAAAGCTCATTCTCATAACGCCCGAGTGCAAAATTCTGTTTTCCCACTATCAGAGCAATAACGGACAGCCTCTCGATATCGTGGTGAACAAGATCCGCGAAATATACCGTCTGATCGGGGACAGGATCGTGATTCGCGGCGCCTGCGTTACCGGCTACGGGGAAGACATGATGAAGGCGGCGCTCAAACTCGATTTCGGGATCGTGGAGACGATGGCGCATTTCAAAGCGGCGCTTCATTTCAATCCCGAGGTGGATTTTATCATCGATATCGGCGGGCAGGATATCAAGTGTTTTAAGGTCAAAAACCGCGCGGTCGATTCCATCATGCTCAACGAGGCGTGTTCATCGGGCTGCGGATCCTTTATCCAGACGTTTGCCAAGGCAATGGGAATGGAGATCGACGAGTTCTCCCGTCTCGGGCTGTTTGCAAAGCATCCCGTCGAGCTGGGTTCGCGCTGTACCGTCTTCATGAACAGCTCCGTCAAGCAGGCGCAGAAGGAGGGAGCGGGGGTTGACGACATTTCGGCGGGGCTCTCCTCCTCAATCGTGAAAAACGCTATCTATAAAGTAATACGGGCGAGAACGCCGGAAGAGCTCGGCGAGCACATCGTCGTGCAGGGGGGAACCTTCCTCAACGATGCCGTACTTCGTTCCTTTGAAAAGGAGACGGGCAAAGAGGTCGTCCGTCCCGCGATTGCGGGGCTGATGGGGGCGTTCGGAGCGGCGCTTTACGCCAAGGAAAACGCGAAGGGGCTTATGAGCGGCGTCGTCACGGAGGCGGAGCTCGACCGGTTCGGCTACTCTTCGCGTTCCGTTACCTGCAAGGGGTGCACTTCCCGTTGCAACGTGAACGTTTTGACCTTTTCGGACGGAAGAAAATTTATTTCGGGTAACAAATGCGAGCGGGGCGCGGGTCTGAAAATTCCTTCCGAGCTGCCCGATATCTACTCCTATAAATACAATAAGCTGTTGGCTCTGCCTTCGCGGATTGAGGGCGCGCGCGCACGGGTAGGAATTCCTCTTCAACTTGTCATGTACGAACAGCTTCCGCTTTGGACGGGCTTTTTCGAGACCTGCGGCTTCGAGGTCGTACTCTCGGAGAAGAGCTCGCGCAAGCTCTATTTCAAAGGTCAGCATACCGTAGCGAGCGATACGGCTTGTTATCCCGCGAAACTCATTCACGGTCACATTGAAAGCCTTCTTGACAAGGGAGTGGATTTTATTTTCTATCCCTGCGAGAGTTATAATCTCGACGAGCACGATAGCGTGAACCACTATAATTGTCCCGTCGTGGCGTACTATCCCGAGCTTTTGAAGGCGAACAACGAGCGGCTCACGGAAGACAATTTCGTCATGCCGTATATAGATCCCAACAATGAAAAAACAACGGCGAAAGCGCTCTTCCGCGCTCTGAAAAAATACAGGCTCTCCCTCGCACTGATCAAAAAGGGACTGCGGGAGGGGATGAGGCGGATGGAAGCCTTCCACCGCGACGTCGTCGAAAAGGGGAGAGAGATTCTGGCGACCGCCGAGCACGAAGGACGGCGGGTCGTCATTTTGGCGGGAAGACCCTATCACGTCGATCCGGAAATCAATCACGGAATCAACAAGCTGCTGAACTCTCTCGGGATCGCCGTTCTCTCGGAGGACGCCGTATTCGAAGAGGGAAACGAAGTCAAGGTAAACGTGCTCAATCAATGGACCTATCATGCCCGCCTGTACCGTGCGGCGGAGTATGCGACGCGAAACAGAAACGTGAGCCTTGTACAGCTCGTCTCCTTCGGGTGCGGGATCGACGCTATTACGACGGACGAAATGCGGACAATTCTCGAAAGTAAGGGAGAGCTCTATACGCAGATCAAGATCGACGAGATCAACAATCTGGGCGTTGTGAAGATAAGACTGCGCTCTATGCTTGCCGCCGTCGAAGAGGCGAGCCATCGGGAGGATATATGACGGAGCAGGAAAGAATGACGAATACGGTGGATTTCACCGAAGATTATCCCGTATTCACACGGGACATGAAAAAGACGCACACCATCCTCGTGCCCGATATGCTGCCCTGGCACTTCGACCTTCTCACGCACGTCATGCGGGAAGAGGGGTATCGCGTCGAGGTTCTGCACAACGAGGGGCGCGCCGTCATTGACGAGGGGCTGAAGCACGTCCATAACGATACCTGTTATCCCGCGCTCTGCGTCATCGGTCAGTATCTCGACGCCTTGAAGAGCGGAAAATACGATCCGGAAAAGACGGCGCTGCTCATTACGCAGTCGGGCGGCGGGTGCAGGGCAAGCAACTATTTGCCGCTGATCCGCAAGGCGCTCAAAGCCGAGTTTCCGAACGTTCCCGTGCTGTCGCTCAACTTCTCGGGGCTGGAAAAGGGGAACGGGCTCGAACTCAATTTCAGGTTTTTGTTAAAGCTCGCCTATTCCATCTTTTACGGCGATCTCATCATGAGCTGTTACAACCAGACGAAGCCCTACGAGCAGAGCGAAGGGGAGAGCGCAAGGGCGCGCGCGGACTGCGTGGAGCAAATGAAACGCGCGCTGGATGACGGCAGCTACCGCAAACTGAAACGGAACGCCTCCTTTATTTTAAACGCCTTCGGCGCCGTTCCCGTTACCGGCGAAAAGAAGATCAAGGTGGGCATCGTGGGGGAGATCTACGTGAAATATTCTCCTCTCGGCAATTCGCATCTCGAAGAGTTTTTGCTGTCGGAGGGCTGCGAGCCCGTCGTGCCCGCGCTCATGGACTTTATCCTGTACTGCGTCGTCAACAACATCAACGACGCGAAATTTTACGGCATCAACAAGAAGACCGCCGCGCTGTTCAAAATCGTCTACCGCTATCTTTACGCGAAGCAGAAGAAGCTCATCAAATGGATGAAAAAGCAGGGCAGATTCGAACCGTTTCACGATTTCGAACACCTGAGAAGGTGCGCGGACGCGGTGATCAATCAGGGCGTCAAAATGGGAGAGGGCTGGCTGATTCCCGCCGAGATGACGGCGTTGGCGGAAACGGGTACGGAAAACATCGTATGCGCCCAGCCCTTCGGTTGTCTTCCCAATCACATTGCGGGGAAAGGGGCGGTGCGCGCCGTCAAAACGCTGTGCGCGGGCGTCAACGTGGTTCCCGTTGACTACGATCCTTCGGCGACGAAGGTCAATCAGGAAAACAGAATCAAGCTCATGCTCGCAAACGCGAGGGAAAATAACGGACGAAAAAAATAAGACATAAGCGACCTGATTTTCTGTAAATAATCCTTCAATTTGTTTACAAAAAGATTTTGTATTATATTTTTGGGGCAGCTATAAACTGCTCTAAAAAATATTTATAACTGTCCAAAAAACGGGGCAGCTATTTGATTGCTTGCTATTTACAGGGAAAAAATTGTGCGATATAAAGAGAGCGTTAAGACAAGGGCGACAAGCTGCGCAGAAGATTGGACGAAATTTAGGAAGTAGCTTACAGGTCTGTTTTTGTTAATTTCGCTATAGTTAAATACTCGCGGGAAATTGGGAACGGCAAAAATAAAAATATCCAATAATATTATTTCATACAAGACAAACGGCGTGTTTGCAGAAAAGAGTCCGAAAATAATTCGGGCTCTTTCTCATTGGGGAAATAAAGCCACCGGCTCAGCCGGCGGTACTTGATTCCATGAACTATGAAATATCCAACCGCGCCGATGTCGGTTGCACGCCGTGCATCGGCGCTATTCCTCGCGTTTTTTCGGGCGCTCCCGTGCGGGCGGCATGAAGAATTTTGCTATTTTGATCTTGCGGAAATCTGCGGGAGAGATTTCATATTTCGAGAGAAACGCGCGGTAAAAAACGGAATACTCCTGAAAGCCCACTTCATAGGCGATGCCGCCGATCGGGCGGTTTGTGGTGACGAGCAGCTCCGCCGCTTTTTCCAGACGGTAATCCATGAGATAGCGGTGCGGCGTCCTTCCGTAAGTGGAGTGAAAGACGGAGATGATTTGGTTCTTCGTGAGAAAAAACTTTGCGCACAGATCGGTCAGCGCAAGGTTTTCTTTGTAGTGCCGTACCAGATAGACGAGAATGCTTTCGGCAAGCGTCTCGTTGTGCTGCTGCTTGCAGAGTTCGGAGAGAAGCGCGTAAAAGTGCCGTTCGTATTCGAGCGGGGACGCGATATTGCCGAGCAGCCTGATTGCGTCGACGATGGGCATAATGCTCGCCTCGTCGAACGTGCCGCGCAGGGGGAGTTTTCCGTTCTCGCAGAACGTCCCGTGGAAGTGGATAAAAAAGTAGTTGGGGATATCGCTCGGAACGGGTCCCGTTTGGTGCAGCCCCGCCCGTTGCAGATAATATTCGCCCGTGCGGACCTCAATCGGGACGCCGTTTTCAGAAAAACGCAATGTCCCTTTTCGCACAAGCAAGAGAACATCTTCATCGAAAACGCGCTCCATGTGGTGTTCGTTTTCCAAAAATTGGCGGTTGTTGGAATAAATATAGTGGGGTAAATTGTCGAAACTCAATCCGTACATTTCAGTTTCTCCCGAAAAATAAAATATTGCCGTCATTCGCATTATATCTCAATTCTGTGATTTTTGCAATCATTTCGGATATTTTTGTTATTGTATTTATGCGATTCGATTCTATAATGAAATTAAGAAAAAATTCGGAGCGGCGAGATGATCCAAACGAAGATCACGGGAATAGGCGATCCCTTTATCCTTAGAACGCGCGGCAGATATTACGCCTATGCGACAAGCGCGCAGGACGGTTTCCGTTTTTTTACATCGGAAAATCTCACCGATTGGCAGGAAGGCGGTTATTGCTATCGGAACGGCGCCTGGGGAGAAAGCGATTTCTGGGCGCCCGAGGTCTATGAGTACCGCGGGAAATTTTATCTGCTGTATTCGGCGCGCTGGAAGAAAAATCACAGTCTGCGCATCGGACTTGCGGTATCCGACCGCCCGCAGGGGCCGTTCCTCGATGTAACGGAAGGACCTCTGTTCGACTTTGGGTACGCCGCGATTGACGGCACGCTGTTCTTCGACAAGGAGAAAATATACCTGTTTTATTCCCGCGATTGCAGTGAGAACGTCCGCGGGGAGGCGCATGTGAGCGAAATTTACGCGGCGGAGCTTGCGCCCGATCTGCTGTCCTTTTTGACGCAGCCGCGTCTCGTATCCTCGCCCGATCTCGATTGGGAGGTGCTGCGCGATCCGCTCTGGCTGTGGAATGAGGGGCCGTCCGTGATCCGGCACGGCGGAAACTACTATCTCAACTATTCCGCCAATTGCTATCTGTGCCCCGAATATGCCGTCGGGTGCGCGGTGGCGGCGTCGCCGCTCGGTCCCTATATCAAGTATCCGTCGCCCGTTCTGAAGGGGGACGGGAAAGATTTTTCGGGACCGGGGCACAACGCCTTTTTCCGTGATGAAACGGGAAAGCTCTATACGTCCTTTCATATTCATACAGACCCGAGGCGGCCGAGCGGAGACAGAAGAATGTGTATCGCGGAAGCGGGTTTTGACGAAGCGGGCGTATTTTTTATCAAACTGTAAGACGGAGAAGATCATGAAATTTCAATTTATCGCGCCTTCGGCGGTCAAGCCGCAGGGGTGGCTTGAAAAGCAATTGCGCCTGCAAGCCGACGGACTGCACGGCAATCTCGATCGGGTATGGCGGGATATCCGCGACAGTCAATGGCTGGGCGGAGACAGCGATGGTTGGGAGCGGTTTCCCTATTTTTTGGACGGGTTTATTCCGCTTGCCTATCTGCTCGGCGACTCCGATATGACCGCGCGCGCCGTCCGATATGCGCATTGCCTCTTGGAATGTCAGGACGGGGACGGCTGTTTTTATCCGAAGGGCGCGGAGGAAAAGAAGGCGGGGGATATCTGGTCTCTGTTTCTCATCTTGAAGGTGCTCACGGTATATGCGGACTGTTCGGGAGACGAAGCGGTGGAGGGGGCGGTGTACCGCGGATTGCAATTTCTCGACCGCTATCTGAACACGAATCCTCCGTTCAATTGGGCGGCGGCGCGCTGGTATGAATGTTTGATCCCCGTTCTCTGGCTGTACCGCCGCAAAGAAGAGGAGTGGCTCGTCCGTCTCGCGGTACGCTTGAAGGCGCACGGGCTTGATTACGGCACGGCGGTTTCCCTCTGGGACAAACCCGCCGAAAAGTGGTCTTACGAAACGCACGTCGTCAACATTGCTATGGCGCTGAAAAGCGAAGCACTCTATCGCGAGATTGTAGGCGGGGAGCGGACGGGACTTGCCGAGAAAATGCTCGCAAAGCTCTTTTCGGCGCACGGCACGGCGTACGATCATTTCACGGGGGACGAGTGTCTTTCGGGAACGAGCCCTTCGCAGGGTTCGGAGCTGTGCGGCGTGGTGGAGGGAATGTACAGCTACGAGTGGCTCACGGCGTTGACGGGAGAAGCAAAGTGGGGCGATCTGCTCGAAAGTCTCGCCTACAATGCCTTGCCTGCCGCAATCTCTGCGGATATGTGGACGCACCAATACGATCAGCAGGTCAATCAGATCGCCTGCATGAAATTCGAAAGCCCCGTGTTCCGTACGAACGGATCTTGCGCGAACATGTTCGGGTTAGAACCCAATTTCGGCTGCTGTACGGCAAATTTCGGACAGGGTTGGCCCAAGCTCGCGCTGTCCGCGTTTATGAAAACGCCGAACGGGGTCGCTGTGGTCACGCCGCTTCCCGCAGAGATCGTTCTCCGCGACGGTGCGGGCGATTACAAGCTGACCTGTATTTCGGAATATCCGTTTCGTACGCGTTTCAGTCTGATTGCGGAGCGGGAGACCGAGGCGCAGATCCGCGTTCCCGCTTGGACAGATCCCGTCTGTTCGTCTCCCGTGCGGCAAAAGGACGGCTGGCTTTATGTGACGTTGAAGGGCGGCGTCTCCGTAACGGTGGAATTCCCCGCAAAGCCGCGCCTGGACGCGCGTCCCGACGGGAGGTATTGCCTGAAATACGGCGCGCTGTTGTTTGCGCTTCCCGTTGCGGGAAGCAAAAGAATGCTCGAATATACGGAAAACGGCGTAGAGCGCAAGTATCCCTACTGCGATTACGAGATCGTGCCCGTCGGGGAGTGGCGGTACGCGTTCGCTCCCGGGGAATTCGCGCTTGTCGAAAGTGAGTACGATGCGCCGTTCGACCGCAGCCGTCCGCCGTTGAAAATCACGGCATCGCTCGCCCCCGTAGAATGGGAGTTCGAGAAGGGGCACGATCTGGTGGCTTCGTCGGCGGCGGGAAGGGTCAGACGGGGCGAAAACGTCCGTCTCGACTTGCAGCCGTACGGCGCGACCGATTTGAGAATGACGGAAATGGCTTATGTAAAAAACTGACGGAAGTCACAAAATAAGGAGGAGTTGCCATGAAAAAGAAACTTGCAAAAATTGCCGCAGCCGCATTGGGTGCGTGTATGCTGTTTCAACTTGCGGCATGCGGCGGGGAAAGTTCGGGAACCGTAACTTTGAAATTCTTCACTTGGGGGAACGAAACGGAGGTGGAGCTGACGAGCGAGCTTGTTGCGGAGTTCAACAAGCGCAACGAAGGAGAGATTAAGGTAGAAATGACGCCCATTCCCTCGGGCGATTACGAAAGCAAAATCAATAACGCCCTGCGCGGCAGAAACGTGCCCGACGTGATCGTTGCGGGGGACGGCGAAATCAAGTCGTGGATTGATAAGGGCGGCATTGCGGCGCTCGACGATTTCGTTGCCGAAAGCGATGAGATCAACCTCGACGAGATGTGGCAGGACGGTGTGAACCGCTACCGCTACGATATCGAATCCCGCAAGGGCGGCACGGGCAAGCTGTACGGGATCATGCGCGATTACAGTCCTTCCGCGCTCTATTACAATATAGACGCCATGAAGGCGGTCGGAATCGAGTGCATTTCCATGACGGAGGAGGAGTCGCTCGCCGCATACGGGACGTCGGAAGCCTATTTCCAATACGGCGGGAAATCCTATTTCAACAATCAAATCGCACTCGATTGGGATCAATTTCTATCCCTCGCGCAGACTTTGACTTCCAACCCGTCCGCGCCTGTCAGGAACGACAAGAGTATCACGAAATACGGACTTTACGTCATCTACTGGTTCTGCTTCGGTTGGTCGGTCGGCGGCGACTGTCTGGAATGGGTGGAGGACGATTCGCTTACAACGGGCGGGAAGTACGAATTCTCCCTTTTCGACGAAGGCAAGAACTATATCGTAAACGAAGGGGAGCAGGTGACCGTCAAGGGGAATTGCTACGAGGCGGGAGAGATCGTTTCTTATGCGGATAAACCCGCGCTGACCGACGCGCAAAAGGCGCAGTGCACGGAGCTCCCTTCGCAGATGGAAGCCATGCAATTCTTCGTCGATCTTTCCGTCAAACACTGCGTCTCTCCCAAGCCCGATGTTTCCGATTCCAACTCCACGTACGGTCTTTTTTCTTCCGGACAGTGCGCCATGCTGATTGACACGCGCTATGCCACGGGCATCTTCCGCAAGACGATCGGAGACGAGTTTGATTGGGACGTCGCGCCTCTGCCCGCCTATCGGGACGGCATACAGGCGGGGCACAGCGGCTCGCTCGCCTACTGCATCACCGAAAAGAGCACGAAGAAGGAAGCCGCCTGGAAGTTTATCGAGTTCATGGCGGGCGACTATGGGGAGAGCAAGTTCGCAGAAGCAGGATTTACCATTCCCAATACGATGGAGCTCTCCGCGAGCGAGACGTTTTTGCAGCCCGACCGCAAGCCCGCGAATTCGCAGATTTTCGTGGACGCGGCGTACTACCAGCGCACGGGCGATTGGGGGTATCTTCCCAGCAAGGCGTGGATCAACGAATGGTCGGGCGATCTCAACGACGACGTTCTGATGGGGAAGATGTCGCTGTATGAGTTGAAAGAGAAGCACGCAGAAGCCACGCAGAAGATCATAGACGCTTATTACGGAGGCTGAGAATGAGCAGAGTGCAGAGAAAGAGAAAGCGGAGGGACGGAGTGATCGGCGTGCTGTTTGCCTGTACGCCGCTCGTAGGGTTTGCGCTGTTCGGGGTTCTCCCGCTCCTCTTTTCCCTCGTTCTATCGTTCGGAGAACTGCCGTCCTTTGATATCGCGGACATCAAATTCGTCGGGTTCGACAACTACGTTCGCATCTTTACGGAGGACACCCGTTTTCTCAAATCCATCTTCAATACGTTTTATTACGCAATCTTCTCCGTGGGGCTTTCGATCGTCATTTCTCTTTTGCTTTCGGTATTGCTCAACAGAGAGAAACTCAAATGCAAAAAGGCGATCAGGCTGATCCTGTTCATTCCTTACGTCTGTTCGATCATTGCGACTTCCACCATGTGGAAGTGGATGTTCGACTATAATTACGGCGTTCTCAACGATATCATGGAAGCCCTTCGTCTTCCGCGGGTCAATTGGCTGGGCGAAACGGCGACCGCCATGCCCGTGATGATCCTGATGAGCGTGTGGGGCGGTTTGGGCTATAACATGATCTTGTTTACCGCCGCGCTCGGATCGGTCAACAAGGCGTATTACGAAGCCGCCGAATTGGACGGGGCAAGCCGTCTCAAAATGTTCTTCTCGATCACGCTGCCCCTCATTTCGCCGACGACGCTGTTCTTGCTCATCATGGGGTTTATCGGCGCATTGCAGAGTTTTGCGAATTTTCAGGTCATGACGCCGACGGGAGGACCGGAGTATTCCACGCTCACCATGGTGTTCCGCGTGTACGATACGGCGTTCACGGACGATACGTACGGCATGGGCTATTCCGCGGCGCTCGGCTGGCTTGTCGGGTTGATCGTCATGGCGTTTACGGCGATCATGTTCCGTTTGAGCAGGAGGTGGGTGCACTATGATTAAACCGCATGCAGCCGTACGGAAGCATAGGAAAAGAGCGGGATTATTGGGGGACATCGCCGCATATGTCGTGCTCGTCCTTGCGTGCATTTCCGTTCTCTTTCCCTTTCTCATCATTTTCAGCACTTCGCTGAAAACCTTTCAGGATTCGGTAAAAGTGCCGTTTACCTTCTTTCCCGGTTACGTCGATTTCAGCGCATACGGCGCGGTTTTCAAGAATGTCTCCGTGTGGAGAGGGCTTCTGAACACGCTGATTGTCGTCCTGCCGATCATGTTCATCGGCGTGTTTACTTCGGCGCTGTCCGCATATGCGTTTGCAAAGCTCGACTTCGGGAACAAGGGGGTAATGTTCACCGTGCTCATGTTCTCCATGATGCTGCCCGGGGTCATCACCATGACGCCTGCTTACGTCATTTACGACACGATCTATTGGACGGATACTTTTTTGCCGCTCATGATTCCAAACGCGTTCGGAACGGCGGCATGCGTGTTTTACCTGCGTCAGTTCTTTCACGGGATCCCCGACGAATTGCTGGATGCGGCGAAGCTGGACGGCTTGGGGCGGTTCGGCGTGTTTCTCAAAATTCTGTTGCCGCTCTCCATGCCCGCTCTCGTTGCACAGATGATCCTTTGGTTTATTGCGGGTTATAACGATTATTTCGGACCCATGCTGTATCTCAACAGCGAGTCGAAATATACGCTCCAACTTGTCCTCAAACTGATGACGGGCAGCGCGGAGAGCAATTGGCCCAAAATTATGGCGTGCTGTCTCATCACCATGCTTCCCATGCTGATTATTTACTTCGCGGCGCAGAAGCAGTTTATCGAGGGCATCGTCATGACGGGCATGAAAGATTAAATTCGGTTTAAGGAGGAAAAGATATGAAAAAACTCAAAAAAATCTTTGCTGTGGGCGTTGCGGTCCTGCTGCTCACGCTGACGGGGTGCGGAGAGGCGTTTTCGTATAACGACTATCTCGATCGGGACGGGGGTTATGATAAGGCGCTCTTCTTCGAAAATCTCGGCACGTTGCAGGCGGCAGACCCTTCGGTGATCACCGTAGGGGATACTTTCTGGCTGTATGCGACAAACGCAAGCGCCAACGGCGATTGCAGTTACATCCGCGCCTGGAAGTCGAAAAATCTGAGCGATTGGGAATGTGTGGGCAACGTGTTCGTTCCCGCGCGCGATGCTTGGGCGGTAAATACGCTCTGGGCGCCCGAAGTGGTGGAAAAGGCGGGCAAGTACTATATGTACTATTCGGGTTACAGCGTCCCCGACGGGCGCATGGGGATTGGACTTGCCGTCTCGGATTCGCCCGACGGGCCTTTCCGCGAAATCGAGGGAACGTTCGGCGGAAAAACGTATTCGAGAACGGAAATGCCCTTTGATTTCGGCTATGCGACGATCGATCCCAGTCCGTTCATCGACGACGACGGAAGCGTCTATCTGTATTTTGCGCGCGACCAGGTCGACCGCGAATCCTCTATTTACGGTTGCAAGCTCGGGGACGATATGGTCACCGTTTCCGAACTTACGCAAACGCCCTTGGCTGCGCCCTCGCAGGATTGGGAAAATCCGAACGAGGTAACCCGTTGGAACGAAGCTCCCTTCATGTTGAAACGGGACGGGAAGTACTATCTTACTTATTCCGCGAATTACTACCGGAACAGCGCGTACGCGATCGGCGTTGCCGTGAGCGACGATCCGCTCTCGGGATTCGTCAAGGCGGATTACAACCCCGTACTCGAAGCGGATCCGGATTGGACGTTCGTATCGGGCACGGGACACAACAGCATTTTCCCTTCGCCCGACGGCACGGAGCTTTGGATTGCCTATCATTCGCACATCGACGTGGAGAACGGCGGAAGCGAGCGCAAGATCAATTTCGACCGCCTCGCCTTCGACGGCGAAGGACGGATGATCGTCTGCGGACCGTCCACCACGCCGCAGCCGCTCCCTTCGGGATGCGGGGAATATCGGAATATCGTCTCCCTTGCTGAGATCTCCTCAACGGGAACGGAGGAGGGGCTTTCGCTCTTGACGGACGGGATCGTTAATTATAAACAGGACGGCGTCGACGTCTACGAGTATGCGTCGGAGGGCAATACGAAAATCACGCTGACCTTCGGGACGGCGAGAACGGTAAAGGCGATTATGGTGTATGACAGCGCCGATTTCGGTCTCTCCGCCGAACAGGTAAAGGCCACGATCGGAGTTTGCACGATCGAACGGCTCGCGTTTGATCCCGCAAACCGCTATACGGACGAATACGGTTATGACGTGAAGATCCCCGGGAGTGCGGCTATCGCCGAATTCGCGGAGATGAGCGTCACGGAAATTACGTTTGAATTCAGCGGAAAGATCTCCCTGAATGAAATCGTAGTGCTTGGGAAATAAGGAGGAGAATTATGAAAAGGAAAAAAACGATTGCGCTCGGCGTGTTATCCGCAGCTTTCGCGGTAACCTTTTTGGCGGCGTGCGGAACGGCGGTCAACGATTACGATTTCGGCAAGTTCGAAGTCGTGACCCCGAACTACGGGACGGACTTAACGCTCGATGAGGGCTCTGCAATCGACGGAAAAAGGGAAGAGGCTTTTTACGGTGAGAACAGTCTCTCCTTCGTAGAGACGCAGAGCGGCGTAACGG
Source organism: uncultured Clostridia bacterium (assembly GCA_964387225.1). Taxonomy (GTDB): domain Bacteria; phylum Bacillota; class Clostridia; order Christensenellales; family Borkfalkiaceae; genus Gallimonas. The sequence goes on along the minus strand of CAYLVU010000022.1, from coordinate 5,623 downwards.
TGGAAACTTGGGCGTACCTCGGCGAAAACGGCATGTATCTCTATACGCACACGGACGATAAAAATGTTTATTATTCGCAGGAAAAGCAGTTTTATGAAAACGACTCCGTAGAATATTACATCGATCCGAATCCCGATTACAGTTTTTCCCTAACGGCGCTGAACGCGTCTGTACGGGTGAGAACGGACTGTATCCAGCTCCGTATCGATGCGACGGGCGCGTGCCAGACCTGGTTCGGCAGGACTGCAAAGGGAAGTACCTATCCGTGGGTGGAGGGCTATTTTCCCGTGAAAACCGCCGCATCGGTGGACGGCGTATTGAACGCGGAAAACGGTGCGGAAGGGTACGGAATCGAGGCGTTCCTGCCCTGGGAAGCGCTCGGGCTTAGCGAAAAGCCCGCGGCGGTCGGCGTGATGCCCGCGTTCAACAACGTGAGCAACCGCGAGGATACCTCCCGCTCCTGGTTTACGGTGAAGGGAATGAGCCATGCCGCGCCCACGAGTTATGCGCGGGTAGACGAAACGGGCTTTGCGGACGTCGGTTTTCGTACTGCGCCCGTCAAGGAACTGACTGCCGAAAGAGACGATCCCGCCTATTTGGGAGAAGCGCTCCTCATCACCGAGGTCTCGGCGCAGAACGATACGCCCGCAACGCGCGCGGAGCTGAAATCTTATCTCGGCGCAGACGGCGTTTACATCCTCGCCGCCGTGCACGATAAGGTATTGGCGCGCGGCTCCGATTCGATTTGGCAGAATGACGGAATTGAGATCCTCATCGATTCCGCGGCTTCGGGCGGCGGAAGCGCATTTAAGGACGGAATTCTCCGCGTCGGCGCGGATATCGACGGAGGATTGGAGACGGACGTCTGCCTGACGGGGTACGGCGACTACATTCCGACAAGGAGGGCGGTGTTTTTGAAAACGGCGGTCCTGCCGTATGAGGAAGAAGGGGAGAATCCGTGGGAGTACCGCTATACTTACCTCTACGAGCTGATGGTTCCCTATGCCTCTCTGGGATTGAGCGGCAAGCCCGATAAGATCTCCCTTACGTGGGCGGTGAAAACGCCCAACGAAAAAGCGTATATTCTCGACCGCCGCGACGGAAACGGCACAATGGAAGGGCAGGATTGGCTGTGGACGGATAAGCACTACCCGGGGAATCCGGACGAATATTACGTGCTCACGGAGAGCGGCTTCGAGCCGGAGTTCTCCTTCCCCGATTGGTCGGAATATACCTTCCGTTCCGATTCTCCCGCGCGCTACCGCATGAGAGGATTCCAGAACGCGGACGGTCTGTACCTCAATGTCGAGCAATATGTCGATTCGCTCGTATGGGGCGGTCCCGACGGCGATTGGACGGCCATTACGCACATCGAAGCGGAGATTTGGAAGGACGGGTTGGGCAGCGGCGATACCTACTTTGCCTTCTTCCCCGACGGCAACTATTACCGCAACAGCGATAATCTGACCGCGATGAATTATCTTGTAACCGTCACCGACCGCGGAGAGGACTGCGCGGAGGGCTACCGTTACCTCGTTTCCTATGAAATTTATCTCGGCTTTGCGAACAATCTCTCTGTCGATTCCAACGTGCAGCTGATGAGCTTTACGCCGGGCGAGGGAAACGCGGACTACGACAACTCCCTTGGTATTATGAAGGACGCGGGGATGTCCTCCGAGCGGATCGTTTGGACAGACAACTGCAAATACTACCCCGTCTCCGAAGAAAACGTCGGAGAAAAGGTCGCTTACCCGTTCCCCGCGTGGACGGCGTGGGAGGATTGCACCGTGCGTTCGGACGCGCAGGCGCGGTACGACTACCGCGGCGTTGCGGACGGGAACGGAATCGCGCTCAACATGGTGCAGTATGTGAACGAGTACACCGCAGGCGGGGTGAGCGGCGACTGGTCGCTTGTCACGCACGTGGAAATGATGATTTGGAACGTCGGCTTCGGGTACGGTGACGGCGGAACATACCTCGCCTTCTTCCCCGACGGAAGCTATTATCTCAACAACTCCGACCGCGTGCTGACATTCGAAAACCGCACGACGGTTGCCGATCTCGGCGCGGACGCGGAATATCGCTATGCGATCTCGTACGAGGTGTTTATCGGCTTCGGAAATACGAGTGAGACGAAGGTAAAATTTATGAGTCTGACGACGGACGGAGAGGCGGGATACGAAAACGCGGTCAAGACCGTGCGGGATAACAATCGGACGCTCTACACGGACGATTGCGATTACTGCACGGTGACCGAGAGCGGCGTCACGGAGAAGGTTGTGCCCTTCATCTTCCCCGAGTGGGGCGAATGGCAGGGATCGGACGCGCCCGAGCGGTATAACTTCCGCGGGCACGCAACCGCAGAAGGTTATTACATGAACTTCGTGCAGTATGCGGATCGCTATGTCGCCGCGGGAGACGGTTTCACCGCGCAGAACCATGTCGAAGCGGAGATCTGGAAAGAAGGCTTGGGCATTGGCGATACCTTCTTCGCGTTCTTTGCGGACGGTACGTACTATTGCAACGCAAACAATGTTGTAATTGAGTACTGCTTCACCGTCACCGATCGCGGAGAGGACTTTGCGGACGGCTACCGCTATGTGCTCGACTATCAGATCTATCTCGGCTTCGCAAACGATACCTCCTCCGATGCGACCGTATGGTTCGCCCAATTCATGCCGAACGAAGATTCGACGGGCTGGGGAAATTCCAAATCGGTTTATCGGGACGGGCGGCTTGTCCGCGTGGAAGACTGCAAAAATATTGCTTTCGGCACGCAGGGCTTCGGAGAGAGAAATACCTATGCGTTCCCCGAATGGACGGATTGGGACGCAGAGGGCAGAATCTCGTCGTTGGCGCCCACCCGTTATGACTTCCGCGGCTACGCTGCGGACGAGGGGCTGTATATCAACATGGTGCAATACGTTGATAACTACACGCTCGGGAACGTCAACGATTGGGATAATTTGAATAATTACACGCATATCGAGTTTCTCGCCTATAACGGAGATTTCGGTGCGGGTTGGGGCGGTACGTTCCTCGCATTTACGCTCGACGGGGCTTACTACTGCAACAATATGGCGAATGTGACGAGGATCGAGTATCGCGTCTCCATCGTGGACCGCGGGGCAGACTATGCGGAAGGTTACCGCTATATGATCTCTTACGAAATCTTCATCGGCTTCCCGAACAACGTGAACAGTCAGGACGGACCTTACGCATATGTCCATATGAGGAGCTATACACCCGGAGAAAGCGACGAGGGCTATGAAAACGCCGTGGAGAACACGTCGGACGGCAGAACGGGTTGGTATGACGGCGGCTCGACGCAGTTTGCGGAAAGCGGTATCGTGGCGACGGCAGTGCCGTAATGAGAGGGGAGCGACGTATGAAAAGACAAATTGCAATCATCGCCGCATTGCTGATGACGCCGACGCTGTTTGTCGGGACGTCCGTACGTGCGGGGGCGGAGACCGTCAGATATGCGGACGTCTGGATCGTGGCAGGGCAAAGCAACGCCGCAGGGTACAGCAACGCGGACAAATCGGTTTCGGGCGTCTCCTACCGCGAACTGCTCACGGAGGACGACAGCAGAAACGCAACGGGATATTCCAATGTTCTGTACTATGGCGAAGTGGACCGTTACGCCTCGAATAACACGTTCCGGCTGTCCTCCCAAGCGGTGAAGATCGGGCAGGGAAACGCGAGCTACACCATAGGGCCTGAGTTGGGCATGGCGAAAGTGCTTTCGGAAAGCGTTTCGGAAAGCGATACGGCAGTCATCATCAAGTGCGCCGCAGGCGGCACATATTTGACCGATTACGAGGGACGTTATCCGCAAACGGGAACGTACGGCAGTTGGGCTTCGCCTTCCGCGACCGCGCAAGCGGAGGAGGAGGGGATCGGGCTGCACGCGAACAACGGCTTGTTGTACGAAAGGCTGTTGGAAGCAGTGCGGGACGGGCTTTCCGATTTAAAAACCAATGGTTATACGCCCGTTGTGAAGGGGTATATCTGGATGCAGGGTGAGGCGGACGCGGTGGATGCAACTCTCGCCGCCCGCTACGAAGGGGCGTTGGAGCTTTTTATCGACGATTTGCGCTCGGACGTTGCCGAACTCACGCAAGACGGGTTTGCGGCGGTGCGCCCGTTCGTCCTCGGGAAAATCTGCTCCTCGGGCTATTACGGAAACTATATCGACGCCGTGCGGGCGGCGCAAAGCTCCGTCTGCGAACGCGTCATAAACGTTTACTCCGTGGAGACGGACGATCTCCCCATTCACGAAAACGGCGAGCTTTTGGGAAGCGACGACTACCATTTCAACGCTTGGGATATGTACCTGCTCGGTCAACGGTTTGCGAGTCGGGCAACGGAAAATCTCTACCGATACTTCTTTGCCGTGCAGGCGGGCGAAGGAGGGAACGTCGAACAGGAATTTTACTTTACGGACGGAGACGCGTTCGCCGTCGCCTATACTGCCGATCGCGGCAAGAAGCTTGTTTCGGTACTGCTGAACGGAACGGACGTGACCGATCGCTGCGTGAGCGGCGGGACGATCTCCGTGACTCCTGCTGCGGGAGAGGAAGGCGCAAACACGGTCGAACTCGTATTTGCGGATGCGGAGACGTATTCGCTGTCGGTCACGGTGGGCGAGGGCGGAAAGGTCACGCGCTCAATCGGCGGAAGTCTCGTATATGCGGGCGACGTGCTCATCTTATCTCCCGCGCCGTATGTCGGCTACGAGACGGATCGGGTGCTTTGTAACGGCGCAGAGCTGACGGCCGATGGAAACGGGAATTTTACCGTGACGGTCGAAGGCGATTGCGCGGTGACGGTTTCCTTCAAAAGACAAACGGAAATCAGCGGGGAAACAGCGCCGCCATCGGCGGGAAGCGGATTGCCCGCTTGGGCGGTCGCCTTGATCGCATGCGGCGGCGTTCTCGTCGTTGCGGGGGTCGTTCTCGGCGTTACGGTCGTTCGGAAAAAGCGTAAGAAATAATCGTTCGTGATATGGCTCGCGGCATTCGCCGCGGGCCTTTTCGCGTCAATCAATCTATATGCGTTTATTGATCCTTGAGATGTTGATTTTTCCGAAAGGAAAGGTTACCATCTCAATATCTTTCGAGCCGTCAATTTTTGACGGTTTTTTACTCATTTTTCCGTTCTTTTTTATCTTTTCTCCACCCCAACATTTGACAAAGAACAAAATAAAACAGCCTAAACCAAACAAAGTAGCTCGGTTTAGACTGCTTTTGGTGGGAAGAGGTGGATTCGAACCACCGAAGTCGTAGACGTCAGATTTACAGTCTGATCCATTTGGCCGCTCTGGAATCTTCCCAAATATACAATTTAATTTCTATATACAACTTAATTACGATGGAGCCGGTGATCGGAATTGAACCAACAACCTACTGATTACAAATCAGTTGCTCTGCCGATTGAGCTACACCGGCAAGGTGGTGCCTTGGGGCGGAATCGAACCACCGACAGACGGATTTTCAGTCCGTTGCTCTACCATCTGAGCTACCAAGGCAAATTTAAGCCTCATTCCTCGGAATGAGGCTGTTTTGGCGACCCAAAACGGGCTCGAACCGTCGACCTCCAGCGTGACAGGCTGGCGCTC
>CAYLVU010000021.1:0-21936 GCA_964387225.1 uncultured Clostridia bacterium | reverse complement strand
CCGCCAAAAACACGTAGGGTACTTTGAGTACTCCTACGTGTTTTTTTAGCAGAGGGAATGAAGAACCCCCGCGGTTCGCGCGAGGAGCGTAAGCGACGACGCTTTGCCGAGGCTCCCGTAGGAAAACGGCAAAATCCCTCTCTCTCCGCCACGTCGCAACGCTGCGTCTTTTTCCGAAAAACTTTTGTTTTGCAAAACTTTTTCGGTAACTCCGTATATAACAATATCCTTTTAGGATATTAAACACATATACATGAAAGCGGCTGCCGCATATATAAGAAATTGCGACAGCCACTCCTTTATCAATTCGTTATTATAGTTTTTTTGCTTATAAAACCATTATCATTTTTACATTTTTTTAAAAAGTACATAGATTATGGTAATCTATTCCGTAGCACGGTCCGTTGATAAAATTTTCAAAGATTGTCTTGATAATTCAGAGAAGATGTGATAAAATAAAATCAAAGGAGTACCGTATGGCAATTAGAAAATTATATTTGCAGATCGATGACGAAGATCAACTTGCGGACGTAGTGCAAGCGCTCAACGCCTCCGTTCGACGGAAAATTATGACGATGATCAGCTCATCCTCATATTCCATTGCCGATCTTGCGAAACAATTGAAACTCCCGATCTCTACGGTTTCTTTTCATGTAAACATTTTGCGGAAAGCAGGGTTTATCAACGTAACCGTAAAGAGGAATACACGGGGAAATGCAAAAATGATTTCCCGTCAGATTGACAATATATCTTTGAACTTCATGCTTGGGAATCGGCAATCGGCGAGGAAGCATTTTTCGATGGAAATTCCTATCGGAAGCTATAGCGATGCGCAAATCGAAGCAGGCTGCGGAATGGCTGATATGGATAGAGTTATCATCGCAGACGATACCCCGGGTGTTTTTTTTGCGCCGCAACGTCATTCTGCCCAAATTATATGGTTCAGCAAAGGCTATCTCGAATATAGAATCCCGAATTATATGTTAAAGGACAAGCATATTCATTCCATTACGTTCAGCATGGAAATATGCAGCGAAGCGCCGAATTACCGTAACGATTGGGAGAGCGATATCACGTTTTGGGTCAACGGGGTCGAGCTTGCAACCTACGTTTCGCCCGGAGACTTCGGCGGACGGCGCGGAAGGCTTAATCCCGACTGGTGGTCGGATTTCTCTACGCAGTACGGAATTATAAAAACCCTGCAAATCACGGAAGACTGCGTATATCTTGACGAAACTCCCGTCAACACGCAAAATTTAAAAAAGCTTAAGGTGCAGGAAGGCGACTATATTACGTTTAGAATCGGCATCAAAAAGGACGCAAAGCATCAAGGCGGCTTAAACCTCTTCGGGGAACATTTCGGAGACTATGCACAGGGCTTGGTGTACTCCGTTGACTATACTTAAACGAGCGCAGTGTTTCAGAAAATATAACCGTTGCAGAATAAGATGATTTTGATAAAACCACCGTTTCCTGAAAAGGAGGCGGTGGTTTTTATAATGGAAACCAAATTTTTTACGCAAATTTAAAAGGCGGCTCTCAGGTTATTACTTCAACTTTCATGTAACTAAAACGGGAAATTTTACAAATTTCAAAAAAGCCGTTGACAGTAAAAAATACGTATTGTACAATAGTATCGAAATTTGAAAATCTCGTTCGGGGCATGCCCCGAAGCAGTCTTATAAAGTTCTATAAGACTGAAAATTTATAACAGGAGATGCGGACGCATAGTCCGATAGATAAAGGAGGAAAACGATGAAAAAGAAACTGTTCGTTTTGGCGCTTGCGAGCATTATGGCGGTATCCTGTCTTACTGCGTGCGGTTCCAATGATGATGATGACGAGATCATTGATCCCGATGATCCCATCACGGAGAAGGTGGACATCACCTTTTGGGGCTGGGGAGATTTAGCGGAACAGAATAATTTCCGCACGCTCGTCAACCAGTTTATGGCAGAGCCGGGCAATGAGAATATCAACGTGGACTATAAGGGAAGAACCGCTACGGCGCACATGCAGGCGCTCGAAGGCAGTATCAAAAATCTTCCCGATCTTTTCATGCTGTCGGACTATGACTTCTATGCCTGGGCTGCGGACGATACGCTGAAAGATATCTCCGCCTACGTGACGGAGGAGGAACTTTCTGCGCTCTGGCCGCAGGCGGTGGACGAATACTATTTTAATCCGGACACGCTTCTCCTCGGCAAGAGCGAGGGGGCGAAACTCTACGGACTTCCCAAAGATCTCGGACCCTTCACGCTTGTGTATAACAAAAATTTGCTTGAAAGCGCCGCGACGAAGGCGGGGCTCGATATCAATGAGATTTACAGCACCTATCTCAACCCGAAGGAGCCGATGACGTGGGAGCAGTTCCGCACTCTCCTGAAACAGCTTCAACCGCAACTGGGGAGCGGACAGTACGCCATTACGCACTATGAGTTGGAGGCAGCGATCTACTCGAATAATGCCAACTACTTCAATGACGACGCATCCGAGCAACGCATCACGGAGAAGGCGTTCACCGACGCGCTTCAGTTCGCCACCGATCTTTCGGTGGAAGACCACGTTATGACTCCCGTAACGGAACAGGATGTAGACGGTTTCACCCGCTTTATGGGCGGCAATGCGATTTTCAGCTTTATGGGCCCTTGGGATAGCGCGCAGTTCTGGGCATACGATATTCCCTTCCAATCGAACATTCTGCCCGTTCCCTACGGTCCCGGCGGGGATGGCATATACGGCACCGACGACGACGGCGCGAGCACCGCATGGGTCGGTTCGATGGGATATTGCATCAGTAAGAAAGCGTCTAACGTTAAAACTGCGGCGGCGATCCGTTTGGCAAAGTACCTCTGCATGAATACGACCGCGCAGCGCAAGTTCTATGAACTCGGTCAGCAGGTCCCCAACATTGTAGAGATGGCGAAAGATGAGTACGTGAACGATACGCTGGGTCTCATTGCGGGGAAAGATCCCCAAGACCGTTCTGTCTGGGTAGACACCATCGACGGATTTTCTGAGACCGATAAAGTGGGCGGAAAGGTGCGTGCGCGTTACTACACCTACACCAACGGCTGGTACGACGACTTTACCGAAGCTCTCAGTACTTCCGGTTTCTGGAAGGGCGAGGTTACGGCTGTCAGTTTCTGCGCGTCGTATGCGCAGACATTCCAGACTAAGCTCACAAACATCCGCAAAGAGCTCGGGCTTAATTAAGGAGACATTGCGATGGAAAACGCAGAAATTGTTCGTACGGGGGAGCAGACGTTCTCACCCAAAGCCCCGCACAAGAAAAAACGTTCGAGCAAGTTGGAGCGGCGGGAGCATTTGATTGCGTTCCTCTTTATCCTTCCGCCCGTCATCGGATTCCTTATTTTTACCGCTGTTTCAATGGGGGCAACTTTCGTTTACAGCTTTCAGAACTACTATTCGCGCAGAGACGTCTCCGAATTTGTGGGCTTTACGCACTATATCACGCTGTTTTCGTCGATGGGCGATCCGTTCTCCGTGGGAAATGAATTTATTACGGCAATCGGCAACACGCTGTTCCTTTTGCTGAGCGTGCCGATCAGCATTTTGTTGGGGCTGTTGCTTGCCGGGCTTTTGAAACTCGGCGAAATCAAGGGCAGTAAAATTTATCAGATCCTTTACTATCTGCCCGCCGTTTCGAGTGCAGTCGCATTGAACATTGTATGGAGATACATCTTCCAAAGCAACGGGATTCTCAATACTTTGTTCCAAACGTCCACGCCGTGGCTGTTTAATGATTGGCTCGTAAAGGTAGCAATCGTTATCAAGAACTCCCTCAACGCGATGGGCAGCGCCATGATCTTATACCTTGCGGGGATGCTCAATGTCTCCAAGGAGCTTTACGAGGCGTCCTCCCTGGACGGTGCGGGCAAGGTGCGGCAGTTTTTTTCGATCACGATGCCCATGCTCACGCCTGTCACGTTCTATCTGTTTATCACGGGGCTGATCGGCGGGCTGCAATCGTATGTCGATTCACAGGTATTTGCCACCGCAGACGGAGACGCGAATACCATCGTGTATTTCATTTGGAGCTATAAGAATAAATCGAGTGCGGAGGGATACGGTATTGCCTCGGCGGCGTCCATCGTACTGTCGGTTGCGATCATGATCATTACGATCGTGCAATTCCGGTTTTCCAACAAGTGGGTTTATGAGGAGTGACGGCAATGGAAACGAATAATTTGAATTCAACTAATGCGCATGAGCCGACTCATGCCGACAAAAAGAACGGTGAGAATGTCGAGGTCACGCAAAAAGTGCTTAAAATCTGTCTGCGTGTGATCACATATGTTGTGCTCACGGCGGGGGCATTTCTCGTTATCTTTCCTTTCCTTTGGATGCTGCTCAGCTCCTTCAAGACCGTAAACGAGGCGAACAGCGTGAACGGTTTCACGTTCTTCCCCTCCGAGTGGGTATTTTCCAATTACACGTTCCTGTTCACGAGCGAAAATTTCCCCATTTTCCGAGCGCTTTTAAACACGATTATCGTCGAAGTGAGCGTCATTGTTGTCGGTACGTTCGTCTCTGCATTGGCGGCATTCAGCTTCGCAAAACTCAAGCTGCCGCACAAGACGTTCTGGCTGCTCTTTCTCATGAGCGGAATGATGGTGCCGTATGCGGCTTTGATGCTTCCGCAGTACCGCGCATTTGACGCCATGAACATGACGGATACGCTTTGGCCGCTCATTCTGCCCGGTCTCTTTGGGAACGTTTCGATGATTTTCTTCCTCATTCAGTACATGAGGGGAATCCCGAACGCTTACTTCGAGGCGGCGCGTATCGACGGCGCCAGTCATTTCACCTGTTTTATCAAGATCATGTGCCCGCTCATCAAAACGGCGATTGCGGCGCAAGTTATCTTCTGGTTTGTCGGAATTTGGAACGACTATTTTGCTCCGTCGATTTATCTTTCCAGCGAAAGCAAGATGACTTTGCAGGTATTGCTCGGAAGACTCAATGCAGGCGGTACAAGCGGTCCCGGACAATATCTCCCTCAGGCGCTTGCGGGAGCGGTACTTTCGAGCATCCCTATGCTCGTCATCTACATTACCTGTCAGAAGTTTTTCATCGAATCGCTGGCGATCTCGGGCGTTAAAGGTTAATTCCGCAGCGCCTGTTCACTAAAAAAAAGAGATAGTTATGAAAAAGGAGGTAGTTATGAAAAAGACAAAATGGTTACTTGCAGCCGTACTTGCGATGTCAGTCACAATGTTCGCTGCGGCATGCAACCCCGAGGAAACGACTCCCCCCAACAACGGCGGGTCGTCGGGCGACACCTATCAGGATTATCAATCCGATAAGCAGCCGGGCGGCGGTCAGTTCGATTATGACGGAAACTATTCCGACCCCGAACTCACCATCGACGGAAAGGGGGACGACGAGCAGTGGGAGACTGCTAAAACAATCGCGACGTACGGCAGGAACGACGCCGTTACCGTGAAGGTCTATCGCGGAGAGGAAGCGCTCTTCTTCCTCTTCGACGTGCAAGACAAAGTTCTTTTGACGCAGGGCGTCACCAACGACGACGCGGTGACGCACGGCGACAGCATCGAGCTTTATCTCGACACCAAGGCAGACGGGGGCAGAGCTCCCCAGAGCGACGATTTCCAGATCAACCTCGGGATTCACGGAAAAACGCGTATCATGCAGGGCTCGGGCAGCAACTGGGGTACCTGGAACGGACTCATCGACTATGAAGTCGACCTCAAAGGCGGCACGCTGAACAACGGTGAGGCGGAGGACGACACGGGTTACACCGTCGAGGTCATGGTACGCTACCGCGATATCATGATCGAAAAGGACGATACCATCGGTATCGCGTTCGGTCAGGTCGACAAGTGGCAGACGAATGATGCGGCTGCGGGCAGCGATGACGGTCCCTGGAACTGGTACGGCTGGACGTATAACGGCGTCTATGTCGAGCCGCAGAATATCGACAACTATATTCTTCTCGATAAGGACAATAACCTGATGACGCGCGACGAGCAGCCTAAACCCGACGTGACCGTTGCGGGTACGGTAAAGGATGCGGACGGCGAGCCCGTTGCAGACGCAACCGTCACGATTACCGTAGACGGCAGCGACAGGACGGCGACGACGGACGAAACCGGTTACTTCGCCTTCAAGGACGTTCCTTCGAATGACTCTTACGACGTACTTGTCATGAAAGACGGATATCTCACCGCGACGGCGAATTACACGCGTTCGGAGCTTCGCGAGGCGAACGGCGGAATTGTGATGAAGGACTTCGAACTTGTCTCCGAAGCCACGCTCACATATACCACCGTCACGGGTACCGTAAAGAACGTCGCGTACGGCGCAGTCGGCGGGGCTGCCGTCTCCGTAAAGGGTACTGCGCTTGCGGCGACGGCAGATGCGGACGGTTCGTTCACGATCGAAAACGTTCCCGCAAACAACGGCAGCGTTACGCTTGTTGTCACGGCAGACGGCTACGCTGCGACCGAGACTGCCGTTGAGGAATCAGACTTGCAGGCAGACGGCACGACGGAGCTTGGAGACGTCAACCTCAACTTGCCTTGGGCAGACATGGGCACGTTCGCAAACAAGAGCAATTTCTTCGTAGCGGCAACTGCAACGCTCACGAGAACACTCACGGGGATTCAGATCCATTTTGAAGGTCTGCACAGACTTTCGGGGCATATTGAGGTCTATCTCGATACCAAGACGGCCACCGACCCCCGCGAAGACGACTCCACCGCATGGTGCATCAATTTGAACGACGACGGCACTGTGAGCGGGACTCATTATCAGGGTGAGTTCACAAACGAAGGACTCGTATGGACGATCGAACACAACGATTCGGACGGCTTCATCGGCGATTTCTATATCCCGTACAGCTATCTCGAAATCAGTCCTATCGAGGTATTCGGCATCGAGTTCGGTCAGTGGTCGACCTCGGCAAGCGATTGGGACGGCTGGTCTCTCTGCCCCGTCGGCACGGCTCCCACTGCGGAAAAACCCACAGAGTGGCTGCGCGTCGGCGCAACGAACAACCTGTATAGAGCCGATAACAACAATACGGCGGCGGCTTTCTCGGGCAATGTCGGCATAGCAAATATCACCGTCACGGCAAACGGCGTGAGTACGACTTCGAACGGCAGCGGCGACTGGAGCATGAACGTGCCCGTTACGTCGGAGGCGGTCGAGGTCACCTATTCGGGACTCGGCTATGTAACCAAAACAACAACCATTGAGGCGGGTTACTTCGACGATCATCTTTCCTGGAGCGAAACCGTTACGCTTGAAAAACAGACGGTGACGATCACGGGTACGGTTACCGATGAGGCAAACGCGCCTTTGAAAGACGTAGACGTGCAGGTTACTTGGGGAACGAACGGAAATATTGCGGTCAAGACGGGCGAGAACGGCGTTTACACGATCGACGGGGTTCCGACTTTTGAAGACGTTACGATCTATTTCTCCCTTGACGGATATTCCAACGGAACCGCTTCGATCACCGCGGCAGACCTCGCAAAGGAAAATTCGCATACGGTAAACAAACAGCTTACCGCCGAATCGAATATTGAAAAAATCACGATCAGCGGCACGGTTACCGATATCAACGGCAATCTGGCAGGCGCAACGGTCACGGTGAACGGTTCCGAACAATCCGCAACCACTGCTGCCGACGGTACGTTCACGATTGAGAACTTCTCCGCAGTAGACAGCACTCTTACGGTCACGAAAGACGGATATCAGGCAGCAAAGCTTGTGTTCGATACCTCAAAGTGGACGACGGGCGACTACACGTTCGAAACACCCGTATATCTCACCAAGGACTATACGGCGCTCGGCGAAGCGTTCGGCACGAAATCAGATGATTTCTCTGCGTTTACGCCTTACGTTACGAGAGGAGAAACGGCGTTCGAATTCAAATTCGTCGGCGCAAGAGCTTTCGGCGCAGGTCACATCGAAGTGTTCGTCGATACGAAACTTTCGAGCACGACCGATGATACGCGCGACGAAACCGATTACCGCTTTAACCTCTCGTCCGACGGCAGCATCAGCGTAGAAAATTGGGGCGGTTCCAAAACGGGAAACGCGGAATCGCTTGTGCTCAAAGTGGAGGGCGCAGATTCCGAAAGCCCCGTCGTCACCTTTACTCTGCCTTACGCTTACCTCGGCGTTGAGCGCACGGAGATCATCGGCGTCACGTTCGGACAGTATTCGACCTCGGCAAACGATTGGGACGGCTGGTACCATGAGGAAACGGAAATGAAGGGGGTCAACGGCATCGCGTTTGTCGCGCCCGAAATTACTATGGATTATATCCGTATCGGTGTGGACAACGAACCGTTCTGGAACGCGGAGAACTACACCCTTGAGGAGCTTGACCTCACGGATTACAACCTGCACTTCGGTTCCCTGCTCGATCCTTTCCATGCGAAAGTTTCCCGCGACGCTACGGGTATTACGTTCGACTTCATCACGGCGTACGATTTTGGCAAGAGCACCAATACGGTTACCGGAGGCGAGGACTCGACCGAACTCATTGTGATCTACCTCGATACGGATGACGAGCGTGGGAGCGGTTGGACCAACGATTACGTCTTGAAAATTACAAGTGACGGAAATGTGTATCTCGGCGCGGGGGCTTGGTGGTCCGTTAACGACGAAAAGAAAATCGGAACCGTGAGTTTCAACACGCAGAACGGCATTACCGCTTTCTCCTTCACGCTGGAATATAGCAAAGTTGAAATTGCGGATCAGGATCAGGAATTCGGCTTTACGATGGTTGAAGGCTGGGTTACCGTCAATGATCAGAGTGCGGCGGGCAATAACTACGGCAGATTCCTCGTCACGCTTGAGGACGGTTCTTACCTGGTCGGCGACGCGGCAGATGAAGGTACGTTTATTCGTATGAAAGCAGATAATTCGCTCTATCATTAAGGAGGAGGAAAAAATGAAAAAAGTCGGTAAAATATCAATAGTTGCGCTCTCCGCTGTACTCCTGCTCGGCTGTGCGGCGTGCGGAGATACGGGAAATAACGGCGGGGACGGAAGCGTCAATAACAATAATGTCAGCTATACGAATGTAAGCTATACGGATCCCAATACGGTGATTTCCACTTATGATAACAAGTCCTACAACGAGTATCTGCTCGGCGAGGACGCGGCCATTGACAATCAGTGGCAGGGGTACGGCATCGGAGACCCGTTCGTTATGCGCTGGAACGGTGCGTATTACCTCTACGTTTCCACATTAGACAGCGAAATCGGCGTACGCGGCTACAAATCCGCCGATCTCGTCAACTGGACTCCCATGACGGGCGAGGGGCTGAAAACGGGATACGTTTCGCAGGATACGGTTACCCTTGCGGCGTATGCGCCCGAAGTGTACTACTTCAACGGCACGTTCTATATGTATACTTCGCCGGCAGGCAACGGGCACTACGTTCTCACGGCAGACAGCCCCGAAGGGCCTTTCGTCAAGGCGACGGATAACTTCGGTTTGAGCATCGACGGCTCCGTTCTCATCGACGACGACGAACAGATGTATTTCACCTATGCAAGCGACAGAGGAATTTACATGTCGCGCATGAACAGCATGCTCGACGTTCCCACGGGTCAGCTTCTAAACGATACTTCCATCGGCGGTTGGACGGAAGGTTCGTACCTCCTCAAGCGGGACGGCATCTATTACCTCACCTATACGGGCAATCACGTCGCTTCCGACGGCTACCGTATTTCCTACGCGACGGCGACGAATATTCCGGACAGCTACCGTAACGCCTTCACCGCTGCGCAGAACAACCCGCTTGCGCTTGAAACGGAGAGCGAGTTGAAGGGAATCGGACATTCCTCCACGGTGATGGGACCGGATATGGATTCCTACTATCTTGTGTATCATTACCTCAACTCCTCGGGCGGTCCTAACCGCAGTCTCGGCATCGATCGCCTCACGTTCGACGGCAGGATGATGTCCGTTTCCGCACAGCTCGAAGACAGCGTCACGCCTGCGCTTCCCGTATTCTATGCAACGGGCGCGGATACGGCGAAATTCGATACGGAAGGCGCATTCCTTCTTAGCAAGAGCGCGGCGAAGGCAAACTTTACGGCGGAATTCAACCTTACGGGCGCAAGCGTTGCAACCTACGTGTTCGGTTATACCGATGAAAACAATTACTGCGACGTCACCGTAGACCTTTCGGCGAAAACGGTGAAACTGAGCAAAACCTCAAACGGCACCGCTTCGCTAATTGCTTCTGGAACGCTCGTCAACGATTTCTCTGCAGAAGATCTGCATACGGTGCGCGTTGCCGCGCGCGACGGTAAGGTTGACGTTGTGTTCGACAACATGACGAAGATCGACAACGCCGAACTCACCGTTTCCGCAGGCAAAATCGGCTATCAGTCGCTTACAAGCGGCGCGGAGGTAGGTTATACAGCATTCTCCAACGTCGCCATGGGCATGAGCGATGAGGCGGAGGCGAAACAGGCGACCGGCTACGTCGGCGCAAACGGTTATTTGCACGACGACACTTATACCGCCGCTCCCAACCTCTCTCAGGCGAGCGTGCTCGAAACGGTCACCGAGGATGACGATTACCGTTTAGAGGGCTGGAATCAGCTTACGCTCGGTGCTTCGGGCGACAGCGTCTCTTACCTCGTTTACAACGGGGAGACGGGCAGATACGGGCTTGAGCTCGTCTATCCCGCTTCCGAAGCGGGCAAAAAGATCGGCGTCAAGGTAGACGGCGTGAACGGCGGAACGGTGTACCGTTGCACGCTGCCCGCGGTGGAGAGCGAGTACGGCTATGTGAAGGCGACGATCGGTGAGTTCGATTTACAAAAGGGCGCAAGGATCATCCGTCTCGAAAACGTGGGTGACAGCGTTACGTTTGCGGCGTTTCGCTTCGTGGAGACGTCGAACGTGACCCCCGTCTACGAGCAGAGCCTCGATCATTACGCCGAAAAGGGCGCGGATTACAAGACCATTTGGAAGATTAAGGACGACGGTCACTACGCAAAAGCGGGAACGCGTCAGCTCGTCTACTTCGGAGACAACACGATCACGGACTTTACGCTCGAAGTCGAACTCAAGTTGGAGGGAGAAACGGGTTCGTCCACGGCGGGCGTCGTATTCCATGCGAAAAACTACGCATCCTCGCCTCACGACGGGCACGAGAGTATTCAGGGCTACTATCTTGCCGCCGAGAACAACAGCGTCAAGATCGAGAGCCTCAACTACGCGGGCGATTCGGATAACCTCGCTTCCGACAGCAGCATCAAACTCCAAAGCGACAAGTTCTATCAGTTCAAGATTCAGGTGCGCGGCAATCAGATCACGGTCTGGCTTGACGACGAACAGATCTTCAACGTGTCCGACGACTGGGGCTTTTCAAACGGAAAAATAGGGCTCTATACCGACGGCGCCGCCGCGGTATTCAAGAATCTCAGAATTTACGCTTAAATGCTTTGTGTTCCTGCAAGCCGCGGAGAAATCCGCGGCTTGCGCGGGAACAACCATATGTATCTTATGAAAAAATCAGCGGCAATTCTTTTTACGGCGATAATCGCAATACCTTCTTTTACATCCTGTGCAAACCAACCGAAAGACGAAATAACGTACACGCCGCCCCAAGTAGAGCGGTATCAGAACCATATCGAAATCGAGGGACAGTGGGGCGCAAGCAGCGCCACCGGCGAAAACGGACAGTACGGCATCGGCGATCCTTTCGTCATGCGCTGGAACGGCAAATATTATCTTTATCCTTCTACCTCCGACCCCTGCGACGGGATCAAGGTTTTCGAATCGGATGATCTGATCCATTGGACGGATAAGGGCTATGCGGTCGCGCAATCGGAAAAGACGGCTCACGGCGCGTATGCTCCCGAGGTCGTCTATTATAACGGCTATTTCTATCTCTGTCAGTCGCGTGCGGGCAGAGGACACTATATCTACCGCTCCGAAAGTCCCACGGAGGGCTTTGAACTGATCAGCGTTTCTGTGGCGAGCGAGGACGACATCGACTACGGCAATCTCGGCATGGGGATCGACGGTTCTTTTTACGTTTCGGACGACGGAAAACTCTTTCTTCTGCACACGTCTACGTCTGCGGGGCTGAAGTATAACGAAATCACAGACGTAAACAATATCAATCCCGATACAATCGGTTCCACAAAAAATCTCGGAGAATCCAATCTCAACGGCTGGATCGAAGGTCCCGGCGTGTTCCGCCGCGGCGACTTTTCTTACCTTACCTATACGGGCAATCACGTTATCTCACGCGGGTATCGGGTGGGATATTCCTATGCCGAAAATTTGCAGGATTTATCTTCCTTTATTCAACCGACGGATAATATTACGATCATCGATACCGACGAAGATCATTACGGGCTGGGACATTCGAGCAACGTGAACGGTCCCGATCTCGATTCTGTTTATACGGCGTATCACAGTCTCGTGGGAAACGGTCCTGCGCGGCGGTACAATCTTGACAGATACTTTGCAAGCGGCAGCGTTCTCACGGCGAACGGCGTAACACACCGCTCCGTCGCGGTCCCGTCCGAGCCGACTGCGGGCGGATATGCGGATGTTTTGAAGCAAGGGGACGGGTATGTTCTCGGTGAGACTGAAAATTTCTTTACCGCAGAATATAATTTCGTGCCCGATGAAGAACAGACGCTGTTTTTCGGCAAGACGGATGACACGGAATATACCGTCAAAATCCGGGGCGGTAAAGTTTCTCTCAAAAAGAACGGAACGTTGCTTGGCGAGGCGGACGTTTCCGTTGCGGAGGGCAGACTTGCTACCGTGCGCGTAGAAAACGGAGACGGCGTGGGACATATCTATTTGAATAATATGCGCGTCATCACGTATGAAGCGGAGGAGGCGGCGGGCAGTCTGGGCTACGCGAGCAACGGGAACGTCGGCTATACGGCGTTCACGAACGACGTGTTCGGCACGTCCGATTTTGAAGCGTTCAAAAACTTCCCCACAAAATTTCCCGCGACGTCCTATCTCAAGGGCGAGATGCGCGGCTTTTCGCTCAAACAGGCGAAGCGCGTAAAGGGCGGCGTGCGCGTCGGGGAAAAGGAAAGCACCATCCGTGTCGGCGACTCCTATGCGGTTTCGCTTGACAAAAACGATTGGGTAAAGTATGCTGTCGATGTCCCGGAGAACGGTACCTATTCGATTGCCGCAGAGCTTACCAAGGCGAGCGCGGGCGCGCAGATCAAAGTGACGATCGGGGACGAAAGCTTCGTTTCCACCGTTCCCGCCCTCGGCGAGGATACCGTCCGCGTCTATCTCGGCGGGATTTATGCGGAAGGCGGCGTCTCGACCATGAAGGTGGAAGTGGTTTCCGGAACCGCACAGATTGTTCTCTTTGACGTGAATGAATGGGATAACGGGGGCGACGTGACCCTCGGCGACTGCAAAACCGTGAACGGTAACGTCGATATGGCAGAGGCTTTGACGGTGTCGGGTCCCAACGGCGTCGCGCTCTGGAACAATACGGCGACGGTTAATTTTGAGGCAACGATTGAATTTTCCTGTTCCGCTACCGTCAGCAGTGATTTCGGGGTCATGCTCCGCGCCTCGCATTACTCCTCGTTTTCCGAGCAACCTGCCCAGTCATGGCGCGGGTACTATCTCCAACTCGGTCCCAGCCTTGTCGCATTGCGCCGCTACGACTACGGAGATACCGCCACGCTTGATTTCGCCCGCACAGGCTCTGTTGATTTGACAGGCGGTGCGCGTCACACACTCGTCATACGGGCAGAAGGTCACCGATTCACGGCGACGATAGACAATGCAGTGTCGCTCACCGGGGAAGACGGTTGCGCATTTTTCGGCGGGCAGCTGGGCATATATGTCGGCGACGGTGAATTAAAAATCCATTCTATTAAATTCGAAACGATATCATCAGGTGAAATATGAAACATGTAAAGTGCTACCGAAAAGGCTATCCGAGACCTCAGTTTGTTAGGGGGGATTGGGTTGATTTAAACGGAAAGTGGAGCTTCGGTTTTGGAGAAGAGACCAAGGAGGAGGATGCTCTGGAAGGAATCCTCAACCGTGAAATTTGCGTTCCGTTTAGCTATGAAACAAAGCTGAGCGGAATCGGAGATGAGACGCAGCATGAAACCGTTTGGTATTCCCGCAAGATTTCAAAAAAGGCGGGGAAGCGGTCTATCCTTATCTTTGAAGGCGCAGACTATGATACGGCTGTATATGTGAACGGACAGTATGTCGGTACTCACCGCGGTGCATATTCCCGTTTTTCTTTTGACGTTACAGCATATTTGACTGCGGAGCAGAACGTTTTGACCGTCCGTTGCGATGATTGCAACCATCCGGGACAGGTTCGCGGCAAACAGCGCTGGCAGAAGAAAAATTTCGGTTGCTGGTATGTTCAAACAACGGGTATTTGGAAGAGCGTTTGGATGGAATATGTCGATGACGTCCATCTCACCTCGCTGAAAATCACGCCCGATTTGAAGGATTACAGTGTTCAATTTGCTTTCACGGTGAGCGAGCCGTCCGATGATGTTGAAGTCCGTTTCGATATCACCTTTGACGGCAAAAAAATTCAGTCTGCGGTTGCAAATGCAATCGACTGTGATAATTCAATATCGGTAAAACTCTCCAGCACGAAGCTTACTTATCAGGCGGAATTATGGTCGGTTGAATCTCCGTCGCTGTATGATTTGGAAATCACCGTCTATCAAGCCGGAAAGGTTACGGATAAAGTCGGAAGTTATTTCGCTTTACGGGATTACAGGGTAAAGGGCGACAAAGTCGTTTTAAACGGACATCCGTTCTACTCCAGACTTTTGCTTGATCAAGGCTACTGGAGTGAGAGTGGCTTAACTCCTCCCAAGGAAGAGGCGCTCTATCGGGATATCGAGCTTGCGAAAGAGATGGGCTTTAATGGCGTTCGCAAACACCAGAAGATCGAAGATGAACGGTTCTTCTATTATGCCGACATTCTCGGTTTTGTCGTTTGGTGCGAGCTGCCTTCCAATCATTGGCAGAGTGACGAGACGGCAGTGCAAATAACAAAGGAATGGATGGAAATCGTTTGTCAGAACTATAACCATCCGAGCCTTGTCACTTGGGTCGTGTTCAATGAAAGCTGGGGTGTAAGAAACATTGCGGTAAATCCCGCCCAGAGCAATTTTGCAACCGGATTATATTACCTCACGAAGGGCATCGATACCATGCGCCCTGTTATATCCAACGACGGTTGGGAGCATGCAAAGAGCGATATTCTCACCCTTCACGATTATGAGCAGGACGCCGAAAAGCTTCGCAGCTATTATGATTCTTTGACAAAACTTACGCAGGGGAACGCGGGGAATCCCCAGCCGATTCCGTTTTCCGACGGATATTTCTACTGCGGTCAACCGATCATAATCAGCGAATTCGGCGGAACGGCTTATGTCCGCGATGAAAAGCGCGGTTGGGGGTACGGCAACGGTGTCAGCGGCGACGAGGAGTTCTTGACGAGATTGGGTGAGCTTATCGGGGCAATTGACAGCCTCGGAATCAGCGGCTTCTGCTATACCCAAATCACCGATGTCCAGCAAGAGGTCAACGGTCTCCTTTATGAGGACCGTTCTCCTAAGGTTCCGCTCTCCGAAATTGCGGCAAGAAATAAAAGATAAATTTCAATGATTTTTATTTCTGCCGTGTACTTCTTAAACTTTTATTTTTTCTTTGCCGTAAAAACACCTCCTGTGTCTATCGTATCGCAGGAGGCTTTTTCTTTCGGGGCTTTTCCAGGAGTTTCCTTTCGGAGTTCGCTTTGCAAGCGGACGGACTTCTTTAACGGGGCGAAGGAGGAGCCGTTCGCGCTCATGATGCGTGACGCGAACGCCGTCGTTTCTCTGCCGATGATCGCGAAATATCGAAAAAAATCGGCGAATACGCCGTCGGCGTATCGGAACGGGCGAAGTGTCTTGCCGCGGGAGAGCACCGCGAATACCGATAAACAATAAAAACGCAGCGGCATTATAACAAAAATTCTTCATTTTACATTTTTTTTACAAATTTATGAAAACTGAGTGACAAGTGCTTGTTATACTTGATATAATGGTCTGAAAGAAAGGCAGGTGTTTTATGGGCGCGATGGAGTATATCGAGATTGTCATGACCATTCTCGGCGGGATGGGAACCTTTCTCATCGGCATGAGATTGCTGTCCGACAATCTGACGAGGCTTGCGCATACGAAACTGAAAAGCATGCTCAATAAGACTTCCAAGAGCAGATTCGCGGGGGTCGGAATCGGGGCGGCGGTCACGATCATAGGGCAGAGCTCCGCGTTTACGACCGTCATGGTCGTGGGACTTGTCAACGCGGGGATCATGACTCTGTTTCAGGCGACCGCCATTATTATGGGCGCGAATATCGGAACGACGCTCACCGCCTGGGTACTCTCCCTCGGCGACTTTAACGTGACGGTGTTCTTCCTTTGTCTTACCGCCGTCGGCGTGTTCATCACGATGTTCTCCAAAAAGGAGAAGGCGAAGTCTGTCGGCAACGCGCTCGCCGCGCTCGGGCTCATCTTTGTCGGGCTCGAATTTATGTCGGGTGCGTTCAGCGAGAAGGCGCATCCGGAATTTTACGCCCAGATGCAGTCTCTTTTGAAGACGGCGAGCAATCCCTTTCTGCTTCTCGCGATCGGAATCGTGCTCACGGCGCTCATTCAGTCCTCCACGGCGGTCACGGCGCTCACGCTCTCGATGTCGGCGTTCTTTGCGGGCAGCGGGAACGCAGTCTATTTTATCATCATCGGCTCGAATGTCGGAACCTGCGTGACCGCGCTCATCTCCTCGCTGGGTGCCAGTCCCAATGCGAAGCGAGCGGCGGTGATTCATTTTCTCTTTAACTTTTTCGGCGCGGTGATCTTCTCGGTGCTGCTCGTGTGCTGGACGGGATTTTCCGAAACCGTCCTCGTGACCCTTTTCCCCACCAATTCCGCCATGCAGATCGCAATGTTTCACACGCTGTTCAACGTGGTCTGTACGCTCATTTTTCTGCCCTTCGTCAATATTTTCGTCAAACTTGCCAATCTTATCGTGCGCGAAAAAAAGAAGACGAAGAAGCCGGAAGAGGAGGAGCTTGCGGGCGGACTCGACGAACGTCTTTTGCGCAGCCCTTCCGTTGCGCTCGGGTATCTGTATCAGGAGACGGGAAAGCTGTTCTCCCACGCCATGAATACCATGAACGTCGCCTTCGACGCCTTTCTCGACAAAGATCTTACGGCAAAGGAGAAGGTATTGCGGGAGAACGCCGAACTCGGCAGGGCGAACAGGCAGGTTGTCTCCGACCTTGTCAAACTCTCCGCCTGCTCCCTCGTCATGGACGAGGAAAAGACGGTTTCCACCCTGCACTATGTGCTCAACGATATCGTGCGTATCGGCGAACTTGCGGACAATGTGACGAAGTACACGGAGCATTATGTAAACGACGTGCTGGTTTTTTCGGGAGAGTTTCTCGAAATGCTCCGCGACATGTACGGCAAAATCAAAAATCTGTACGTGTTTTCCCTGGCGACTTTCCTCTATAAGGACTTCGCGAAACTCGACGAAGTGGACGAGTTGGAGGACGAGATCGACAGGGACAAAAAGCATCTCGTCGCAAAACATATCGAGCGGCTCAACGAGGGCAAGTGCCAGCCGCAAAATTCCAGCGTGTTTATCAATCTCGTGGGAAATCTCGAGCGTGCGGCGGATCATATCACATACATTGCGCACTCCATAGAACAGGACAACGCGTAACGCGGAACAGAGGAAAATATGGCGAAAAAAGTATATCTGTTGGAGGACGACAAGAGCATCTGCGAACTCGTCAAGTGCACCCTTGACATGAACAGCATCGAGTGCGAATATTTCCAGACGGTCAAGGAATTTTACGAGGCGATGGAGCGGGAGACGCCGGACGTCGTCCTTCTCGACATCATGCTGGGGGACGGCGACGGGCTGGAAGTGTTAAAGCGGGTCAAGAGCCGCTATGCGGGCGTTTCCGCAATCATGCTTTCCGCGCTCTCCAAGGAAACGGATATCGTGAGGGGGCTCAATCTCGGCGCGGACGACTATATTCCCAAGCCCTTCGGCGTTCTGGAACTGACGGCGCGGGTGAACGCCGCTCTCCGCCGCACCCGCAAGGCGACGACGCTCAAAGCGGGCAGTCTCGAAATGAACGTGGACAATATGACGGTCACCTTCAAGGGGAAGGAGCTTTCTTTGAATCATAAGGAGTTTCAGCTTCTCAAATACTGTATTCTGAACGAAGGCAAGGTCATGACGCGCGAGGCGCTTCTCACCGACGTGTGGGGGTACGATTACGGGGAAACGCGCACGCTCGACAACTATATCGCGCGGCTCAGAAAGCTCGGTCTCGAATTCGAAACGGTGTTCGGCGTCGGCTATAAATTCATCCCGGATTAAGACATGAAAAAACGAATCATGTGGATCGGCTTTGCAATCACGGCGGCGGCGCTCATCCTCTTTTCCGTCGTTTCGACCGATCTCTATTACCAAAGTTCTCTCTCGCGGGCGGAGACGCTGTTAAAGGCGTATATCGCCGCCTTCGACGAGAGCAGGGAGAAGGAGGAGCTCACCTCCGAATACGCCCTCGAGCTTGCGGAACGGCTGGCGGAGGCGCGCGTGCGCGTCACCTTTTTAGACGGCGACGGAAGCGTGCTTGCCGACTCCTCCGATTCCAGCGAAGAGTCGCGCGGCGACCGCACCGAAGTGGTGGAGGCGCTTTTAAACGGCGAGGGCTCGGACGTGCGCAATTCCGCGACGACGGGGGAGAGCCTCGTCTATTACTGTAAAAACTATCCCGAGAAGGGTTATCTCGTGCGGCTTGCCCTTCCAACGGAATCGATGTGGGGGATATACGTCACGTCTCTGCCCGCGGTGGCGGTTTTTCTTGTCGTGGACGCCTTTTTGTTTCTCTTCGTCACCTACTTTGCGGCGGGCTATATCCTCCGTCCCGTGGAGCAGCTCGCGCGGGAAGCGGCGATGAGAAAACACGTGAAGACTTCCAGCCCCGAGCTGAGACCTATCGCCGATCTTCTCAACCGCATGAACGACGACGTTGCCGCCCGCGTAAGGGAGATCGACGAGGAAAAAAATCTCGTCCTGAAAGCGCAGCAGTCAAAGGACGAATTTGTCGCCAATATCACGCACGAGATGAACACGCCGCTCACGTCGATCAAGGGCTTTGCGGAGCTTCTCGCCTCGGGCGGGTTGAAGGGGGAGAGCGCGGAAAAGGCGGCGCACACCATTCTCGCCCAAAGCGAACGCCTTACCAATCTCGTCTCCTGTATCATCTACTATAACGAGATCGACAGCGAGGATCTGCCCGTCTACGAGGTGAACGCGGGCAAAATCGTCCGCGACATTCTCGAAACGCTTTCGCCCGCCTTCGAAGAAAAAAAGCTCGTGCTCCTGTCCGATGTTTCCGACGGCGTGATTTTATTGAGCCGCTCAGAGCGTCTGACGGAAATTTTCGGCAATCTCATCCGCAACGCGATCCGCTACAACAGAGAGGGAGGCAGCGTCTCGGTGCTGCTCTCCGAAAAAGAATTTATCGTTTCGGATACGGGAATCGGCATCGCGGAGGAAAATCTGGAAAGGATCTTCGACCGTTTTTTCACGGTGGACCGCTCCCACGGGGGCAAAAACGGCGGGTTCGGGCTCGGACTCTCCGTCGTCAAAAAGCTTTGTGAAAAGGAGGGTTGGCTGCTCAGCGTAAAGAGCGAGCTGGGAAAGGGAACTTCCTTCCGCGTGGAATTTTCGGGCGCGGACGGACAGTGAGCGCAAAAATAAGATTTGTTTTCCGAAAGGGCTTCCCTTTCGGATTTTTTTATGATATAATGACGAAAAAGCGAAAATGGGGAGGGTGTGACATGGAAATAGAAATTTGCGGCGAGGGGAAGATTCCGGTAACGAGGGGAGGAATCGGGCTCTTTATCGAGGATCTCAACTATGCGATCGACGGCGGACTGTATGCCGAGATGCTGGAAAACCGCAACTTCGAGGCGAAGGACGCGCACGGGAAATGGGGAGAATACGAGATCGACGACGACGGGGGCTATGCGTGGGAGGCGTGTCCCGCGGGCGCGGACGTCCTCATGAAAATCAAGACCGATCGCGCGCTCTTTCCCGAAAATCCGCATTATATGCGGTTGGAGACCGGCGCGCCCCTTGCAGGGATCAAAAACAAGGCGTACGACGGGCTCTATTTAAAAAAGGGGGAAGAGTACAAAATTTCCTTCTATGCCCGCTCGTACGACTATAAGGGCGGGGCGGTCGTCGGCGTATATGCGGACGGCGCGGAGGTGTTCGGCAAGAAGTTTAAAATCAAGGCGGACGGCAAGTGGCGCAGATACGCCTTCCGCGCGAGGAGCAAACGGGACGCGGACGGGGCGGAGTTCCGCTTTCTCCTGCAAAAGGCGGGAATCGTGCACGTCGATTGCTTTTCGATGATGCCCGAAAGCGCCGTACTGGGCGTTTTCCGCCGCGATCTCGTCGAGCGGATGATCGATTTAAAACCGGGATTTCTGCGCTTCCCGGGCGGGTGCGTCGTGGAGGGGAACAGCCTCGAAAACCGCTATCTTTGGAAAAATTCCATCGGCAGAACGGAGCAGAGAAAGCAGAACTGGAACCGTTGGGCGGTGCACGCGGCGGGCGAGGAGACGGGTTTCCGCTCCCCTTACTCCCACTACGGGCAGACCCTCGGAATCGGCTATTACGAATATTTCCGTCTGTGCGAGATCATCGGCGCAAAGCCTCTTCCCGTCGTGAGCGTGGGAATCGCCTGCCAGTATATGTCTGCCCAGTTCGTTCCGCTCTCTTCGCCCGAGCTCGAAACGTACGTGCAGGAGGCGCTCGACGTGGTGGAGTTTGCGCGCGGCGGCGCGGACACGGTATGGGGACGGGTGCGCACGGACATGGGGCATCCCGAGCCCTTCCCGCTTGAATACCTCGGCGTGGGCAACGAGCAGTGGGAGACGGAGGAGAACGAATTTTATAAGCGGTTCGAGCTGTTCGAACGGCGTCTTCACGAAAAGTATCCCGATTTAAAGATTATAGGAACGGTGGGGCCTACGGTGGGAACTCCGTCGCACGAGAGCGCGTGGCAATGGACGCGCGCCCGTCTTGCGGAGAATCCCGATTTTGTCTATGCCTCCGACGAGCATTTCTACGTGTCTCCCCAATGGCTGTACGAAAATGCGGGCGTCTACGACGGCTATCCGCGCGGAGCGCGCGTCTATGCGGGGGAGTATGCGGCGCACGTCGCGGGTTCGGGCTGCGCGCTGTTCAATGCGCCGCAGGCAAATTGCTGGGAGGGCGCCCTTGCGGAGGCGGCGTTCATGACGGGTATGGAGCGCAATGCGGACGTCGTGGTCATGGCTTCCTACGCCCCGCTCTTCGCGCGCATCGGCTATACGCAGTGGAGCCCCGATCTCATATGGTTTGACGGAAAGTCGAGCTATGTAACGGCGAATTATTACGTGCAGCAGCTCTATTCCCTCTATACGGGAGACTATTCTTTAAAGGTGAAGGGCGCACAGGAGGGCGTCTACGTCTCCGCGACCGAGCGCGAGGGCATGACCTTCGTCAAGATCGTCAACGCGCGCGGCGAGGAGGCGGAAGCCGAAATTACAGGGGACGTGGGCGCGCTTGCGCGCATTATCCGCCTTTCGGGGGAAAAGGGGGATTACAATACGATGCAGGATCCCCAAAAGATTTCCCCCCGCGAAATTGCGCCTTCGTCCGCCCGTTCCGCGATATTGCCGCCGTACAGTTTCAGCGTGCTCGTATTTATGAAATAATTTCGTAAAACGCCCAAAAAACACGGGTGCGGCTTACCGTAGTTCCCATAGGGAATTTATAGGTAAAAAAAGGTATAGAAAATAAGG
>CAYLVU010000020.1:0-24910 GCA_964387225.1 uncultured Clostridia bacterium | reverse complement strand
GCAGAGGATATTATGTAAGCACGGTAGGCTCAAACAAGCAAGCGGTGCAGAAATACATACAGAACCAAGAGAAAGAAGACATGATTTCAGCCCAAATCGGAATGGTGGAATATTACGATCCGTTCAAAGAATGGCTGGAATCATGGAGTAAGAAAACGAAAAAGTAAAGGAGATGACCGCTTGCTTGTATGCGGTAGGCGGGCTCTTATGACGGTGCTTAAGCACCATGCCGGTATCAATGTCCTTTA
Organism: uncultured Clostridia bacterium; assembly: GCA_964387225.1. Classification (GTDB taxonomy): domain Bacteria; phylum Bacillota; class Clostridia; order Christensenellales; family Borkfalkiaceae; genus Gallimonas. The sequence goes on along the minus strand of CAYLVU010000020.1, from coordinate 24,662 downwards.
GGGCAAACTAAAGCCCCCACTTTAGTGGGGGATATTTACTGTTCAATCCTACTTTTTAAAGAAATACTTTTTATCCTCGGAAAGCCAATAATTGCCGATATCGTCTCGAAATTCGTAATACCATTTGCCGTTTACGTACGCCTTAGGCCCCGTCTGTTCCAGCGTGCGGGTAAATCCGTTATCGTTGACCTGCCACACTTTTTTAGACTCTCCGCCCGAGCTTCCTCCGAATTCGCCGCGGAACAGAGAAACGATAAAAGCGATTGCCGTAAGTATAACCGTTACAAAAACAACCAGCAGATAATATTGCAGAAAGGTCAGAACGGTTAAAACGGTATATGCCGTACCTTTTATTCCGCTTGAAGAAAGAAAGTTCACGATGCAGAACGCCAAAAAACCGAAAACGGCGAATGCGATAAGCCCGATAAATACCGCCCAAACGGGAATGGCGCCGTTGTGCGCGGAACCGGTAGTGATCGCCATGCAAACGATATAGGCAACCAACCCCAAAAGCGATAAAACCGTAAACGTTACCGCAACGGCGAAGCTTGCATTTCCGAAATTCAACTTTAATTTCCATTTACTCGACTTCTGAGTGCTTTGCCTGCCTTGCGAATTGCCGTCCGTTGGTTGATTTGAGTTCGATTTTGTCGCTGTTTCTGTTTTTTTCAACTGAAATACATTAGATGAAATTTCGCTACGCACGATATAACGCTCTTCATACCGTTTTAATACTTCTTCGAGCTTCGCCTCATCTTTGTCATTCGTCGTCTTCATAAGTCCATGCTGAAATACATTTGGACACCGGAAGCGCACTTTTCCGCTTGCAAAACAAACGGTAATCGTTTTACCGTCATATTCTTTGATACAGCCCTCCCCGAATTCTTTATGAACGAGCCGCATATTATAAAATCCCTGCATAATTCCCTCCCGAGTAGACAAATCATATTGATTATAACAGGTCTTTTGACCTATGTCAATACTTTTGACCTGAATTTTTCTATAATAAATTTATGCCTTATAGGGAAGTGATCAGACAGCTAATGGCGGAGCATAAGCTCAGCCAACAAAAACTTGCGGACATTTTAGGCGTCAATCAGACGACCGTCAGCCAATGGCTACTCGGGAAAAAGAAACCGGGTTACGACAGCATTCTGCTTATTTACGAGAAATTTCACGTCGAGCCGAACGAGCTTTTCGGAATCGGGTTGTAACGCGTTGATTTTGTTTCGTATTTTTCAAACGCTATTCGGGCAAAAGATTCTTTCTGAAAGCTTTTGGCGAAAGTCCCGTTTTCTGTTTGAAGATGTTTGAAAAATAGTGTTCGTCCGAAAACCCGAGCGAAACAGAAATTTCGCGAATTTGCATACCCGTGTACTGTAAAAGGCGTTTTGCCGTATCAATCTTTCTGTTGAGGTAGTACCTGTAAGGCGATTCGCCGTACACCTCCGAAAATTTCTTTATGACCAACACATTCGATATGGAAAATTCGTTGGCTATGGTTTCAACCGTAATTGTTCCGAAAACAGCTCCGTCAAGCCGCTGCTTTATCTGTCTTGCAAGCGACGAGCGCACTTTGCCCGTGGCTCTCCTTTCGGCAATGGTATTTATGATTCTGAACAGCAGGCATGCCGCCTCATAGCAAATAGCGTCGTTCAGCGTGGTGTTTTTTGCAAGCTGTAAAAGTTCGTTAAAGTACTGGTGGCAACTGCTCTCGTGAAACACCACCTTACCCGAAAGGTCGTACGCCTTTAACATTTCTCCCAGAATATCTCCGTACACGTTTATAAATATCTTTTCGTACGGGTTTTTTTTATCCGCCCAATATTTGTGCGACGTCCCTTTTTCGAGAATATACACGTCACCCGCACCCACTTCGTAGCTTTTGCCGTCATTTACGATATAACCGCCTCCGGAAACGATGTATTCAAAAATGTAGTAATCGTTGTGTTTGCGCTCTATGAAATACTGCGGGTTGGGGTGGGTGATCCCTATCGTTTCAACCGTTATGGGCGTCTTGGCGTCGCTTATGAAAGTAGTCGTTTCTTCCGAGGCAAGAGCGCCGTACGTAATGTTGCCGAAAGGGTCTATTTTCGGCAAGGCCGTGTTTTTTTGCATAGGTGTCCTCCGATAAAATAATCCTCACTAAGCGGGGGAAGATCAGTACTCTGTAAAAATTATAAACCTATCGCTCGTCAAAGTCAATCCGCGGCTGTAAAAATAGCACAATTATGATAAATTATTTCAACAAATTAAAGCCGTAAACAAAAAACGGCTCGATTTTTTTAATAAATATGGGGCAAAAGTCTGTAAAACCATGTTTAAAAACATCTCAACGATATCTCAAAAATAAATAATCCTCACTTTTTGTAGCATATTTCAAATGTACAAAGCAACTCTATGAATTTATAATAGTGATAAGGGTTAGGGGGAGCCCGCCGTTTGCGGCGGGTTTGGACTCCCCGCCGTCCGTTTTGAACTGTGCGCGGTCGTCTTCAACTTGGACAATAAGCGGTTAGCGCCGCAGAGGAGAAAGTAATGTACAATGCCCCGCTGAGAAAAAAACTCATTTGTTTGCTCGCGATTATCGTAATCGCTATGCTGTGCGCTTGCGCGGTTTTAGTCGGTTGCAAAAATAGCGTTGACGAGCCGCTCACGGATAACCCCTCGGAGCCTCCGAGTTCGTCCGACGGCGGCGACGGCGGAGTTGAGGAAAAGGAGCTCTCGCAAATAACCGTCGGCAACGTTCGCGTACAGCTGCTTTCCGAAACGCTTGTAAGAATAGAGGAGAAGGGTCCCGAAGGGTTCGAGGACAGGGAAAGCTATCTTATTACAAACCGCACCGATTGGAACGAAGTTCCCTACACCGCAGCCAACGCCGAAGGTTCGGTAAAGATTTCAACCTCGGGATATGACGTTATCGTAACCGAAAATGCCCGATCTATCGAGGACGCCGTAGTTACCGATAAAGACGGCAATATACTGTGGCGTTACGAGGGTTTAACCTCGTCAAACGTCTATCTTCCGAGCCCGTCCGACGAACTTTCGGTATGGTATTTTTCGGATAGTCCGCGCATAATTCCGTCGGAATACGGCTATACGCCCACCGACGAAGATTTGGAATTGCAGGGCTGGGACTTCGATAACGACTCGCCCGACTTCTTTATATTCCTTCCGGAGGGCGATTATACGGCGTTCTGTCAAAACTATACCGACCTGACGGGCAAGTCCGAAATGGTAAGCCTGCAAATGCTCGGTTATTGGGATTCCCGTTGGTACGCCTATTCCGCGGAAACGGCTCTTCAACAGATATACGACTATATCGACAGGGGTTACAGCATAGACATACTCGTCATCGATACCGATTGGCGTCAGTCGTCCGATTCGGGTATAGGCTACGAAATCAACACCGATCTCTTCCCCAACCTGGCGGCATTTTTGGAAACCTGCCACGACATCGGAATCAATATTGCGTTCAACGACCACCCCGAACCCGTTTCCGGAACGACTAACGTTCTCGACGGCGAAGAAGTGGAATACCGCAACGAAAATTTAACGCTTCTGCTTTCTCTCGGGCTCGACTATTGGTGGTACGACAGAAACTGGACGGTTGCGCTCAATTCGGTTGACCCCGACGTTTCGGTATATGCGTTCGGAATGTATTGTTATCAGTGGATAACGAAGAGTTATCTGGAATCTATCACCGATTTGGACGATTATTGCAGCCGCGCCCTTATCATGGGCAACGTCGACGGCGTTCTCAACGGAAAATGGATGTATGCTTCCGATATTTCCGCGCACCGCTATACGATACAGTGGACGGGCGATATAGGCTCTGACAGTACCGCGCTTGCTCAGGAGATATACACTGCGATATTCGGCGGGGCGGAAGTGGGGATTCCTTGGATGTCGTCAGACATCGGCGGGCACACCGCCGCCGTTACCGACGAAATGTATGTCCGCTGGATACAGTACGGAGCGTTATCCGCAATTATGCGCGTACACTGTACCAACGCAAGCTATATCGGTCAGATCGGGCGAATGCCCTGGCTGTTCGGCGAAACGGCGGAGGAGGTCACGCAGGAATACGTGGGAATGCGTTATCGGTTATTGATGCTTTTCTATTCGTTGGCCCACGAAAATTACAGTACAGGTCTGCCCGTGCTGCGTCGGCTTGACATCTATTATCCGCAGTACGTAGAGGCGTCCCGCAACGACGAATATCTACTCGGCGAAAATATTTTAATTGCCCCCATATCCGAGGGGGAAGTTATGACCGCAGTTCCCGAAAGCTGGCTTTCCCACGAGGAAAACGGCGCAACCGTTTCCGGTCTTGCCGCATCTTACTACACGGGTACAAGCTGGACGGGCACTGCAAGGACTACTACCGATAGCAGTATAAACTTTAACTGGGGAACAGGCGGCCCTTCGATTCTTGGCGTATCCGACGGTTTTTCCGTAGAATGGACAGGTAATATTACAATCGGCGAACGGGCTGCCCGGCTCAGATTTTACGCCGACGACGGCGTGCTGGTCTATATAGACGGAGTTTGCGTAATAAACGGGCTCAACGTTTACGATACGCTTCTTTCCACCGAATACTATGAGGCGGGTTCGGTCCACACCATCACGGTTAAATACTTCGAGGACGGCGGCAACGCGCATATCTACATGTATTACAGCGAACTCACCGAGGACGGCACCGCGGAAAAGAGCGTTCGCACGGTATTCCTTCCCGACGGCGAATGGATAGACGTATGGACGGGTGAACGTTTTGTTGGACCTCAGACGATTACCGTAGCGCACGGACTCACCACGTCGCCCATATTCGTAAGGGCGGGCTCGGTGTTCGCGCTCGCCGAAAATATGGTAAACACCTCTGAAAAAGATTGGAGCAACGTTGCTCTGGACGTTTATCCCGGTCAGGAGACCACTGCTTTTACCATATATGAGGACGACACCGCAACCACCGCATATAAAGACGGCTTTTACCGCACCACAACGGTTACGCAAAACTATCTCGGCGGAACTTCTTACGGCGTAACGATTGCGGCGGCGGAGGGTTCGTTTGAGGGCGCGTTGGCGTTCACGGAACGCACTTACACCGTAAGGATACACGCACCCGAAGAGTGGGGTTCGCTGCTTTCCATAACGCTCAACGGCAAACCTGTCAGCGTCTATTCGATAGCCCGTGACGGCGACGCGTCGCCGTTCGCGTTCGAGGGCGGCTCGCCCGATGCAAGGATATACACGTTTACTTTCACCGCGGGCGTCTATTCCGAAAGCCAAATCGTGTTCTCTTTCGCCAACGCCGCAAAAGAGATTGAACTCCCCGAATACGATTCGACCGAACTCGATTTTACCTTAACTTCCGACGAAGTGGGCGATATACTCGACCTTACGGCGGCGGGAACGCTCGATTGGGCGTACTTCGGCGCAGACGCCAACGCGACTACGGTCAGAAAGGATACCGAAACTTCGCTGATCGGAAACGTTTCGTCGTACGATTCGAATTGGATGTTCACCGACAGCGTTGTAGACGTAAGTTGGTCCGACGGCGTTGAAATCGCATCCGCCGCCGACGTCACAAGCGGAATAGTTTCTCAAAAAGATTTTTCGCTTACCCTCACGACGGCGGGAGAGGCGGCCTACTATGTCATTTATGCGTCCGGCTATATGAGTACGGCAAAACTTACCGTGCGCGACAGGGCAGGCAACGTTAAAACGATAACTTTCGGCAACATAGACGGAAAATACTGCCGCCGCGTAATAATCGGTTGCTCTTCGGACGCCGTCTCCGCGCTCTATGTTACCTACTCTGTAGTTTCTTCGGTACCGAGCGGAACCGGTTCGGCCTCGAACGTTGCGCTTACTTGCGTATATGTTTCTGCAAGTCTGCCCGAAGTTACCAATCACCCCTTTGTTAACGTTGAAGCGGAAGTCGTTTCGTCCGAAGCTCCTCCCGCAAGCGTCAACCTTACCGAAACCGAGGATCTTCTGGACTGGGCAACGTTCAGCGGCGCGGGCAACAGAGTCAGCAGGGCGGAGGGCGACGCGATAGGCAGCGTAACGTTCAGCGCAGGACAGGGTTTTTACGATTATTCGTCCGTCATATCCTGGACGGATGGGTACGAAACGCCCGCAAACGCCGGCACAAGGAACGGTACCTGCACTCCGGGGCAGATAGCCGTATCTTTCAACGTTGATTCTTCGGTAAAGGGAATCATACTCTATACAGGCACCTGGCGTTCAACCAATACCGTCTACGTATACGACCGCGAAGGCAATTTAATAGCGCAAAGCCTGCCTTTCTCGGCGGGAGAAACTGCGGTTACGCGCAGGATATATATCGCTATCAGCGCGGAAGCGGCGACAAAGATAACGGTCGTGATACAGTCTACCGACGCCTACAACAGCGGCAATGTTTCGCTCGCGGCGATTGTCGTAACGGGCGGAGAAACGGAAATGGTTTCGCTCGCCGCAACCGTAAAACAATACGAGGAATAATTTGCCTTGCCGTGCGTCCGCGTACGGCAAGGTTGAGATAAATAGGAGGAACTATATGAAAAAATCGGCTAAATTACGGACTTTTGTTCTGGTATTCGTCGCCTGTTTGGCGCTCGCCGTGTTTACGGCCTGCACCAACGGCAAACCCGAATATTCCTTGAACAAGACGTCCGCAACTCTCGCGGTTGGCGAAACCGTTCAGCTTTCGGTCACTTCGTCCGACGAAACTCAATTTGAAGTTTCGTGGGAGAGCGCCGATACCGACGTCGTAACCGTTAATCCGCAGGGACTTGTCACAGCCGTTTCGGTCGGCAACGCAGCGGTAACGGCGAGCGTGGACGGAACAGATCTTGTATGTAACGTAACGGTTGTAGCGTATGAATATTCCATAAGCAAGACGGCTACGACAATCAACAAGGGTGAGGGCGAACAGCTCACCGTAACGGTAACGCCCGAAAAGCCTCTAAGCGTAGAGTGGTTCTCCGGCGATATGTCGGTAGCTACCGTTTCCGACGGCGGCTATGTAACGGCAGTGGGTGCAGGTCAGGCCAATATTACGGCTTATGTAGACGGACAGTCGCTCATATGCGCGGTGACGGTTCCGCTCGTATACGAGTATTCGCTCAGCGACGAAAGGATAGAGATTTTCGAAACTTATACCGCTCAGCTTTCCGTTTCGGTAACTCCCGCGGCGGAGATGGGAAGCGTCGCATGGTCAAGTTCAGACGACAGCATAGCTACGGTATCCGATCATGGCGTAGTAACCGGCGTTTCCGTCGGTACGGCGACAATAACGGCGGTAGCGGACGGCAATAACCTTACGTGCACGGTCACCGTTAAGGAACTTGTATACGAATACACCGTAACGCAATCGCTCAGCGTAGCGCGCGGACAGACTGCGGATATATCTGTTGTTGTTACTCCCGAAAAGCAGCTTGATGTTTCATATCAAAGCTCGAATACCGAAATAGCCGCCGTCGACGAAGACGGCACCGTAACGGGCGTGGCTATGGGAAGCACGACCGTGACGGTTACAACAGACGGCAAGCTGTTTACGGTCAACGTAGAGGTAACGGCAGGCGTTACGGCAACTTCCGAAAACAGCGAATTTACAAGCGCGGCAACCGTTAATCTTACGGAGGAGCATGTAACCTATTGGGAACACTACGGCTCTTCCGGCGACGATAAAATGTTGAACGCCGAGGACGTAATCACCAACAATACCATTGAAAACGCTTCGAGCAGTTTCTACGATTACAAGGCGAGCATTAACTGGACGAACGGCACATCGGTGCGTACCTGGATAGGCGACGGCAACAATAGCGGCAGACATACCGGTACCGATTGCTCCGTGATCTCTTTCGACGTCGCGGTTAAGGCGGGAAATACCGTAATCCGCATCTATACGGGCGCCTGGAAGGCTACCAACGTAACCGAGCTCTGCGACGGCGACACTGTCATAGCATCCGCAGCGGAGTTCACTGCCGGCGACGCGTCGGTCAATATGCTTGTAACGTTTACCGTAGTTTCCGATGCGGCTAAAACGTTGACGGTAAAAATCACCCCCGCTTATTCGAGCAGCGGAAACTGTTCGTTGGTTGCTGTAGCCGTTCTCGGCGACGCTTCCTCCGTCAACGCCACGACTTCCGTTTCGGTGAATAAAACAGAGATGACGGGCGCGGATTACGACGTGATCGATCTCACGTCGCGCGGCGACCTCGATTGGTATTATCTCAATTACGAAGGCGTGTCCGACAGAAAGAACGGCGGCACGGCATTGATAGATACAAGCTCGTTTGTTTACAGTGCCGAAGCTAACTTCTGGGACTATAAGGCGGCGTTCGGCTGGACGGACGGCACCGATTATGCGACTTCTCTCACAGATGACGACTGCACAAACGGCACCAACAACGGGAAATGCGGCGACTACGTTTCGTTCAACGTCAACGTCAATGCAAACGTTAAAACAATAACGCTTTGGGTGGGCGGCTATCAGGCAGAATATTATCTCGAAGTGATCGACAGCAAAGGCACTTTGATTTTAAAGGAAAGAATGGGTTTGGCTCCGTCGGGCGTCAGCCTTGCTTACGAGGCGAACATAGCCGTAGACGCAACCGCAGACGAGGTGCTCACGATTGTAGTTTACCGCACGACGGGCTCTAACTGCTCGCTTGCCGCCGTCGCCGTTTCGGCAAACAATTGGGCGGAAGAAACTTACGCTTTAAGCGCGTCGTCGCAGTCGTTGGCGGTCGGGCAAACCGTTGACCTCAGCGTAACGCCTGCATACGGCTACGTAAAGTGGACTTCTTCCGATACGTCTGTTGCCACTGTTTCGAACGGTACCGTGACGGGCGTGGCGGGCGGTACGGCTACAGTAACCGCAACGGTGAGGGGTCAGACGATGAGCTGTTCGGTAACCGTATACGAGTACACGTTGAACCGAACTTCCGTGCAGATAAACAGCGATCAAACCGCTCAGCTTACGGTAACGTCGAATCCCTCCGCAGAATTGCCCGAGATTGTATGGACTTCAGAGAATGAGGAGGTGGCGACGGTAGTAAACGGTCTTATTACGGCTGTGGGCGGCGGTCAGACCGTAATAAAAGCTAATGTTGCCGGCATAGTTCTCGAATGTACGGTGAGCGTCAGCGAATATACCTACTCGCTTACACAGGAATTGTCGCTTGATTTGAACGGGACCGCCGTATCTCAGCTTACCGTTGACGTAACTCCCGAAAAGGAGGATATGGCGATTGCGTGGTCGTCCTCCGACGATAGCGTCGCTACGGTTGAAAACGGACAGGTAACGGCCGTCGGGATAGGCAGGGCAACCATTACGGCGGTGGTTGACAAAGTCACGCTGCAATGTGAAGTTACGGTGACCCATTCGGGAATATCCGTTACCAACCAAACGGTTAACGGGCAGGCGCAGTACAATATCACTTCCGAAATTTCAGGACTTATCGACTGGGAATACTACGGAGACGGCAGCGATTCCGACTCTATGCTCAACAGCAACGGCTATATAACAAACGACATAGACAGCTACGCAACCGCAACGTTCAGCGATTATAAGCTGTATATGAATTGGACCAACGGCAGCAAAAACCTCGCCTATATCGGCAACTACAACTCTAACGGGCGCACGCTTCCCAACGGAATTACGTTTACCGTAACCTTGCCCGCAGGCACAAGCAAAATTTATGCGTTTACAGGCGCCTGGCAGGCCACAAACCTCACCGAACTTTATCTTGACGGTGCGTTGATAGCGAAAGCCGACGCGTTCGAGGCGGGTTCTTCGTCGGTAAATACGATCGTTGTGTTCACCGTAGTCAGCGATTCGCAAAAAACCTATACGGTAAAAATCAACTGCAACGATTCCTACGGCGGCGGGAACTGCTCGTTGGTTGCGGTGGCGGTTACCGGTTCATCGACGACGACAACTTCGGTCACGTTAAGCAGTCAGGTGGAGATGACGGGCTATAACGACTGCCATATCAATTTAACCGAGCGCGGCGCCATAGACTGGTGGTATCTCAACTATGAGGGAAGCTATTACGACGAAAAAAGCGGCGGCACGGCCATAGACGTATCCTCTTTCTTCGGAGAGCAAAACCGGTTCTGGGACTACAAGGCGGCGTTCAGTTGGACGGACGGCACCAATTATGAGACTTCTCCCATAGATAACGACTGCAATGAGCAGGGCACAAACAACGGATATTGCGGCGGTTTCGAGGCGGTCAATATAACCGTCGACGCCGAAACTTCCTGCATTTCGATGTGGGTTGGCGGCTATGATAGCGCTTCGTACTATGTCGAAGTTGTAGATAGCAACGGAAACGTTCTCATAAATCAGTATATCGCTGTTTCGGATTCGGGCTCTACCGCAGCTTACGAGGTGAATCTTGCAATCTCGGCAACGGTGCAGGAAACCGTTACGGTAGCCGTATACAAGACGACCGGCAACAACTGCTCGCTTGCGGCGGTAGCCGTTTCGTAAATCGTTTTAAAAGACAAAAAGCTATCACCGTTCAGCTGCGCGGTGTATACCGCGCGGCTGAACGGTTTTTAAGCGAAAGAGCGGCGAAACGTTAGATAGGGCGGGTAATTTACCGCAATATAATAAGAGCAAGGCTTTGCTTCCTTGCTCTCTGTCTTTCATTCCATAAAATCCCCTGCGTTATTTTACTTTTAGGGGCGCATCAAAAGCGCGCGGGCGATTATTTCAGACCGCCGCGGCGGGGTCAGTACCGTACCTGTATGGTATGGCGGGGGCAGGCTTCCGCGCATTTTCCGCACTTGATACACTTTTCGTAATCGATGACGGGGAGGTTGTCTGCCATCGCAATCGCGCCGGAAGGGCAGGTCCGTGCGCACTTGCCGCAGGCGATACATCCGTACTTGCAGGCATCGATCACTTTTTTGCCCTTGTCGTGCGAAGAGCAGGCGATATAAACCTTTGCGTCGGCGGGAATCCGCATGAACAGCTTTTTGGGACAGGCGAGCATACACGCCCCGCAGGAGATACAGCGGTCGGGATTTACGCCCGCCCGTTCCTCTTTGAGGCAGATTGCCTCCTCCGGACAGACCCTCACGCAGTTTCCGTCCCCCAAACAGCCGTATTTGCAGAGTTTCCGCCCGCCGCGCAGCTTGTTTTCTTCCGCACAGTCGCCCGCGCCGACGTAGTGAAATTCGTCCGCCGCGTTCCGCCCGCCGCTGCAACGGCAGACGCTTACCGTGGGCTTCGTCTTCTCGAAGGGAACGCCCAGCAAGCCCGCGATCGTCTCCTTTTCTCCCGCTTCCGTCACGTGACAGTCGGAGAGCTTCGCTTCGCCCTTTGCGAGTTTTTCCGCGAAGCCGGCGCAGCCCGTGCAGCCGCAGCCGCCGCAGTTCGCCCCCGCGAGGTGGGAGAGGATGTCCTCTATTTTTTCGTCGGCGTGCGTCTTGCAGAATTTTGCGACGAGAAGGATTAAAACGACGAGCACGGCGGCGACTCCCGCGAAGATCCCGAGCACGATTCCCACCTGCGCCCATTGAATATCGGCTAACAAATCAGACAGCATAAGACCTCCTTATATGAGAGAAAAGACGTAGAACGCCATCGCCATCAGGCTCGCCGTGACCATGGTTATGGGGAAGCCCTTCATGCACTTTGCGACGGGCAGTTTTTCGACGCGCTCGCGAACGCCGCCCATAATGACCATGGCGAGCGTAAATCCCACGCCCGCAAAGAAGGCGTACAGAAGGGCCCAGCCGAGGTTCATGGGGGTACCCGCGCTCACCGCCGAAACGATATCCGAAAGATTGACGACGTTTACCGTCACGAGCTCGGCGACGCCCAAAATCGCGCAGTTCGTCGTGATGAGGGGCAGATAAATGCCCATCGTCTTGTAGAGCGCGGGGGAAATTTTTCCGATGATCTTTTCGAGCATTTGAACGATCGCCGCGATAATGAAGATAAAAAAGATGATTTCCAGATACTCGATCCCGAGCCGAAGCAAGACGAACGTGTACAGCGGATAGGTGACGAGGGTAGCGATTACCATGACAAGCGTGACTGCCGCGCCCATCAGAAAGGCGCTCGAAGTCCGCTTGGAGACCCCGAGGAAGGGACATATCCCGAGGAATTTAACCAGAATAAAGTTTTGCGAAAACACCGCCGCAACAATGACGAGAAGAGCGTTTGCAAACATCAGGCTTCCTCCTTTTGCAACTCGGGAAGGGGTCCGTCGCCCGCAGGCACGCGCAGCGCGCGCATGCGCTTTGCCCGTCTCCGCTTTTCGGTTTGGTCGGTGATATAGACGAACAGAGCAATACAGATTCCGTAAGTGAGAAAAGCTCCCGGCGAACCGGAGAAGAAGCCGATGGAAAAATCCCAGAGTTTGACGCCGAAAAAGCTTCCGCTGCCCAACAGTTCGCGTATTATGCCCATTACGGTGAGGGAGAGGGCAAATCCAAGTCCGGTAGCCGCTCCGTCGATAAAGCTGTCGAGCACGGGTTGTTTGCTTGCAAAGCTTTCCGCTCTTCCCAGAATAATGCAGTTCACTACGATAAGGGGAAGAAAGACGCCCATCGATTCGTACAGATCGGGAATATATTTGTCGAGCACCATTCTCAGAATGGTTACCATGGTTGCAATGATCACGATAAAGGCGGGAATCCGTACGACGTTCGGGATCACCTTGCGCAGAAGCGAAATGACGACGTTGCTCAAAATGAGAACGACGGTCACGGAGAGCCCCATACCCAGTCCGCTCAGGGCGGTGGAGGTCATGCCGAGGGTCGCGCAGGTCCCCAAAACGAGCTTGAAGGTCGCGTTGTTGGCAATCAGTCCGTCTGTTGCGATTTTTCCGTATTTATTCATGCGCCGCCTCCTTGATCGTTTCGAAGTTTGCCACGGCGAAAGCCGCCGCGCGCACGCAGGACTCTGCCGAATAGCTTGCGCCCGTCTTTAAGTCGGAGCCCGCCTCCGAGAGCGAGCCCCCGTCTAAAAGGGCGAGGATTTCGGATTTTCCCTTGTTGACAAAGAAGGAGCCGTTTTTCAAATCTTCGGGCATCCTGTCGGCAAAGGAAGCGGGACTGGACCCGTTCGTGAGAATCTCGTAGCGCGTAATGACGCCCGCTTGCACCGTGACGGCGATTTCAAACGCCTGCGCGGGGGAATTGGCGAGGGTCGTGATGCTGTATTCGACGGTATTCTGCGAGACCTGCCAGGCGGTTGCGTTCATATTGATATAGCCGCCGTATTCGTAAGAGGCAGTCTCTTCTCCCAAAAGCTCTTCGCGCAGATATCTCAAAGCCGCGTTCACGGCGTTCGTCAGCGCTCCGAACGTGAAGGGCGCCGAAGCTCCCGTCTTAACCACGGCAATGTCGTCGCCGAAGTACAGTCCTTCCCGAAGCTCCCCGTTGTAAAGCGTGAAGAGGTTGTAATTTTCGTCGGTAAACCGTCCCATATACGATTGGTTCACGTTGCTCTCGTACACGACTTTATCGATTCCTTCAAGGGCGAGATCCCCGTTTTCAATGCTCCCCGTACAGTTAAAGATGACCCATACGGTGACGGTGCCGTTCGAAAAACCGCCGTTGCCCGTCGCCTGAACGGCATAGCTGCCGTCGCTCATGAGGTATGCCTGCGAGACGCTTCCCGAGGAATAGGAGATGCCGCCGCTGTCGTCGCCCAGAAGAATTTCCTTTTCCGTCACGTCGCCGCCGTAAATTTTTGCAAATACGCGGTTTCTCCGCTCGGCGGGGGTGACGTAGAGGACGTCGTTTAGTATCGCGAGCAGCGCGCCCGCAACGAGGACGATGACGAGGAGAACGCACACGCTCTTGAAAGCCGTGCTCTTAAAAAACTGTTTTGCGGTCATTTTTTCGCCTCCTTTTTTCTGCGCGCGTAGCCGAAGGGCCGCACCTTGATCGCAAGATCGATGAGGAAGACGAGGAAGTTCATGATGAAAATGCAGAAGGAGACGACTTCGATGCCCGTCGCCTTTCTCAGACCGGCGGTTAAGAGCCCGAGCGCCGCAAAATAGAGGATGTTCCCCCAAAAGCTCTTGGGGGTGGTGGTGTAGTCCGTCGCCATAAATACCGCGCCCAGGAACAGACCGCCCGTAAGCGCGTATTGCAGGGCGAGCACAAGGTCGAACACGCCGTCGAGCGCCATTCCGAATACCGCCGCGACCGCGATGTAGAGGACGGGGAGATACCACTTGATGACCCCGCGCACGACGAGATAGACGCCGCCTATCAGCAGCGCGAGCTTGCAGGTTTCGCCGATACAGCCGGCAACGCCCGTTCCGAGGAAGAGATCCGCCGGGGAAAGAACGGGATTTCCGTTCAGAACGTTATTGAGCTGCGTGGCGCCCGTGGAGAGCGTTCCGCCGACGCCCGCTCCGATCGCCCCGAAATTCGCGGCGGGATAGCTTGTCATGGCGGTAAAGGAGATGAACAGAAAGATTCTGCCCGCCAGCGCGGGATTGACAATGTTCTTGCCCGTGCCGCCGAAGAGCATTTTGACGACGGCGACCGCGAAAATACTGCCGAGGACGGGCATATACCAACCGTCGAGATTCGCGGGGAGGCACAGCCCGAGAAGCAGTCCCGTGATGAGGGAAGTAAAGTCGAATTGAGCGACGAATTTTTTGAGAACCTCCTTCGGCTGCGCCCATATCTTCTCTTTGAGGATATAGTAGACGAATTCGGTCAAGGCGGCGGAGAGAAGAGAGATTGCCAAAATGACGGCAGCCTGCCAGCCGAAAAAGACGATTCCCGCAACCGACGCGGGGATGAGCGCGATAAGGACGTCCAGCATGATGCGTTTTGTCGTGCGCCGCGTTTTGATATGCGGCGCGGCGGATATCGTCAGTTTCATGCTTTCCTCCTCAGGTTTTCCTTTGCGGTCTTGATTGCCTGCGACAGAGGGCGTCGGGCAGGGCAGATATACGAGCACGACCCGCACTCGATACAGGCGAGCACGCCGCCGTATTTGTCCGCGGCGGAAAAATCTCCCGCGGCGGTATAAAATTCGATTTGCATGGGCATGAGTTTCATGGGACATACGGAAGCGCATTTTCCGCAGTTGATACAGGGCGTGGGCGGTTCGCTGTTCGTCTCCTCTTCGCTCAGCAGGAGAAAGCCGGAGGTCATTTTTGTGACGACGGCGCTTTCTCCCGTGAGCGCCGTTCCCGTCATGGGACCGCCCGCCACGAGTTTTACGGTGTCGTCCTTCGCGCCGCCGCACGCGGCGATCAGATCGGAGAGGGGGGTTCCCACGGGGCACAGGAGATTTTTCGGCTCCCGGATCCCTCCGCCCGAAAGGGTGACGACGCGCTCGATAAGGGGCTTCCCCTGCTCGACCGCCTCGCATACGGCGAGCGCCGTTCCCACGTTTTGAACGCTCACGCCGACGTCTGCGGGGAGCTTTCCGGGCGGAATTTTCCGCCCCGTGCAGGAGTAGACGATATGTTTTTCGCTTCCCATGGGATACCGCTTTTTTAAAGCGACCGTCCTGTAAGGCGTCTCTTCGAAGTTTGCAATCGCTTCGGGCTTGTTTTTCTCGATTCCGATCACGATTTCCCGCGCGCCGAGCGCGGTTTTCAGATATTCCGCGCCGCGCAGAATTTCGTCCCGTCTCTCCCGCATGAGTCTGTCGTCGCAGGTGAGGTAGGGCTCACATTCGGCGCCGTTGAGAATCAGGGTATCTACGGGAGATCCGGGCGCAGCCTTGACGTGCGCGGGAAAACCCGCGCCGCCCATGCCCACGATGCCCGCTTCGAAAATCCGCTCTCTGATTGCGTCCGCGTCGGGCAGGACGAGGGGAGCCGCATAGTCGGTTTCTTCCGCGCCGGAGGAAGATATGACGATGAACAGACAGGATCCGCCCCTGCCGTCCTGTTGTTCTTCGACGGCGGTCACCGTTCCCGCAACGCTCGCGTGAACGTTCGCGGATATTTTTCCCGCGCTTCTGCCGATGCAGTCGCCGCGTTTTACGCTCTGTCCCACGGAAACATAGGCGGTTGCCGGCGCGCCGATGTGCTGGCGCAGGGGGATGCGGACTTCCTTGGGCAGGGCAAGCCGCTCGATCGGTTTTTCCGCCGTAAGTTCCTTGTGCCCCTTCAGACGGATCCCGCGGGAGAAAAATTTTCCTTTTTCCGCTTTCAAATCCTTTCCTCCGTTTTCAATTTCACGCCCGCAATCCTCGAATACACGGAAAGCGGAACGGCTTTTATGATCAATACGACCGTGAGCCCCACAAAGACGCCCGCTCCCGCGCCGAACGCGGCAAGAACGGGAAGGTATCCCATAAGCAGGATCGTTCCCGTGAGCGCGCAGTAGACGAGGAGCTGCACCGTATTGTGTACGACCGCGGATACGACGCTTATGGCAAGCACGCTGATTTTCGGGAATGAAAAAAAGAGCAGCCGCGAGACGGCTACGCTTGCAAGTCCCGCCGTCAGACTGTACAGGAGCATGGAGAGATTCCCCGCAAACAGGCTTCCCAGCACGGTGCGCACGACCACGACGAGCGCCGCTTCGGGCAAGCCGTACAAAACGAGGGTCATAAGCGAGAAAATATTCGAAATGCCCGGCTTCGCGCCGGGGATTACGGGAGAGGGGAAAAGTCCTTCGAGCAGGAAGGAGACGAGTCCGAGCCCCGCCATCAGCGAGAGAACGGCGATTTTCTTTCCGTAACCGATTTTTTGATCTCTTGACATTTTTATTATTATAACAGGGAGGCGGTGAATTGTCAATAACTTAAAAAAATTTACCGCGGGAGCGCGTTGAAAGTATGCCCCTTTCGGCGGGATTATATCCTTCGGATTGACAAAAGCGCGCCGCCGTGATATAATCCGTAAAAAAGGGCAGACTGTATCATATGGAAAAAATATACGACGCCGCCGTTGTCGGGGGAGGAATCGCGGGATATTCCGCGGCGCTCACCTGTAAGAGCCTCAGGCTCGACTGTCTCTGGCTCGGGGAAGCGGGATTCGGCGATAAACTGAAAAATGCGGAATATGTGCGCAATTATCCCGCCCTGTTGGGGGACGGAAAGCTCTTTGCCGCGCGGCTTGAAGAACAGGCCGCGGCGGAGGGCGTGTCTCTCACGCAAGCGCGCATCGACGGGATTTACGCGCTCGGGGACAAGTTCTGTCTTACGGAAAAGGACAAGACTTACTATGCGCGTACGGTAATTCTCGCCACGGGGACGGAGAGCCGCGCGAGCGTGAAAGGGGAGCGGGAATTCCTCGGCAGGGGGGTGAGCTACTGCGCAGTGTGCGACGGCGCGCTGTATAAGGGAAAGAAGATCGCCGCCGTCGTCGCTTCGGAAAAGTTTGCCGAAGAGGCAGAGTATCTTGCGGGATTTGCGGAGACGGTCTATGCCTTCTGTCTCTATCCCGCGCCTAAGTTCCGCGCCCGCAATATCGTCGCGGTTTCCCGCACGCCCCGTCTGCTCGAAGGAAAGGAGCGGATCGAAGCCGTCGTGACGGATACGGAAAAATACCCCGTGAGCGGCGTGTTTTTTCTGAAAAATTCCGCGCCGCCCGAGGCGCTTGCGGGCGGACTGAAAATCGAAGACGGTCACGTTGCGACGGGAAGGGACCTTTCGACGAATATCGCGGGGCTGTTCGCCGCAGGCGATATCACGGGACGGCCGTATCAGTACGTAAAGGCGGCCGGGGAGGGTTGCAGCGCAGCTTATTCGGCGCTGGCTTATCTCAAAAAACATTCGCCGCAAAGTTTTACGGAAAGTGCGTAAAAACGCGCGAAGGCGTGTATAATATACTGTAACAATATCAAAAACAATATCAAAAGGGGTTATTATGACGTTCGGTCGACCGCGTTGCGGCGGGAAACGATCTCAAAAGCGGGAGGGCGGCAAGTAAGCGTTTATGGACGGTGGCACAATCGGTTTATTGATTGCGCTTGTCGTACTTGTCGTTCTTTCCGGCTTTTTCAGCGCTACGGAGACGGCATACACAAGTTTCAGTACCGTTCGCATGAGGAGAATGGCAAAAAAGCGCACGGCGCGCGTCGCCCTGCTTCTCAGCGAAGACTATAACAAAGTTCTCACGACCCTGCTCATCGGGAACAATATCGTAAATATCGCGGCGGCGACCATTGCGACGATTTTCTTTACGCGCATCATCGGGGAATCGCTCGGTCCTACCGTTTCCACGATCGCGCTTACGGCGGTCATTCTCGTCTTCGGAGAGGTCACGCCCAAGTCGCTCGCCAAGGAATCCCCCGAAAAATTTGCGCGCTTTTCCGCATATCCGCTGCTCGTGCTCTCCTATGTATTTCTGCCCTTGAATCTGCTGTTCTCCTGTTGGAAAAAGTTCGTCTTTTTTGTCTTCGGGCTCAACAAGAAGAAGCCTAAATTTACGGAAGAAGAGTTCAAGATGATCGTTTCGGACGTCAAAGACGAGGGCGTTCTCAACGAAACGGAGCACGACCTTATCACGCGCACGCTGCGCTACGACGAATTGCACGTCGGCTCGTGTATGATTCCGCTCGATCGGGTGATTATGGTGGAGGCGAGGGAAAACTCCCATTTGGTCTACAAGATCTTCCGCGAGACGAACTTTTCCCGTATACCCGTCTACAAAGGGTCGAAGGAGAACGTCATCGGAATTCTTTACCGCGCGGACTTCTACGAAAACCTCCTTGCGGGCAGACGGAGCTTTGATAATATTATCCGTCCCGTCTCCTTTACGACGGCGGACGTAAAGCTCTCGGCGCTCATGAAAAAGATGCAGTCGGGGCGCGAACATATGCGCATTGTCGGCTCGGAGGGCGCGGCGCTCGGTCTGATCACCCGCGAGGACATCATCGAAGAGCTCGTGGGGGACATGGACGACAAATACGATCTCACGCCGGTTACCTCTCCCTTGCAGCCCTTTATTCCGGAACCCGAACCCGCCGTAACGGTGGACGAAACGGAAGAATAATACGAAATTTCCCCGCAACGCAGTTGCGGGATTTTTTTGCGCCGCGCTTTCCCGCAGGGTGAAAGATATGTGAATTTATTAAAAATCAGGTTAACCCGGTTGACAAAAATGCCGTCCGATATATATAATAAGATTGTTTAGAAACACACAAAAAAGGAGAAACAGCAATGGAAATCAACGAATATCTGATAAAACTCATTCAGACGACAAAGGACATGGAGAATCTGGAACTCTTTCCGCAGGCGGCAAGTCTGAGCAGAACGGAGTTCCGCCTCATCCGCGAAGTGGTCATGGAGAAGGAAAAGGGAAAAGACATCATTTCCTCCGAACTTGCCCGCAGGCTCGGCATTACCCGCTCCGCCGTTTCGCAGCTCGTCACAAAGCTCGAAGGGCGGGATATCGTCAAGCGGGTGCCCTCGTCTACGGATAAAAAGATCGCCTACGTTCGGCTCTCGGACAGTGCGCTTGTCCTTTTCGAGAGGCAATGCGAGCAGGCAAACGAAATCTTCGCGCTCGTCATCGAAAAGTTCGGCGCGGACAGAATCAAAAAGATCATTTCGGAATACGAAGAGCTCGCGAAGGTATTTCAGGATATCGCCAAGAAGAACGGGGCGGCGGAATGACCGACCCGAAGGAGTGTATGGGAATTCATGCTAAAACTCATCGAAATCAAAAAGGACTATAAGGTTGCCGACAGCTACGTGCACGCGCTCAAAGGCGTCAGCCTGAATTTCCGTGAAAACGAATTCGTGTGCGTTCTGGGGCCGTCGGGCTGCGGAAAGACGACGCTGCTCAATATTATCGGCGGGCTCGATCATTACACCTCGGGCGACCTTGAGATCGACGGAAAGTCCACGAAGGATTTCCGCGACAGAGATTGGGACGTTTACCGCAATCACAGGATCGGTTTTATCTTCCAGAGCTACAATCTGATCCCGCACCAGACCGTTCTCGGCAACGTGGAAATCGCGCTTACCATCGCGGGCGTATCGCGCGAGGAGAGGCGCGAACGGGCGAAGCGCGCACTCGAACGCGTAGGACTGGGGAAGGAGCTCAACAAGAGGCCCAACCAGCTCTCGGGCGGGCAGATGCAGCGCGTAGCCATTGCCCGCGCTCTCGTGAACAATCCCGCGATTCTGCTTGCCGACGAGCCCACGGGCGCGCTCGACAGCGAGACTTCCGTGCAGATCATGGAGCTCATCAAAGAAATCGCCGGCGAGCGGCTCGTCATTATGGTGACGCACAATCCCGAGCTTGCGGAGAGCTACGCTTCCCGTATCGTGCGTCTCAAAGACGGTCTCGTTGAATCGGACAGCGACCCCTATACGGAAAACGAAGGGGGCATGTCCGAACCTGCGGCGCAGAAAGAGGTTTCGGCGTCCGCCGAAGCGCCCGCTCTTTCCAAAGGTGAGACAGTCGCGGGGAAAAAGGAGAAGAAGCCGCACACCCGCATGAGCTGGTTTACCACGCTTGCGCTCTCGGCGCGCAACCTTCTCACCAAGAAAGGAAGGACGGTCTTAACCTCGGTCGGCGGCAGCATCGGCATCATCAGCGTCTGCCTCGTGCTTGCGCTTTCGAGCGGATTCAACAACTATATCAAGCGGACGGAGGAAGATATGCTCTCCTACTATCCCGTCCAGATTACCGAAAAGGCGTACGACATGACGTCGATCATGACCTCTTTTACCTCGGCTTCGAAGATGCCCGACATGGAGGAGATCGGGGATAAGGTGTACGTTGATTCCTTTCTCACCAATCTTGCAAACGGCATGACGGTTCAAAACGACGTGACGGAGGAATACGTCGACTACGTGAAGGACATGGACAGCGCGTGGTATTCCGCGCTGCAATTCGGTTACGGCGTGTCCCTTTCGGATGCGCTCTTTACCGAGGTCGGCACGGGTGACGTCGAGTTAAACGGCGAACTTGTTCCCGCGGCGAAGCAGAACATGTCCCTCTATTCTCTGAAAGAATTTTATATTTCCGAGCTCCGCCAGTATGCGCCGCAGTACTCTTCGCTCGTCTCGTTTGCCGACTATTTCGGCGATATCGTGAACAAAATGCCCGGGACTTCCGATTTTTCCAAGTCCGATTATGCGGAGTACGTGCTCTCGCAGTACGATATTCTGGGCGAAAACGCCCATTTCCCGCAGAACGCGAACGAAGCGGTGCTCGTCATCTCCTCGGGGAATACCGTAACGGATCTTACGCTTGCCCAGCTCGGACTTCTTCCCGAGAAAGAATTTTTGTCCCTCTTCGAGCTCGGCAAGGACGACGGGGAACAGGACGAAGATTATATGGCGATCGACTATTCGGACATTATCGGCAAGAAGTACGTTCTCTACGGAAACGACACGCTCTATAAGACGACCCCGCAGGGGACTTATCCCTACGAATACGTGGGAACGAGGGATGAGCTCGATCCCGACGAATCGGAAAAAGACGACAGCATCGAGATCACGATCACGGGTATTCTGCGGCTCAAAGAGGGTCTTACATACGGCTGTCTTACAAGCGGGCTCAACCTTACCGAAGCGGCGGTGACGCAGTATGTGGAACTCAACTTAAATTCGTCGATTGTCAATACGATTAAGAAGAACAGCACGACGAGGACGGCGGACGGGATTTCCTACACTTTCTATCACACGCCGCCCGCAGAGCATCTGGCGGGATACTATTCGAGCAAAATGGAGGGCACGGACGTCTATTTCACGACGAGCGATACCGTACTGAGGCACGTCGGCGGGGACAGTTCTTACAATTCCGTCTCTATCTACGCGACCGATTTCGACGGAAAAGCGGAGATCCTGTCCTATCTCGACGCCTGGAATACGGCGTGCGAGACGGGAGGAACGATCGGCGATATCAAGCTGAGCGAATCGGATAAGATCACCTATTCGGACACGGTGGGCGTTCTCATGGGCATGATGCAGACCATGCTCAACGCGATAACCTACGTGCTCGTCGCTTTTACGGCGATTTCCCTCATCGTCTCTTCGGTCATGATCGGAATTATTACCTACGTTTCCGTCGTGGAACGCGTCAAGGAAATCGGCGTGCTGCGAAGTCTCGGCGCGCGGAAACTCGACATCAAAAATCTGTTCAACGCCGAAACCTTTATCATCGGGCTCGGGGCAGGGCTGTTCGGGGTGATCGTCACCTATCTTCTGTCCGTGTTAGTCAATCTCATTCTCGACTCGCTCACGGGAATCGCGGGGCTCGCCGCCCTGTCGCCCGTCGCCGCGGTCGTGATGATTCTGGTCAGCGTCGTGCTTACGCTCATCTCCGGACTGATTCCCGCATCGGCGGCGGCAAAGAAAGACCCCGTAATCGCCCTTCGCACCGAATAAAAGAGCGCGGTTTTGCCCATACTGTCGGAAATCCCCAAGAGAGGTTTCTTTATGGCGAAGAAAAACAAGGTTGCGCAACTTTCGGACGAAGAGTACGAAGAATATCTGAAAAAATTACTAAAAAAATCGGAGTAGCACTCCGATTTTTTGATACGCTCTGTTTCCGCCAAAAAAGGTATCCCTTCGCCGCAAACCGCAAGAATACGCCTTGCGCGGTGTGATAATATTTACAAAAACGCGTGCGAGGGGGCGGATTATGGCAAGAAAAATCGTGGTGACGTCGGGAAAAGGAGGGGTCGGAAAGACGACGGTCTGCTGCAATCTCGGCGTACAGCTGGCAAAGAGCGGTTTTCGCGTCGCCGTGTGCGATCTCGATTTCGGACTGAACAACGTGGACGTCGTGCTGGGCGTGGAGAACCGTGCGCTCTACGACGTTGTGGACGCGGCGGAGGGGAGGTGCCGTCCCAAACAGGCGCTCGTGCGGCATCCCCGCTATCCGACGCTGTATTCTCTGTCCAGCAACCGCATTCTCGAACGGTACGTCTCCCCGCAGGCGATCCGTTTGATTCTCGATTCCATCGCTCCGCAGTTCGATTTTATTCTCATCGATTCTCCCGCCGGCATCGAGGACGGCTTTCACCGCGCAGTATCCTGCGCCGAGGAGGGGCTGCTTGTGACGACGCCGCACATTTCCGCGCTCAGGGACGGGGACAGGGTCGCGGGAATGCTGAAAAGCTACCGTCTGTCCTTTACGGGGCTTGTCGTCAACCTTGTGCGCAAGGATCTCGTGCGGCGGGGGGAAATTCTGATGCCGGAGGAAATCGCCTCCACTCTGCGTCTTCCGCTCGTCTCCGTCGTTCCGGAGGAGGACAAGCTGCTGCTGGAAAACGTGTACGAGCGCTCGCGCGCGTTCCGTCTGCTCGCGGGATTTTACGCGAGCGGGGAAAAAGAGCTTGCGCCCGTGCGCAAACGGTATTGAGGGAGGGGGAGTTATGAGAGAGACGAATACGAGGGCGCGCCTTCAAAGAATGCTCAACGAGGACAAAGAGGAGATGAACGGAGAGACGCGGGCGGCGGCGAAAAAGGAGTTCGAACGGATCGCATCGGAGTTCTTTGAACAAGAGGGGGAGACGGACTTCACCGTAAAGCGCGGAAAGTCGGGATTCGAGGTCACGGTGTCCTTTCGCGCGACCCGTGTGAAAAATTTCGTCTCGCTGAAATAATGAGTTGACAAACGAACGGGGAACCGATATAATAATGACGTATTCTACGGAGAAAACGTTAAATGGAAAGATCATATCAGATCGTAACCGATTCTGCTTGCGATATGCCCGACGAATATTATGCCGCCCATGACGTGGAGTGCATCCGACTCGGGTTTACGATGGACGGCGTGACTTACGGCGGCGAGGACGGCGAACAGATCGCCGTAAAAGATTTTTACGAAAAGCTGCGCGGCGGCGCCATGCCCAAGACCTTTCAGATCACGCCCGCGCAGGCGAAGTTGCACTTTGAAAAATTTGCGAAGGAGGGCAAGGACGTTTTCGTTCTCGCGTTCTCTTCGGGACTCTCGGGAACGTACGAAAGCTATGTTTCGGCGGCGCACGAAATCGAGGAAACTTATCGGACGAAAGTCGTCGTGGTCGATTCGCTGTGCGCCTCCATGGGCGAGGGGCTTTTGCTCGACTATATCGTTAAAAAGGCGGACGAAGGAGCTTCGATCGGGGAGCTTCAGACCTACGCCGAAGGGCTCAAACAACACGTCTGCCACTACTTTACGGTGGACGATCTTCGCCATTTAAAGAGGGGAGGGCGGGTTTCCGCCACGACCGCGGCGATCGGTTCCATTTTAAAAATCAAACCCGTACTCCATGTGGACGAAAACGGGCACCTCATCGCCATCGGAAAGGCGATAGGCAGAAAAAAGTCGATTTCCGAACTCGTCGACCATATGTGCGAACTCAACACCCTTCAGCCGGGCGACCCCATATTTATCAGCCACGGTGATTGCATCGGCGACGTGACATATCTCACCTCTCTGTTGCGCGAACGGTTCGGCGGGAGAGAGATTTTCGTCAACGAAATCGGCAGCGTGATCGGCGCCCATTCGGGTGCGGGCACGGTAGCGTTGTTCTTTTTGGGAAAACACCGTTAAGCGAATAAAGGCGAAACCGTACGCAGGATTCCCGCTCTTTTGGAACGGGGAACGGTGCTAACAGGGAGAGATGGCAGAGCGGTCGAATGCGGCGGTCTTGAAAACCGTTGATGGGCAACTATCCGGGGGTTCGAATCCCTCTCTCTCCGCCAAAAACACGTAGGGTACTTTGAGTACTCCTACGTGTTTTTTTAGCAGAGG
>CAYLVU010000019.1:0-27094 GCA_964387225.1 uncultured Clostridia bacterium | reverse complement strand
GTTCGCAAAATCGTTCTTTTATGCTTTCAACAATTTCGGACGGAATGCTTTTTTTAATAAAAACTCAAATACGTCAGATAAATATGTAAGTTCTACTGACATTTCTTTTATAAAATAGATATAGTTATTATGAAAACCCGAACACTTAATTGGAGTATTCTGGTTTTCTGTATATAGTAAGCAAGATGAACTGCGCGTTGCGGTTGTTTCCTTTTTTTGTTTCCGACCGCATATTTAAAATGGAATCGAACCAAAATTCGATTTGCCGTCGAATAAAAAGAGCCCGAATTATTTTCGGACTCTTTTATGCGAACTCGCTGTTTGTCTTGTATTAAATATTATTATTTGATATTATTTGATATTATTTGATATTTTTTGTTGTTTCCAATTCCCCACGAGTATCTAACTTTTGGGGTGCATATCGGTATCCGTCCGAGGGGGGCTTATAACCGTTTTGCTTACGGAATTTGCAACGAAACGCCGTAAAGCCGATAGGTGAAGATGTTTTCGTTTTCCCAGGAATTATGCCCCGTAGAAACGACGACGTCGATTTGCGACGAGCTTTCGAGATACCCGAGCGCGTTGCGCACGATGCCCGGATTGTGGTTGCGCTCGAAGCCCGTAACGTCCGGTCCGACGTAACCCAGCATATTCCAGGTATAATCGCCCGTTTGCAGCAGCGTGCAAAGCTCTTCCATGCTTCCGACGTTTTCGAGATACGCCACCATCGAATGGGAATTTACGCGCGTCAGCGTTTCGTCCGCAGGATTTTTCTCGTTGGTCACGCCGCAGACGTAAAACCGTTTTGCCGCAGAATCGTATGCGAAATCGGGAATGTTGATATTGCATTTCTGCCCCGCCGAATTAACGACCCCGCTGTGCGTGAGCTTTACCGTAAATTCCGCCGTGAGCGACTGCTGACCGAGCGCGTCTAAATCGGAGAAATCCCACCGTCTGACCGTCGTTCCGTTCAGCGTAGATTGGTTGAACATAAGCACCTGCCCTTCTCCGTCGATGCTGACAAGCGCGGGCATTCCCGTTCCCCAATAAATCGTGCTCGTGCCCTGATAAGAATTGTATTTCGCAAGCTCCGTATCGTAATCTCCGTTGTCGTACCACGGCACGATCGGGTTGAGCGACGCCACTTTGACCCAGGGTCCTTCGGGGCTGTTGGCGACGGCGATACCCGTTTCGTTCCTCTGATAATCCTCCGTCGTGCAGCCGAGATACGCCATCAGATAGGTATATTCGGTATTCTGATATTTGAACTTACCGCGGATCACCGCCGGATCGCAGGTATGGCGCGCATCCCACGTGCCTTCGGTCGGAGAAAGCACGATCTGCTGTTCGCTAAACAGCCATTTGCCGTCCTCTTGCTTCACGCCCTTTCGGTAGCCGATATAATCCATTATCACGCCGTCGTCTTTATTGGTGCAATACCAGACGTGCATCACTTCCTCGCCGTCAACCGTTTCGCGCAGGATCGCGGGGCAGTAGTTATAAAACTTCGAATCGGACATATCCGTTCCGAATAAGATTCCCTCGAAATCGACGGACACGGGCTCGTCGGAAGAGACCTCTTTTTCCAGCACGACGGAAATCACGTCGTCGAAGTCGACAAATTGCGTCGTAAGGGTATTCCCCGCGGCGACGTAGGTATAAACGCCGCTTGAATGCGTTTCCGTAACCGTTTCCCCGTCAAACGTATAGGTGGAATTGCGCGTGGTAAGCTCGTTCAGATAGCTGATTGTAACGCGGACGCTTCCTTCATCCGAAAAAACGGCTTTATACGTCTGAAAGCTGCTTGTTACGTTTTTCCCTTCCAGCATGGCGGAAACAAGCGAATAACTCCCGTCTAACGTTTTCGTCAGCTCCCCCGCGCCGCCGTCGTCCGGCGGGTCGGGCGTTTTACCGCACGCCGCCAGACAGGGCAACGCGAGAGCCGCCGCCATACCTGCCGCAAGAATGCGTTTTACCGTTTTTTTGCCCATATTTTTTCTCCTTTACGACACCGAGAACACGGTGCCGTGAATGCGGTAGGTATGCAAAGCGGGCCATTGACCTCCCAGTGACCAATCGGGATAGGCGGTCGCCGCCTCGCTCACGGTGTAAAGAACGGGCACGCGGAACGGATTGGTGAGCCTTCCGTATCCGTCCGTCATAATGCCGGCGTTGTGCGCGCGCACATAAGTTTTACCGTCCGCCGAAAGCGTATCCACCTTGTTCCAGGTATACACCTGCGTTTCGTCGAACAGCAGATCGAACCCCTCTTCGCCGAGATTTACGTACATTAAAACGTTCGTCGACGTAATCCAGTTAATGCCGCTGTCGGTGGGATGAGGGAAGTCCTCTTTGATGCAGTAAAGGCGCTGATAAACGGGGTCGTAAGCAAAATCGGCATTGTTGATA
The DNA here is from genome assembly GCA_964387225.1 of uncultured Clostridia bacterium. Lineage (GTDB taxonomy): Bacteria > Bacillota > Clostridia > Christensenellales > Borkfalkiaceae > Gallimonas. The sequence continues at coordinate 24,685 of CAYLVU010000019.1, read as the reverse complement.
CAGTCTTTCGAACCGCCGGCGTTCACCACGCCGCCCTCGCGCACTGCCGCGGAGTTCAGCTTCTGCGGAGAATCCAGATCGGAAAGATCCCACAGCTCGACCTGCGTACCCGTTTTGGTAGAAATGCCTTTTGTGTAAAACAGCAGCACTTTTCCCGCGCCGTCATAGCTCACGAGGCTCGGCTGACCGTATCCCCAATAACCAGCCGAGTAGTCGTCGGAATTGAGGTAATCGGCGATGGGGTTGACGTTCTCTACCCGAACAAACGGACCTTCGGGCGTTTTCGATACGGCGATGCCGACCTGATTTTCGTCGCCCGTCGTACAGCCGAGATACGCCATCAGATACGAATACGTTTCGCCGTCCATTGCAAAGCTCCCTTTTACGACGGTAGGATCGCAGTTATGCTTTCCGTCCCAATCCGAAAAGTCTAACGACGGAGATAAAGCGAGCTGTCTTTCGCCGAACACCCATTTCCCCGAATCGTTTAACGTACCCTTGCGGTAGCCGATATAATCGTAAACTACGCCGCTGTCTCTGTTGGTGCAATACCAGACGTGCATGGTATCGTTGCCCTCCATCATAATGGTCGGGCAATAGTTATAATAGTTTTCGTCTTTGCTCTCTCCGAACAGTTCTTCGGTGAACAGCACGCCGCCTTCCGAAACGGGCAGAACGAAGTCTTTGCTGTACTCGTAATTCATTACGACTTTCTGCTTGTTGATTTTTCCGCTGAAACAGATCGATCGCGCCTTAGAATCGTAAGCAAAGTTATACGTGCGTACGCCGATTCCTACGGTTACGGCGTCGTTTTGCAAGGTATAGTCGCCCGTCATTTCGTTTAAACCGGAATAGTCGATTTCATACCAATTCGCGGCTCCGTCTTTGAAATAAATACAATTGTAGGTATAATCGGAAGATACGTTCACGCCCTGAACGGTTTTTTCCGTCAGCACGTACCAGCCTTCGGAAAAGGTTTCTTCCTGCGTGCCGCCATTATTACTGTCGCCGTTGTCGCCGTTGTTGGTACTCCCGTCTCCGTCCGAAGGCGTTACAGCGCCGTTGTCGCCGTTGTTGGTACTCCCGTCTCCGTCCGAAGGCGTTACAGCGCCGTTGTCGGGGTCGGGATCGGGCGTTTTCCCGCAAGCGGAAAACAGAGCGAACGCCGTGCAAAGCGCGAGCGAGAGCGCCGCGCCGCGCCATAAAATTTTCCGTTTCATAAGTCTCCCTTTGCGCGCAAGCCGCCGAACGGGGATAACTCCCCGTTCGAACCGTTTGTTCTTACGCAAGCGTTACTTTAAAGCTGAAAAGGTTCTGGGTAAACAGATAGTCCGCATTCACCGCTTTCAGTTCGCAGACGTTATAAATGATTTCGATTTCCGTTGCGCCGTCGATATGACCGTATGCATCGGAAACAACGCAGGCGCTGTAAAGGCGTTCGTATTCTCCGTCGGGCGTGTCGGTGGAATCCCACTGCTTGATGCTCTGCCAGCCGTTTTCTACGTCGACGGTATACATCTCGTCCTTGGCAAGCCACAAAAGCTGAATCTGTTCTGCATACTTCGGTTCGATCGCTGCGGAGGGCGAATAATCTTTTACCGCATAATATTTCCCGCTTGTTTCGTCGTAGGCAAAATCCGCGTTGGGGAACATCGTAACGCTGTCGCCGCCCGAAATCTGTCCGTCATAAGATACCGTAACGCCTTCCCATTCCTGTTCGGAGGAGAGTTCTGTCAGATCGGACGCGTCAAAGTCGGTTAACTTAGCAAAGTGCCCTTTCGGGTTTGCATAGGTAAAAAACAGACTGATCCTGCTATTTTCCCGATCCATATTGATCAGCGAAGGCGCATAACAGCCGACCGCAGTCGTTCCGACATCATTCGTATCCAATTTAACGAACGGTTCTTCGGAAACCTTCGTCCATTCCCCGTCGGGAGAAGCCGCCACCGCCAGACCGATCTGATATTGCGTATCGTTGATTTGCGAAGTCGCGCAATAAGCGATCAGCCAGCCGTATTCCGTTCCGTTTAAAGTAAAATCTCCTTTCACGATCGAGGCGGAGCCGATATATTCATCCCACTCCCCTTCTTCGCCGCGGATCGCTACCGTTTCGGCGCCGTAAAGCCAACCCTTGTCTTCGCCTTCTTCATACGTCGCTTTCCGAACGGCGATCACGTTGTCGTCTTCTCCCGATGTTTCGTTGGTCGTATAAAGCAGATAGCGCGTGCCGCCGTCTTCGATCAGGTCGGCGTCTTTGATGTAGCGTCCTCTTTCGGCTACGGGCAAGCCGTAAACGGGGTTGGTATTTTCTTCGCCGTTCTGTTCGCCGTTCTGTTCGCCGTTCTGTTCGCCGTTCTGTTCGCCGTTCTGTTCGCCGTTTCCGTTGTTGTTGTTCTCGCCGCCGTCCGGCGTATTCTGGTTTTGTCCGTTATCGGGATCGAGGTCGGGCTCGGGCGTTGTTCCGCACGCCGCCACAGCAAATAACGTTGCACCCATTACGAGCGCCGAAAATATCGCAAGAAATTTTTTCGCTTTCATTTGATTTTCCTCCTTAATCAGTCTTCTTCCAGACCAAGACCAAGCATCTGGGGAATCGTTTTACCGTTTGCGCTTATGCACGCCGTTGCAACGGACGGCGAAACGGAATAAGCGCCGAATTTGTTGACGGAAAACGATTTATATGCATAGTTCGTCGCGTGAACCGTAATTGCAAGATAGCTTACGACCGATCCCTCGCTCATGAACTGCGCCTGCGTAACGCCGTTTTGTGACCATGCTGCGCGCGAAAACGCCGTGAACGGAATGAATACCCAGCCTTCGAACCCGACGGGCAGAGCCGCGCCGCCGAACGTTGTGTAAATAGAGGTCTTTTGCGTTCCCACGCTATACAGATAATACCGTGACGTTCCCTGAATGTTGAAGCGGTCCGAAATCGTTTTTTCGTCCGTTCCGAACGGTCCTTTACAGTCCACTTCGATATTGAAAATAACTTCGGTGTCGCTGTCGTTTCTCGCCCAGAAGGCGATTCCTTTCATGTTTTCCCAGGTAAATCCGCCCGAAGCTGCAAGGTCGAACGCGCAGTAGTCGTCGCCGCTCGGATTTTTGCCGAGGGCAGTATATTTTACCGCCTGATCGCCGTAAGAATCCGTCGTCAGCTCTCTCTTCCCGAAGGAACCGCCGTCCCAAATACCGCTTCCTACCATGCCGTCTGCGGTAAACGAGGACTCCGTCATTTTGTTCGCGGTAAAATCGAGCGTAACGTCGCCCTGCATTTCGCGCGCTGGCGTATCGGGCGTAATCACGGTAACCGTACAGCGGTTTGCTTCAAGATCGCTGGTCGCAGTGAATGTTCCTTCCGTTTCGCTGTCGAGCGAAAGAATCTTATGAAGCGTTCCCATGTTATCAGCGGTACCCGTGTAATAACCGACTTCGCCGACGACGATTTCAAACGCATAATTGTATTTTGAATTTGTCGTAAGAATCAAGGTATCGATTGCAGAAAGCGATTTGTTCGACGAAGAACCGGATGCCCACGCCATGGAAGAAATCGGAATAAGAATCGACCCCACTTTCCCGGTGATGCCGCCCGCCGTTACGGCTGAGTTGGCAATATTCGCCGCCTTTACGCTTTGCGTCGTTCCTTCCTCCGCAAAGAATACGGGCTCGCCGTCTACTGAGCTTGCACCGACGGAATAGCGCGCACCCGAATTCTCTAAGCCGAACGTAATCCCGGGCGCGCCGACTTTTCCGTAATATTGAATCGCTAAATAAGTCGCGTCGGAAAAATCGACGGTTTCGGTATCGAATTTTACCTTTAAGGTCTGCAAATTATCCGCCGAGTCTCCTTCCGGGGTTCCTTTCCAATCGCCGGCGTAAAGCAAAGCGTTATCGCCCGTGCGGAACGGATAATCCGTCAGCGTAGGAGCCGCCTGCTCCACTTTCTCCGCGTCGGACGGCATTTGCATACAGTCCGGATTTTTAGAATTGACGTAATACATATTCTTCGCGCGTTCTCCGCTTGAAAGGTCTACTATTTTTGTAAAAGTCGTTCCCACCGCTCCCGGCTCTCCGTTATAATATCCGATTTCACCGATCGTAAGTATATAATTATAATTATACAGAGTATCAGTCGTATAATAAAATGCAGACACGGCGGAAAGATTGCTGGAGTTATTGTTCCACTGCCAGCTGAGCGAAGATACAGGCATAATAAGCGTGCCACAGGCTCCCGTTCCAAGGTTGGTGGCGGAATATAAGACGCTTAATTCTCGAATCGTCCCATCCTCGGAAAGGAAATATAAGAATTTTCCGTCGGTAGAATTATTAAAGCGGTCGCCATTTTCAATAAATCCCAACGTGAGTCCGGGATTCCCTTGATCAACGCGAATCTGAACGGCAATATACTGCGCAGAGGTCAGATCCACCGTACCTGCGTCAAATTTTACCTCGACGTATTCCCAATAATCCGTAGTATTCCACTCTGACGTCGCCATTGTGAACGTAGGCGCATAACGGAATGCATTCGTACCTTTTTCGAACGGATACGTAACGGTACTCGACGTATCCAACGCGTTTGCCGACACCGACTCTGTTAAGCCGGGGTAAGCCGCTCCCGCTATGCCCGCCGTCATACAAACGGCAAGCGCACAGGCAAGAGCTTTTGTTCTTGTTTTTGCCATAAAAGTTTCCCTCCGTGATATTTTTTCGGGTTTTTCCCGATAAATCTTATTTGCCGAGAAGCGTTTCCCGCACAATGCGGTAAAACCCCTCTCTGTCTACGCCCGTCGCCGCATATACGGGCGAATAGCCTTGCTTTTCCCGATCGGACACGAGCACCGCGCCGCGCTGTCCGCTTAAATCTGCCCGGACGTACTTTTTTTCAAACGTGCAGACGTCGTAATAAGCGGCCGCCACGGCAAGCGGATCGTGCATCACGCTCTTTTCAAAGCCGAAAAAGTCGAACCACCGGTCAAGCCATAACGTGAGCAAACGGTTTACCGCCTGCCCGGAGTTGCGAAACGCTTGCAGAAGGTCGGCTTCTAACGCGCATTGCAGCGTTACGTCAAGCCCCACCGCATAAAACGGAATTCCGCTCCGATACACTGTATCCGCGGCTTCCGGATCGCATAATACGTTCCATTCCGGCTCATATTTATAAAAGCTGCCGCCCATACAGATGATTTTTCCCGTCTTTTTCATTTCGGACGGATTTTTTTGTATCGCGCGCGCCAGATTGGTAAGCGGACCGATGGCAATTACGGTAAGGTCTTTGCCGTACCGCTTCGCCGAATCGATCAGAAAACCGACGGCGCCTTCCCAAACGGGCGTATCGTACGATTTTTCCCACTGACAGGGGAAAGAAAGCTCCGGCGGCGTCTCTCCGTCACGCTCGAACAAATGAAACGGCTCTTTTAAGGGCGCTCTTTCGCCCGCGTATACGGGAGCGTTTACCTTCGCCGCGTTCAAAAGCGCCTGCGCCTGCTGCGCGCGCGCCGCCGTATTACGGAATACCGTGGTAATGCCGACGATCTCCGCCTGCGGAATCGCCGCCGCCAGAGCAATCGCGAACGCGTCGTCGATATCGTCGCCGATATCGGTATCGATAATGATTTTTTTTGTCATGTTCTCTCCTGAATCGCCGTTCCCGCTCCGCCCTTGCGGGCGAAGCAAGACGGCAGCTTCTTTAAAAGAAGCAATTAAGGGGGGTTAGTATGTTCTGTATAACGTTAAATCGCCGTTTGGCTGCGTGCGGTCGAGCGGGTTCACGTAACCTTGCTGATAGGGCGGCCACGCATATGCGATACCGAGCTTTTGCTTCGCCGCCTGATAAGCCTCCGCGTTCATCTCGATGACAAGCGAAAGATTGCGTTTGTTCAGCAGTTCGACCGTCTGCGCGTAGACGCTCGCCGCCTCCGTCTTGCTGGCGGCTTTGATAATTTTCGGCAGCTGCTGACCGATCAGACTGTCGATTCGCGTGAGCGCGTTGTTGTAATCGGTGTAATTCTTATTCGTTGCGTCCACCACAAAATGCGTTGCGTTGTAATCGTAAGCATAAACCGACAGCGGCCGTTTGAGATTGGTACGGTACAGCTCGGAATCGGTTTTCCCGTTGTTCGTCTGCGGCTGTACGTTGTCGTAATACTGATAGTTGATGAGCAGATCGAAGGTCATAAGACCGTAATTTGCCACCGTCTTCGAGGGGTCGGATTTTTCGCTGAGATACGTTTCGGTATAAGCGATATTTCCGTCATCGTCGTAATCCCACGTCTCGCCCTGCACGCCGAAGCAAATCAGGTTCTGCCCTTCGGGGCTGGAAAGATAATCGAACAGCTTGATCACAAGGTCGGGGCGGCGGCAGCTTGTCGTGATCATATTGAACAGATACCCGTAGCCGCGGATATCGGCAAGCACGGGCGCGTCTCCCGCCTCGTTGGTGATATACAGGCTGACGTATTCGTAACCGCTGTCGCGCGCGGTCGAAAAATGGATCTGATAATCCTGCGGCGTTACGAGCGTTGCAAACGCCATACCGCCCGCGATGACCGAACCGACGCCGTCGTAATTCTGCGTAAAGTTACCCGTAGAAATCAACGAATTGCCGTTTACCTTCGTCGTATACAAGTCGTTCAGATAATACAGCACTTCTTCGTACGCTTCCGAAGTGAACTGATAGATATAATTCCCGTCTTTGTCTTCGAACGGTACGGCAAAGAACTGCGCCAGCCAGGTGAGCGAAGTGTTTCCGCCCGAGACAAACTGATTGAGTTGCAACGCGGTGGTAATCCCGCCCTTCGACGTGCCGTAGTAGTTCTCCATCGCCCACTTTGCCGCTTCTTTAAAGCCCTCGGGGGTGGTGATATACCCCTGCCATTCGACCTGCTTTTCGCTACCGTCCGCGCCCGTATAGTGCACCTTGCCGTCCGCCTGTTTCAGCTCCGCCTCGACGTAGGACTGCCAAGCCTCAAAGATATCCTTGCGCACCATCATGCCGCCGTTGGGTTGAAGCTGACCCTCGGGAACGTCGTCGTAGCTGTAATAATGGTTTGGAATTCCGTAGGTTTTGCTGTTTCCGTAAGACCACCAATTGATGACGTCTTCGGGGAGATGACCGTAAAGCGTGGGCGCCCACTTATCCGCCAGCGTGTTGATATCGTAAACGTAACCCTGCTGCGCAAGGGAAGCCAGCGTCTGCGAGCTTGAAGTGGGAACGGAAATCACGTCGGGCAGATTGTCGCCCGCAACCATTGTCGCCAGCTTTGTGCCGTCGTCCAATACGGGCGTGGTGAAATTCACGGTAATGCCCGTTACTTCTTTGATTTTCTGCTTTACGCTGTTCTCGGTAGGAATCGCCCAGCTCGATACGTCGACGTACCAATCGATGGTCATATCGGTATCGGCGGGGATATATTCCCAACTGTTTTTATCGGACGGCGTTTCTTCGTAATCGGGATATTTGAGCTGAGCCATTCCGTCCTCGTCCGTACCCGTTACCACCTCGCTCGGTTTCGGACGGTCGCTGTTCTCCGAGCCGCACGCGGCGCAAACGGAGAATGCGAGCGCGGCAACCAGCGACACCGCCAAAAATTGAATACCTTTTTTCATGATTTAACCTCCTTTACCTTCTTTTCCGCTTAACCTTTCAGCGAGCCGATCATAATCCCCGACGCAAAATTCTTTCTGATCAGCGGGAAGAAGCACAGTACCGGAATAATCGAAATGATAATCGCCGCCAGCGATACCGTTTTCGCGGAGAGGCGTTCCATCATCTCGGCAGGCATCCCCTCCGTTAAAGAGGACGTCTGAATTGCTTTCAGCAGGAAATATTGCAAGGTCTGCAAATTATCGCTGCTGGTGTATAGCATGGTGTCAAAATAACTGTTCCAATGTCCGACCGCCAGCCACAACACAATCGTCGCAAGCACGGGCTTCGAAAGCGGCATATAAATCTGCCACCAGATACGCAGTTCTCCCGCGCCGTCTACGACCGCCGCGTCGTGTATTTCCGCGTCGATCGACTTGAAGCCGCTCTGTATTACGATCATGTTATATACCGAATACAGACTCGGAATAATGTAGACCCAGAAGCTGTCGTATAAGCCGATCGTTTTAATGATGAGGAAATAAGGGATCAGACCGCCGCTGAAAAACATCGTAAAGATGTTGACCCAATAGAAAAACGGTCTGAATTTTAAGTTCGGGCGGCTCATGGCGTACGCCACCGCAGAGGTGAACACAAGCGCCGTGACCGTTCCGATCACCGTTCTGCCGATCGTAACGAGATAGCTGTGCCAGAGCGCGGAATCGGTGACGACCACTTTATAGTTCTCAAAGGTGAACACGCGCGGCAGCAGATATACGCCGCCGATGGAGTAATCCGCCCCCTGGTTAAAGCTGCCCGCAAGCACGTAAACAATCGGATAGACGCACAGCAGACAGAACAGCCCCATCAGAATCGCAAGAATCACGTCGAACGGATAAATTTTATGATTGAGCTTCGTTTTGTTGAAATGCTTATAATATTCTTTTTTCCTCAGAATATAAAAGGTCAGGAGAAACGCCGTTCCGGCAAGCGCCACGGGCAGCAAACCGCAAAACACGTAAAAAATCGCGTCGAGCGTTGCGTACATCGCCTCCGTTCCTTCGTCTATGGTAACAAGCGACAGATAAAGGAAGAGAAAAAACCCGATATAAACCGCAATCAGAAAAGGCATCAGGATATGTTTTACGCGAGGATAGGTTTCTCCGTGCAAATCGAGTAATTTTTGCCTGAACATTTTAATAGATCCCCTTTCCGCTGATTTTTTTGCAAATCCAATTTCCGCCGATAAGCAGCAGGAACGATACGATAGATTTTATAAAACCGATCGCCGTTGCATAGCTGTAACGCCACTGCGGAATCCCGTATTTATAGATATAAGTGTCAAGCACTTCGCTCCGTTCGATGTTGTTCAGATTCTGGAACACCCAGATATGTTCGATGCCGTTGTTCAGAATGCCGCTGACCGACAGAATAAAGAACAGCGTGATCGTCGGGGCGATCGAAGGCAGGGTAATGTACATGATTTTGTGCCGGCGGTTCGCTCCGTCCATTTTGGCGGCTTCGTACAGTTCCTGTGGAATCGCCGCGATCGCCGCCACGTAAATGATCGACCCCCACCCCGTTCCTTTTAAAAGCGACGTGCAGATGATGATCCACCAGAACGCGTTCGGATCGCCGAGGATATCCTTCTTTTCCGAAATCAGCCCCAGGTTATAACACAAGGTGTTGACAATGCCCGTATCGAAATCGAGAAGGCTGAGGAAAATTCCCCCGAATACCGCCCAGGAAATAAAGTAAGGGAAAATCGTAACCGTCTGAACCGTCTTTTTAAAGCGGTCGCTGATGAGTTCGGACATGAGTATGGCAAACGCGATCGGGAACGGAAAGTTGATTAACAGCTGTAAGACGTTCAAGCCGAGCGTATTCAGCATGATATTCCAAAAATCGGGATCGCTGAAAAAAGCGACGAAATTTGCAAATCCTACCCAAGGAGCCTTAGAAATCGCCTGCGCGATATTCAGATAACCGTCGCCGTCTTTAAAAGCAAGCACCAGACCGTAAAGCGGTCCGTAAGCGAAGATCGCCAGAAATACGATGCTCAACGACGCCATGCCCAATAGCACCCAATCGCTCGGCGTCCATACCTTGCGCCGTTTTTTTCTGGGTTTTTCCCCGTCGGCGACGATTTTGCGCTCTTCTCTCTCTGCCGTATATTCACGGATTTCAGATTGCATATGCTCCTCCGTTCTTCCCAATTAAGTTTTTTATGTTAGCAGAATGCTAACATAGCGTAAGGGCGCGCCCTTACGAAAAAATTTTTTTCAGGTGTTTTCTTCCCGTTTTTTCAAACGAAACGAAATCCCCGAATTAAAATGGACATAAAATCAACTTAACCGCTTCACGCTCTCGCGAACGATAAATTCGGCGGGAAGATGCACCGTTTCGGGAGAGCTTTCTCCCTGAATGAGTTTCAAGATGATTTCGCACGCAGATTCGGCAATCTTTTTTACGGGTTGCCGCATGGTCGTAAGCGGCGTTTCGAGGATCGCGGAATAAAAGTTATCGTCAAAGCCTACGACCGACAAATCTTCGGGGATCTTTTTCCCCTGCTCCTTCGCGCTTTCGTATACGCCGTAAGCCTGCATATCGCTGAACGCAAAGATTGCAGTTACGTCCTTCTTCATCAACGCTTCGCCGCCGCGCAAGCCCGTTTCGAAGTCGTACTTCCCTTCGTAAACGTATTCCTTCGGAAGCGACAGCCCCGATTCTTCAAGCGCGCGTTTCAGCCCTTGCAAACGGTTATAACTGCTGTTCAGCATCAACGGACCGGCGATCGCACCGATTTTAGTATGCCCTTTCTCGATGAGATATTGCGCGGCGCGGTAGCTGCTGCCCGCGTTATCGACGGCGACCCGCGGCGCGGCGTCTTTGAAATAACGGTCGAGAAAGAGATGCGGGATACGCACTTCTTCTAACCGCGAGCGGATCCGCCCGCTGTATTCTTCCGTAAACGCCTCGGCGCTCGGTGCAAGAATGAGACCGTCTACGTTCCGCCCCGCCAGAAGTTGAATGTAACGGATATCGTTTTCCGCCTTTTCTTCACTGTTACACAGAATAATATCGTAACCGTGTCCGGCAAGCGCAACCTGAATGTGCCGCACGGTCTCGGAAAAGAACGAGTTGGAAATATCGGGGATCACCACGCCGATAATGTTGGTTTTCCGCGTTACCATGGCGCGGGCGGTGTAATCGAAGCTGTAATTGAGCGTCTTCACCGCATCGCGCACGCGTTGCCGCGTGTGATCGGGGATCGACGCGTCTTTCCCGTTCAATACCATAGAGACGGTGGAAGCGGAAACATCCGCATAGCTTGCAACATCTTTGATCGTTACCTTTTTCCGTTTCGCAATCATAATGCTCTCTTTCTTTCATCTTCTACTTCGTTTCTGAACGGGATTGCCGCCTGCGCGCCTCTCCGCGTTACCGTTATCGCAGACGCTTTACTTGCAAAGCGCATTGCTTCCTGCACGTCCGCTCCCTCCGCAAGGCGGGTAACGAGCGCCCCTACGTATGTGTCTCCCGCGGCAGTCGTATCGGTAGCGCGCACCTTTACGATATCCGCTTTGCAGAAACGGTCGCCGCATACGCTCGCCGAGCCCTGCTCGCCCATTGTAATCACAACGTTTCCGACCCCGCGTTCCTTTAATTTCGCCGCGCACGCTTTTGCGCTTTCTTCGTCTTCGGGATAGACGCCCGTATAAAATTCCGCTTCCGTCTGATTGGGAATCAGATAATCGCAGTTGGCAAATATTGCTTCGCCGAGTTCAACGGCGGGCGCAGGATTGAGAAACGTAACCATGCCGAGCCGCTTCGCTCTTTTTAACGCGTATTCTACCGTAGCGAGCGGAACTTCAAGCTGAACGACCAAATAATCGCCCGCTTCCGCTTCTGCAAGCGCTCTGTCCACCAATTCTTCGTTTAAAAGCCCGTTTGCGCCTCTGTCGAGAATAATCCGGTTGTCGCCGTCGATGACGACGATGACCGCGATCCCGCTGGATACCTGCTCCGTCCGTTCCACAAAACGGGTATTTACATTCGCCTGCCGCAAAGAAGCCGTCAGCTCGTCGCCAAACGCATTCCCTACCATTCCCACCATAGAAACGTTCCCGCCGAGCTTCCCGATGGCGACCGCCTGATTGGCGCCCTTCCCGCCGGGAGTCGTCATGAACTTGTCTCCCGAAATTGTCGCGCCCTTGGCGGGCATGTAGGGCGCGCGGATGGTGAGATCCATATTCAGACTGCCGACTACAAAAATTTTCATATAAACTCCGATAGATTTATGCTAAAACGATTTAATAAAACGATTTACTAATGCCAGTATAGCACAGGGAAGTCGGTTTGTCAACGGTTTTTAAAAAATTGTTCTAAAAATATTTATTCGGTCAAAAAGTTGCAAAAGCTTCTTTGCACCCCGCGGAATGCGGAATGTGAAGCCGAAACCGTTGTTCGATACCGCGCTTTTCAGCCGCCGATCTGACTGCTTTTCACAGAAAAACCGCCTTCCCCGATTCAGGGAAGGCGGTTGAACCGACCTTATTTTTATGCGATTATTATACGATCCCGTGCGCCATCATGGCGTTTGCGACCTTTAAAAAGCCCGCAATGTTCGCGCCCGCAACATAGTCGCCCTCGACGCCGTATTCCCGCGCCGCGTTGTCTATGTTGTGGTAAATGTTGACCATAATATTTTTGAGCTTCGCGTCCACCTCTTCGAAGGTCCAGAAGAGCCGCTGGCTGGACTGCGCCATTTCGAGCGCGCTCGTTGCAACGCCGCCCGCATTTGCCGCCTTTGCGGGAAGGAACACCACGCCCGCCTTCTGAAATACGGCGATCGCTTCGAGCGTAGAGGGCATGTTCGCTCCCTCGCCCACGTATTTCACGCCGTTTTTCACAAGAATTTCCGCAGATTCTTTATCGATCTCGTTCTGCGTTGCGCAGGGGAGCGCGATATCGCAGGGAATCGTCCAAATACCTTTGCAGCCCTCGCGGTACTCCGCACCCTTCACGCGCTTCGCGTATTCGGAAATGCGCGCCCGCTCCACTTCTTTGATCTGCTTTACGACGTCGAGCTTGATGCCCTCCCTGTCGTAGACGTAACCGTTGCTGTCGTACAGGGCGACGACCTTCGCGTCGAGCTGCTGCGCCTTTTCGCAGGCGTAAATCGCCACGTTGCCCGAGCCGGAAATGACCACCGTTTTGCCCTTAAAACTGTCGCCGCGGCACTTTAACGCCTCTTCGGTCATATAGACGAGCCCGTAGCCCGTCGCCTCGGTGCGCGCGAGACTGCCGCCGTAAGAAAGTCCCCTGCCCGTAAGCACGCCGACGTGTTCGTCGCGGATCCGCTTATACTGCCCGAACAGATAGCCGATTTCTCTGCCGCCGACGCCGATGTCACCCGCGGGTACGTCGGTATCCTGACCGATGTGGCGGTAGAGCTCCGTCATGAAACTCTGGCAGAACTTCATGATTTCATTGTCGCTTTTCCCCTTGGGGTCGAAATCCGAGCCGCCCTTGCCTCCGCCGATGGGAAGTCCCGTAAGGCTGTTTTTTAAAATTTGTTCGAGCCCGAGGAATTTGATGATCGAAAGATTGACGGACGGATGAAACCGCAGCCCGCCCTTATAGGGTCCGATTGCGCTGTTGAACTGCACGCGGTAGCCCTTGTTGACGTGCACCCGACCTTGATCGTCCACCCACGGCACGCGGAACAGAATCGCGCGTTCGGGTTCGACAAACCGTTCTAACAGAGCGGCTTTTTCGTATTCGGGGTGCTTGTCGACGACCGGACGAAGCCCGTTTAATATCTCCGTAGCCGCCTGATGGAATTCGGGTTCGTTGGGATTTTTTGCTTTGAGCTCCTCAAGAACTCTGTCAACGTAATGCATTTGTCTCTCCTTGCGTCCGTTCGGACTTGCTTTTTTCACAATTATATCATGTCCGCGCCCTTTTTGCCAATGCGCGGAAGAGATAAATTGCCCTTTATGGTTAGGAAAAACTTATATAATATATAAGCTGTGCTTATACTATGTTCCGTTGTGCGGATAGACGGCGCGCCCGACGGCAAGGAGATACTCCCTGTAAAGCGCGTCGTATTTCTCCCTGTCCGAAGAGGGATAAAAGATCTCCGCCTCCCCGCGCCGACAGTTCTCCCCGATTCCGCATTCTCCCAGAGAGACCGCCGCCATAAGCGCGGCTCCGAGCGCCGTACTCTCGCGCTCGGCGGGGCGGTTGACCGCGATGCCGAGGACGTCCGCCTGAAACTGCATAAGAAAATTATTCGCCGAAGCGCCGCCGTCGCACCTTATTTCGCTGAGCGCAATCCCGCTCTCCCGCTCCATACAGGCGGAGAGATCGCGCGCCCCGTAGGCGATGCTTTCCAGCACGGCGCGCACGACGTGCGCCCTCGTCGTCCCTCGCGTGATGCCGCAGAGAAGCCCGCGCGCATCGCCGATCCAGCGCGGCGCGCCCAGTCCCGTAAAGGCGGGCACGAAGAACACCCCTCCCGTATCGGGCACGGAAGAAGCGATCTGTTCGCTCTCCGCACTCGATGAGATGAGTTCCATGCCGTCGCGCAGCCACTGTACGGCGCTGCCCGCGTTGAACGCGCTTCCTTCGAGGGCGTAAACCGTCTTCCCTGCAGCGGAGTATCCCACCGTCGTGAGAAGCCCGCCGTCCGATTTCACGGGCGTTTCCCCCGTATTGAAGAGCATAAAGAGACCGGTTCCGTATGTAATTTTCGCATCCCCGCACCGCAGACAGGACTGTCCGAAGAGCGCCGCCTGCTGATCGCCGAGCACACCGCACACGGGAACGCGGCGGCCGCCGAGGAGGGTCTCTCCCATGCGGTAGTCGCAAGGTTTGGGCTCGGGCAAAACGGAGCGGGGAACGCCGAAGTAATCGCACAGCTCCCCGTCCCAGTCGAGCGCGCGGATATCGAAGAGCATGGTTCTGGAAGCGTTCGTATAGTCGGTATAAAAGTTGCCCGTCAGTTTAAAGAGCAGGTAACTGTCCACCGTGCCGGCGCACAGCTTTCCCTCCTTTAAGAGCTTTGCCGTCTCGGGAATGTTGCGGAGATTCCAGCGGATCTTGCTCGCGGAAAAATAGGCGTCGGGCAGCAGCCCCGTCTTCTCCGTGATCCGCGCGCGGGTCATAGGGTCGATCGAAGCGCAGAATTCGTCCGTCCGCCTGCATTGCCAAACGATAGCGGGACATACGGGCTCCCCCGTTTCCCGATTCCACATCACGACCGTCTCGCGCTGGTTGGTAAGCCCTATCCCCGCGACGTTTTCCGCTCCCACCGCCTGCACGCAGTCGTTGAGCACGTAGGCGCACTTGTAATAAATTTCGTTCGCGTCCTGTTCCACCCAGCCGGAACGCGGAAACCGCTGTCCCACCTCCTGCTGCGCGCCGCGGATAAATTTCCCCGCGACCGGATCATAGACGTAAGCGCGAACGCTCGTCGTCCCCGCGTCGAGCGCGATGATATACTTCATACGCTTCCCTCTGTAAAAAATTTAACAGCTTCTTCCGCCGCCGCCCCCGAAGCCGCCTCCGCCGAAACCGCCGAAGCGACCGCCGAAGCCGCCTTTGCCCCCTTTCCCGCCCGAGGGGGAGGGTTTGGAGATCAAGCTCCTACCCATGCCCGCGTTGAGAGTGCAAAACAGCGTATGCCAGACGAGGCAGTTGAAGGCAAAATCGACGGTATTGCAGGTCGCGTAACGGGGAGGTTTCAAGTCGAATCCGTTAAACTTCTCCGTCCAGGCGTCCGTTACGCCCAGCACCTGCGCATAGGGCAGGATCTCGTAATAGAGCTCGGGATTTTCTTTGAGCATGAATTCGATCTTATCCCGCTCGGTATAGACGATGAATTGTTTGAAGCCGAGAATGTGTCCGAGTTTTTCGGTATATTCCTTGGTACGCGTGAGGAATGTACCCCCCACCGCGCCCGCGAGCGCCGCACAGGCGGAGAGAACGAGCTGCGTCCATACGCCGAACGCCGCCGAAGGGAAGAACAGCATGATCGCTCCGATGACGATTCCTACGGCGATGCCGCCGAGCACGAGGAAAATTCGCCGCGCGCTCTTCCATTTGAATTTGCGCTGCGCGGCAAGATTGGAGCAGAACGCCGCCGAAGCATAGGACAGCGCCGTACCGACGAACATGATCCAATAGGAATATCCCGCGAATACCGTCAGCATCGAAAACAGGTATGCAAAACCGCCCAACAGCAGGGTGACGAGCACGCCGAAGAAGATTGTAAGCGCCCACCCTTTTTTGTACATGGCGCCCGTGGAGGCGGAGACGGAGGCTTTCATCGCCTCCGCGGTTGTGTAGAAGGAATTGTCGAGATCTCCTACCCGCACCGACTCTCTCCCCCGAAAGAGCGCCTCGTACATCATTCTGCAATGGGCGGGCATATCGGCGGCAAGCGGTTTTTCCGACTTGTAGAGCACGGGATTGCTCTCGTCCTCCGTGAGATCGATGTGCAGATATCCCTTCGAAGCGAGCCAGAAGACGAGAGAGCCGTAATCCTCGCCGTCCGCCTTGTTGTCGATGAGCTTGCCCATGAGAAAGGGATCCATCTCGTTCGGCGCCGTCAGATTGACGGAGAGAATCATATCCGGCTGGCGGCAGAACACCAGCTTGACGACCGCCGCAACGGCGAGCGCGGCAAGCCCCGCGAGCACCGCCCACAGGACGGTGAGATCGGGCGAAAAAGACAGCACGCCGTCCTGAAAAGCGAGCGCCAGGGTGATGCCCGCCGAAACGCGGTAACCGCTTCCGTCCGAATAGGTTGACAGCGAGGACGCCGTAAGGGTGATTTCGGTCTCCGTTTGCGTGATCGTAACCGATTCCCCGTTGCCCGTAGCACCGCTGCCGCCGGAATACACGACCGCCTCTTCGACCCCTGCGGGAAGATGTACGACCGCCTTGAACTGCTCGACCGTCGTGTACCAGCCGTAGCCCAACACGTCGACGGGGAAAAACCCGTCGTCTAAAGCAGGCGTCGTCATGTCGTAAGAAATCGTATACGTTCTCCGCTGTCCCTTTACCGTCCCTTCCCCCCGCAGATAGAGGGAGAGATAACCGCTGTCGTCGTTTTGGGTATAGGGGGCAAAATCCGCATTGTCGCAGCTCGCCTTCACGTTCCTGTAATAGGTGCCTGCGCCGAGAGGCAGATCGCGGATGATCCCGTGTACGCTCCTGTTGAAATAGACGGCAATCTCTTCGATCACGTTGACCGTGCGGTCGGTATTGACCGTCATTTCCGTCTCATAGTCCTCGATGATATAATCGTTGCCCCCGTCGGCGCCCGCCGATACGGAAACGGGCGGGGTGAGCCCCGCCCATAACAGAAAAGCCGAAAGAACCGCGGCAAGCACCGCAACCGTCGTTCCAAACGCTTTCCTCGATATTTTCATGATACTCCTCAGAATTTGACCAGGGGCGCTTTCCGCTCCTCTTCGCTTTCAAGCTCGAAATACTTGCGCTTCTCCAGTCTCATCCGTCTGCCGACCCAGCCCGTAAAGAAGTAGTCGAGCAGCGTGTTGAGCTCCTTCACCGTGCCGTTGTAGTATTTACGGGCGCTCGCAAGCTCGTTTTCGACCCCGTTGAGCCGATTTTGCAAATCGTTGAAATTTTGGTTTGCCTTCAAATCGGGATATCGCTCCTGCAATGCCATAATCGAACGGATCGCGCCCGAAAATTGACTTTCCGCCGCCGCTTTCGCGTCGCCCGTCGCGGACATGGCTGCCCCGCGCGCGGCGATTACCCTTTCCAGTGTCTCGCTTTCGTGCTTGGCGTATCCCTTTACGGTCTCCACCAGATTGGGGATCAGATCGTAGCGTTTTTTGAGCTGTACGTCTATCGTAGCCCAGCCCTCGTCTACGATGTTGTTGATACGTTTGAGTTTGTTGTAGGTTCCGATGTACCAGGAAATTCCTGCGATGATCAGGACCGCCACGAGAACTCCGACGACGATGCCGACAATCGGTCCCGTTCCGAGAAGCAAAAGACTGTTCATGAGAACCTCCGTTCGGACAATATCTGTCCTTTTGTTTCATTATACAGGACAACGGGAAAAATAGCAAGCAGGTTTTGCGAATTTTCCCCTCATACTATACCATTTTCAGAATATTATGATAGATCGCGGTATCTTCCGGCAAAAAGGTGTTAAAGACGACCTTAATCTTCTTATCCGCGTGCTTCATTTTCCAGCCGATCACCGCGCCCACGGCGATTTCCGCCGCCGCCTCGCGGGGAAAGTTGAAGACGCCCGTCGAAATGCAGCAGAAGGCGACGGACGACAGCCCCGCTTCCGCGGCAAGATCGAGACAGGAAACATAGCAGGATTTGAGCGTTCTCCTGTCCGCTTCGGTCAGTTCTCTGCCCACCATGGGTCCGACGGTGTGAAGCACGTACTTCGAAGGGAGGTTGTAGGCGCGGGTAATCTTCGCGTCCCCGCTCTCTTCCTCTCTCTCCTGCCGCGCCACCAGCTTTGCGCAGTCGTCCCTGAGCTGCATTCCCGCAAAGGAGTGAATGACGTTGTCGATACAGTGGTGCCCGGGAAGAAAGCAGCCCAAAAGCCCCTTGCTTGCGGCGTTTACGATGCCTTCCGCGTCGAGGCGGGTGATGTCCCCCTGCCAAAGCGATATGCCCTCTCCCTCCTCCGGAAGGGATTCCGCGTTCACGATCCCCCGTTCCAGACTCTCGGTCCATAGAAGTCCGTCCTGCACGGCGAGAATCTCCGCGGGAACGGGCGTCGCGGGGCGGACGTTCATATATTGCCGCATGAGCGAGCGCTTGCGCTCGTAGCTTGCACTGAACGCGGCGATCATGCCCCGCTCGCGCAGCAGAAATTTCAACAGTTTGTCGCACGCTTCCGTCTTTTCCCGCTCCGTTTTCAGCGGCTCGGGTCGGGGGAAGGGAGCCAGAACGACGGTTTTTGCCGTTTCTTCAAAAGAAAGTCCCACTTCAGCTCCTCTTGTTTTTATTGTAGTTGATGAGACACCCCGCAAGCAGAATCTTCCGCTCGTCTGCCGTGAGCGCGCCCAGTGAGAGGGCGATATCCCGCTGTTTGCCCTTGGAAATCACCTTTGCGACGATACGCTCGTCCCCCCGCTTCACCGCGCCCGCAATCCCTTCAAGATACAGATAATCCCCCGTTTTGAAGTCCGGCTTGTCGCAGGTGAAGGGCAGAAGCCCCCAGTTTATGAGATTGGAGCGGTACCGCTTGGTGGCGTACTCTCTGCAAATGTTGGCGACGCCCCCCAAAACGCGCTGACAGCTTGCCGCCTGTTCGCGCGCCGAGCCGTCTCCCGGCTTATTGGAAACAACGACGCTTCCGTAAATCGTTCCCTCCGCAGGCGTAAAGCCCCCCAATGCGGAGAGCACGCTCTCGGGCAGCGACCCGCTTTCGCGGCGCGCCGCTTCCTCTTCCCGCACCTCCTTTGCGCGCGCGACGTAGGAAGGATCCTTCCTCGACAGCGCGAACTGCGACAGTTTTTCGGGATTGGAGCGGTAGCTGCTCGTTTCGCCCGATGGAATCAGTTCGTCCGTCGTCGTCACGGGATCGGTGAGCACGGAGACGACCTTCATAAGAAGATTGTCCGCAAGCGCGATTTGGTCGGGCCAGTCGGCGATGTTGGGACCGTAGACGAGCTGAGATTCGCGGTCGGGCTTTCCCCGGCCGCGGTACACGCGGTTTTCGTAAATTTTACCGTCGAACTTATATTTTTTCAGACGTTTGGAATAATCCAGACCGAGCGCCGACGTAAGGACGCCGCCGTTTGCCGCCGTCGCCGCGATGCTGCGCGCGTCCATGAGGGCGACCGCCGCAAGCTGTCCGTCCGAAGGCTTGCTTCCCTCTCTGTTCTCGAAGTTGCGGGTGGTATGCCGTACGGAGAGCCCGTTATTGGAGGGCACGTCCCCCGCGCCGAAGCAGGGACCGCAGAACGCCGTCTTAACGATCGCGCCCGCCTCCATGAGAACGCCCGCATATCCGTTATCCGCGAGACTCTTATAGATGGGCTGGGAAGCGGGATAGACGGAGAGGGAAAATGTGCCCGTGCCCGTAGACTTTCCGCGCAGAATCTCGGCGGCTTCCGCAATATTTTCGTACGTGCCCCCCGCGCAGCCCGCGATAATGCCCTGATCGACGTACACTTTGCCGTCTTTAATCTTGTCCGTGAGGGTAAACCCGTTCCCCTTCCCGATCTTGCGCCCCTGCTCTTCGCACTTTTTGAGGAGTTCGTAAGGATTTTCCAAGAACTCCCGAATGGTGTATGCATTGGAGGGATGGAAGGGCAGCGCGATCATGGGTTCCACCCGACTGAGATCGATGGTAATTCCCATATCGTAATAGGCGGGCTGAACGGGTTCGAGCTTTTTATAGTCCTCCGCCCTGCCGTGCTCGCGGTAGTACTCCTCCGTCCTTTCGTCCGTCTGCCAGATCGTGGAAAGACAGGCCGTCTCCGTCGTCATGACGTCGATATCGTTGCGGTAATCCACCGACAGGTTGGCGATTCCCGGTCCGAAAAATTCAAGGATCTTATTTTTGACGGCGCCCTTCGAAAAGGTTGCCTTGACGAGCGCAAGCGCCACGTCCTGCGGACCGACGCCCTTTCTGAGTTTTCCCTTGATATAGACGCCTACAATCTCGGGCCGCGCGACGTCGTACGTCTGCTTTAAAAGCTGTTTGACGAGCTCGCCGCCCCCCTCGCCGATCGCCATGGTGCCGAGTGCACCGTAGCGGGTATGCGAATCGGATCCGAGGATCATCGCGCCGCACTTCGCGCCACATTCGCGCATATATTGGTGGATAACGGCAAGGTGCGCGGGAACGTAATCTCCCCCGTACTTTTTCGCCGCGGACAGTCCGAAGACGTGATCGTCCTCGTTGATCGTGCCGCCGACGGCACACAGGGAATTGTGGCAATTCGTGAGCACATAGGGAACGGGAAAAACTTCGAGCCCGCTCGCCTTCGCCGTCTGGATAATGCCGACGTAGGTAATGTCGTGGGAGACGAGTGCATCGAAACGGAGGCGCAGCGTTTCCCCTTCCGAGGTATCGTGCGCACGCAGGACGGAATAGGAGACGGTATTTTTTACGGCTTTCTCTTTCTTATCGGAAGTCATAAACGCCTGCGATTCCTTCACAAGTTTCCCTTCCATGTAATATACGCCCTGTCTTATCAGTTTGATCATGCCGTCCTCCGACTTTTTTGGGTATTCTTTTTTCTATTATAGCGACTTCGACAAATTATTTCAAGCAAACGGGCGTTCCTTCACAGTTTTCACCGAAAAATTTTTTACCGAACGGGATATGCGTTTGATTTTTCCTTCGAAATGCTTTATACTGTACGGTATGAAAGAAAACACGAACAACGGCGTCAAACGCTATCCCTTTAAATTTACAGGCGTCATGATCGCCGTCTTTTGCGCGGGTCTGCTTCTTTGCGCGGCGTGCTTCGCGCTTACCACCTGGCAATTCATCTCTTTTTTGAGCGGAGACCTCTCCTCGCCCTACGAATGGCTTAAATACGTCCTCCTGTATTTCGTATGCGTTTTCCTCGCGATTCTGCTCGCGAGTATGTGGATCCGCTCGGAATACGTGCTCACCGATAAGCTTTTGATTACCCGCTTCGGAATTATCCGCTCCAAATACGAAATCAAAAAGATTTTTTCCGTCTGTCTTGTGAGCGGCGCGAAAAAGCTGAACGTGTACTTCGACGATTTCAAGACGAAATACATGACGATCGCCGTCAACGAGAAGTGGTACGACGACTTTATCAAGACCCTCTGCGAGAAGAACGAACGCATCGAATTCGACTTTGCTTCCTTCGAGAGCAAAAACGTCAAGAAAAAGTAAACAGATGATAAACAGAAAGAGCGGTAACTTTAATTAGATAAAATTTCCCCCGAAAATTTCACGTTTCCTAAAATTTTCTTTCATGATTTTTTATCATAATTCGTTAACGCTCTTTTTCTTTTTCGGACTTTTAAAACGCGTCTTTTTCCGTATTTTTCCAACGCTTCGCGATAAAACGAAGCTGCAACGAAAGCGGCGTGAGATCGGTCGTGAGCTTTATGAACTTATTCCAAAAGCCGGGCACGACGGATCGCTTGTTCTTTGCGACCGATTTGAGCGAAATTTCCGCGACCCGCCGCGGCTGCATGGCGGAAACTCTTCCCCAAAATCCGTGCCCTTCGATGTCTTTTATAATATCGTCGCGCGTCGGGATTCCCCCGGGCATCACGCACGTCACCTTCGCCCGTCCCTTCAACTCCGTTCTGAGCGCCGCGCAGAACTGCCAGAGCGCCTTCTTCGTCGCGCTGTACACCGCGAAATAGGGCATGGGGCAGGCGCCCGACATACTGCCCACGGCTAAAATTTCCGTGTTCCCGTCGAGCGGCGCGCGGGCGAGAAAGGCACGCATGAAGGAAAGCGCACCCTCGAAATTTACGCGAATCTGAAAGACGAGTTTTTCTTCCGTATACCGCTCGAACGCCTTCTGCGTATCCACCCCCGCAACGTATACGAGGCGGTTGAACACAATCCCCTCCTCCTCCGCGCGGCGGAAGAGGGCGGCGCGGGAGTCTCCGTCCGCAAGGTCGCAAGCGCCGTATCTGATCTGCGCGCGCGGAAATTCCTCTTCGAGTCCGCAGGCGAACGATTTGAGCCGTTCTTCGCTTCTGCCCGTTAGAAAGAGCGCTTCGCCGCGCTCCAACAGCACGCGCACGAACGCGCCTCCCAGCCCGCCGCAGGCACCCGTAATCAGTGTATAAGTCATTGTCCGTCCTCCATGCTGTAAAAGGGAGCGCGCACGAACGCGGAATTATCCGATCCGCATGTCACGCACATTTTGCTGTTGTGCTGTTTTTGAACGACCTTCATGCCTGCTCCGTACAACGATTGTTTTTCGATTAACGAAATCAGTATAACATATTTTTTTGCGTTTGAAAAGAAAATTCCAAAAAGGCGGCAAAAAAACTTGCGTTTTCCCAAAAAAAAGGATACAATAAAACGGCTTGTTGCAGAGATGGCGGAGCGGTTGAACGCGCACGATTCGAAATCGTGTTATGCAGGAATGTGTACAAGGGTTCGAATCCCTTTCTCTGCGCCAATAAGGACGTAAGTTGAACACTTGCGTTCTTATTTTTTGCAAAGAAAAAGCCGAACCGACAAAAAAGCAGTTCGACGTTACTTTTATAGAGAAGTAATAAGCTAAATCGGATTTTATTTCAGCAATTTATGTTGTAGCCATTCGCTTTTATTTGGCTTGATAATTAAAATATCAATCGGTCCGCCGACTGTCTTATCAATAGATTGAAAACGCATAGCATTTATAGTTGTTTCAATAGCAAATCTGGCAAAATCAACGGCATCTTGTAATGACATAAATTGCCAATCAATAGGGGCTTCGGGAAGAATATCTAAGTCTTTTGCATCTAAAACGACGGCTTTTTCAATTACAGAAGTTGTTCCGTCTGGATTATGTAAGATAATCGAATATGGGTTTAATATCATTCCAATATGTATCGGAACAAGCAATGCCGAACCATTTTTGCCCGAAATCCAACGATTTTGCCAATCGGCTATGCTTTACGGCAAAATGATTATGCTTTATGCTCAAACCTATTTCCCATTGGACATCTTTACGGCTTATAACAATATCGCGCACATCACCGTCTTTACCCTCATTATCGGTTTGAATTTTTAATTTTAATAAATCGTCGCTTTTTTCGACAATCATAGGTTCCATATCGAAAATTGTTGAAACTGCGGCTTTTGCGCTATCTAATAATATACCTTAAAAAACTTGTTCGACTTGCGACCAAGCGTGAAAAGCGGCATTATACGCACTGTTTTGTTCGATTTCAACACTACGGAATTTAGATATTTCATTGTACAAGGTTGTCAAGCAAATATATTCGTATGCTCTACCGTGATTATTGCTTTGTTCGCTCATTTGCTTTCTCCTATGTTTTTCAAAGCCGCTTTAATTGCTATGGCAATTTCGTATGCAAGATTTACAGGCACGGCATTGCCAATCATTTTATAAGCATCGTCGGTATTTGTGTAAATAAACTTGAACGTATCGGGGAAACCTTGTATTCTTGCGATTTCTCGAATTGTCATTCTGCGATATAAGTTTTCTTTTCCTTTAACAAATTCGCGTTTATTTTGCTCAATAAAAACCATTTTCGGCGCTTGTGGGTGTAATTGGCATTGACGCCCCGACGCTTGTACCGTAAAGGCTTGTTCGTCCCAAGATTTAACTCTGTTTCTACTCATAAAAATCGGGGAATATGCGCCCGTAAAATATTCATTGTTATTGACGGCGGCAGGATTATGATAGTTTTTTTCACTTGCAGGAACAGCGGAAAACTGCAAATCCCATATAATATCGCGCAATGTCAATTTACTATGTTTATCTTGCGTAGAGCCTTTTGGAAACTTAAAATCAAGATTCAAGTCATTTCTAAACCCTATGTAAAAAACGCGTTTTCTTTCTTGCGCTACACCGTAGTCTTTCGCATTAACCAAAGTAATCGACACATTATAGCCGCAATCTCTGAATGTGGAAATTATATTTTCAACCGCTTTTTTATGCCGAGCGGCAAGCATACCGCTTACATTTTCCGCGAGAAAAAATTTCGGTTGCTTCTCTTTCAATATTCGTATATACTCATAAAATAATTTACCGCGTGCGTCGTTAATTCCGCGCAAAGCGCCAGCCTCTGACCACGATTGACAAGGAGGCCCTCCTATAATTCCGTCAATATCATTTGGAAAGTCAGCGGCTTTAATATTACGAATATCACCCTTAATCAATTTCGTCCGAGGGTGATTTTCTATAAATGTTTCCCATATTGTAGGGTCATATTCGTTTGCGATAGGTATTTCAAAACCTGCTTTTTCAAAGCCTAAATCAAGACCGCCGCAACCGCTAAATAAACTTATGACTTTCAAGCGTATATTTCTCCAAGTGTATTTACAATTTATATTATAGCACAATCAACCATTATTTTCAAGCATATAGCACCGTCAACAACTAAAAAGGCACTGTGGCGGCGCGCAAA
>CAYLVU010000018.1:0-27325 GCA_964387225.1 uncultured Clostridia bacterium | reverse complement strand
GGCGAACGGCAGAGCCAAAATTATGGCTCTGCCGCTATTTTCATTTACAGAAGTTCTCGTATTCTTCCATATAAACAAATAATCCGAACGTCTTTCTGATAACGAAGAAGTTCGAATTATTACAATGTGGCTGGGGCGAAGTGATTCGAACACCCGAATGACGGAGTCAGAGGAAAATCGTTAATCACAAAAAAGACCGTTTTTGCATAGATTTACCCCGATTTTGGCGCAATTTTACATATAGTCCCCCGAAAGTCCCCAAATTTTCGGGGGCTTTTCCGCAAATTTTTTGCGTTTGGCGAAAATTCGACCGCAAGTCACTGTTTTTAGTGCGCAAAAATTTTGCGTTAAATTTATTGCCTTACGGCAAAAATTAAACGCAAAATTTTATATGCGGTGCGCGTTCCGCGCCACTATTTTACACACGTCCACCCATACCCGCACGAAGGCTTGCTCCCGCTCCCGCCGTTCGTGCGGATATGGGTAGCCTCGCTATGCTCTCTATAAGAAACACTCGCCCGCCATCCCAACTTTTCGGGACTTCGTCAAGCCCTTGTCGCATGCTTCGCAGTATGCCTCGCCTTAAGCCTAACGGCTTACGGCTCGGCGGGGGATCGTCGTTATAGCGCCTTCCATGCTCTGCCGGGACGCTGTCTTGACCGCTCCCGCGCTAACGCTTGTGGACCTCCTCCGCTCCCGTGTGGGAAGTAGTCCCACACGATAACGGCGGAGGCTCTCCTCACCCGCAAGCGGGTACCCGTATTTCATCATGATGATGAAGATGATGACGATGAGGAGAGGCTCCGCACCGCTTGAAAAAGCGGCTCCCGTCAAACAGTGCAAAAAAATTTTGCGGGCCGCCCGTTGCCCGTCGTCGCGCCTCCTGCGACGGGATCACCTCGGGGCGGTCTCCATCTCTCCACGAGATAGCGCTCCCTCCCTAACCATTTGCCCATGCGGGCGAGGCCGTTATCACCTCTTGACGTGCTTTTCACGCTCGCCGCCTTCCTTCGCGTGCGTGGATCGTCGACGTCCTATCGCGTCGCGCTCGATCGGGGGACAAGTCCACGCGCTTTTGTTTTGTGGCAGAGCGCGCAAGGCGCGGTCGGAAAACTGCCATATTCAATTGACACCGGCGGGGACGTTTGCGTTCTCTCGCCGTTCATCGTTCATTCTCCCGGACGACGGCGGCAAAATGCCGCCGTACTCGGGCAAATTATCTATGAAAATCGTTCTCACGTTGCGTGATGGTATTTTTAATGCCGCCGTGAGCTTTTCCGCCCACGGCGGCGCGGTGGAATGTGCCTTTACGGGCATGGGGCGGGACTTCGCAGGGAATTTCACCCCGCACGGCGCCCGCTATACCGCTATTAAAGGAGAGACCGTATGAACCTTGTTATGTCTCGTTCGGAGCGCCTGCGCCGTCCTGGGGCGGCTGTTCTGATGCCGCCGCTTGCTCTGCGCGCTTGCGGGCATAGTGCGCCAACTGTGATTGCCTCCTGCGCTCTATATCCTCGGGCGTGCGTGTGAATTTTGGTTTCTTCTTTGTCTTTGCCTTGAGATACTCATTTTCCGCGCGTAGCTCCTCAATTTCGGATTGCATATTGCTGACATCACAGCATAGCGCATAGCATAGCCCCGCAATATGTTTCAACTTTCTTTTGAGCGCGTCGGGCGTGAGCAATACCTTCTCCGCTTCCCGCTCTGTCGCTTCCTCGATTTCCTGCCTTGTCATGCCTCAACCTCCTTGAAAAAACCCGCCACAACGCGCCGTAGCTCGTTCAAGCTGCTTTCCCGGAACGTTGCAATCCGCTTTACGTCGTACACCGTCGCCGTGTAGCAATTCTTGCTTGAGCGCGTCACGATCGCGCAAGCTGTCGCCGTTCGCGGCGCCGGGAGCGGTAGCGTTATAGAAAAATTCGCCTCTCTCGCGTTTGTGTATCCGTATCGAACAATAGGCGCACGCGGCGCTTTCTGCTCTGGATCGTCGCCATAGTGGACGAACACCGCGCCGGCTTCGCCCTTGTCAAGGCGGGTAAACCCGTTCAAGTAGAAGTCGCTATTGATTACCATGCTTTCCCTTACCTCCGCAATAAATCTCGGTGACGTAATAGAATTCCTCGTCCTCTTCGGGGTCGTCATCCTCGTCGCCTTCGCTAAAGCCCATAGGGCCGGGCGCGCTGTCCTTCTGAAAGTCGGTTATTTCCGCGTAGAGCGTGGCAAGCTGCATATTATAGCCGATGATTTCTATATCGTCGTCGGAGAGCTCACCGCGCCGGCGTGGGTTGAGAATGTCCCAACACTCGCGCAGACGGACGAGCATATCACGCGACGAAAGCGGCTTGCCCGTCCTCTTGGGTATGCGTCTTGAAACCCTTTCGCGCTTCTTCCCAAAAATCACGGTTTAACCTCCTTCTGCGGCTTCTCCGCGTCCTCGTCGTCCTCGTTAGAGGGGACAAGACGCAGGAGCTTACGGCGGCTTGTATATTCTTCTTCACGCGCCTGCAGGCCGTCTATAAAGCCGAGAAGGCGCGCGCATGATTCCGTTATTCCTTCCACGGCGTCCCAAAGCTGCTGCGCCTCGGCGGGTGATAACGTCATCGTCAATTTTGGCATGGATTTTCCTCCCGTAGGTGATACTCGGCATACCGTACCGGCTCGCCGTATTTGTTCATGCCTTTCCGCATAACCGTTTCAATCCGTTCTCCGCGGGCTTTTAGCTCGCTGATCCTCGATGATAGCCGCATAATCCCGTATAGCGTAATAGCTTCAAGGCTTGTCAAGGTGCCGTATTTCCGTAGGTGCTGCATAATGCGCAGACGCTGCGTTGATTTCGTCGCGGGGGTTGCGTCTGTTTGCTTGTTCATTCCTCGTCCTCCTCGTCGTTGTCGGTGTACCACTCGGGCTGGAAAGCTCTATAAAACAAGTCCATAGACCACGCCAAAGAGGAGAAAATCACGTTCAATTCTTTCTGCACCGCCTTTTGCTGCTCTTGCGTCATAAAGCCTCCGACAAACGAAAAAACCGCGTTCGCACCTCTCGCACAGGGGAACGCGGTTTTCACCACACGGAATTTTTTCTCTGTTTTTCTCCGTGCGAGGGGGAAAATATACACATTTATGTGTACTTGTGATATAATATACTACACATGAATGTGTAAGTCAAGTATTTTTACACATTTTTGCGTAAAATTTTTTTCAGGAGTTATCAATAATGAGAATAAAAGAGTTAAGAGAAGAAAAAAACCTCACACAAAGTGACGTTGCACGAGGCATTCAGACCAAACAGCAAAATATTAGCCGTTGGGAAAAAGGCGAAGTTTTGCCGACGTCGGATTTTATCGTCAAGCTTGCGGATTTCTTCGACGTTTCAACGGATTACCTGCTCGGGCGCTCTGATGACCTCGGGAATGTCTCCGTCCTACATTCGTCGCCCGCGCTCACCCAGAGCGAGGGCGAGCTTCTACGGCTATTCCGTTTGATTTCTCCGTCCTTGCAAGAGACGGCTATAAAAACATTACAGATATGGGCGGGCGCTCCAGGAGAAAGCGCTTTACCGAAAAAAGCATAAATAATAAAATATCCCTTGCGAGATATTCGCAAAGGAGATTTTTATATGAAACCATTACACCAAATCAAGGCACTTGCGGAGCAAATGCTCGCGCTTGCCGCCGAACTGCTCTGTCTCCTCGATCATGATGAGACAGAGCGCCGCGCACTCATTGAGGACGCAAAAAAAACGCCTGCGGGAATGTGATATACTTCCCGGGCGTGAAGAAGGAGGAGCAAAAGCAAGAACAAACCATTGCGCCAAAGTCGGCTATTTACTTTACCAAAAAGGAGATAAAGACCATGCCGACAGATTTTCAAAAAATCTTTACAATTCAATTACCTATCTATGTCAGACAGAAGGAAAACGGCGTATTTGAGGCGCGTTTCCGCAAACACGGCTTTAATATTTGCGTTTCCTCCCGGGACTATGACGCACTGAAGGGCAGATTCCTTGCCGCCCTGGAGAGCTACACGCCGCCGATCAGAGCGGAGCAACCGACGGAAACGGCGACGAGTTCACGCTTTTCCGACGTCGCCGCACGGTGGCTTGAGCTACGCCGCCCGGCGATCAAGGAAACGACGTACAAATATTATCAAGGCTTATTCGGAGCAAATGTGTTTCCCGCTCTCGGAGGGCGTGAGCTGCGCGACGTCAAGCAATCCGACGTGCAGGAGCTCATCAACGAATACATAGACGCGGGCAAGCTTCGCACGGCAACGAAGATATACCAGGCATTAAAAGCTATCTTTGATTTTGCCGTGGGTGAGGAGCTCCTCGATCGCTCGCCCATGCGCCTATTAAAGCCGCCGAAGTACGAGGAAAAGAACGGCTGCGCGCTCATGATCGAGGAGGAACGGGAATTTCTGCGCCTGCTCGCCGCGAGCAACTGCGCGGACGACGTGAAGGGCGCGCTCCTGGTGCTACTCTACACGGGAATGCGGCGCAGTGAGCTTGCCGGGGCGCGTATTGAGGACGGTTTTATATCCGTCGTGTGCGCGAAGGTGCGCAAGGGATACCAGGAACGGCGGCGCCTCATTCCGATAACGCCCATGCTTGCACAGTGCTTGCCGGGCTTGGAGCTTGACAGGCTGCGCACGGTACGCCCGGACGCGCTCACGCAGGCATTTAAGCGGCTTATGTCGTCGCACCACTTGCACGAGCTGCGCCACACGTTTATAACGCGCTGCCAGGAATGCGGCGTACCCCGCGAGGTCGTTTCCGTGTGGGCAGGCCACGCCGCCGACGGTACGCAGACGAGCAACGTCTATACGCATTTTTCCCGTGAATTCATGCTGAAGGAGGCGCAAAAAGTCGCTTATTAGTCCCCAAAAAGTCCCCAAAATGGCACAAAAAAAGCCCTCGTTTCCATTGAATTTCCGCTAAAAATCCATGGAAACGGGGCTATTTGGCTGGGGCGAAGTGATTCGAACACCCGAATGACGGAGTCAGAGTCCGTTGCCTTACCGCTTGGCGACGCCCCAATAACGCTTAACGCTTATTTATTCTACCAAACGAGCAAAAATTTATCAAGCAATTTTAAGTGTTTTTGCAAAAAAATTTATTTTTCTTGAAGCCTCATGTTAAAGTTGATATTTTTCTCGGTTATGTTATAATAAAAGCGAAGAAAACCTGCTTGCAAGAATTTTTGAGCGCCTGATTCAAAAACAGAAATCGTTTTTTTGCCAAGGGAAAGCCAACGGCGTTAGCCGTTTGCATAATTCAAATTTTACAAAATTTCAATATTTCATAGAAGCAAAAAACGGAAGCGCGAAGGATTCGGCGGCATCTTCGCGACCTATGTAAATACTGGTTGCAATACCGTAAAAATCAAGATGAAAGGGAATGTAAAAAACGGCGAGGCAATCATCCTTTTCTGCGGCGGAAGCGGCGCGAAGGGGGAGATTTTCGGCGCATCGGAATGGCATAATTTTACCCGCCTCCTGTCCTGTTTGGGGTTGCAGCCGTGCGACTTGCTGTCTAAAACGAGGGCGGAGCTATCCGATATGTTTCAAAACGCTGAGCTTGCCGACCGCTTGACGGCGCTGCTCGAAGGGCGCTTCGAATCTAACGCGCAAACAGAGAGACTTTCAAGGGACGGAATCGGCGTCGTCACGGAGGAGGACGAATTCTATCCGTCTCTGCTTGCCGAACGGCTGCCCCAAAGCCATCCTCCGCTGTTATATTATGCGGGGGAGCTGTCCCTTATCCGAAAGTTTTGCGCGGGATATGCGGGTTCGCGGGAACCGGAAGAGGATGACGCGGCGTTTACGGAAAGCGCGGTTCAAAAAACGGCGGAACGGGGCTTTGCGACCCTCTCGGGAGGCGCCCGCGGAATCGATACCGTGGCGGAACGCGCGGGTATGCGGGAAAGCTGCGGCGTTGTGGAACTGCCCGCGTACTC
This sequence comes from uncultured Clostridia bacterium, assembly GCA_964387225.1. Lineage (GTDB taxonomy): Bacteria > Bacillota > Clostridia > Christensenellales > Borkfalkiaceae > Gallimonas. The sequence continues at coordinate 21,372 of CAYLVU010000018.1, read as the reverse complement.
TCTTTTGGATCGCGTAAGGTCGTCCGCTGCGGCGCGTGCACTCGGATCGGGGAATTTTCTGGCGCTTTCCGCGGCGCCTTCAAGTCCTTTCACGGTGGAAGGCGCGATGACCCGCAACCGTTATATCTACGCGCTGTCGGCGGCCGCAGTCGTGATCAGGAGCGGTTTTCGGCGCGGAGGGACCTGGGCGGGCGCTTCGGAGGCTCTGCGCCGCGGACTCTGTCCCGTGTTTTGCAGGGAGAATAGGGACTGCGCGGGCAATATGGCTCTGATTGCGCGGGGAGCGGTTCCGATCGGCGAAGACTGGGACGGCGATCTGAGCGCCGTGCGCGGAGCCGTTCAGATGGGGCTGTTTGACGGAAGAGACTGACGGAAACCGTTTGGGATATGCACCGGGGATAGACAAAATATTCACGCGGTTTTCATGTTTGTTGCTTGACAAATGGGGGTATATTGTGGTAAAATTGCTCAGAATACCGAAAGGGGCAAGAGCATGGAAGAGCTGATTCAATCGGTAAAATCGGCAGAGGCGGAAGCGGCGGAACGCAAAGCGCGCGCGCTTTCCCGGGCGTCGGAAATCGTTTCGGAAGCGGAAGAAACCGCCGGCAAGCTGATTGCGGACTGTGAAAAGGAAATGGCGGCGCTGCTTGTGCGCGCGCTCGGTGAAGCGAAAGAGGAGGGCGACTGCGCGTACCGAAAGACGGTCGGAGAGCAAAAAGCATCTGCCGTTGCGTATGCGGAAGAGCTTCTTAAAAATACAAAAGCGCACGTTAGCGGGATCGTGAGGAGGATCGCAGGTGATTGTTGAGATGAAAAAACTCTCTCTCGCCGCGATCGATTCGGACAGAGACAGGATTCTCAACGCCCTTCAAAAGACGGGCGCCGTCGAGATTACGATGCAGACCCCCTTGGCGGACACCGCAGAGGTGGCTTTTGACGGGGAGGAGCTCGACGCGCGGCTTTCTGCGGCGGAGGCGGCGCTTGCCGTTCTTGCCGCGTTTGCCGAAAATTACAATAAAGAACATAAAATCAAGACGGACGAACTCAAGGACGGTTTTTCCGTCGGCTATGCGCAGTTTATGGAGGCGGGCGGTCTTCGGGAAAAGGAAGAGGCGCTTATTTCCCGTATCGGCAATCTGACCGATGAAAAGAACCGTTTAAAAACGGAATTTGCAAGGGTAGGAAAAGCGAAAGAGGGGGCAAAACTCTACAAGTCGCTTTCCCTGCCCTTTTCCGCATATGCGGATACCGCGCATACAAGGGTGCGTCTGGGTACCATGTCTGCGTCTTCCTGGGAAAATGCGAAGGACGCGTTCGACGCAGTGCCGCTTGCCGATGTCTCTTGTCTGTCCGACGGGGAGACCGTCGTGCTTGCCGCCGTCTTTCATGCGAGCGTCGCCGAAGAGGGGGAGGCGATTCTCTCTTCGGGCGGATTCGCCCCCTGTCCCTATGCGTCGGATGAGTCGGGGGCGGAATATTTTGAAAAACTCAGCCGCGAGAGCATTCGTCTCGGAATTGCAATCAGGGAAAACGAGGCAAATTTTTCCGGTCTTATTCCGGAAGTGCGCGCGTTGAAAATTTACTGCGATTATTTGGGGTTCGAACTGGAAAAGGCGCGGCTCGCCGAAAAGATGCGCGGAACGGAAAAGACCTTTCTTCTCGAGGCTTACGTGCCGCAAGGAGCGGAAGAAAGGGTGCAGGAGGCGCTTTCCGCCGCATCTTCGGCGTATTACTGCGCGTTTTCGGAGGTGGGCGAAGAGGAAGAACCTCCTACGCTGCTGCGCAACAATCCCGTCGTCGAAAATTTCGAGACGATCACGAATATGTATTCTCCGCCGAAGGCGCGCGAGCTGGATCCCAATACGGTGATGTCCTTCTTTTACAGCGTGTTTCTCGGTTTTATCATGGCGGATATCGGGTACGGGCTTCTCATGGTGCTTGCGGGCGGTTTCCTTTGTTTCAAGCTCCGTTCGCGCGGGGGGACGATGAAATCGCTGGGCGGCGTGTTTGCGGTCGGCGGGATCTTTGCGATCGTATGGGGCGTGTTCTTCAATTCCCTGTTCGGCATATCGATTTTTCCTTCGGACGCGCCTTTCCTGCTGCCCGTGGCGTACGATCTCACCGATTCTTCCTATGCGAGCTGGTCGTTTATGGGGATATCCATTCCCGCCGTGCTCGTGCTTGCGCTGCTCGTCGGAATTTTTCAACTGATGACGGGCTACGTCTGCCGCGCGGTGCAGTGCTGGCGCAGAAAACAGATTCTGGACGGTATTCTGGACGGCGTTGTGTGGGCGGTCTTCTCGCTCGGCGTTCTGCTGGCGGTTCTGGGGCTTATCGAGGATTTCGCGCTCTCTTCCCTGACCATGATCGGCGGGATCGCGGCAGGAGCCATGCTCGCCGTTGCGGTGTTGACGGCGGGGCGCAAGGAAAAACTCCTCGGAAAATTCACCAAGGGTTTCGGCTCGCTGTACGGGATCATCAACTACTGTTCCGATATTCTCAGTTACGCCCGTCTTTACGGGCTCATGCTCTCCGGCGCGGTCATCGCTCAAATCGTCTCGAAGTACGCGATCGGTTTTATTACGGGCGGCAACGCCGTGTTTGTGATTGTCGGCATTCTGCTCATGATCGTGGGGCACGCGTTCAATCTCGCGATCGGTCTTCTCGGCGCATACATTCACGACGCACGTCTGCAATACGTAGAGTTCTACGGAAGATTTTACGAGGGGGAGGGAGAGCTCTTTACTCCGCTCGGCTCGAAACATAAATATATTCGGGTTGAACCCGAACGGTCCGTTTCCGAAAAATACGAAGCGGCTTAGGTCAGGAAATTCCCGCATTCAAGCGGTAAATCTATTTGTAACAAACGGAGGTTATTTTTTATGAGTACGTTCTTCGATTCCGGCTTTGCAATCGCCATGTTCGGCGTTGCGCTCTGCGTTCTGCTTTGCGGCGTAGGGTCGAGCGTCGGGCTGTTCAAAACGGGCAGCGCGGCGGCGGGTGTTCTCGGCGAGGATCCCAAAAAGTTCGGTAAGGTCATGGTGCTTGTGCTGCTTCCCGCAACGCAGGGCATCTACGGCTTTATCATCGGTATTATCGCCTCGACCTCGGTCACGGACGCTCTTACGGCGGCACAGGGCTGGGCGATTCTCGGGGCATGTCTGCCTATGGCGATCTCCGGTCTGATCACGGGCATCTTTCAGGGCAAGACCGCGGCGAACTGTATCTATGCGGTCGGCAAACAGGAGAGCCTCGGCGGAAAATTGATTCTCTATCCCGCAATGGTAGAGTTCTACGCCATTTTGGGACTCATCATTTCCATCATGCTCGTGGCAATCGTATAAGGACGCGGCATGGGAAGAGAGGAATTGGTCGCGCGGATTATATCCGACGCGGAGGAAGAGGCTGCCGCGATCATAAGAGCGGCGGAAGAGCGTGCGGACGAAATCGTGCGGGCGGCGGCTGCGCGCGCAGAAGAAATGCGCGGCGAAGCGGAGAAGGAGAGGGCGGAGAAAACCGCCTCCGTTCTCGAAGGGAAAAAGGCCGCGGCGCGTCTCGACGCCAAGAAAATTTTGCTCGGAGAAAAGCGGCGTGTCATCGACACCGTTTACGAACGCGCGCTCGACGCGCTGCTTGCCCTCGACAACAAAGAGACGCTTGCGCTTGCCGATAAACTATTGAAGGAGTACGCCCGCGAGGGGGACGAGATTGTGTTTGCCGCGAACTTTCCCTGTGCGGCGGAGGTTGCGATTCTGCCCGTCGTCGCGGAAAAAAAACTGACGATCGCTTCGGAGCGCGCCGGCATTTCGGGCGGATTTCTTCTGCGGGGAAAGGTTTCGGATACCGATCTCTCGTACGCCGCGCTTTTGAACGCGGATCGGGAGAGTTATCAGACGGAGCTGGCACAGAAACTGTTTCGGGTCAATTAAATGGACTGTATATACGTCAACGGTGCGATTGCCGTAAAAGAAAAGCGCCTTCTGGGCGATAAGATCTTCCGCATGAGCGAAATGACGGCGGAGGACGCTTTTCGTACGCTCGCGGAGAGCGGATTCGGACAGGGCGCCGAGGGCTCTTCCGTTTACGATTTCGAAAAATACGTAGAGGCGGACGAGCGCGATCTCGACGCGTTTATCCGCGAATACGCGCCGTCGCGGGCGGAGAAGGAGTACTTTCTTTCCCCGCGCGATTTTCACAACGCCAAAGCGCTCGTAAAGAGCGGAGCGGTCTCCGCGCCCGCGGAAAAACTCCTCGGACCGAACGGGCTCATACCCGCTTCCGAAATCGCGGAAAAAATCGGGAACGGCAGATACGATCTGCTCCCTTCCGCGCTCGGGAAAGCGGTCAAAGAGGCGGTTACCGCAATCGGAGACGGGGCGGACGGCGCGGCGGTCGGCATGATTTTCGAGCGCGCGCAATACGAGCATCTCTCCGACGCCTGCAAGAGGAGCGGGGTGTTGAAGAGACTGCTTACGGGCAAGATCGACAGAGTCAATCTGCTGTCCGCCTTCCGCGCGGCAAGTGCGGAAAAGGTCACTGCGGTCAAGGGGGGGAAGCTCGGCGAAAAGGAGATTTCGCTGCTCTTCCGCGATCCCGAAAAGCTGGAAAAAATGCTTTCCGGCGGCGAGCTCCGTTCGTTTGCGGCGGCCTGTTTCGAGGCGAAGAGGGCAGGCACACCCTACACGCTTGCGGAAAAGATGCTCGACTCTTACGAGGCGGACTTCTTTGCGGCGCGAAGATTCGACCTCGACAAAAGTCTGCCCTTTCTCTACTATGTTTTCCGCCGCCGTGCGGAGAATGCGAACGTGAGAATCCTGTTCGTATGTCTCAACGCGGGGCTCGGGGAAAAAGAGATCAAAGCCCGTCTGCGCGCGGGCAGGGAGGGTCTATGACGGGTAAAATCGCAATCGTCGGAGACGGCGACAGCGTGATGGTGTTCAAGGCGGCGGGCGTCGCTGCGTTTGCGGCGCAGGACGAAAAAGCGGCAAAGGAGATTCTCAGAACCGTCGCAAAGGAGTATCAGATTATTTTTGTCACGGAGGAGCTTGCCCGCCCGCTCGGGGACTGGTTGAAGCGCTTTGACGAAGAGCCGTACCCCGTCGTTCTGCCCGTACCGTCGGGCAAAGGGGACGGGGGACTTGGCGACGAAATATTGAAGAGCGCGATGGAACGGGCGCTCGGTGTGGATATTCTGTTCAACAGAAATTAAAAGGAGTACTATGGCAGGGAAAACGGTTAAAGTTTCGGGTCCCTTGGTCATTGCCGAGGGCATGGCGGACGCAAAGATGTACGACGTCGTGCGCGTCTCGGAGATGGGACTTGTCGGTGAGATTATCGAGCTGCGCGGCGATACCGCGTCGGTTCAGGTATATGAAGAGACCTCCGGGCTCGGGGTCGGCGAAAAGGTCGTTTCTACGGGGGAGCCGCTCTCGGCGGAGCTTGCTCCGGGACTGATCACGGGAATTTTCGACGGGATTCAGCGCCCCTTGACGACGCTCTATTTTCAGTACGGCGACCGCATTTCCCGCGGCGTATCCGTGAACAATCTCGACAGGGAGAAGCGCTGGCATTTCGTGCCCTGCGTAAAGGCGGGCGACGAGGTGGAAGAGGGCGATACGCTCGGCACCGTGCAGGAAACCGAGATCGTCGTTCACCGCATTATGGTGCCCAACGGAATGAGGGGCAAGGTCGTGTCGGTTACGGAAGGCGACTTTACGATCGAAGAGACGGTTGCCGTGATCGATTCGGACGTGGGCAAGCGGGAGGTTTGTATGCTCCGCCGCTGGCCCGTGAGAAAGGGCAGACCCTACCGCGAGAAGCTTTCTCCGAATGCTCCCATGGTGACGGGGCAGCGGGTCATCGATACCCTCTTTCCCATAGCGCGCGGCGGGGTCGCCGCCGTTCCCGGTCCCTTCGGCAGCGGAAAAACGGTTGTACAGCACCAGCTTGCGAAATGGGCGGACGCGGACATCATCGTGTACGTCGGCTGCGGCGAGCGCGGCAACGAAATGACGGACGTGCTCAACGAATTTCCCGCGTTGAAGGACCCCAAAACGGGCGAGCCTCTGATGAAGCGCACCGTGCTCATTGCAAATACTTCCGATATGCCCGTTGCGGCGCGCGAGGCTTCCATCTACACGGGTATTACCATCGCGGAATATTTCCGCGACATGGGCTATAACGTTGCAATCATGGCGGATTCGACTTCCCGTTGGGCGGAAGCGCTCCGCGAAATGAGCGGACGTCTCGAAGAGATGCCCGGCGACGAGGGCTATCCCGCCTATCTTGCGAGCCGTCTCGCGGAATTTTACGAGAGAGCGGGCATCGTGAAGCTGCTGGGAAAAGAGGACAGAACGGGCTCGGTCACGGCGATCGGCGCCGTCTCTCCTCCCGGAGGAGATCTTTCGGAACCCGTCTCGCAGGCAACCCTCCGTATCGTCAAGGTCTTCTGGGGGCTCTCCGCTTCGCTCGCGTACAAGCGGCATTTTCCCGCCATCGACTGGCTGGTAAGCTATTCGCTGTACGCCGACCGCATGAAGGACTGGTACGACGCGAACGTGGGAAAGGACTTCTATCTCTACCGCAGATTCGTCATGACGACCTTGCAGGAGGAAGCCGCGCTCGACGAGATCGTCCGTCTCGTGGGCATGGACGCTCTTTCGAGCAAGGACCGTCTGAAAATGGAGACCGCAAAGATGATCCGCGAGGACTATTTGCACCAGAACGCCTTTCACGAAGTGGACACCTTCTCCTCCATGGAAAAACAGCGGCTCATGTTGAAGCTTATCTACGAATTCAACCGTCTTGCGGGGGAGGCGATTTCGAACTATGCCGACCTCGGCGACGTTCTGGCCTGTCCCTGTAAAGAAAAGATCGGAAGGGCAAAGTATATTCCCGAGGAAAATCTCGGCGAATTCGACGTCATCTTAAAAGAGATGACCTCTCAGCTCAAGGCGGTAGCGCAGGGAGGGGAAACGGATGTATAAGGAATATAAGACGATTCGGGAGGTCGTGGGGCCTCTTATGCTCGTCGAGGGCGTGGAAGGCGTCACCTATAACGAGCTTGTGGATATCGTCGGCAAGGACGGCTCCGTGCGGCAGGGCAAGGTTTTGGAAGTGAACCGCGACAAGGCGGTGGTCCAGCTCTTCGAAAATTCGCAGGGACTGCAAATTTCCACCTCCAAAGCCCGTTTTTTGGGGCACAGCCAGCAGCTTTCCGTCGCCCGCGATATGTTGGGGCGGGTATTCGACGGCATGGGAAATCCCCGTGACGGCGGGGCGCCCGTCATTCCCGAAAAAAATATGGATATCAACGGCGAGCCCATCAATCCCGCCGCGCGCGATTATCCGAACGAATTTATCCAAACGGGCGTGTCCGCAATCGACGGGCTCAACACGCTCGTCCGCGGACAGAAGCTTCCCGTCTTCTCGATGAGCGGACTTCCCCACGCGGAACTTGCGGCGCAGATTGCGCGGCAGGCGAAAGTGAAGGGGGGAGACGGCGAATTTGCCGTCGTGTTCGCCGCAATCGGGATCACGTTCGAGGAGGCGCAGTATTTCGTTGACGATTTTAAAAAGACGGGTGCAATCGAGCGCACCGTTCTGTTTACCAATCTCGCAAACGACCCTGCGGTAGAGCGTATCGCGACGCCCCGCATGGCGCTCACCTGCGCGGAGTATCTGGCGTTCGATTGCGGCATGCACGTTCTCGTCATCATGACGGACATCACCAACTATGCGGAGGCTCTGCGCGAGGTTTCGGCGGCAAGGCGCGAAGTGCCCGGCAGAAGAGGCTATCCGGGATATCTCTATACAGACCTTGCGTCGCTCTACGAGCGCGCGGGAAGAATCCGCGGTTTGAAGGGAAGCATCACGCAGATTCCCATTTTAACGATGCCGGAGGACGATAAGACCCACCCGATCCCCGACCTTACGGGATATATCACGGAGGGGCAGATCATTCTGTCGCGCGAGCTCTTTCAAAAGGGCATCAATCCGCCCATCGACGTCCTGCCCTCTCTTTCCCGTCTCAAGGACAAGGGAATCGGAAAGGAGAAGACGCGCGAGGACCATGCGGACACCATGAACCAACTCTTCGCCGCATACGCGCGCGGCAAGGAGTGCAAGGAACTCTCCGCGATCCTCGGCGAGGCGGCGCTTTCCGAGACGGATAAACTGTACGCCCTCTTTGCCGAAGCGTTCGAGCGCGAATACGTCAATCAGGGATTTGAGACGGACAGAACGATTGCACAGACTCTCGACCTTGGCTGGAAGCTGCTGCGGATATTGCCCAAGAGTGAGCTGAAGCGTATCCGTCAGGAGTATCTCGATCGATATTTCGGCGAATAATATGGCAAGACTTAACGTAAATCCCACCCGCATGGAGCTGAAAAAGCTGAAAACAAGGCTCTCTACCGCTGTGCGGGGTCATAAGCTTCTCAAGGACAAATCGGACGAAATGGTGCGCCGTTTCACCGAGATCGTCAGGGAGAACAAGCGGCTGCGCGACGAAGTGGAGGCGGAGCTTGTAAGAACGCTGCGGCAGTTTTCCGTGGCGCGTTCGCTCACGCCCGTGTACGCGGCGGAGACGGCGTTTATCATGCCCGCCGCAGGCGTCGAGGCGGAATGCGGAACCGCCTGCATCATGGGGGTGGACGTGCCCAAAGTGGAGATCAAGGCGCGCGCGCAGGGGGAGGGACTTCCCTATGCGTATCCCGAAATCACGAGCGAGGCGGACTATTCGGTGAACATGGCGTCGGCGCTCCTTCCCAAGATGGTAAAGCTTGCCGAGGTGGAAAAGAGCATGCGCCTTCTGGCGGCGGAAATCGAGCGGAACAAGCGCCGCGTAAACGCGCTCGAATACGTGATGATCCCGCAGCTTGAAGAGACGATTAAGTATATCAAGGACAAACTTGCCGAAAACGAGCGCGCCGCCGTCGTCCGCATGATGAAGGTCAAGGGAAAGCAATAGCCCGCCGCTCAACGCCGAACGGATAAAAAGAAAAGCTCTTGGAACATTCTCCAAGAGCTTTTTTAAAAGACTTCCCCGTCCGCGTCGGATGTTCAATTTCCGTCCGTTAAAATCGTTTTATAGTCGGAATAGGTGACGAAGCCCGCTTTGGCGCCCCGCGGTTTTTTGACGGAGCGTACGGGACAGCAGTCCACGGGAATGCGGTCTCCCTTTCCGTCCGAATACCGCGCGCAGATTTTAGCGGCATAGAGCAGCACCTCTTCGGGCGGTTTTCGTCCTTCCGTTCTGACGACGACGTGCGCGGAATGGTACGCATGCGCGTGCAGCCATATGTCGTCGGGAGCACTCTGTTTTACCAGTTTGTCGTTTTGTAGGTTGTTTCTGCCCGCAAAGATCGAAAAACCGCCGAATTCGAAGGAGCGGAAGGAGGATTGCGGTTTCTTGCGCACTCTCTCCTGCGGGGCGCGCAGAAGTCCGGCGCAGACGAGTTCTTCTTCCAGCGAGGACAAATCTTCGCCGTCGCGCGCGACGGCGACGGCGGCGCGCAGAGATTGCAGGTATTCGAGTTCGGCGCGGGCTTCCACCTCCTGCGGCGCGATCGCCTCTAAGGTGCGCTTTTGTTTTCTGTACTTCATAAAAAACCTCTGGGCGTTTTCGGAGGGGGTGAGCGAGGCGTCCAGCGCGATCTTGACCGTGTTTCCGTCGTAATAATTCAAAAGCTCGCAGCCGCGCTGTCCCTTTTTGAGTAAATAGAGATTCGCGGTGATCAGCTCGCCCTTAACGCGGTTTTCCTCCGCGCTTTCGCACTCCCTCCGCTTATCGAGAATCTGCACAAGTCTCTTTTCCCATTTTTTTTCGGCGGCGGTTACCGCCGAAAGCAGCTTGTTTTTCGTGCGCTCCGTGTTGCGGAGAGCCCGCTTTTTTGCGTAAAAATAAGACTGCGCCTCGGAGAGCGTGGGAAAGGGGATTCCGCCCTCCGCTCTTCGCGCGAAAAAGTCTACGGGCACGCCCTCCCGCTCGACGACGCAGGGGCTTATTTCGTCCGAAAAAAGATATTTGTAGACATGTTCGGCAAAATCTCCGCCTTTATAGCTTGCCGTGATCGCCTCTGCGGTACAGGGTGCGAGCCCCGCGACCGAGAGGAATAAAAAGCGCGCAAGGTTTTCGCGGGGCTCCCGAAAGAGGGCGGACAGCGCGGAAAAATCGCTCGGATCCGTCTTGTCCTGCCGTTCGGGGAAGACGTATTTCACGCCCGAAAAGATCATGCGTTTCGCGTTTCCGTCCAGTGCGGTCGTCTTTAACGCGCCCAAAATGTAGCCGTTCTCCGTCAGAATCAGATTGGAATATTTTCCCATGATTTCGGCGTATAAAATCCGTTCGCAGGAGGAAAAATCGGAAAAGCAGCTGAGGCGTACGGCGACGATCCGCTCGAAGCCGACGGTAGAGATTCCCAAAATTTCCGCGTTTTGCAGGTGTTTTCTGAGCAGCATACAAAAATTGGGGGCAACAAGCGGATTTTCGCGGTCGTTTTCCGAAAAATAAATGCCGCAATCCGAGGCATTGACGTTAAAAATAAGTTTCACCGTGCGTTTTCCCGTGTATATAATAAGGGCGACTTCTTCGCGGTCCGGTTGAACGATTTTGTTGATTTTTCCTCCCGTGAGCGCCGAATTCAGCTCGAGCGCATTGAGGCGGAGGGTAAAGGCGTCCTGCGGCATAGCGTACTCCGTAAATGTTTTCGACTTGATTATAACCGAAAAAAGCAAATTTGTAAATAAAAACGCTTTCCTTTTATTTTTCTTTATGTTAAAATGTAGAGTGCAAAACCATATCATACAAAATCAGGAGATAAATTATGAACTACCAGGTAACCCCCGCGGAAAAGAGCACCGTAAAAATCGAGATGACCTTCGATTCCCGGGAATGGACGGAGGCGATCGATAAGGCGTACGTCCAAAACAGAGGCAAATACGTTGTGAACGGATTCCGCAAGGGGAAAGTCCCAAAGCACGTGCTTGAGATGTATTACGGAAAAGGCTTTTTCTACGAAGACGCCCTCAACCTGCTCTTTTCGCAGCACTACGGAGAGATCCTTCAAAAGGAAGAGGAAAACTTCACCGCGGTCGGCGATCCCGCCCTCTCGGTGGACGACATTTCGGACGAGAAGGTTGTTCTTGTGGCTTTGACTCCCGTCAAGCCCGACGTGGAGATAGGCTCCTACAAGGGTATAAAAATCAACAAATACGAGTATACTGTTACGGACGCCGACGTCGAAGCGGACATTCAGGCGACCCGCGACCGTTTGGCCGAGAAGGTGGAAGTGACCGACCGTGCCGCTGAAATGGGCGACACCGTCAATATCGATTTCCTCGGCAAAGTGGACGGAAAGCCTTTCGAGGGAGGAGAGGCGCATGGATTCGATCTCACGCTCGGCTCCCGTCAGTTCATTCCCGGATTCGAGGAGGGCGCGGTCGGCATGACGGTCGGCGATACGCGCGACATCGACGTTACCTTCCCCGAGGACTATCAGGCGGAGGATTTGAAGGGAAAGAAGGCGGTCTTTGCCGTTACCCTTCACAAGATCACGGGCAAAAAGCTTCCCGAACTGGACGAGGAGTTTGCAAAGAAGGTCGGTTCCGAAAGTCTGGACGCTTACCGCGCCAAAGTGAGAGAGCGCCTCGAAAAGAACGCGCAGTCCCGTTCGGTCAACGAAACGGAAAACGCGATCATCACCGAGATCGCCAAAACCTCGAAGGCGGAAATTCCCGACGCGATGATCGAAACGCAGGAGGATTATTCCTTGCAGAAGATGGAATATTCCCTCATGTATCAGGGCATTAAGCTCGACGATTATCTCAAATATATCGGCTCTACCCGCGAAGAATACAAGAAAAATTTCGAGGAAGAGGCGCGCCGCACCGTTCTTCACCGGCTTATCGTCGAAAAACTGATCAAGACCGAAAACATTACGGCGACGGAAGAGGAGATCGAAGAGAAGATTGCCGAACAGGCAAAGAGTGTGGGCAAGGAAGCGGAAGAGTATAAAAAGACGATGGATCCCCGCCAGCGCGAGTACATCGAGAGCGACATCAAGGTGACGAAGCTCTTTGCGTTCTTGCAGGAGAACAACGAGATGACGCTCTGCACCGAAGAGCCCGCCAAGGAACCTGCGGCGGAAAGATCTGCGGCAAAGAAGAAAGCAAATCCCGAAAACAGCGAGGAGAACTGATAATGGAAAAGAATATTTTGATCCCTTACGTTGTTGAGCGCACGTCGGGCGGGGAAAGAAGCTACGATCTGTATTCCCGTCTTCTGGAGGACAGGATCATTTTTCTGAGCGGGGAAATCGACGACGCCGTGGCAAACACCGTCGTGGCGCAGCTCATCTATCTCGAAGGTAAAGATCCTTCCAAGGATATCAGCCTCTATATCAACAGCCCCGGCGGTTCCGTGTCGGCGGGCATGGCAATTTACGATACGATGAATTATATCAAGTGCGACGTCTCCACGATCTGCATCGGACTTGCGGCGAGCATGGGCGCCTTCCTGCTTGCGGCGGGAACGAAGGGAAAGCGGTATGCGCTCAAAAACAGCGAGATCATGATTCATCAGCCCCTCGGCGGAGCGCAGGGGCAAGCGAGCGACATCAAAATCCAGGCGGAGCACATTCTTTGCATCAAGAAAAAGATGACGGAGATTCTGTCCGCGAACACGGGCAAACCCGTAGAGGTCGTCGAACGCGATACCGACCGCGACAATTATCTTTCGGCGGACGAGGCGCTTGCCTACGGGCTCATCGACAAAGTGTACGAAAAAAGATAATTCGGAGTGATAATGAGCAAATACGAACAACATTGTTCCTTCTGCGGCAAGGAGAAGGCAAAAGTCAAACGGTTGATTGCGGGACCGGACGGCATCTGCATCTGCGACGAGTGCGTGGCGCTCTGCGAGGAGATGCTGCAAAAAACGCCCGAAACTTCCGAAAAACAGGAGCTCGTCGAACTGAAAAAACCCGCCGAAATCAAGGAGGAGCTCGATCGGTACATTGTCGGGCAGGACAAGGCGAAGCGGGTGCTTTCGGTTGCCGTGTATAACCACTACAAGCGCATCAATTCGCTTGTAGCGGGAAAGAAAGACGACGGAGAAGAGGAAGTTGAAATTGAGAAGAGCAACATTTTGCTGCTCGGTCCCACGGGAAGCGGAAAAACGCTGCTTGCGCGCACGCTTGCTAAAATTTTAAACGTGCCCTTTGCCTCCAGCGACGCAACGACGCTCACCGAGGCGGGTTATGTCGGCGAGGACGTGGAAAACATACTTCTCAAACTCATTCAGAACGCCGATTACGATATCGAGCGTGCGCAGCGCGGGATCATCTATATCGACGAGATCGATAAGATCGCGCGCAAGGGAGAAAACGTCTCCATCACCCGCGACGTTTCGGGCGAGGGCGTACAGCAGGCGCTTCTCAAAATTATCGAAAGCACGGTGGCGAACGTTCCCCCGCAGGGCGGAAGAAAGCATCCCCAGCAGGACTGTATGCGCATCGATACCACGAACATTCTGTTTATCTGCGGCGGTGCGTTCGTCGGACTGGATAAGATCGTCGGCGCGAGAAAGGACGATTCCGGACTGGGATTCGGCGGCAAGGTCAAGCTCGGTGAGAACGAAGCGGACTATACGCTTTTGGACGACGTAAAGCCGCAGGATCTCACCAAGTTCGGTCTGATTCCCGAATTTGTCGGCAGAATTCCCATCGTCGTATCCTTGCAGGCGCTGGACGAAGACGCTCTTGTGAGCATTCTCACCACGCCGCGCAACGCGATCATCAAGCAATATCAAAAACTGGTCGGACTGGACGGCGTAAAACTCACGGTGGAAGAAGGAGCGGTGCGCGAGATTGCAAACACCGCGATCCGCCTGAAAACGGGGGCGCGCGGACTTCGTACGATTATCGAAGGGCTCATGACGGACGTCATGTTCGATATTCCCTCCCAAAAGGACGTGGAAGAGGTGATCATTACGCGCGAATGTGTAGAGAAGGGTGCAAAGCCCAAGCTCGTCTATAAAAAAACGGCATAAACGGCAAAAAGCCCCGTCTCTGCGACGGGGCTTTTTAGCGCCGTTGCTTGACTTGCGCCCCGTTTCATGCTAAACTATACAAAAAAATCGGTATCGTCGGGAGGTATCATGAAAAAACTCCGTATCTTGGCTCTGATTGCCGCTTCCTGCCTCTTGGCGGGCGCGGTCGCCGTCCTTGCGGGATGCGATCGGGACGAACTCACGGAAAGCGACGGAAAGTCCACAACGCTGTCCACGAGCAAAACGCCGGAAGAGCTCGACGCCGCGTCCGTCGCCTATGCGTTCCTGTACAAGGAACAACAGCTCGAGGGTTACACCGTCACGACCGAGGGCACGACAACCGTTCAATCCGTCGTGAACGTCTCCAAACAGTTTTCCAGCACCGCGGTTAAAACCGCGGAGGGGTATTATTATGAAGAATCCTCCTCCTCACCGCTGTACAAGTCCTATCTGCAAGCATTTTTGAACGGGGATAAGGCCGCCTACCGCGGCGCGTCGTACGGAGATATCGATACCGCCTCCCGCAGCGACTTTAGGGATGCGGTCGGCGTTCTGCCGGACGAATGTACGCTGGGAGGATATATCGTAAACGCCTCGACTCTGCGCAGCGCCGAGCGGACGGGTGAGGCGGACGGTACATATACTTACCGCTACGTTCTCAACGGCGAAAAGGCGGGCGGAATGGTAAAGACGCAGATTGCCCGTTTGGACGGACTGGACGGTGTGCCCGTGTTCAAGTCGGTGCGTATTCTTCTCGTTTTAAAGAAGGACTGGACGCCCGTAAAAGTCAGCATCGAGGCGGAATATACGCTCGATTACCCGCTGTTCGGCTCCTTGACGTGCAGTTACAGCGCGGTTTCCGTCTATTCGGATATCGGTTCCGCTTCGGATACCCTCCTTACGAACCAATGGAGCGCGGCGCTCAAAGCGGAAAGCAAAGAGGTGGCTCTACCCGCCGCGCAAAAGACCCTTCTTGCCGATCTGGCGGAGAGTTTTGCGGGGCTCGATTATGAGGCGGGCGTCACTTTCTCGGGAGAATTTTCCTCCGAACTCCTCGAAAGCAGAGGACTTTTGGGAGGCGCGCTTACGGCGGAGGCGACGGGAAAAATCGACCCGTCGCAATGGAGCGGGAACGGCTATCTGGGCGCGCTCGACTGTCTTACGCTCAGCGCGGAAGCCGATTATACCGCGCTGCAAGCCCTTTGTTCCGCACTCGGGTCGAACGCCCCCGAAGAGCTCACCTACCTCTCGCAGTATCCCGTAGCCGACTTGTATTATGCCGTCGGAACGATGTGCGCGGTGCTCAGGGACGGGGAGGGGAACGCCGCAACCGTCAAGAGCGCGGGCGCGCTCGAGCTGCTCATGACGGCGCTTTCCAAACTGGGAGACATCGATCTCGGCGGCGCGGAATCGGAGGGTTCGATCATGCTCGCCGCCGTTGACGACTGCTTTACCGTGGAGGAGACGGAGACGGGCAAACGCCTGACGCTTCTTGCGCCGCTCGTGCAGGATTTATCCCGGGAATACGGCGAGATCGTGGACGGTCTGGCGGATTCCTTCGGCTCGAAGATTCTCGCGAATACGTATTTGGGTGCGGAAATCACGTCGCTCACCGTCACGATCGACTACAAAGACGGCGTATTTGCCTCGCTGAAAGCGGAAGTTTCGGGCGTGCCTTCCTATAAAACCGCAGAGCAGAGCCTCTTCCGTCTCGATCTGACGGCGTCCGCCATGGAGGAGGGCGCGCTGGACGGCGTTGCGGAGGAGATTGAAAGGCTGATTTCGGAAGCGGAAGAGACGCAGGACGAGACGCAGGAAGAGACGCAGGAACAAAATTAAGGGCGAAAAAAGCTTGCATAATCGAACAATCTATGGTATAATCATATAAAGAACGCAAGGATGCGGAGCAGTAACTTCTTTTCTTCTTTCAGAGAGCCGTCGGAGGGTGCGAGACGGCAGAAGGATTGCAGCGAACTCGCCGCGGAGCGGTTTCTCCGAAAGTCAGAGTAAGGGAAAACGGAGCCCTCCGTTATCGGGGCAGGATATCGAATATCCGACGAGGCGGCGGACATAGTTCCGCAAGAAGAGTGGTACCGCGCGAAGAGCGTCTCTTTTTGAGGCGCTTTTTTTGTATATTTCGAAAGGCAGGGAGAGCATGAACGCTGAAAAATACCGAACACAATTTATATTGCCCCCCAAGCGCTGTATGGACTGGGCAGAAAAGGCAGCCGTTACGCGCGCGCCCGTTTGGTGCAGCGTCGATCTCAGAGACGGCAACCAGGCGCTCGTAGAGCCCATGAATTTGGAGACGAAGCTCGAATATTTCAGGCTTTTGCTCGAAATCGGCTTCAAGGAAATCGAGGTCGGATTTCCCGCCGCGAGCGGCACCGAGTTCGAATTTGTGCGCACGCTCATCGAGCGCGGACTCATTCCGGACGACGTGACCATTCAGGTGCTCACGCAGGCGCGCGAGCATATCATAAAGAAGACCTTTGAGGCGATCGAGGGCGCCAAAAACGCCGTCGTGCACGTCTACAATTCCACCTCCGTTGCCCAGCGCGAGCAGGTGTACAAAAAGGACAAAGCGGGCATCCGGAGAATTGCCGTAGAGGGCGCGCAGTTATTAAAAGAGCTCACGGACGCGGCGGGGGCCAAGTACCGCTTCGAATATTCGCCCGAGAGTTTTACGGGAACGGAGCCGGAGTACGCGCTCGAAGTCGTCAACGCCGTGCTCGACGTCTGGAAGCCCACGGCCGACAGAAAGGCGATTGTCAATCTTCCCGCCACGGTGGAAAACGCGATGCCGCACGTGTATGCACAGCAAATAGAATATATGCACAAAAACATAAATTATCGCGGGAGCGTTGTGCTCTCTCTGCATCCGCATAACGACCGCGGGACGGGCGTTGCGGCGGCGGAATTCGGGCTGCTCGCGGGCGCGGACAGGGTGGAAGGCACCCTCTTCGGAAACGGCGAGCGCACGGGCAACTGCGATATCGTCACCCTCGCGATGAACATGGTTTCACAGGGTGTGGAGACGGGGCTCGACTTTTCGAATATGCCCTACGTAGCGGCGATGTACAAAAAATTTACGGGCATGGAAATTTCTCCCCGCCAGCCCTATGCGGGAGAACTTGTCTTCGCGGCGTTTTCCGGCTCTCATCAGGACGCCATCGCAAAAGGAATGCGTTTCCGCGAGGAGACGAAGCGGCAGACGTGGGACGTTCCCTACCTGCCCATCGATCCCAAGGACGTGGGGCGGCAGTACGATTCGGACGTCATCCGCATCAATTCCCAGTCAGGCAAAGGGGGGGTCGGATACGTCCTTGAACAGGCGTACGGGCTCAAACTTCCCGCAAAAATGCGCGAGGCGGTCAGTTATCTTGTCAAAAGCGTTTCCGACGGGGAGCACCGCGAGCTGAAAGCGCCCGAAATTTTTGAAGTGTTTGAAAAGAACTTTCTCTCCGACCGCAAGTTTTTCGACGTGGGAGAGGTGCATTTCCGTCAGGTGGAAGGGATCACGGCGATTGTCGAAATCCTTTTAGACGGCAGATCGCTGCACGTGGAGGCGACGGGCAACGGACGGCTTGACGCCGTTTCGAACGCCCTAAAAAAGCATTTCGGCGTGCGCTTTAATTTGACGGGCTACGAACAGCACGCGCTTACTTCCGGATCGTTTGCGCAGGCAATCTCCTATGCGGGAGTGGAGAGCGACGGAAAAATTTATTGGGGCGCGGGGGAAAATTCGGACATCATCCGCGCATCCGTGCGGGCGCTCGTTTCCGCACTCAACAATTATTTTGCGGAACACGGTCCGAAAAGTTGACCGACCCGTTTTGCCGTGCTATAATGAATAAAAAAATTTTCATAAAGAAGGTATCAAGCTATGAACGACCGTTTGGAACTGAATAAGAATCTGGCGCAAATGCTCAAGGGCGGCGTGATCATGGATGTTACGACCCCCGAGCAGGCAAAAATTGCCGAAGCGGCGGGCGCGTGCGCCGTCATGGCGCTCGAGCGTATTCCCGCCGATATCCGCGCGGCGGGCGGCGTTTCGAGAATGAGCGATCCCAAGATGATCAAGGGGATCCAGAGCGCGGTTTCCATACCCGTTATGGCGAAGTGCCGCATCGGTCATATTGCCGAAGCGCAGATTCTCGAAGCGATCGAAATCGACTATATCGACGAGAGCGAGGTGCTCTCTCCCGCGGACGATAAATACCATATCGACAAGACGCAGTTCAAAGTTCCCTTCGTGTGCGGGGCGCGCGATCTCGGCGAGGCGCTTCGCCGCGTTGCGGAGGGCGCAGCCATGATCCGCACCAAGGGCGAACCGGGTACGGGCGACGTCGTTCAGGCGGTACGCCATATGCGCATGATGCAGTCGGAAATCCGCAAAGTCGTCTCGATGCGGGAGGACGAGCTCTACGAAGAGGCGAAGACCCTGCAAGTTCCCTACGATCTTGTAAAATACGTTCACGAGAACGGAAAACTGCCCGTCGTCAATTTTGCGGCAGGCGGCGTTGCGACGCCCGCCGACGCGGCGCTCATGATGCAGCTCGGTGCGGAAGGCGTGTTTGTGGGAAGCGGAATTTTTAAGAGCGGAGATCCCGCAAAGCGCGCCCGCGCCATCGTGCAGGCGGTCACAAACTACAATAACCCCAAAATCCTTGCCGAACTTTCGGAAGATCTCGGTCAGGCGATGGTGGGCATCAACGCGCAGGAGATCGCACTCATCATGGAAGAGCGCGGAAAATAATCTATGAAAATCGGCGTATTCGCTCTGCAAGGAGCGTTTCTCGAACACGAACAGGCACTTGCAAAATTGGGCGCGGAGGCGGCGGAGATCCGTCGCCGCGCTCACTTTACGGACGGGTTCGACGGCATTATTCTGCCGGGCGGCGAATCCACCGTGCAGGGAAAACTGCTGCGCGAGGAGGGACTGTTGGAGCCGGTAAAGGAGGCGATCGCGGGCGGCTTGCCCGTCTTCGGCACCTGTGCGGGGCTTATTTTGCTTGCAAA
The DNA here is from genome assembly GCA_964387225.1 of uncultured Clostridia bacterium. GTDB lineage: Bacteria > Bacillota > Clostridia > Christensenellales > Borkfalkiaceae > Gallimonas. Next base: position 2,300 of record CAYLVU010000018.1, on the reverse strand, counting down.
GGAGCTCACGAACGACGAAAACGTGTATTTCGGACTCATGGACGTCACGGTCAAACGCAACGCCTACGGACGGCAGCTCGGTTCCTTCCGCGCCGATCTGGACGTGAAGGGGATCGGAACGTATCCCGCCGTCTTCATCCGCGCGCCCTATATCGAGCGGGTGGGCGCGGAGGCGGTTTCGTTGGCTTCGGTGGACGGGAAATGCGTCGCTGCACGGCAGGGACATATGCTTGCGACCGCATTTCACCCCGAATTGACGGACGATCTGCGTCTGCACGCATATTTTCTCGACATGGCGGGGAGCAAGCGGTGAATCAGAATGAATAAGCCCGATTACGACAAGCTCATGCAGGAGGAAGCCGCGCAAAACGGCGGCGCGCGCCTGCTTTTGCACAGTTGCTGCGCGCCGTGCTCTTCCGCCTGTCTCGAACGGCTCGCGTCCGATTTTCGCGTGACGGTTTTTTATTATAATCCGAATATGGACTGCGCGGAGGAGTACGGGAAGCGCAAGTCGGAACAGATCCGCTTTTTAAAAGAGACGGGATTTGCGGACTTTCTCGACTGCGATTACGACGGAGAGGCTTTTGCCGCGGTCGCCGCGGGGCTCGAGGGCGAGAAGGAGGGCGGCGCGCGGTGCAAAAAGTGCTTCCGTCTCCGCCTCGAAAGGACGGCGCGGGAGGCGAAAGCGCGGGGATTTGACTGCTTTGCGACGACGCTCACTCTGTCTCCGCTCAAAGACGCGTCTGCGATCAATGAAATCGGTTTTTGCGTGCAGGAGGAGGTCGGCGTCAAATATCTTCCCTCTGATTTTAAAAAGCGGGGCGGGTATCTGCGCTCGGTCGAGCTTTCGCGCCAATACGGGCTTTACCGCCAAAATTATTGCGGATGTAAATTTTCGAAGAGATAAAACGTGCGCCGCCCTTTTAGGGCGGCGCACAAATTTATGATTCAAAAATTTCGTCGTATTCTACATTTAATATTTGTTTAATTAAAATAATTTCGTCGGGGTATAAATGCCGCTGCCCGACTTCGATTTTTGCAAGAGCGCTTCTCGTAATATCGCAGCCGTTCAATTGTAGCTTGGTGGCTAAGTAATCCTGCGTAACGCTTGCTCTTTCCCGTAGCCTTCTGATATTATTTCCGACGCGTTTTTCGATTTTCCGATTCATCTTTTTTATTTTTTGCACTTATTTTGGTGCATTTTTCTTGACTTTATTATACCCGCATGTTAAAATCATATTGCACCTATATCGGTGCAATATGATTTTATGGGAGCAGAAAAAATGTCGTTGGTCAAATGTCCCAAATGCGGAGGATCGGTTTCTTCCACGGCGAGCGAATGTGTTCACTGCGGGTGTCAATTTATTGTTTGTCCCGAGTGCGGAGCGATCTGCGCGAAAGGAGTACAGACATGTGCAAAATGCGGCTATCGGTTTTCGTTCCATGCCGCCGACCAAAAACAAACGGAAAGCCCGCAAAGCCCGCAAAACGATTCGAAGAAGTTGTTAAACAAGAAGTTGTTAAATCGAGTCACGGCAGACAATACTCTTCAAAACAGAACAAAAAAGGCGGGAGTTATTTTGGCGGTTTTGTCTTCATTGTTATTCGTTATCTGGGTCATAATACTCATAGCATGGATAAAATCCGATCCTTTAGAGGCGCTCGCAAAATATGACGGCACGAAACAACTGTGTCAGATGTTAATTGTTTTAAGTGCGTTGATTCAGGCAGGCTGTTGGGTGGTTCATCTTTGTCAAGCATCGATTATTACCCGCTGCGCAAAATGGATCAGACAAAATAAAATCAACTTTAAGGATTACCTTTTCTCCATTCGGGATGCAAATGACCGAAAAACCCGGAGCGTTTACATACGAATGAAAGCCGCCGCTTGTTACTCTGAAGACATTTCTGCGAAAAATTTATTTATAGCGGGTGAGATTTTATCTGTGTTAATACAAGCAAGTTTGAATGTCGCTTCTGCAGTGCTTTTTAATCTATTGGTGGAGAAAGCTATGACGGCATATTTGACGTCTCAAAGTCTTGATCTTCTCACAATTTTGATTCCGATTTTCGTGGGTGTCGTCATATGTTTGGTCTTATTTGCTTTGCCATGGTTAGTTATAATAATTATACAAAAGCAAAGAGAAAAACAGTGGGCGAAAAAGAACAATTTATAAAACAGACAAAAAATTTTCGGCTTAACCGTAGTTCCCAATTGTCCGTCGTCATTGCGGGAAAAGAAAGAAACGCGCATAACAGGCAGCCCCCTTCCGTCACCTACGGCGACACCTTCCCCCGTA
>CAYLVU010000017.1:0-27949 GCA_964387225.1 uncultured Clostridia bacterium | reverse complement strand
TGAATACCCTATCGTCTCGCTTGAAAGCGCAACTCTTATAAAATTTTAGTTTTTTATTCCCTATGGCAAGCGCACATTACTGCCGCACCCTTTTTTGCCCGCGGTATTTTTTCGTTTCGGCGGGCTTTTTTCTTTACAAACGCACGGAAAAAAGTTATAATAATCCCATGATCTGTCTGGCGGAGGAATGGAAAGATTATAAGGTGCTTGCGACGGGCGACGGCTATAAGCTGGAACGCTGGGGGGATTATACCCTTCTCCGACCCGATCCGCAGGTGATCTGGAGCGCGGAGCGCGACCTCTTTTCCATGGATTACGACGCGGTGTACCGTCGCAACGAAAAGGGCGGCGGGGCATGGGAGTACAAACGCCCCCTGCCGGAGAGCTGGAAGGTGGGGTATCGCGATCTCGTCTTTAAGGTCAAACCGATGGGGTTCAAGCACACGGGGCTCTTTCCCGAACAGGCGGTAAACTGGGACAGGACGGGCGAGCTTGTAAAAAACGCGGGGCGCAAAATCAAAGTCCTCAACCTCTTTGCCTACACGGGCGGCGCGAGCGTCGCGCTCGCCAAGGCGGGGGCGGAGGTGACGCACGTGGACGCCGCCAAGGGTATGGTGGAGCGCGCGGGAGAGAACGCGAGACTTTCGGGGATATCGTCGGGCATCCGATATATCGTGGACGACTGCATAAAATTCGTCCGGCGGGAGATACGGCGCGGAAACCGTTACGACGCCGTCGTGATGGACCCGCCCTCTTACGGAAGGGGACCTTCGGGCGAAATGTGGAAGATCGAGACCGAGCTCTTTCCGTTCGTAAAGCTCTGCACGCAGGTACTCTCTCAGGATCCGCTCTTCTTTCTTATCAACAGCTATACGACGGGATTGCAGGCTTCCGTCCTCTCGAATATCCTCACGCTCTGTCTTTCGGGGCGGCAGGGGAGGATCGAGGCGTACGAGGTGGGACTGCCCACGGAGGAAAAAATTCCGCTCCCCTGCGGCGCGGGAGGATTATACGTCAATGACTGAAACGCAGTTGAAAATTTTATACGAGGACAACCATATTATCGTGGTTTTAAAGCCTCAGAATCTCGCTTCCTGTCCCGACGAGAGCGGCGACGCAAGCCTTTTCGACCTTGTAAAGGAGTACATCCGCACGAGCTGCGGAAAGACGGGCAACGTCTATTTGGGGCTTGTTCATCGGCTCGACCGTCCCACGGGCGGGGTTATGGTGTTCGCGCGTACGGGCAAGGCGGCGGGAAGACTGGGCGAACAGATGAAGACGGGGGATTTCGAAAAAAAATACCTCGCCGTTCTCGTCGGCACGCCCGAACCGAGGTGCGGGAAACTGACGGGGTATTTGAAAAAGAACGCCGTCAATAATATGGTTTATCTCTGTCCGCAGGGCACGGACGGCGCGAAGCTTGCCGTGCTCGACTACCGCGTGATCGAAGAGGCGGGCGGGCTTGCGCTCACCGAAATCGAATTGCACACGGGCAGAAGCCATCAGATCCGCGTCCAGACGGCGGGGATCTCCCATCCCGTCTACGGCGATATGCGATACGGCGGCGAAAAGGCGGTAAAGGGGAAGCTCGCGCTCTGGGCGTACTCCCTTTCCTTTACCCACCCCGTTACGAAGACGCGCATGCGGTTTATGAGCGAACCGCCCGCGGAGGAGGCGCCTTGGTCCAAATTCGACCTCTCGCCCCTCTTAAAACCCGTTTGAAAAGGTGAAAAATTTATTTTCTTGCCTTATGAAGTCGATTACCGCTTGACGGCGGAGAAATTTTCGTGTACAATAAATGAGATAATCGGGCAATTGTGTCCGCTTGGAGCAGTTTCATGAGCAAAGTTAAGTTACGTTTGATTACGGTTTTGGCGTTTTTTGCGCTTCTCGTTTTCGCGCTCGGGATCGTATTTTGTCTCCCTTCCGCCGCGAAGGCGGACGCCGCGACTTATACCCCCTCCGCAGTCTTTTCTGCGGGAACGGGCGGGCAGGTCGGCGCGTCCGATGCGGAGGAGGGGGAAACCTCCTATGTGCGCTTCTCTCTCAGCGACGGAGGCAAAGTGCACTTCCGCCGCCACCTCGCCCTCAGATGGTACGAGGCGGCTCCCTCTTCGGAAGAGGAGGACAATGCGACGGAAGGGAGCGAAGCGGATTCGCCGGCAAATCCCGCCGCGCAAAAATATCTCTCCATGACCTTTTCTTTCCCCGAGATCGCGTTCAATACCTATGAGATTGCGTTCGAGAGCGGGGAAGAGAATATCAGCAAAGAGGGCAAAGCAATCAACACCGTCGTGTTCTTCTATGAGGACGGCGCGTTGAAGGCGGCGGTCAAGGACGCCAAAAATCAGGATACGGATAACGCCGAGCTTGAAAAAACCGAGCTCGCGCTCACCGCGCTTACGGACGACATCGTACTCACGATCGACGAAGAGAACGTGTCGATCGGAGAGTTCAACGTTTACCTCAACGGAACGAAAATCGGTACTTTCACCAACATCGGCGGGTACTATCTCGAATACCGTTCCTCTTCGTCCACGACGCCCAATACGCCCGTTACCTTCACTGCGGCGCTTTCGGAAGGGAGCGAAACCCAGACCGTGCTCATGAAGGAGCTCAACGGACAAACCTTCGAAGTGGAAGACGGCAACGTGACGGATAACGCCGATCCCGTGCTTGTGCTGAGCGGCAGCGTCTATGCGTTCCGCCTCGGGCAGAGTTTCAGCCTCACCTATCAGGCGATGGACGTGTGCGACGATTCCGTATCCGTGACCCGCAGCTATTATATGCTCAAAGAGAACGAAGAGGGCGGTTACGACCTGCCTACGGACGACGACTACGGAACGCTTACGACTTCCACCGTGTTCGTTCCCGCCACCGATACGGGCGCCGAAGAGCAGTATGTCTCCATTCGCTTCAAGCTCGACGACGGCACGAACACTCCCGTTTACGCTTACCTCACCTGGTATGCGGCGGACGGCGTTACGGTTACGAAGGGCGAGGGTGCCGACGCGTTCGACTACATTCCCGTCAACCGCGATCAGGAAGGACCTAAGTATTTGGGAATTTCCTATACGGAGGAGAACGGCGAGTACGTGAATACGGTTACGGACGAGGCGACAGCGGCGGCGGAAGCCTATCAGGAAGCCCTCGACGAGATCGCCGCGGGACTCAGCGCGGGCTCGGGCGCCTACATTTATCTGCCCTCCCTGCGCGCGCTTCTCGGCAGCGACTGCGCGGATTATCGGGATCTCAAATTCAGCATCTACTATTATAAGGAAAGCGCTTCGGAGGGGAATTCGGCTTCCTCCTCCACGTCGCTCAACTACAACGCGTTAAAGCTCGAAATCTCCGAAATGGGGCTGTACCGTTTCCGCGTGCTGGCAACCTATACGAAGGGAACCTCCACCTATTCCGTGCAGCTTGTGCAGGACGGCGAGCTGGTGGATGTGACGAGCTCCAATATCTGGGACATCGACGAAATTCCCGAATTTACCTTCGAGGTAGATTACGACGGCGCGACCGTGGAGGACCCGGGCGAACAGAGCGAGGGTTACCGCGACAGCACGTATACCTTCTCGAGCTTCGATATCGTCGCGCTTTCCGGCTACGAGACGGAATATGCGCTCTTCCGCTTCGATACGGACAACCTCCCCGAAGGCGAGAGCGCGCCTACCTATTCCGAGTTCGTCGAAAATATCGACAAATACATGGAGGACGAGGCGTACGACGATTGCCGTATTACGATCTCCGAGTACAACTCCGATATCACCGAGGACGACGAAAAGTGGGATAGAACGGATAACGATTATTACTGGAATCCCTCTTCTTCCCTGTCATTCGTGCCGCAGGTGACGGGAATCTATGTGCTCCGTGCCATCGTCACCGATGCGCAGATTCCCGGATACACCGTTTCCGCATACGAGGCGGTGAGCGTGAGAAATCCCATCGATACGATTCCCGGGGAATCGCAGTGGCTGCAAAACAACGTGCTTTCAGTCGTGCTCTTCTCAATCTCCGCGATTCTTCTCGTCGTGATCGTGGTGCTTGTCATCGTCAAGCCTTCGGAAAAGAACGTCGAGGCGGTCAATCTCGAAAAGCTCAAGGGCAAGAAGAAAAAGAATCACAAATAAACCGCCTCAAGTTAAATAACGCAGGGGATTTATAAAATGGAAGATAGAGAGCAAGGAAGCAAAGCCTTGCTTTGCTCGAAATTCGTGCAAATGGGAATACAAGAAATATTGCTTGAAATGTATGTGTAATAACATACATTCACGGCTATTTATTCCGCGTTCCGCTTGACGCGAGCCTCCTCGGCGTGCGGTATTTAGGCAAAGAGCCAAGACCAAACGCCCCAAGGGGGCTTTTTGTTTGCCGTTGGCAAATAGCCTACCACACGCCCTTCTCACGTCAAGCGGCTTTCGCGGCATAAACCGCCGTTTGTGCGTGATTACAAGGAAACACCCGACAAAACCGCTAACGTGCTTACAGTGGCATTTTTACGGCTTAAAAATGCAAGAGAGAACGGAAAACGACAAAATAAAAAACCTAAACCAACACAGCAAAGTGTTCGATTTAGGTTTTAAGTGGTGACCTTGCCGGGAATCGAACCCGGGATTGCGCCGTGAGAGGGCGCCGTCTTAACCGCTTGACCACAAGGCCGTTATGTAGACACGTTATCTTCAACGGAAATGCGCTGTGATTATAACACAATTGGCATATTCTTGCAACCTTTTTTGCCCCCGAAAACACAAAATTTTTATTGAAAATCAAAAATTTCAAAAAGAAAAAGACATCCGCCTGTGCCGCAATGCGAAAATGTTAACCCGCTTCTCGCAGGTGGGTGCGCGGCGGACGGACCTCGGACTTTCCGTAAAATTACAGACCTCTCCTATTCCGCCCGACAAGCGCTCCCGAAATTACTTTGTGGATTACCCGTTTCCCGCATTCCGAACACCGCAGGTGTCGATGATATTATAACATACCCTTTTCAAAAAAGCAACGGGGAAAAGATGGAATTTCAAGAAAACGTTGCAAATGAAAAAGCCGCTTTTTTAAGCGGCTTTGCTTACTTCAATCTTTCCGCGACGGGTTTTGCGTGCGGTGCGGCGGATGGAAGGGGAGGCGGCGTTTTTCTGTCCTTTCCCATAAAGAACAGGGCGATCGTCCCGGGTCCTACGTGCGCTCCGGTGCATACGTCGTAATACTCTACGATCACGTCTTTTACGCCGAGCGCTTTCAGCTCCCGGGCAAGTTCAAGCGCCTCGTCTTCGCAGTCGGCGTGCGTAATGGCGACCGTCTGTGTTTCGGGATGCACGGCGTTTTCCTTGAACGCCGTCAAAAGTGCGCTTAGCGCCTTCTTTCTGCCGTGTTCTCTGCCGGCAAAGACGATTTTAGCGTTATTGCCGCCGTCTGCCTTGAGAATGGGTTTGATGCTGAGAAGGCTTCCGACAATGGCAAGCGGAAGGGAGACCCTGCCTCCCCTTCGCAGATATTTCAGATCGGCTACGGTGAGATAACTGTTGAGCTTGTAGGTGTTCATATCCAGCCATTTCTCGCAGGCATCAAGGCTCTCGCCCATTTCTCTGAGACGGGCGACGTTGAGTACGAGAAGTCCCTCGCCCATGGACGCGTTCGCGCTGTCTTTTACCGCAACTTTGCGGGAGGGATACCGTTTTTCCAGTTCTGCTTTTGCCTTCAAAGCCTGGTTGTAGGTCCCGCTGATGCCGGAAGCAATTGTGACGAACAGCACGTCTTTTCCCGCATCCAGCACGGGAGCGAAGGACTCTACGATTCGGTTGCAATTTACGAGGGAAGTTTTAATTTCCGCGCCCGCCCGCATTTCTTCGTATAGTTTTTTGGCGGATGTGCGGAAGGGGACGCCCTCCTCGAGGCACCGGCGCTCCTTTCCGTTGACGATGCAGGAATAGGGGATTACTTTAATTTCGTACAGACTGCGAAGCTCGTCGGGCAAATTCGCCGATGAATCGCAAAAGATTTCGAATGACATTTCTACCTCCGTTCGGGATTTCCCGCGCGCTATTAGGATATCACCGAAAAGCAATCTTTACAACCTACTCCCTTAAAATTTCGTTCTATATTTCGGAAAAAGCGCTCCACCTGCAAAAAAACGAGCTCTACTCACGGTAGAGTGAAAATTTGCTTTACAGCTATGATGATTTGTGGTAAAATAAAGATATGAAGAAAGTGATAGAAGCGGAAGGGATCTGTTGCAAGCGGTGCGCGGAGCGCGTCGAGAATAAGCTGCTTTTGACGGACGGCGTGAGAGGGGCGAAAGCGAACTTTAAAAAGGGCGTAATTTTCGTGGAGACAGACCTTGCGGACGACGTGCTTGTCGACTGCGTGACGGAGGCGGGCTTTACGGTGAAAAACATTCGGCCCAGAAAGGGAATTTTCGGATGATTCGGGAGGACATATGAGGAAAAATTTACTTACGCAGATGATTTACCGTATCATTTTATGTTGCGTTTCGGCGCTTGCCGTACTGCTCTCCCTCGGATTTTTTTACGTTGGCGAAGGGGCAAAGGAGATGTCGTGGGAGTTTTTAAAATATTATACGAATATTTCCAATTATTTCGTCTTTGCGGTCTCCGTGATCGTCCTTGCCGACAACGTGAAACGGGTCTATGCGGGAGAACGCGAGGGGCACAACCGTAAAATCAGAACCTTTAAGTTTATGACGACGGTCATGATTCTCGTTACCTTTCTCGTCTATCTCATCCTGCTGGGAAATCCGTTTTCTGCAGATTTTTGGCGGAATCTCGGAAACATCTCCTATCATGTGTTCGCACCCGTCCTGTTCATACTCGATTACATACTGTTCGACGAAAAAAGGACGCTCTCCGTCTTTGCGCCGCTTTACAGTCTGATTATTCCGCTTGTATATGTGGCGTATATCTTCATTCTGGGCGCCGCAGTTCCGGATTTCGGTTATCCGTATTTCTTCCTCGACGTCAACTCGCTCGGATACGGCGGGGTCATGATATGGGTTGCGATTCTGCTCGTCGTGTTCGCGGTGATCGGATATCTTTTGTGGCTTTGGAACAGGGTCGTGATCGTCGGCGGTAAGCCAAAGCTCGATTTCAAAAACATCGTAAAGCCGCTTGACCGCGTTTCGACGGCGCAGACCGAAGCCGAGGCGGAAGCCGCGATTTCGGAGGAGGAGAACGACAAAGAATGAGCAAGCGGGCGCCGCTTGCCGTCCCGAAGCGCAGAACGGAAACAATTTCCGTAAAATCGCTTTACTTTTGCGGGGAAAGCGGCTATAATAAGAGAAAATACAGGCGTTTACAGAGGACGCGTCCGTAAAAGATTTCGGTTTACAGAGAGCTCTTCCGGGTGAAAGAGGGCAACCGCGCTTTTATAGGGTATCACCTCTCAGCTTGCGGGGAGAAACCAGTAACTTCGCACGGGTTCGCGGTCCGTTATCTTCTGCGGCAGATGATAGTTTGTTTTGGTGGTTTAGTATGCCTTCGCGTATTCCGAAACGCGGAGGCTTTTTTATAGAAAAACGGAGGTGGCGATATGTATCAAAAGGTTGACACAAGTCTCGATTTTGTGGAACGGGAAAAGGAAATCATCGAATTCTGGAAGCAGAATCAGGTCTTTGAGAAGAGCATCGCAAAAAACGAGGGCGGAGAGGAATTTTCCTTCTTCGACGGACCTCCCACCGCGAACGGGAAACCGCATATCGGGCATATTTTAACGCGCGCCATGAAAGATATCATTCCGCGCTATCAGACGATGAAGGGCAAGCACGTTTTAAGAAAGGCGGGTTGGGATACGCACGGGCTTCCGGTCGAGCTGGAAGTGGAAAAGTCCCTCGGCATGGACGGCAAGCAGGATATCGAAAAATACGGAATCGAGCCCTTTATCAAGCAGTGCAAGCAGTCGGTATGGAAGTATCAGAGCGAGTGGGAGAAAATGTCCGACCGCGTCGGCTATTGGGTGGATATGGACAACCCCTACGTGACCTATCACGACGACTATATCGAATCCGAATGGTGGGCGCTGAAAGAATTTCACAAAAAGGGCTTGCTCTATAAGGGGCACAAAATCGTGCCGTATTGTCCTCGCTGCGGAACGGCGCTCTCCTCGCACGAGGTCGCGCAGGGATATAAAACGGTAAAAGAGATGTCCGCCGTGGCGCGTTTTAAGGTTGCGGGCAGAGAGAACACTTATATTCTCGCCTGGACGACGACCCCTTGGACGCTGCCCTCCAACGTCGCTCTCTGTATGAATCCCGCCGAGGCGTACGTCGAGATCGAGGCGGACGGCGCGCGCTATATTTTGGCGGAAGCATTGGCGGCGAATTTTTTTGAGGACTATACGACCGTTGAAAAAAAGACGGGCAAAGAATACGAAGGAACGAAATACGAACCGCTGTTTTTATACGCGCAGTCCGCGTTGCAGGCAACGAAAAACGAATGGAAGCGCGTATACGAAGTCGTTTGCGATCCCTACGTAACGCTCACGGACGGCACGGGCGTCGTTCATATCGCGCCCGCCTTCGGTCAGGACGACTACAACGTCGGCAAAAATTACGGCTTGCCCGTAATCTCCATGGTGAACGAACAGGGGAAATTCGACGGGCGCTGTCCCGAGCTCGACGGTCTCTTTATCAAGAAGGCGGATAAAGTCGTTCTCGATCTGCTCAAAGCGGAAGGAAAGCTCTTTCGGGCGCTGCCCTTCGAACACGACTATCCTCATTGCTGGCGGTGCGATACGCCCCTCATGTATTATGCGCGGTCGTCCTGGTTTGTAAAAACGACGGCGGTCAAGGAACAACTGATCAAAAATAACCGCTCGATCAATTGGATGCCGGAGACCATCAAAGAGGGGCGCATGGGCAATTTCCTTGAAAACGTGATCGATTGGGGTTTGTCGCGCGACCGTTACTGGGGAACGCCTCTGCCCGTGTGGGTATGCGGCGAATGCGGCGAAATCGAAGTGATCGGCTCGAAAGCGGAGCTGAAGGAAAAGTGCGGCGCGCCCGAAAACATAGAATTGCACCGCCCGTATCTCGATCGTCTCACCTGCAAGTGCCCCAAGTGCGGCGGCGCGATGAAGCGCACGCCCGAGGTAATCGACTGTTGGTTCGATTCGGGCTCCATGCCGTTTGCGCAGTATCATTATCCGTTCGAGAATAAGGACCTCTTCGAGGAGACCTTCCCTGCGGACTTCATTTCCGAAGCCGTCGATCAGACGCGCGGCTGGTTTTACACGCTGCTCGTCATCTCCACGATCCTGTTCGACAGGGCGCCTTTTAAAAACTGTATCGTGTTGGGACACGTGAACGACGCAAACGGGATCAAAATGAGCAAGCACAAGGGCAACGTGGTTGACCCTTGGAGCGTGCTCGACAAGCAGGGGGCGGATGCGGTTCGCTGGTATTTCTATACGAACAGCGCACCCTGGATTCCCTCGCGGTTCGGACCGGCAGCCGTCTCCGAAGTGCAGAGAAAGTATCAGGGCACGCTCTGGAATACGTACGCGTTCTTCTGTCTGTATGCCGAAATCGACGGGTACGACCCCTCGAAGTACGATTTAAAGAAGTGCAAGCTTTCGCTCATGGACAAATGGGTGCTGTCGAAGCTGAATACGCTGGTAAAAGACGTTGACGGTATGCTCGCGGGGTACAATATCACGGACAGCGCGCGCGCCATTCAGGAGTTTTCGGACGTTCTTTCCAACTGGTACGTGCGCCGCGGGCGCGACCGCTATTGGGGCAGCGAAATGACGGAGGACAAAGCCGCCGCTTATACTACGCTCTATCACGTTCTCGTTACGCTTTCCAAACTGACGGCGCCGTATACGCCCTTTCTGGCGGAAATGATTTACCGCAATCTCGTGCCCGCATTTTATCGGGATGCGCCCGTTTCGGTGCATCTGTGCGAGTTCCCCGTCTGCGACGAAAGCGCGATCGATCCCGAACTGGAAGGGGGAATGAAAAACGTATTGCAGGTGGTCGAACTCGGCAGGAGCGCGCGGAACAGCGGCAATCTCAAAAACCGCCAGCCGCTTGCGGAAATGGTCGTCGCCTCCGAGCGCGATCTCGCGCTTTCGGGCGAGCTCGAAGCGGTTACGCTCGATGAGCTCAACGTCAAAAAAATGCGCTATGCGGGCAGCGAGTCGCTTATAACCCATACGCTCAAACCGCAGCTCAAAACGCTCGGTCCCAAGTACGGCAAAAAGCTCGGGGCGATCGGCGAATTTTTGAGCGGCTGCAATGCGGAGGAGGTGTTGGCGGAAATCGCGGCGCACGGTTCGTATACCTTCGATCTCGACGGCCCCGTCGAGCTGTTCGAGGAGGATCTGCAGATTTTCTCTGCTTCCGCCGAGGGCTATGCCGCCGCGAGCGGCTACGGGATTACCGTTGCGCTGAACACCCGCCTCACCGAAGAACTGCTCGACGAGGGCTGCGAGCGCGAACTCGTTTCCAAAATTCAGACCATGCGCAAGGAGGCGGGCTTCGAGGTAACCGATCGCATCGCCGTCTATTACAGGGCGGAGGGGCGCGCAAAGCAGGTGCTTGCAAAGGGCGCCTTCCTCGGCGACGTACTTGCCGAGAGCGCCGAAGAGGGCGAAGGCGAGGGATTCTCCAAAACGCTTGACGTCAACGGGGATAAGGTCACGCTCACCGTCGCGAAACGATAAGAGGATACAAAGAGAAAATCCGTCTCCCGATGAGACGGATTTTTGTTAGCGGATTCCGAAAATTCGGGCTCATACCGTTTAACGGTTGCAATAGGTTATTTTTTCGCGGCGGTCGAGCGGGTAGCGGCGCAGAGCGTCCGAATCCGTATCTTCGGCGCGCAGATCTACGGCGGTTATGCCGTGGTTTTCGTAGGTCGTGTAATAATAAATGCCCTTATCGGCGTTGCAGCAGGAAGTATAGACGGTGATTTCGTAGCCGTCCCCGTCGAGAACGCAGCATCCGCGCTGCTGTTCTACCGAGCCGAGAATATGAAAAAATTGATTGACGCTCTCTTCTTCGGAGGTCCCCGAAACGGAATTCATCTTGGTAAAGGCGGCTCTGACAAATCGGGACTGCGAAGACAGATCGCCGGGAAGTCCAAGAGCCCCCATGCCGCGGCTGTATTCCGCTAAGGGAAGTTTGTCCGAAAACAAATTTTTCGGACGCCGCGGGGACAGATTCATATAATTGTTTAAATGAAACATTTGCACGTCGAAGGGCGGATTGTTCGTCAATATGCCCGCAGGATTGTCGTACAGATTCATGCCGTCCTTCGTCTGTTCGACCGTAACCGAAACTTCGCGGTCCGCAATCAACCAATGCAGTTGGGCGATCGGCAGCTGATCGCTGTAAGGAAGATTCGTAAGATTGATCGTCGGGAGCAGTTCCGTCGCCTCGCGGACGGACGCGCATTTTCCGAGAAGATAGGGGATGAGCTCGAATTGCGCAAGATTGAGCTTATCGGGCATCGCGCTGCGGTAGCAAGCGTTTCCGACAAAGTTCAGTCCCGCCATGCAAAGCCCTTTTTCGTTCACCGCGTCAAAGTAGAGGGGAATTTCCCGCACCGTTGCCATGCCGATCATGGCGTAGTGACTTTCCATGGTATCCAGATAGCGCATGGGGAAGGGAAACTTGCGCGGCGTAATTGTCACTTCCTCCGAATAGGAAGCTTCGCAGTCGAGCGTTCGTCCGAAGTAGAAATCTTTCGTCTTATAGGTCGCAGCCGTACACATTTTTACCTCTCCTTAGAAGTATCGGCATTCGTCCGCGATTCTATGTCCGTGATTCCGTAGAAAATCGCGGCGCAAAAAACGGCGGGGCGCGTATGCGCCCCGCCGATGAAATACGCGGTCGTTATTCGATGGCTTTCAGGGACTCGTTCATATCGATGCGGACGATTTTGTGCCGCAGGGCGAGCGTCACCAGGAAGGTGAAGAGCAGCGTGATGAAGGGAGCGGTGAGCCAGACGAACCAGGAAACGGTTGCAATCGAGCCGAAGTTTACGATTGTAAAGACAAACCACATGAGGAACACGCCCGCGGGATAGCCGAACAGTATGCCGACGACGGTGTTGATATATATTTCGCGGTAGATATATCCCGCAACCTCTTTGTCGTGATAGCCGAGCACCATGAGGGTTGCGATTTCGCGGTTGCGTTCGCTGATGTTGATATTCGTCAGCGTATAGATGACGACCGCGGTGAGCAGTCCTGCAAAGACGACGATGAGAATGGCGAGTCCGAGAATAGAGGGGGAGCCGAAGTCTCCGAACAGACACATATCGATGAGCGCCAGCCCTGCGAGCACGAGTCCCATCGAGCCGGCAACGGCAACGACGGTCATCAAAAAACGGCTCTTGTAGCGAAGCACGTTCCGCATCGTCGATTTGTATTTGAAGGAGAGCATATTCCAAAGGAAAGGAATGCGTTCGAGAATAACTTTCTTTCCCGCCTTGGGCGGCTTGGGGCGAAGCAGTTCGGCGGGCTTTTCCCGCATCATGCGCGCCCCCGCGAGCACGGTAGCCAGCAAGGTTGTCAGGACGATGGCGAAAAACGAGACAAGATAGAACCACATCATGACCGAAGAACTGAGAGGGGGCATGACGAAGGAGTAGTTAAAGACGATATAGATGAGCTGTGAAACGCCTATCCCGATAAAATAGGAGCCGATTCCTCCGATTCCCGTTGCCAACATCGCAAAGAGGATATATTTAAAGATGATTTTAAAGGCGCCGTAGCCGAGCGTTCTCAGGCACGCCACCTGCGAGCGTTCCTCCTCCATGAGCCGCGTCATATTCGACAGCACGACGAGAGCGGTAATAAAGAGGAAAGCGACCATCAAAAGAATGGTGATACTCATCACTTTGTCGGCGTATCCGTGCAGGGACTTAAAGCTGTAATTGTCGTGGAGCGAAATGCTCTGATAGCTTCCCTCTATCAAGTCCGCGATCGCCGCAGCTTCCCGCTCGACGTACTTGTCGTATTTTGCGGAATAGGCGTTGAAAACTTCGCGGTCGGAAAGCGCGACGTACAGATCTCCCGTCTTGCTGAGAAGAGGGCGGTCGAGATCGTCTTCCGTCACGGCTCCCGTCGAAAGCAGAAAAGATGCGGTCGTCTCCGGAATGCAGTCCCGCAGGGTAGGAATGTCGTCCGCGGAGAGGTAGAGAATGTTGTCGAGCAGGATCAGGTTGTCAAGTTCGCCAATCGTTTCGGGAATTTCCGTATCGGGGTCGTTCAAATAGCTCGGCTCTCCGTCGAGAGCGAAGGTGAGCGGGGAGAGAACGGTTTTGGTTACGGTGACGTCGAGCTTCGAAAGGTCGCCGTCGAGGAGGGAGAGCACGGCGGGCTCCGCTTCGTCCGCTTGTTCGGCAAGTTGGCGCAGGATCTCTTTGAAATCGATCGTGATTTGAGTGCCCGGGGAAAATCCCTTTAACCGATTGTCGCTCTGTTCCGCCGCCGCCGCATGTTCGGGCGCGGAGACGTTCTGCTGTTCCTCAACCGTCTCCGTCACGTTCACGGTGGCGTCGTCCTCTAAAAAGTATAGGCGAACGAGCTGCTCTTCGCCGTTTACGGAAATTCTGACGTCTGCCGAGTTGCCCGCATTGACGTTGTTTTCGCCGTACCGTGCGCTCAGCGCGGCGTATTCCTCCTCCTTGAAACCGTCGTCCTCCTTGCTTTTCAGGATAAAGTCGCTCACGTTCCGCGCCTTATAGTAATCGGAAAGAGAGCGGTCTATCTTGTTTGTAGAACCGCCGATTCCCGAAATAAATCCAACGGATACAAGGACGATGCATACGATGGAGATAAAGCGCGCGATATGTTTTTTAAAGACGCGCACAAGCGTTTTGAGATAGGTTTTCACCACTCGATCTCCTCGATAGGGGCGGGGGTTTCATTGACGTCGATTCTCTCGATTTTTCCGTTTTTGATATGTAAAACTTTATCCGCCATGCCCGCAAGCGCGGCGTTGTGCGTGACGATGATCACGGGCTTTTTCTGCTTTTTCGAGACGTCGTGCAGGAGCCTTAAAATTTTTTTCCCCGTGGCGTAATCGAGCGCGCCCGTCGGCTCGTCGCATAGGAGCAGCTTGGGATTTTTCGCCATCGCCCGCGCAATGGAAACCCGTTGCTGTTCGCCGCCCGAGAGCTGTGCGGGGAAGTTGTTCAGGCGTTCTTCCAGCCCCACGGCTTGCAGGGTCTCTGCGGGATCGAGTGCGTTTTTGCAGATCTCGACCGCGATCTCCACGTTTTCGAGAGCGGTGAGGTTGGGCATGAGATTATAGAACTGAAAGACGAAGCCGACGTCGTTTCTTCGGTACTCGGTGAGGCCGTATTTGTTGAGTGCGGTCACGTTTTTCCCGTTCAGGTAAATCTGTCCGCTCGTCGCTTCGTCCATGCCGCCGAGCAAATTCAGGAGGGTGGTTTTTCCGGCGCCGCTCGAGCCGAGCACGACGGCAAATTCGCCGTCGTTCAAATCAAAAGAGACGTCGCTAAGCGCGTCTACGACGATATCGCCCGTCCTGTATTGCTTGCAAACGTGTCTTAAAGAGAGATATGCGATTTCCTTTTTTACACGCCGAACGGCATTTTGTGCGTCCATTTTGTTTACTCCTTTATCTTAATTATACACGGACGGGGCGGCGTGTCAACCGAGCAAGGTGAAAAAAAAGTGAAAAAAATTTGAAAAAACGGTATCATAATTTCGAATGTCATATCGCTTTATGCCTTTTAAAAGGGAAGTCATAAAAAAGGATTACGGGCAAAAAATACGGTGTTCGTCCGCTTTTTTTGCGTTTTTGACGGGGAAAATCAAAAAAGAGGCATGGACAAAACAAAAATTATGTGCTAAAATATAAGCGGTATATGGGAGGAAAACATGAAACATATTATTACGATCGGACGGGAGCTCGGCAGCGGGGGAAGAACGGTCGGCAAGCGCATTGCCGCCATGCTCGGCATTCCCTATTACGACCGCGAGCTCATCGACGAGGCGGCGGAAAAATCGGGACTTGCGCCCGAATTTATCGAGAATAACGAACAGACGGTCTCCGGCGGATATCTTTACAAGTTGGGCATGGGTATGAGTTACGGATATCGGAGCCCCGTTTTATCTCTTCCCGGTCAAATTTACATCGCGCAGGCGAAGGTGATAAAACAGTTTGCCGATCAGGGACCGTGCGTCATTGTCGGCCGCTGCGCCGATTTTGTCCTTAAAAATTACGAAAACGTATTTAAGGTCTTTCTGTATGCGGATCTCGAGCACAGAATACAGAGGGCGGTCACCCACTACGGAATGGATGAAAAGACGGTTAAAAAGGAGATCTTAAAATCGGACAAGGCGCGTGCAAGGCATTACAATTTGTTTACGGACCGCACCTGGGGAGACCGCAAAAATTACGATCTTATGCTGAACAGCGGCGCAATCGGAATCGAGAAATGCGCCGAAATCATCTGCGATATCTTAGAGCGATACAAAGAGGAATAACAGAGATTCCGTATTTTGGAAACGCAAATACCCGGCAGGACTTTGCCGCGATTTTCGGTTGGCGGTCTTGGGATTCGAAAGGGTAAGAGCGCCATGACGGTATTCGAGCGGTAGACGAAGTTAAGGGGATGACCGCTTGCTTGTATGCGGTAGGCGGGCTCTTATGACGGCGATTAAGCACCATGTCGGTATCAATGCCCTTTCAGGCAAAGCCCCCGCTTTTGAGGCATATATCAAAAGCGGGGGCTTTTTGTATGCGCTTTTCCGTATAATTCCCCGTATGCCGCGCAAACTGCAACAAGGAGGAGATACTATGGCTATCGCAAATATTATTTCTTATATTCTGGTGCTTTTGGGCGCGCTGAAC
Organism: uncultured Clostridia bacterium; assembly: GCA_964387225.1. Taxonomy (GTDB): domain Bacteria; phylum Bacillota; class Clostridia; order Christensenellales; family Borkfalkiaceae; genus Gallimonas. The sequence continues at coordinate 12,102 of CAYLVU010000017.1, read as the reverse complement.
TGGGGGATGTTCGGTCTTTTCGACTTCAACCTCGTATCGGCGATCTTCATGGGGCCCCGCAGCGTAGGCTCCGTCATCGTCTATGTACTGATTGCTCTGGCGGCGCTCTGGCTCATCATTTCGCCCATCATCACGAACGGGGCGTTGAAGCTTCGCGGCGACAGAAAAATCAAGAGCGAAAACAACGCCTGATTGATTTTCGGAGAAAACGCGCACACGGACGGGCATATTTCCATGCCCGTCCGCATTTTATATCGTATGACGGTTTGCGATTTAAAGAAAGGGGAAAGGGCGGTCGTTTTGAGGGTGGATCTCTCCGGCGACGAACAGGCGCGTCTGCGTTTTCTCAATGTGTACAAGGGGGCGAATCTCACCCTTCTAAAGGTTTCCCGCTTCAAAAAGACGTGGCTCATTCAGGCGCGCAGTGCAAAATTTGCCGTCCGCCGCGAAATTGCGGAGGGGATCAGGGTATGGCGGACATGAGGATTCTTCTCGTCGGCAATCCGAATGCGGGAAAATCCACCCTCTTCAATCTCATTACGGGCGGGCACGCCAAGGTCGGCAACTGGCACGGGGTCACGGTCGGGGTGCTGGAAAGAGAGACCGTAATCGGCGGAACAAAGACCGCCGTCTGCGATCTTCCCGGCATCTACTCGGTGGACGCCATGAGCATGGAGGAAAAACTGGCGCGCGACTTTGTACTCTCTCACGGCGAAGACGCGATTTTGTTCGTCTCCGAATGCGGAAGCCTTGACCGCTCTTTGCCGCTGTTTTTCGATCTCGTGGGAGCGGGACGGCGCGCCGCCCTTGTTCTCACCAAAAGAAAGCGGTTTATGAGAGAGGGCGGAAAGATCGACTGCGCAGGACTGAAAAGGACGCTCGGCGTGCCCGTGATCGACGCGGAGGGAAAGAGGAAGAACGCCTTGAAGGAGGAGATCGCGTCGGCGCTTTCCCGCCCCGTGACACCCGTGCGGGCGGACGTTTCCGCCCTGTATACGTCGGCGCGCGAGGGGCTTTCCCGCGCCGACGGTCTGCTGTTGAACGGTTTTTTTGCCCTTCCTTTCTTTTTAATCCTCCTGCTTGCGGCGTTTTTTTTGACCTTTGCGCCCCGTTTCCCGGGCGATCTCATGAAAAACGCCGTCGAATCCCTGTTTTCGCAGACGCTATTCAATCTGGCGGACGGGATCGCTTCTCCCGTCCTGAGGAGTTTTGTGCAAACCGGTCTGTTGAGCTCTCTCGGGAGCGTGCTCTGTTTCTTGCCGCAGATCGCACTGCTCTATCTCTTTTTGATTCTCCTCGAAGAGAGCGGGCTTCTGTCCCGGCTCGCGGTGCTGACGGACGGCTTTTTTGCGCGTTTGGGGCTCAACGGAAGGGCGGTATTTTCTCTTCTGATGGGCTTCGGCTGTACGGCGGCGGCAATTCTCACGACGCGCGGGCTCGACGACAAAAAGATTCAAAAACGGGTCATATTGGCGCTTCCCTATATCTCATGCAGCGCGAAGCTTCCCGTCTTTCTGGCGCTGTCTGCCTCGTTCTTCGACAATCCCTTCGTTGCCGTCCTGCTGCTCTATGTGCTCGGAGCAGGCATTTCGCTCGCCGTTGCTCTCTTGCTGCGTCCCGCAAAACAGCCCGCGTTTATTCTCGAGCTCGCGCCCCTGCAAATTCCCAAGCCCGCATTTGTGCTCAAATCCTTGCTCTTTCAGATAAAACAGTTTATAATAAAGGTGGCAACGGTCGTTCTCGCCTTTTTTCTGTTTTCCTGGCTTCTCTATTCCTTCGATTTTTCCTTTTGCCTGTGCGCCCGGGAGGAGAGTATGCTTGCCGTTCTCTGCGGGGGGCTGAAATATCTGTTCGCGCCCATCGGCATGAGCGATTGGAGAATCGCCTACGCCGCGCTCGCGGGGCTCGCGGCAAAGGAGAACATTGCGGGTGCGCTTGCCATGTTTTACGAGAGCTTCCCGTACTCCGCGGGGAGCGCGTTCGCCTTTTCGGTCTTTATACTCGCCTGTTCGCCCTGCGTCTCGGCGATCGCGGCGAGCGCGCGGGAGCTTGGTTGGAGGCGGGCTCTCCCGTATGCCCTGTTGCAGACGGCAAGCGCGCTTCTGCTCTCCTATCTCGTCTATTTTGCCCTGTCCGGGGGCGCGCTCTATCTTGCGCTCGCCGCCGCGCCCGTCATCGCGCTGTTGATTTCAGGAAAGAAAAATGCTCAAAAGCTACGTCGTAAAAGAGGAAAGTTCCTTAAAAGATTTCACCGATAACGTCTGCGGGCAGGCGTCGTTTTGCTATCGCACCCTTTTGAAAAACCGCGGGATCCGCGTGAACGGGGCTCGGGTTTCCTCCTCCGTCGCGCTGAAAGCGGGCGACCGCGTGGACTACCGTCTCACTGCCGCGCAGGCGGAAAAAGCGATTTTTTCCGTTCTCTATGAGGACGAAAACGTGGCGGTCGTCGACAAAGAGAGCGGCGTCAATTCGGAGGCGGTGTTTTCCATGCTGTGCGAGCGCGGAGACTTCCGTTTTATTCACCGTCTGGACAGAAATACCGCGGGAGTGATGATTTTTGCAAAGGGGGACGCTGCGGAAGAGGAGCTGCTCTCCGCTTTTCGCGCGCGGCGGGTCGAAAAAATATATCATGCCCTCGTTGTGGGGCGCATGGAAAAACCGCGGGCGGTATGCGAAGCCCGCCTTATCAAGGACGGCAAGAGGGCGCGCGTCACCGTTTCGGACAAGGTCGGCGAAAAAATCGTCACGCAGTACGAGGTGTTGGAGGAGGGGCGGGAGACGAGCCTGCTTCGGGTGACGCTGCATACGGGAAAGACCCATCAGATCCGCGCCCATATGGCGTATTTAGGGCACCCCGTAGCGGGCGACGGCAAATACGGCGACGAGGCGTTTAACCGCGCGCACAAGATGACCCGTCAGCGGTTGCTTTCCAAGGAACTCGTTCTGCATACGCAGGGCGCGCTCGCCTATCTGGACGGGAAGCGGTTCGTCTCGCCCAAAAGGATGGAATTTCCTTAAAAAAACCGAAAAACGCTTGACGGCGTTTTTTGTTTGTGCTAATATATGAACAGTTATTCATATATTAATTCGGGAGGCGGTTATGGTCTGTAATCACGAGGAAGAACATCGGCTGGCTGCGGCGCGCGCCAAAGCGAATATGCCCGCGGACGACGAGGTGACGGAAGTCTGCGGAGAGTTCAAAGCGCTTGCGGAGCCTTCGCGGCTGAAAATTCTGCTTGCGCTCCGTCAGGGAGAGATGTGCGTATATCACATCGTCGAAGCCGTCGGGGGCACGCAGAGCGCCGTTTCCCATCAGCTGCGGATTCTGCGCGACAACCGCATTATCAAAGCGCGGCGGGACGGGCAAAATATCGCATACTCGCTTGCGGACGAGCATGTCGTAGCGCTTTTAGAGCTTGCGTGCGCGCATTTAAACTGCCGTTTCGAATAAAGGAACCTTATGAAAAAAGTCATAAAAATCAAAAATCTCGACTGCGCGGGCTGCGCCGCCGAGCTCGAGGAGGAGCTTCAAAAAATCGACGGGATGGAGGAAGCCTCCGTGGATTTCGTGGGGCAGCGCGTCAGCCTATCCTACGCTGCGGAGGAGACGCTGCAAAGGGCGGTATATGCGATTTCGCACTTCGAAGAAGTGGAAATCGTGGACGCCGCCGCTCCCAAAAAGAAGGAGAGACGGCTCAAAGAGATTCTGTCCATCGCGATCGCCGCCGCGTTCTTCATTCCCGCGCTCGTTCTCGAACTCGTCGGGATCAACGAATGGGTCAGCTTCGGACTGTATCTCGCCGCGTTTGCCGCCGCGGGCTGGTCCGTCGTGTGGTCGGTGATCGGGAATTTTCCCAAAATGTTCCGCAAGGGCTTTCATCCCGGGGTCCTGTTGGACGAAAATCTTTTGATGCTCGTCGCCTCCGCAGGGGCGTTTGCGCTGAGGCAGGACATGGAAGGCGCGATCGTCATGCTGCTCTATCAGATCGGCGAACTTTTGCAGTCGATTGCGGTGGGCTCTTCGCGCGGGGCGATCGAAAAGCTCGTGGAAATGGGGAGCAGCTCGGCGATCCTTCTCGAGGGAGAGACGAGACGGGAAGTCTCCCCCGAGGAACTCAAAGCGGGAGATCTTATTCTCGTGAGAAAGGGTGATAAGATTCCTGCGGACTGCGTACTTGCGGCGGGCGAGACCTCGCTCGATACGAAGTCGCTCACGGGAGAATCCTATCTGCGCGAGGTGAGCGAGGGCGACGAACTTCTTGCGGGGTGCGTCAACGAGGGGAGCGCGGTCAAGGCGCGCGTAATACGTCCCTCGTCGGAGAGCGCGGTCGCCAAAATTCTCGCGCTCGTCGAAAATTCGACGGCAAAGAAGGCGAAGCCCGAAAAATTTATTACCCGCTTTGCCCGTATCTATACCCCCGTGGTCGTATTGATCGCGCTGCTGGTTGCCGTTCTGCCTCCGCTCATCATCAATATGAACAGCGGCGCGGAATGGAGCGTCTGGGTGAGCCGCGCCCTCAACTTCCTCGTCATATCCTGTCCCTGCGCGCTCATCATCTCCGTACCGCTCACCTACTTTTCGGGGGTGGGAACGCTTGCCCGCTGCGGCGTGCTTGCAAAGGGCGCCGTGTATCTCGACAGCCTCGCCAAAGTCAAAACGGCGGCGTTCGACAAGACGGGCACTTTAACGGAGGGAAAATTTTCCGTCTCCAAGGTCAACGGCGGGCGCGCGCTCGAACTGGCGGCGGCGGTCGAAAAGAACTCTTCCCATCCGCTTGCGCAGGCGTTTTCCGCCGTTCAGACGGAGCTTTCCGCCGAAGAGGTCGAAGAGATCGCGGGACTGGGGCTCTCCGCCGTCGTGGAGGGAAAGAGCGTTCTCGTGGGAAGTGCGCGGCTCATGCGGGAACGCGGGATTGTATTCGAGGAGACGAATACGCTTGCGTCCGTCGTTTACGTTGCGGAGGACGGGAAGCTTGTGGGAAGCGTCGAAATCGAGGATAAGCTGAAAGCGGATGCGTGCGAAGCGCTCGCGGCGCTGAAAAAGGCGGGAATCTCCCGCACGGCGGTGCTCACGGGCGATACGAAGGAGCGCGCCGAGGCGGTGTTAAAGGGGCTTCCCGTGGACGAAATCTGCGCGGAATTGCTGCCCGATCAAAAGCCCGAACGCGCGAAAAAGCTGAAAGAACAGGGTATGCTCCTGTACGTCGGAGACGGAATCAACGATACCCCCGTGATGGCGGAAAGCGACGTTTCGGTTGCAATGGGCGCGCTCGGGAGCGACGCCGCGATCGAGGCGAGCGATCTCGTGCTCGCGTCCGACAGTCTGTCCGCGCTGCCCAAAGCGGTGAAAGGGGCGAAAAAGACGCGCAAAATCGTCACGGAAAATATCGTCTTTTCCATTGCGGTCAAGGTCGCGCTCATGGTGCTGTCTCTGCTCGGATTGATTCCGCTCTGGGCGGCGGTCCTCGGCGACGTCGGCGTAATGCTGCTTGCCGTTCTCAACTCCATACGCATGAGAGCGAAAATCAAATAAAACCAAAAACCCGCTTCGGCGGGTTTTTTCCGCTTGACAGCTTTTCGCCGCCGTGATATAATCAAAAGTAAGAAAAGTATAACAATTCCTACTTTGGAGGAGATATGGAGCAATTTCCGGAAGGCAAGTTTCTTACGACAGTAAAAATCGGTGCGAAGGGGCAGATCGTGATTCCCAAGGAGGCGCGCGATCTCTTCGGCTTAAAGCCGGGAGACAGCCTCATTCTCATGGCGGACAAGGGGCAGGGGATCGCATTGCAGCCCTTTCCGTACGCGGAGGCGCTATGGAAGGCGATATCGGCGGCGGAGGAGAGGAAATGAGCGTTCTCAGTGTCCGAAATCTGACTAAGCGCTATGCCTCCTTTCTGTTGGACGGTGTGAGTTTTTCGGTGGAGGCGGGGCGCGTCTGCGGACTGATCGGGGCGAACGGCGCGGGAAAGAGCACGACCCTGAAAGGAATCACGGGGCTCATCCGCTGCGAACAAGGCGAAGTGAAAATTTGCGGATTCGACGCGCGGAGCGAGGAGGCAAAGTCGCTCTACGGATATGCCGGCGGGGGATTCCGCTTCTATCCGCGCAGGACGGTGGGAACGCTTGCAAGGGTGTTTTCCTCCTTTTATCCCGATTGGAGCGACGGGCGCTTCGCGGCGCTTCTCAGGGAGTATTCGCTTTCGCCGAATAAAAAAATCTCCGAGCTCTCGGAGGGCATGAAGGTGAAGCTTTCGCTTGCGCTCGCTCTCTCGCACGGGGCGAAGCTGCTCGTTTTAGACGAGCCTACGAGCGGGCTCGATCCCGTTGCGCGGGAGGAGTTTTGCGACGATATCGTAAAGTCGGCGAGGGAAGAGGGCGCCGCGGTTCTTTTTTCCACCCATATTACCTCCGATCTCGAGCGGGCGGCGGACGACCTCGTGCTGCTTTCGGAGGGCAGAGTACTTGCGGACTGCCCGCTCGAAGAGCTGAAAAGCCGTTACGAGCTCGCACTGTTTCCCGACCGGCAGTCCGCCGAAGGGGTGGGCGTTAAAGCGTGCAGGGAGGGGTTCGAATGTCTTATCCCGCGCGGCGGGGCTCCCGAAGGCGCAAGGACGCGGGAGGCTACGCTCGATGAAATCATCGTTCACCTCGAATACGAAAGGAGGCAAATATGAGGTCGCTCTTAAAGAAGGAATTTTTGCTCTCTCTGCACCCTACGCAGGTAATTTTCCCGCTGTTTGCACTGTTTGTGTTTATCCCAAACTATCCCTACGAGGTCATGTTTTTCTTTTCGGGACTTGCGGTCTTCTTTGTCTGTCTGCAATCGCGCGAAAACGGAGATCTTGCTTTTTCCTGTACGCTGCCTGCGGAAAAGGGAAAAATCGCGCTCGCCCGTATCCTGTTCTGTCTGATCTTCGAGGGAATCACGCTGTGTTCGGCGGCGCTGTTTACCGCGGTCAAGGAGCTGTGCTTCACGCCCGAAGCGCAGCTCAATATGGCGGGCTGCGACGCGAATTTTGCCTTTCTCGGCTACGGAATCGCGCTGCTGGGACTGTTCAACGCCGTCTTTTTTCCGCTGTATTTTAAAAACCCGCAGAGGGTGGGCGTACCGTTCGTCGCCGCGGGAATCGCGCAGTTTGCCGCAATCGCGCTCCTGATTGTTTTGCGCTTCACCGTTCCGCTCTTCGGGGAGGCGCTCTCCACGCCCGATCCCGCGTTTATGGCGGAAAAGGGAGCCGCGTTTGCGGCGGGAACCCTTCTCGGCGGGCTGCTTACCCTGTTTGCCTGTCTGTACGGCAGGAAAAAATTCCTCGGGACGGATTTATAGGGCTTGCGCTTTTTGAAAACGGGTGTTATAATATCGTTATGAAACATTTAATCGATAGCGCTATGAAACGCGAACCTTGCGATCTTGTTCTGAAAAACGCCCGCATCTTCAACGTATTTACGGGGGAGATCGAAGAGGGCGAGCTCGCCGTAAAGGGGGGCAAAATCGTGGGGATCGGAGAGGGGTACGAGGGCAAAACGTACGACGCGAAGGGGCTGTACGCCCTGCCCGCCTTTCTCGATTCTCACATACACATCGAGAGTTCCACGCTCTCGCCCGAAGAATTTGCGGCGTATTCCGTCGCGCACGGCACGGGCGGCGTCGTCGCGGATCCGCACGAGATTACGAACGTCTGCGGCGTGGAGGGCGCGGAGTACGTTAAGGAGGCGGTTTCCCGTCTTCGCGCGGACGGCGTTTGTCCGCTCGACGTCTATTTGCAGCTTCCCTCCTGCGTGCCCGCAACGCCGTTCGAGACGAGCGGCGCGGTCATCGGCGGCAAAGAGACGGAAGAAGAACTGAAACGGGAGCTCTTTTTCGGTTTGGGCGAAATGATGAGCTATCCCGCCGTCATCGGCGCAGACGGCGACGTATTGAGAAAGATTGCCGCCGCGCACAGAGAGGGCAAAGTCGTTGACGGGCACGCGCCCGCAGTCTCGGGCGACGCGCTCAACGCCTATGCGTCCGCGGGGATCCGCACCGACCACGAATGCGTGAACGCGCAGGACTGTCTGGAAAAGCTCAGGAGAGGAATGTATATCCAGCTTCGCAACGGGTCTTCGGCGCGCAATATCGAAGAAAACTGCAAGGCGATGAACGCCTATAATTTCCGTCGTTTTATCCTCTGTTCGGACGACAGGAACGCGCACGATCTCGCCGTTGTCGGAGAGCTTGACGACGCGCTTCGCCGCGCCGTCTCCTGCGGCATACCCGCCGCATGGGCGATTTCCGCCGCTACCCTCAACGCCGCCGAATGTTACGGGCTCTCCCATAAGGGCGCGCTTGCGCCCGCCCGCGACGCGGATATAACCCTTGTCGAAGATCTCAAAGAGTTCCGCGTGCGAGCCGTCTTTAAGCGGGGCGTACTCGTCGCGGAGGACGGCAAGCCCTGTTTTGAGCACGACCGCCGCTATCTGCCCGCGTCCGTCACGGGTTCGGTGAAGATCAAAGCCGTCTCCGCCGAAGATTTCAGGATGCCGCTCGAGGGGAACGTGCGGGTCATGCGGGTGCGTCCCAACGGCATCATGACGGAGGAAGAAATCTGCCGCGTCACGGCGGCGGACGGCGACGTCGCGCTCACGGACGGTCTTGTAAAAATGGCGGTCGTGGAGCGGCACAGGGCGAGCGGCAATATCGGAAAATGTCTCGTAAAGGGGTACGGATTCCGAGGGGGCGCAATCGGCATTACCGTCGCGCACGACAGCCACAATATCGTGATTATGGGGGACGACAACGCGGCGATGGCGCGCGCGGTCCGTCTTCTGGAACAGGCGGGGGGAGGCATGGCGCTCGTGGGAGAGACGGAAGAGGTTTTCCCGCTCGATATCGCGGGGCTCATGAGCTCCGCGCCCGCCGATGAGGTGATCGGGCGCACGAGAGAGATTACCGAAAAGGCGCGTAAGATGGGAGTGACGGAGGGAATCGAGCCCTTCATGACCCTCGTATTTTTGTCCCTTGCCGTCATTCCCAAGCTGCGTCTTACCGATAGGGGGCTTGTAGACGTAGAAAAATTCGAATTCGTCGAAACGTCGTTAGATTAAAAAGGGGCGCGGATGCGCATAAAGTTGTAGGAGGCGCGTATGGAAGAGAAGAACGACTTTCTTTCACAGCTTTACGAGCTTATCGAGAGCGATCTCAGCGACGGGGAACTGCTCGAACGGTTAAGCGATTATCACAGTGCCGACATCGCCGATATTTATCCCGATCTCAGCGATCGGGCGCGGGATCGGCTCTCCCGGATTCTGCCCGACGGAGAACTCTCCGATATTTTCAGTTATCTCGATCACGCAGAGGACTATATCGAGGACATGAATGCGGGCGACGCCGCAGACATCATCGAATCGATGGATGCGGACGACGCGGTGGACATTCTCGACGAACTGAACGAGGACACGCGCAGCAAGATCATCGAATTGATGGACGCCGACGCGGTGGAGGACATCAACCTCATTCAGTCGTACGACGAGGATGCCGTGGGCAGCCGCATGACGACGAACTTCATTCTCGTCCGCAAGGATATGAGCGTGAAGCAAGCGATGAAATCGATGATCGATCAGGCTGCCGAGAACGACAACGTTTCCACGATTTTTGTCGAGGATAAGGAGGGAGCGTACTGCGGCGCGATCGCCCTGCGCGATCTCATCGTGGCGCGCGAAGGCACGTCGCTCGAAGACATTATCACGACTTCCTTCCCCTCCGTGGACGCTACGGAGAGCGTGGAAGAATGTATCGAACGGCTCACCGATTACGGAGAGGAATCCATTCCCGTGCTCGACGAAAAGAGGAGGGTGATCGGCGTAATTACCTCCACCGATCTCGTGGAAGCGGTAGACGAAGCTCTCGGCGAGGACTATGCAAAACTCGCAGGTTTGACCGAGGAGGAAGATTTGCGGGAGCCGCTGCACCGTTCCATCGAAAAGCGGATTCCGTGGCTCATCGTTCTGTTCTTTCTGGGACTGGGCGTTTCCTCGGTCGTAGGCATCTTTGAAAACGTAATCGCAAGCCTTGCCTACATTGTCTCCTTTCAGTCTCTGGTGCTCGACATGGCGGGCAACGTGGGAACGCAGTCGCTGGCAGTCACGATCCGCGTTCTCGCCGACGAGGAGCTTTCCGGAAAGCAGACCCTGAAATTGCTATGGAAAGAGGTTCGCGTCGGTTTTACGAACGGACTGATCCTCGGGATACTGTCCTTTGCACTGGTCGGCGGTTTTCTGTGTATTCCCGGCATGGGACCGGAGACCGCGGCTGCGGCGTTTCTCACCTCGGGATGCATCGGAATCGCGCTGCTCGCCGCCATGATGTGCTCGGCGTTCTTCGGTACGGTAATTCCCATCTTTTTCAAAAAGATCAAGATCGACCCGGCGGTTGCCTCCGGACCGCTCATCACAACGGTGAACGATCTGATCGCCGTCGTCGTATATTACGGGCTTGCCTGGCTTTTGCTGCTCGAACTTGCGATATAGAGAGGAATTATGAACGTTCAAAAGATCGTTGCCGCAACGGGCAATGCGCATAAGCTCAAAGAGATCCGCGAGATTTTGGCGGGATACGAAGTAATTTCGGCTGCGGAGGCGGGATTTTTCGGGGAGGTAGAAGAGACGGGCGCGACCTTCTACGAAAACGCGCTTTTAAAGGCGGAGGAGGTTTCGAAGGCGACGGGCTTTCCCGCGCTTGCCGACGACAGCGGACTGTGCGTAGAGGCGCTCGGCGGGGCGCCGGGCGTTCTCAGCGCGCGCTATTCGGGCGGCGGCGATGCAGACAACCGAAAACTTCTTCTGAAAAATCTGGAGGGGGTAACGGACAGGCGCGCGGCGTTCGTGTGCTGTCTCGTCCTGAGATATCCCGACGGAAGAACGGTTTCCGCAGAGGGGCGCGTGAAGGGCGAGATTCTTTTAAAGGCGCGCGGAGAAAACGGATTCGGCTATGACAGTCTGTTTTTTGCGGAGGAGCTGCAAAAGAGTTTCGGCGAGGCGTCTTCGGAGGAAAAAAACGCCGTTTCCCACCGCGGAAGAGCGCTTAAAAAATTGGAGGAGCTGCTTTGAAGACCTTTATCGTCCTTTCGGATTCGCACGGAAAACGGGCGAACGTGGAAAAGCTCCGTCCGCTCTTTGCCGAAAACGACTATGTGGTTCATCTCGGCGACGGCTCTTCGGATATGCGCGAGCACGCACGGTCCTTTCCCGAGAAGACGTACGTTTTGAAGGGGAATTGCGATTTTTCTTACGGGATCGACGAGTGCATCATTCATGCGGAGGGGATATCCCTTTTTTGCTGTCACGGGCACAAATACGGCGTGAAGTCGGGGCTCGAACGGCTGGCGGTACGCGCCAAAGCGGCGGGGTGCGAAGTCGCCCTGTACGGGCATACCCACCGCGCAAAGATCGAGGAGGTGAACGGCGTCCTGTGCATCAATCCCGGGGCGGCGGGTTCTTATACCGAGCCGAGCTATTGTTATCTCGCCGTGCACGGTTGTAAGCCGACGGCGGTCATTGTGCCGATTGCATAACCGTCCGAAAAAACGCGCGGGGTTTTGGATGGAAACCTCTATTTCGAGATAACTCAATTCGGCAATACGACATTCAAGCGCAGTTTTCATATTATCGGTCAAATTAAGGCTTCCGATGATTTTATCATACGCCGTATAGTCTTGCTTTATTTCTTCTTTTATTTCAATAGACGGTTCGCTCGCAGTTCCTTTGCATGGCGGTTGGTTTTTTGTGCGGTATCCCCGAAAAAAGTTGGATGAAGGAGAAAACGCATTGACAAACGGATGGGGTTGGAGTACTATTTAAATGTAGTCGCGGACGATAATGTGGGGAAGTGATATGCGATGAGTTGTTTTTACGAGCATGGACTATATCTATAAACTTGCGAGCGAAGTTCGTTTTCGTAAAGGCAGGGAACAATACGGAGATCACCGTCCTATGCGCGACGTTTCGGTTACAAGGGAACTTTGCGTTGAATTGCTCGATAAAATCGTTGTCGGTGCGCCGAACGAGAGCGGGAAACCGCAAAAAATAGAAATTTACTACAAAATCAATTTGGACGCGGCATAG
>CAYLVU010000016.1:0-31847 GCA_964387225.1 uncultured Clostridia bacterium | reverse complement strand
GTTCCCGATTGCGGGAAATACATTCCGATCGGGCTGTAAACAAAACTCGGCTTGCGAGCCGATTTTTTTCTTCTTTATTCCACGTACAAAAATCCTTCCACCAAAGTGCCGTCCTTTTGATACAACTTTCCGTTCTCAGAATAGTAATGCGTATTTTCAGCCGCGCATTCAACGTATACGCGCGGATAATAGAGGGTCGCGTGGTCCCCGTCCTTACATACCCAGACGCTCTGATCAACATAGGACACGCTTTTGATGTTTGCGCCGAGAATCAGACGAAACTCGTAATTAACAATCGTATAACTTTCAAACCAGCCGAGCTCCACCAGCTCGTCGGGATCGTCCCCGCCATCTATTCTGTCTGTGGCTTTGACCTCGCCAAGCCAGATCGCAAACGGACAAGGATACCCTCTTCCGATATAGCCCCCGACAGTGGTTACCGTATATTTCCCTTGATAGGTTTCGGGAATGACGATCGTCATATTTTCCTCGTCGCCGTCCCATTGATATTCATATACCATCGCCTCTTTTCGTTGCGTGGCAAACAGAAACGCGCCCTCTGCTCCGCCGCCGCTCCAACAGCCGCTTAACGCGAACAGCATCACCGCCGCCGCGCCGATCGCCAAAATTTTTTTCATGATTTCCTCCTTATTATAACGGGATTACCCCCTCCTGTTCCAACAGATCCGATAAAGCGCCGAGTTTTTCGGGCGAAAGCGTTTCCCCTCGCACGCCGCATGAAATTCCCGCTTCCGCAAGCAGCACCTGCGCCCTCTCCCGAGAAAGGCGAAACGTATTCATCAGATTATTTTCCAACGTTTTACGACGGTTCAAGAAGGCGCAGCGCACCGTATCCCGATAGGCTTTTTCGCTCCTGACCGCAAAACCGCCCTCGGTAAAGTCGATTTTCACGACGGCGGAATCCACGTTGGGATGGGGACGGAACATCGCGGCGGAAACTCTTCGGGTGATCTCGGCTCTGCCCTTGCGCGCGATCGCCGCCGTGACCGCGCCGTACTCGGCGGTGCCCGCTTGGGCGCAGAACCGTTCCGCGACCTCCTCCTGCACCATGACCGTGAGTCCCGTGCACGTTTTCGCCTTCTCGATAAACCGAAGCACGACGGGCGTCGTCACATAGTAGGGCAGATTGGCGACGACCGCATATTCCCCCAGCTCTTTTTCGAGCGCGATAAGGTCCGCCCGCTGAAAATCCCGAAATATCACCTCCGCATTTTCGCAGCCCGAAAGGGTCTTTTGCAGAACGGGTGCAAGCGTTTCGTCGATTTCGAACGCGACGACGCGCTTTGCTTTTTCGGCAAGCGCCCGCGTGAGCGCGCCCGCACCCGCGCCGATTTCGAGAACGGTCGTCTCTTTGCCGACGCCCGCGTCCGACACGATGGCGCGCAGCAAATTGACGTCGGAAAGAAAGTTTTGACCGAACTGTTTTTTAAAAGCGAAGCCGCTCTCTTTCAGAATATCGGAAATTTCCATGTTTTTCCTCTCATGCGGAAGGTCTTTCCGCGCATACTGTCATTGCAGAATTTTTCTGCCCTACCAAGGAATAAGAGCCGTCCGAACGCGCCACGCGTTTCAGGGCGGCTCCGACTTTATCCGATCATTTCCCGCACGCGGAGAGGTATCCCGACATCGTCTGCAACGCTTTGACAGCGCGCGATCTTCTCCGCGCCGATACAGTCTACGACCGAAAAACGGCTGTCTACGCCGCACGCTTTGAGCGCGCGCGCAAAGGCAAGCATCCCGCAAAACGCATCGGGGATCTGCGGACGGCACAGCGCGTCGTATTCCTCCTCCGACGGCGCGTTGAGAGAAACGTTGACGAGATCGATTTTCCCCTTGAGCTCGGGCGCAATGTTCCGCCCGTTGATCGCGCTCCCGTGCCCGTTGGTGTTCAGGCGGGTTCTCCCGCCCCGCGCCTTCACGTAAGCGGCGATTTCGAGCATTTCCGCGAGACGGTAAGTCGGCTCCCCGTACCCGCAGAATACGATTTCGTCGTACCGCACAGGGTCTCCGATTTCGGAAATCACCTGCTCCGCGGAGGGCTCTCCGCCGCGCAGCCAGAGAGGATAACCCTCGTAACACGCGTCCCGGTCGCGTACGCAAAAGGCGCAGCGGTTGCTGCAACGGTTGGTGAGGTTGATATATAAACTGCCGCCGATCTGATAAGTATAGACGTCTTTCATCGTAATTTCGGGAAAAGCGCAAGGGCGTTTCTTTCAATCGCCGCCGCCGTCTCTTCCGGGGAAAGTCCCTTGATCTCCGCCAGTCTGCGTACGATCACGGGAATGTTCGCGGGAGAGTTTTTCTTTCCGCGGAACGGGGATAAATACGGGCTGTCCGTCTCGGATAAAATCCTGCCGACGGGGCAGTAGGATACGCTCTCGACAACCCGTTTCGCGTTTTTAAAACAGGTCACGCCGCCGAAGGAAAAGTACGCGCCGAGCCCGAGAAAATCGTCCATCATCTCCCGCCCGTGCGAATAACAGTGAAGCAAAAAGCCGCGGGTCAAATGCGCTTTCATTTCCCTTAGAACGGCGAGCATATCCGCGGCGCAGTCGCGCGAATGAATCTGTACGGGCAGCCCCAGCCCGTCCGCAAGAAGAATCTGCGCGACGAACGCCCGCCGCTGCGCGGCTTTGTCCGTATCCGGATAGTGATAGTCGAGACCGATTTCCCCCACCGCAACGCATTTTTCGTGCGCTGAGAGCATACGCAGCTCCTTGATTGCGGCGTCCGAAAACCCCTCCGTCTCGGAAGGATGCACGCCCGCGCAAAAGTACGCGCCGCTGTGTACGGCGGCAAACGCGCGGTGCGCGGCGCTGTGCGCGACCGTATCCGACGCAAGGATAACGGTGTCTACGCCCGCCGCCCCGATTCTCTCCCACTCTGCTGGAAACTGATAGCCTTCGTCCGCGAAATGGGCGTGGACGTCGATCATCTGATTTTCGCCCCGCTTCCCATCGCCTTTTCGGGAGAAAGCAAGCTCAAATTTCCGTTTTCGTCCTCCGCGCAGAGAATCATGCCCTCGGAGAGCACACCGCACAGCTTTACGGGTTTGAGATTGGTAACGAGCACGACTTTTTTACCGATCATCTCTTCGGGCGTATAAAATTTTGCAATGCCCGAAACGACGGAACGCACTTCTTCGCCCACTCTGATCGTCTCGTGCAGCAGCTTTTCCGATTTGGCGACTTTCTCGCAAGCAATCACTTCCCCGACCTTCAATTCCACCTTTGCAAAATCGTCGATCGTAATTTCGGGAAATTTTTCTTCTTTTCTCTCTTGTTTCTCTTTATTTTGCGATTCTTTCGCTTTCTTCTGCGCTAAAACAAGTTTTTCCGCTTCCGCAAGCTCTTTCTTTACGTCGATCCGCGGGAAGATGGGCGGAAGCTTTTTAACAAGCGCGCCCTCTTTTAATGTCCCGAACGTAAGGCTTTCGAATCCCTCGTTGCCGTCGCAGGAAAAGCTCTTTAAAATAAGCGCGGGCGCTTTGGTGAGGAAGGGTTTCAAAAGTACCGCGCAGATGCGCACGACTTCCGCAAGGTTATACAAAACCGCGCCGAGGCGCGCTTTTTTGCTCTCGTCTTTGGCTAAAATCCAAGGGGTCGTTTCGTCGATATACTTGTTTGCGCGCGACACGACGGCGAAAATCGCCGCGAGCGCGTCGGGCGCGTTGAGTTTTTCCATGGCGGCGCACACCTTCTCAAACAATCCCTCCGCCATAGCGATGAGTTCGCCGTCCGGTCCCTCCTGCTCTCCGCGCGCGGGCAGCTTGCCGTCGAAATTCTGTACGATCATCGCCGTCGTGCGCGAGACGAGATTGCCCAGATCGTTTGCGAGATCGGCGTTGATGCGGGTCAAAAAACGTTCGTTGGTGTACTCTCCGTCGCTCCCGAAGGGGATTTCGCGCAAAAGATAATAGCGCACGGCGTCCGCGCCGTACCGCTTTACAAGCTCATACGGATCGGTCAATTCGTTTTTCACGGCGTCCGTCTTGCTTTTGGAGAGCTTTTCTCCGCCGATAAGCAGCCACCCGTGTCCGTAAATCTGACGGGGCAGAGGCTCGCCGAGCGCCATTAAAATCGCCGGCCAGATGATCGCGTGAAAGCGTACGATCTCCTTGCCCACCATATGAAGCTG
Organism: uncultured Clostridia bacterium; assembly: GCA_964387225.1. Classification (GTDB taxonomy): domain Bacteria; phylum Bacillota; class Clostridia; order Christensenellales; family Borkfalkiaceae; genus Gallimonas. The sequence continues at coordinate 27,689 of CAYLVU010000016.1, read as the reverse complement.
CGCGGGCCAGAATTTTTGATAGAGTTTATCGTCCCCGCTCAAATAGCCGAGCGCGGAGATATAGTTTGCAAGGGCGTCGATCCAAACGTAGGCGTAGTGATTCGGGTCGAAGGGAAGCTGTACTCCCCACTTTACCGTGGTGCGCGATACGCAAAGGTCGTTGAGTCCCGCTTTGAGAAAGTTGTTCACCATCTCGTTGATGCGCGATTTCGGCTGTAAAAATTCGGGATTGTCCTCGTAGAGTTTCAAAATACGGGGCGCGTACTTCGAGAGGCGAAAGAAATAACTCTCCTCCCTTTGAAGCGTGACTTCCCTGCCGCAGTCGGGACACTTTCCGTCCTTGAGCTGCGTCTCCGTCCACATGCTTTCGCAGGGCGTGCAGTAATAGCCGCTGTATTCGGCTTTGTAAATTTCGCCTTTATCGTAGAGCTTTTGATAAATCTTCTGCACGCACCGTACGTGATCTTCGTCCGTCGTGCGAAGAAAACGGTCGTACTCTACGTCTAAAAGCCGCCACATATCTTTCAGTTCGGCGACGAGCGGATCGACGAACTGCAACGGCGTAACGCCGCGCTTTGCCGCTTCCTTCTCCACCTTCTGCCCGTGCTCGTCCGTTCCCGTGAGGAAAAACACGTCCTCCCCGAGCATTTTATGAAAACGCGCGAGCGCGTCGCAAATCACGGTGGTATAACAGTGCCCGATGTGCCAGTTCCCGCTGGGATAGTAAATGGGCGTAGTAATATAGTAAGTCTTTTTCATTTCCTGCCTCGTCGCTGCATTTTTTTCCATTATAACCCTTTCCGCCGAAAAAGTAAAATAGGTTTTCCCCGAAAACGGTTTTAAAATTATTTTTTCGAGAGATAATCCTCTTTCAGGATACCGCGCACCGCGATATCCGTCCGCTCGCCCGCGGAAAGAAGACGAAGCGCACGACTTCCCCGAGCGCCTCCGTCATGATCCCCTTCCCCCGGAACCGCTTCGTCAGGCAATAGCCTAAAACGCCCGTCTCCGACCGGTCGACTTTTCCCGATTCGATATCCCCTATCGTCTCGCCGTCCATCGTAATCGCCCAATGATAGACGTCGGGGCATTTGCCTTCCCTCCGATAAAAAAGCAAACGGCCCGCCCGCAGGCAAGCCGCTTGTCCTTTCTTGCGCGCCGAACGATCCTATTCCCTTTCGGAATAAGAGGACATGGCGCTAAGTTGAAACGTTTTTTCTTTCATCGCCGATATTCTACACGCTTTTTGGGGGCTTGTCAAATATTTTGCCGCGAAAAATCATACAATAACGCATGAACGGTATTTTTGCGGCGGTTTTCCTCCTCTCCGCCGCCGTTTTCCTCTTTTCCGACCCCGAAGGATTTTTGCCCGCCCTGCTTGCGGGCGGGCAAAAGGCGGCAACGCTCTCCCTCTCCCTGCTGGCGATCTATTGCGTTTGGCTCGGCTTTTTTAAGGTCATGGAAAAAAGCGGGCTTGCGCAGAAGCTCTCGCGCGCCGTCTTTCCCCTCGCAAAGCGCCTGTTCCGCTCGGACGACAGAGAGGCGGTATACCTTGCAAGCTGCAATCTCTCGGCGAATTTTCTGGGGCTTCCCGGCGCGCCGACCCCTCTCGGGATACGGGCGACGGAAAAATTCTGCGCCGCGGGCAACGGCTATGCCGCGGATATGCTGTTCGTCCTGAACGCGACGAGTTTACAGCTCCTGCCCACCACCGTCATCGCCCTCCGTCTTGCGGCGGGCTCGGCTTCTCCCGCCGATATCTTTCTGCCCACGCTGCTTGCAAGCTTACTGTCAACGGCAATCGGCGCGGCACTCATGCGCCTTACGGCGATCGGGAAGAAAAAATGAGCCTCGCCCTCGTGATTCCCGCCCTCTTCCTCTCTCTGTTCGCCTACGCGCTCGTGCGCAAAGTCAAACTGTACGACTGTTTTACGGAGGGCGTCAAGGAAGCGGTTCCCCTGATCCTGTCCCTCTTCCCCTATCTCGCCGCGATTCTCATGCTTTCGGAGCTCTTCGAAACAAGCGGGCTCTCCGCCTGTCTCACGGACGCGCTCGCCCCCGCCCTCCGTTTTTCGGGGATCCCGCCCGAGCTTGCAAAGCTCGTTCTCATGAAGCCCTTTTCGGGAAGCGGCTCGACCGCGCTCCTTTCGGAACTGCTGAATACATACGGTGCGGACAGCTATATCGCCCGCTGCGCCTGCGTCCTGTACGGGTCGAGCGAGACCGTGTTTTATATCTCCGCCGTCTATTTTGCCGGCGTCAAGAAAAAAAACTTGTTCAAACCCGTGACGATTTCGCTGCTCGCCAATTTTGCCGCCTCGATTTTCGGCTGTTTTCTCTGCCGCATCCTGTAAATTTTTAAGACAAAACAAAATTTTTGTCTGAATGTGACAAAATATATCAACATTTGAAAGGAAGAACAAGAAAAAAATTTTTCCGAAAAAAATAAATTTTTCGTTTACTTTTTTTTCGCGGCTGTATTATAATAAGAACGTCGAAAGGATACGACTTAAAACAGCTCACAATTTTTCCCCCTTATCATATAGTAAACCCCCCGGAACGCGAGTTTCGGGGGGTTTACTGTATTCTATATTCCAATATCCATTATGCAAGTCCCGCGGCTTTTTTGAGCTTTTTTCCGTCGGATGCCTGCTCTCCCTCCGCAAACGCCAGAAGCACGGCGTAGAGAATTCCGGGACCGAAATTGAAGAAGTGACAGTCGAGAAGGCTCGTGAGAAGAAGTCCGCACACGCAGAAAAAGATGAACAGTTTTTCGGGGGAGGGACGGCGGAAGAAGAGAACGAGCGTCTGCACGCGGTGCAGAAGATAGGCGGCAAGCGCAAACGCGCCGCCCGTGGCGATGAGCTGGAAAAAGGTGTTGTGCGCCCGCGGGGGAAGGAAGTCATCGGGCGAACTCGGCTTTAAGACAAGAAACTGCCCGTCGACCAGAACGCCGCCCGGCGTCTCGTAAAAGCCCACGCCGAAGAAGGGGTGTTGCAGGAACGTTTCCCAGCATTTTTTATAGATTTCGAGACGGGAATTCGGATTCGTGCCGACCTCTTCGAGAGAGGCGAATATTTCAAGGAGTCTCTCGCCCGAAACAATCACACAGATTGCAATCGCGCAGGCAAAGGCGGCAAAGACGATAAAGTGCCGCAATCTCGCCCAACCCTTGCTCTTAACAAGCAGCGTTACGACGCAGACGACGAACATGATCCCACCGAAGAGAATGGACGAACGGCTTTGCGTGAGGAAGACGGCGAGCACCAGCAAACAGCCCGCGATGCTGAACAGCCATCCGTGTTTTTTTGTGAGCGCCAAATAAAACGCCGCGGGCGACGCCATCACGAGCACTCCGCCCACGTTGTTATAAATTCCCCACCCCGTATAGAGCAGACCGCGCTTAATGTCGCCGCTCAGATCGACCCACGGATTCAGGTACATTCCCACCGTTTCCGCGGCGATACCGACCGCGATACAGAAAAAGATGAGCATGATAAAGTCCTTCCTCACCCGCTTCCAGTCCACCGTATAATAGAAATAAAAATAAAATAACGCGATGGAGGCAATCTGCACAAACCCGAAAAAAACCGTACGGAACGAATAATATTCGGTGAATACTCCCCCGAGCAGATACGCCGCCCCCAGCGCGAGATAACCGATCGAGAGGGAAGGCGCGCGGCGGACGGGGTTTAAGAGCAATTTCCCGACGAGCCGCCCGATTGCCCCCACGGCAAAAAAAGCGGCGATGATCACAAGCTGCGCCATGCTTGCGGGATCCTCGAACATCGTCCCGTCCCGCTTTCCCGGATTGTTGACGCCCGCGACGCTCATATAACAGCAACAGGCGATGGGGACGAGCGCGAGCGTGTCCTCCTCAAACAGAAGCGCCAATACGCCCAAGAAGAGATAAATCCAGTATACGGCAAGTTCGATCGCGAAAAACTCCGCGCAGACCATGAGAAACACGACGAGCGCGGGATAACAGGCAGAACGGAAAAATGCGCGCAATAGCTGTACCGCGCACGCATCGTTCAATTTCGGGAAAGCTTCCGTAATCATAAACCGATTATAACAATTTCCACCGACGTTTGCAAGCCTTTTGGTGAATTTGTAAAAGTTTTGTAATGGTTGTGAGACAAACCCGCTCCGTTCACAGATCGAGCGTTTCCCTGTACAGCTCGCTTTTCGGCACTCCCCTGTCCCGCGCGGCGCGTTTGAGCGCCTCCTTTTTGTCCAGCCCCTCGTCCATATACGCCCGTACGTGATCTCTCACGGAGAGAGCACAGAGGGGGTTTTCCTCCTTCGCCCCCTCGACGAGAAGAACGTACTCTCCGCGTTTTTCTCCCGACAGTCCCTCCGAGAGACTGAAATAACGGGTCTCCTCATGGATCTTGGATATCTCCCGAACGGCGCACGCGCGCCGCTCGCCGAGCGTCTCGAACAGGACCGCCGCATAGTCGTCCACGTCCTGCGGCGCGCAGTGAAAGACGAGCGTCTCGCGGGCGCGGCGGTATTCGAGCAGCAGCTTTCTGCGCTCTCCCGCTTTATCGGGCAAAAAGCCGAGAAAGGTAAACCTGTCCGCAGGAAAGGCGGAGAGGACGAGCGCGCAGGGAAAGGCGCACGCCCCGGGGAGGACGGTATAGGGCACCCCCACCTCCCGCAGATATCTGCATACGACGTTTCCCGGATCCGAAATGACGGGCATGCCCGCGTCCGACACGACGCAGACCTCCTTCCCCTCCCGCGACGCCGCGGCGATTTTCTCCGCCGCCGCCCGCTCGTTGAATTTATGACAGGCGAAGAGGGGTTTTTTGATATCGTATGCCGTAAGCAGTTTGAGCGTGTGACGGGTATCCTCGCAGAATATGACGTCCGCCGCCCTGAGCGCTTCGAGCGCGCGCAGCGTGATGTCCTTTAAATTCCCCACGGGGGTCGCGACAAATTGAATCATTCTTCCTCCTTTTCGTTGACGAGAACGGGCAACAGTTCGCAGCCCGCCTTCCCGCCCTTGACGGCGGAAACGAGGACGGCGTAAGGCTTCGCCCCCGCTTTCCCCGCAACGGGCTGTATGATTTTTGGCTCGAGCCCGTAATCGTGCAGAGTGTACAGCACCTCGGCAAGGCGGTCGGCGCGGTGCACGAGGGCAAAGCGTCCGCCGAATTTCAGACACCGTTTCGCCGCCGCGCACAGCCGGTCAAGCGAGAGGGCGAGCTCCTTCCTGCACGGCGCCTTTTCGGGACTGGCGTTTTCAAACCCGCCTTTTTCGTAGGGCGGGTTGCTCAATATGAGCGAAAACGCCTCGATATAGCAGGGCGGAATGTCCTGCAAGCGGCAGTTTTCGACGGTGAAAACCTCCTCCAGCCCGTTGAGGCGGATCGTACGGGAGGACATTTCGGCGAGCTGACGCTGCATTTCGAAGAGCGTGACCGATTTGATCCCCCTGTTTTCCGCATAAAAGTGCAACCCGACGATCCCGCTTCCCGAGCAAAAATCGGCGACCTTCTCCCCTCTCTTTGCGCTGAGAAAGCGGGCGAGCAGCACCGAATCGGACGTGAAGCGGTAAAAATCGGTATCCTGTATGATTTTGTATTCCCCGATCAGAAGGGGCTCGACGATCTCCATAAAAAGCCTCTGCGGAAATTTATCGTTACAAAAAAAGCGCGGTGATCCGCGCTCTTTTCCTTTTACGGCTCATTCCGCCGTGATCGCGCCCACGGGGCATCCGTCCTCGCAGGCGCCGCAATCGATGCAGGTATCGGGATCGACGACGTAAGTCGCGTCGCCGGGAGCGATTGCACCGACGGGGCAGGTATCCGCGCAAGCTCCGCAGGATACGCAGGCATCCGAAATCGTATGTGCCATGTTTTTACCTCCGATAAATTCTTATCCGTATTATATCACAACTTTTTTCGTTCGTAAAGGTTTTTTCAAGTTTTTCCGAAAATTATTCCTCGCCGTCATCGGGTTCTTCGCTCGCATTTCCTTTCTTGAAGGAGATCTGATCGAGGGGGAAGTCGCGGTACACGCCCGCGCCTTCCTTTTCGATGCGGACGCGCACTTCCATTTTCAACATGTTCACGCTGACGATAACGCCCTTGCCCTCGGGCGAGGAAACCGTCGCCCCGATTTTGGGCATCTTTTTGCACGCCGCCGCGTAATATTCGTTTTCGTAAGAGAGACAGCACATGAGCCTGCCGCACAGTCCGCTGATTTTTCCGGGATTGAGGGAGAGCCCCTGATTTTTCGCCATCTTGATGCTGACCTTTCTGAAATCGGGCATGCAGCCCGCGCAGCAGCACTCCCTTCCGCAGGGCGCGATGCCGCCCAGAATACGCGTTTCGTCGCGGGTTCCCACCTGTCTGAGCTCGATTCTGAGATGAAAGACGGACGCGAGGTCCTTGACGAGATCGCGGAAATCCACCCGCCCTTCGGAGGTGAAGTAAAAGACGACTTTATTCCCGTCGAAGGTGAACTCGCAGCCGATGAGTTTCATTTCCAGACCGCGTGCGGCGATTTTCTCTTTACAGATCTTCATTGCCTCGGGGCGGCGTTCTTCATTCCGCTTGACCTGCGCCTCGTCCTTTTCGGTGGCGATCCTCACGACCGGCTTCAAGGGAGACACGAGATCCTTCTCCTCCGCTTCCCGCTCGGGATCGACGACGATCGCATACTCCAATCCGCGCGCCGTCTCCACGATGACCCCCTGTCCCTTGGTAAGCGCGAGATCGCCCGCGCTGAAATAATAGGGTTTGCAACTTCCCTTGAATTTGATTACGACAACTTTTGCCATTTTTCTTTCTCCTCTCCGATTCTCATGGCGAGCGTAAACGCGCACTGCCCGAGACCGGCGTTGAATTTTATGTCCCGCTCAGCGCCGCTCAACAGTCTTTCGGCGGCAAGAAGCGCACCCGCAGTATATTCGTCCGCAAGTTTTTTAACCGTTTCGTCTTCCGTCGCGGCAAACCTTGCGTGCCCCGTTTTTATGAGCAGCATATCCCGAAGCAGCAGACGCACGGCGGAAAAAAACGCCGCTTTGTCCTTCCTTCCGTCCAAGAGACGGCAGATCTCCTCCGTATCCGTAAGGGCGAGAAAGCGCTCGGCAAGGCGGAAGTCTTCCCCGCCGCCCGCCAGCAGATTTTCCGCCGCCGAAAAGATTCCTCCGCTCGCTGCCGCCGCCCGTTTCGCTCCCTCCGCGTCGCTGTGCGCTCTTAAAAGAGCCGCGTAGATCTCCTCCTCCCGAAACGGAGGAACGGTAAAACGCGAGACGCGGGACAGGACGGTGGGGAGCACCGTGTGTTCCGCCGTTGCGCCGAGAAGAAAACTCACGCCTGCGGGAGGCTCCTCGAGCACTTTGAGCAGTTTGTTCTGTACGAGCGCCGTCGCATTCTGGAATCCGTCCAATACGAACAGCTTTTTCTCCCCTTCCACGGGGCGCAGAAGACTTTCGTCGATGATGCGCGCGCCGTCGTCCACGGTGAGCTTGCCGCCTTCGGCGGGCAGAAAAATACAGTCGGAAAAGCTCTCTTCCTCGATCAGGCGGGCGATGCGCGACCCGTCCTCCGCGCGAAAAAACGCCTTTGCACACTCCCGAAGCATGAGCCGCAAATATTTTTCGTCCGCAAAGAGCACCAGCGCGGCGTGTCCCGCCCTGCCCGCGGAGATCGCACGGTATGCATTTGTCGTACGCAAGAGCTGTTTCACGCTTCCTCCGTAAAGACGAGAATCATTCCGTCCTTCAAGCCGAACGTATTTTTCGCGCGGGAAAGCCGCTCGATATGCCGCGCCGAAATTTTCTCCCCCTCGCCGATCAAGGGCACGCAGGGAGGAAATATTCCGCATTCCCGCGCGCACACCCTGCCTTCCGCACGAGAAAGGGGCACCCATGCCGCGGCATTGCCTCTGCCGCCCCGATCATGCTCCCCGCTCTCTATTTTGCCGCGGGGGATGCGTTTTAATAACTTCGCAAGCTTTTTCAGTTCCCCCGCCTTCGTGCAGGGCGAGAGATAAAACATGAGATAATTTCCGTCGTTGAACTCCGCGTAGACGCCGTGCGCTTCCAGATAACGCTGCGCGTCCGAAGCGCGTTCCCCGAAGGCGATGAGTATTTTCGACCAGTCCGCGTTCGGATATGCGCCCTGCTCGCGCTTAAACGCCTGTGCAAGCCGCTCGATTTTTTCGTTGCGCGGGTATTTCACCGCATACTCCACGCTCGCCATAACGGGATAGGAGGGCGAGCTCGTGCGGAAGAGCGTAACACTGTCCGAAAGGAGGTCCGCCCACGCCTTGCTCTTCGCCGAAACGACGGCGCCCTGCGTGAGCGCGGGAAGGGATTTATGCACCCCGTCCACCCACATATCGGCGTAATTGCCCGCGTATTCGGGGGAAAAATGGAGATGACTTCCGTGCGCGCCGTCGATGAGAAGCGCCTTGCCCCCCTCCCGGCAAAGCTCCCGCGCCCGTTCGAGCGGAGGAAAATTGCCGTAATAGTCGGGCGAGGTGAGAAGCAGCGCATCCGCGCGTTCCAGTCCCGCCGCAATTTCTTCCTCCGTCGGCTGCATGGGAATCTCCAGCTTCCGTGCGGCGGGCAGCTCCACGGTCTTCAATCCCGCCAGCATACAGCCGTTTTTCACGCTCGGATGGGAAAAGGGAGAGAGCGCGACCGATTCCGCCCCCGCCGCTTTGAGCGCATGGAGCATGGCGTAGACGCCCGACGTGCTTCCGTCCGTCAGAAAGAACGACCGTTCCGCGCCGAGGATGTGCGCCGCGTCCTCCTGCGCCTCCGCGATAACTCCAGAAGGGGAGAGCAGATTGTCCGAATAGCTCAGTTCGGTGATGTCCGCGCCCGGGCGCTTATGCCCGGGGGTATGAAAGGACAGGTGCTTCTTCTGCGCGCGGAGCATTGCCTCGATGCGGCAAATCACTTTCCGTACTTCCCGATTAGATAGCCGAGAAAGGAGACCGCCTCGTATTTGAGATCGCTCATGCCGTCCTTTTCGCCGTTGTTAAAGATCACGAGATTGAGCATGTCCCGCTCGTGAACGTCCGAATCCGACTTGGTATAGTAAACCAGATTGGAAATGGTATTCAGTTTGCCGATATTGATTCCGACGACGAATTCCTTACTTTGCTCCGTGACCGTCGTATAGGAGAGCTGCCCCGCCTCGAAGGCGGCAATCACCGCGAGATAATCGGCGCGCAGTTTTACAAGGCGCGCACGCTCCGAAAGAACGCCCTCCTCCTTCTTCTCCGCGGAGCGGTAGCGCTTATCGCCGCCGTTCCGCGCCAAAAAACAGGCGCGTACCGCGTCCATATCCGGATCGCCGTCAAGATCCTCTCCGAAAAATCCGGCGAGGTAATTTCTACAGTCCTGCAAGAAGACGTCGGGGTAGCGGAAAAGCCCCACCTCGAGCTGACCGTCCTGATAGGTGAGCCCCTGGTCGACAACCTTATCGAGCGGGGTGAGCGTCTCATTTCCCTCTTCGTCCGGTTCGGAATAGTTGGAAACGAACATGACCGACCCTTCGAGCACCGAACGCTTGGCAGTAAAGATCGCAGTGGAATAGGAGTCGCTGTCGCTGAAAGTCTCCGTTTCCGTCTTCAAGACGTCATAGGACAGAACGTCGTTCGAGGTCAGCTCGTCGTCAAGCGCGTTCCAATCGCCGCCCGCCGAAATGCCGTTGTATGCAAAAACGGTGAACGTCTGCGCCGACGTAGGTCTTGTGGCGATCATCGTAAACAGCACCGCGAGCACCAACACCGACGCGACAATGGCGAGCAAAATTTTAAGCCAGTCGTAGGAGAGCATATTCGAGAGGCGTTGTTTGGTAATTCTTGCGTCCAAGAGAGCTCCTTTTTCAAACGGGCACGGAAAAAATTCCGTGCCCCGTTGATTATTTTTTTGGTTTCATCGTAGGGAACAAGAGTACGTCCCGTATGGTTGCGCTGTCGGTGAGGAGCATAACGAGCCTGTCCACGCCGAAACCGAGCCCGCCCGTGGGGGGCATACCGTACTCGAGCGCGTTCAGAAAATCTTCGTCCACTTCCGCGTTGGCGCCCTGCGCCCGCTTGCGCTCCGCCTGCCGCACCATGCGCTCGCGCTGGTCTACGGGATCGTTGAGTTCGGAAAAGGCGTTGCCAAGCTCCATGCCCATGCAGAAATATTCAAACCGCTCGGTCATCGTAGGATCGTCCGGTTTTCTCTTCGCAAGCGGAGAGATTTCCACGGGATAATCGTAAATAAAGGTGGGCTGTACGAGCTTGTCCTCGGCAAAGAGGTCGAAGAGGGCGGCAAGCACGTGTCCTCTCGTATCCTTGCCCGCCTCGAACTGCGCGCCGTGCTCCTTTGCAAACGCGAGCGCCTCCTCCGTCGTCATTCCGTCAAAGTCGATTTCCGCATAGCGGTTGACCGCTTCCTTCATGGTCATGCGCGCCCAGTCGGAAAAATCGAGCTCTGTCCCGCGGTAGACAATCTTCGTCGAACCGCAGGCTTCCGTTGCGACATAGCGGTACAGATCTTCCACGAAGTCCATGACTTCGCGGTAATCCACGTATGCCTGATAGACCTCGACCGTCGTAAATTCGGGGTTGTGCGACGCGTCCATGCCCTCGTTGCGGAAGATTCTGCCCATCTCGTACACTTTTTCGAAGCCGCCCACGATGAGCCGTTTGAGATAGAGTTCCGTCTCGATACGAAGATACATATCGAGGTCGAGCGCGTTGTGATGCGTTTTAAAGGGGCGCGCGTCCGCTCCGATTTCGATGGGCAGCAGAATGGGGGTATCCGCCTCGATAAATCCGTGCCCGTCGAGATAGTCGCGAATACTCTTGATGATCTTCGCGCGGCGGAAAAAAGTACGGCGTACGTCTTCGTTCACGATGAGATCGACGTGGCGGAGACGGTACTTCATATCCATGTTGACAAGCCCGTTGTGTTTTTCGGGAAGGGGTATGAGCGATTTGCTCAACAGCTCGAGCTCGGTCGCGTGCACGGTCACTTCACCCGTTTGGGTCTTGAACACGGTCCCCTTCACGCCGACGATATCGCCGATATCGAAGTCCTTTTTATAGGCGGCGTACTTGTCCTCGCCCACGTCCTGGCGGGTGATATAGATTTGAAGCTGACCGTTGCGGTCGGAGATATGGGAAAAGGAAGCCTTCCCCATGATACGGCGGGACATGAGCCTCCCCGCGACCGCGATTTCCTTCCCTTCATATTCGGAAAACCGCTCCTTGACGCAGACGGAACCGGCGGTGACGGCATACTTCGTCGCCGCATAGGGATCGTGCCCTTCTTCGCGAAGTTTTTTCAGCTTTTCGCGGCGGATGCGCGCCTGTTCGGCAAGCTGCTCCTCCGTAACCTGTTTTCCTTCCATAATGACCTTAACTGATTTTGAGAATTTTGAGTTTGTATTCGCCGTCGGGCGCTTTTACGGTAACGGTGTCGTTCTTCTTATGACGAAGGAGCGCCGCGCCTACGGGAGATTCGTTGGAGATAATGTTGTTCATGGCGTCCGCTTCGGTCGTGCCCATGATCGTATATTCCGTTTCCTCTTCGAACTCCTCGTCGTACACGGTGACGACCGAGCCGATATGGACGACGGAGTTGTCGTCGTTCTCCTCGATGATCTGCGCGTTCTTGATCTTATAGTCGAGTTCGGCGATCTCCCCTTCGTTCGCCGCCTGTTCGTTGCGCGCCGCGTCGTATTCGGCGTTCTCCGAAAGGTCGCCGTGACTGCGCGCCTCCTGAATACGCTCCACGATCTCCGCGCGCTTAACTTTGGTGAGGTAATCAAGCTGCTTTTTCGCCGCTTCCAGCCCTTCCTGCGTCATATAGAACTTGTCTGCCATATATAACCTCTCATTTTTTACGCGCTGCCGCGCGCTCGTATCATAAAGACGACCGTGATTCCCTTGTTCTGCGGAAATCACGGCTCTCGTTACCGTCCCATTATACCGCTTATTTCAAAATATGTCAATCACTTTTCCCGAAGACGCGGATATTTCACAGATTTTTAAGAAAACGGGAAATCCGCTCCGCCGCCTCGGAGAGCTCGTTCATGCCCGTAGCGTACGAACAGCGGACGTGCCGCTCGCCGCCCCCGCCGAAAGCGCTGCCCGGAACGACGGCGACCTTTTCCGCTTTTAAGAGCGCCCCCGCAAATTCCTCGCCCGTAAGTCCCGTGCTCTCCACCGAGGGAAAGACGTAAAAGGCGCCGCGCGGTTCGAAACAGGACAGTCCCATGTCGCGAAACGCTTTTACCAGAAAACGGCGGCGCTTGTCGTATTCCCGCCGCATCGCCTCGACCTCCGCAAATCCGTCCGCGAATCCGCTTTGGAGAGCCGCCACCGCAGCGTGCTGGGACATTCGCGGCGCGCAGAGCGCCGTATATTGGTGAATTTTGAGCATGGCGGCGTCGATTTTTTCGGGCGCGCACGCATAGCCGACCCGCCATCCCGTCATGGCGAACGCCTTGGAAAACCCGCTCAACAGCACCGTACGCTCCCGCATATTGCCCAAAGCCGCAATCGAAACGTGCCGACCGCCGTAGGTGAGCTCGCCGTAGATTTCGTCGGATATCACCAAAAGGTCGTACTTTTCGACAACGGGCACGATCGCTTCGAGCTGCTCCTTCGTCATGATCCCGCCCGTAGGATTGTTGGGATATGCCAAAATCAACGTCTTCGTGCGCGGGGTAATCGCCTCCTCGAGCGCCTCCGGCGTGAGAATAAAGCCCTCTTCCGCGCGGCACTTGACCGAGACAGGCGTACCGCCGCACATGGTGACGATAGGTGCGTAGGAGACGTACGCGGGATCGGGCATGAGGATTTCATCCCCGTCCTCGCAGGTGGCGCGCAGGGCAAGGTCGATCCCCTCGCTCGCCCCCACCGTGACGATCGTGCGCTCGGCGGGGTAATCGACGCCGAACCGTTCGCTCAGATATTTTGAAATAAGCGCGCGCAGCTGGGGAAGCCCGCGGTTTCCCGTGTACTGCGTGTATCCCTTTTGCAGAGACCTGATTCCCGCGGAACGGATCTCCCAAGGGGTGACGAAATCGGGCTCGCCCACGCCGAGGGAAATCGCCCCCTCCATCGTCTCGACGATATCGAAATATTTTCGGATGCCGCTGGGCTTGAGCCCGCGCGCTTTTTGCGTGAGAAAGTCCCTCATGGCTGTACGGAGAGCCTGCGTTCTTTTTCCGACTTTGCGGTAATCGCGCCCTCGATTTTATATTTTTTGAGAATGAAGTGCGTTGCCGTGGAAATAACGCAGTCAAACGTGGAGATACATTCGGATATGAAACGGGAAACGGATTTGATGGACTTGGACTCCACGATCACCGTAAAATCGAAGGTTCCGCTCATGAGATACAGGCTCTTGACTTCGGGATGCTGGGCGATCTCTTCGGCGATCCCGTCGAAGCCCGATCCGCTCTGCGGCGTGACTTTCACCTCGATGAGCGCCTCCACACACTCCTCTTCCTCCTCGGCAAGATTGGAAATCGCCGTATATTTGACGATGACGCCCCGTTTTTCAAGCGCGCGGATCGCCTTTGCCGCTTCTTCCTCGCTCACGCCGAGCATGACGGCGATCTTCGCCGCCGAATATCTGCAATCTTCCCCGAGCACGTCGAGAATCTCTCTTTCCAGCTTTTCCATACCTGCCTCCTTTTTTCCTATTTTACCCGAAACGGCGGGATAAGTCAAATATAATTGCTTTTTGCTTGAAAATCGTTTATAATATTTTTATGTTTCGCATTTGGGCAAAGGTCTTTTCGGAGGACCGCATCGAAAAACAGACGACGTACGCGCGGGAGGAAAAATTTACCTACTCCTGCTTTTTCCGCTATCTCGCCGACATTTGCGACGAACTCGACGTACCCACCCCCGTTCTGTTAAAGACGCATATCCTGCAATATGCAAAATTCAACCACGTCGTTTTCCGTCCGCGCGATTTCATGGAGGACGTCCCCTTCGAAAAACTCGTCCTCGAAAATATTCTGTAAGGGGTTAACGTCCGCATTTTGGCACATACTGCCGTTATGAAACTGACGACCCGGATCTGCTGCGGTATTCTCATTCTATTCGGACTCTTTGCCGCCGTTTACGCGCTGTCCGAATGGAACGCGCTCCTGTTTTTGTGCGCCGGAAACGGATACGCCTATCGCGCCCTCCTCTCGCTTGCGGGCGTGAGCGCCCTTTGGCTGCTCTTCTGGCTGATCGCGTTTAAACCGACGAAATACGTTTCTTAAATTTCTATGCGTACGGGCGCAAAACCGCTTGACTTACGGCGGCGCTTATAGTATCATAATACGCGCGGAAGGTTTTCGGTCAACACTTCCGAATAAAAAAACCGAGGTTTTTTCGTATGAAGATCCTTACCACCAAGCGCATCTGCCGCGCGGGCATCATCGCCGCGCTGTACGTTGCGCTTACTTGTTCTTTCGGCATGATCGGCTATGTGGGCATTCTGCAATTCAGACCCGCCGAAGCGCTTTGTATTCTCGCCCTCTTCTATGCCGAAGCCGTTCCCGCCCTCTTTGCGGGCTGCATGCTCTCGAACGTGCTTTCCCTGTACGGCGTCTACGATATTTTTATCGGATCGCTCGTCACCCTCGCCGCGGCACTCCTCACCTATGCGGCGGGCAGGCTTATCAAAGAGGAAAACGCAACGGCTCCCCGCCGTGCGGCGCGGATCGCTTTGGGCGGGTTCTTCCCCGTCATTTTAAACGCCGTCCTCATTCCCGTGGTCATCGTCTATCTGGGAGGATTTACGGAGGGATTCGGAACGGCGGCGGTCGCGTATCTGTGGAATTTCGTTTCCCTGCTCGTGTCGCAGTCGCTATGGATCTACGGACTGGGCACCCCTCTCTATCTCTTTATCGCGCGGATGCGCAAAAAAAACGTCGCCGCCTTTCTGGACGGAAAAAAGCGCGCCGAGCCGCCCGACCGACAGGCTGCGGAAGAAACGCAAAAATAAACAGCTCCCTTCCGACGGCCGATCGGAAGGGATTTTTACAGAAGGGTTAAAAGTTCTTTGAGCGTGCGGATTTCGGCGCGGACGCTTACGCCGTCCGGAAGAACGCATCCGCGTCGGTTGAACCATATGCAGTCCATTCCGACTGCGGCGGCGCCCGCCGCGTCGCTCGAGAGAGAATCCCCCACCATGAGACAGTCCTTCGCCTCCGCGTCCAGCTCCCGCAGCATCGTGCGAAAAAACGCCCGATCCGGCTTGATCGTCCCCAGTTCTTCCGAGATAAAAATACGGCGGAAGAAGGGCGCGAATTCTTTCAACCGTCCGCGCTGCATTTCGGCAAGCCCGTTCGTGGCGATACAGAGCGCATAGCTTTTCGCCAGCGCTTCCACCGTCTCTTCGGCGCCGCACACGGGCACGGAGGGCAGGCAGAGCGCCGCCATAAACGCCTCTTCCGCCTCCCGCCTTTTCCCGCGCAAATCGTAAGAGCGCTCGACGAAATCGAACAGCGTGCGTACATGGTCGCGGTACATACGGTGATAGCCCGCCTGCACGGCGGGCAGATGGACGGCGTTCAGCCCCAAATCGTCCCAGTTTTGCGCGGAAAACGCCCAGCAGGCTTCTACCGCCTTTTCGGAAAGAGGGACGCCTGCCGCCATAAACGCCGCGCGGAAGGCGCGCCGCTCATCCGCGTCGAAATCGATAAGCGTGTGATCCGCATCGAATATAACGTACCTGTAGCCCATCACCAATCCTGCTTTTTCAAGGATTTATCCTTAACATCGTCGTAAAATTCGAAATACCGCGCTTTCCACTCCGCGGGAGACAGCACGGCTTCCCCGCTCCGCGTAAAGGCAAGATATTCCTCCAGCTCTTCGGGAGTAAAATCCGCAAGATCCGCCTCCTCGAACGCCGAAAACAGTTTCATAAGATCGGATTCCGACATTGTGTTTCTCCGTAAAGCTATCCACAATTCCACGGTGGAATTGTGGATAGCTCTTTTGTTTTAACAAAAACGGTTGCTTTTTTCGTCGTAGACGTAACCGAGCGCGCCGAGCTTCGCCTCGATATCCCCGCGCGACGCGTCAAGCTCCTCGCAGAGCTCGTCCAGAGAGGAAAACCCGTCGCGGAGTTTGGTGTTGATAAAACTGAGAAGCATTGCGCCGTCCGTGGGTATCATAGTGCCATTATAGCACGGCAGCGCGAAAAAGACAAGCGCATGAGAAACGCGATGAAAAAAACCTCCCGCGCGGGGAGGTTTTCGTTATCCTTTTACGACCGGATCCGCCGTCTCCCCGTACGCCCGCGTGAAATCTTCAACGGACGGCACCGTGCGGCGGACGGTTTTTTTATTGTTCCCGAATGATATCCAGTACCTCTTTGATCGCCTTCATCGCCCTGTCCAGCTGTTCGTGGGTGTGCGTGGCGGTATACGAGGTTCTCAGCAACGCATAACCGACGGGCGTCGCGGGAGAAACGACGGGATTTACATATACCCCGCGGTCGAGCAGCAGCTTACAGGCGAGAAACGCCTTCTCGTCTTCGTACACGTAGATGGGAATGATGGGCGTTACGCTCTCGATAATGGGAATCCCCAACGATTTCAGACCCTTGCGCATGTAATCGGCGACGTCCCTGAGCGCCTGTACGCGCTCGGGGTTTTCGCGCAGAATTTTAAGCGATTCCCGCGCGCAGGCAACGGACGCGGGCGTTATGCTTGCCGAAAAGATGTAGGGACGGGAGGCGTGACGGACGTAATCCACCACGCGGCGGGAAGACGCCATATATCCGCCAAGGGATGCAAGCGATTTGGAAAACGTTCCCATAATGATGTCCACTTCGTCCTCGAGCCCGAAATACTCCGCCGTTCCGCGCCCGTGCGCGCCGAGCACGCCGAGCCCGTGCGCGTCGTCCACCATGACCCGTGCGCCGTATTTTTTGGCAAGCGCAACGATTTCGGGCAATTTGCAGATGTCGCCGCCCATCGAAAACACGCCGTCCGTCACGATGAGAATCCCGCTCGTTTCGGGCACGGTTTTAAGGCGCGCTTCCAAATCCTCCATATCGCTGTGCTTATAACGGATCATCTTCGCATAGCTCAGCCTGATCGCGTCGTAGATGCTGGCGTGGTTTTCCTTATCGCACAAAACGACGTCGTTCATGCCGCAGATCCCCGAAATAATGCCGAGATTGCTTTGAAACCCGGTCGAAAAGGTCATGCACGCCTCTTTCTGCAAGAAGGAGGCGAGCTCCTCCTCGAGTTTTTCGTGAATATCCAGCGTGCCGTTTAAAAAACGCGACCCGCTGCAACCGCTTCCGTATTTTTTCAGCGCTTCTATGCCCGCCCTGATCACGCGTTCGTCGGAGGTCAATCCGAGATAGTTGTTGGAACCGATCATGACGGTGTCCTTCCCTTCCATGACGACCTGGGTATCCTGCCCCGAGGTCAAGGTGTGGAAGTAGGGATAAATCCCCGCCTCTTTCGCATCGTCATAGCGCTGACGCTTAACCGCCTTTTCAAAAAGATCCATATTTTCTCCCGCAAATTTTTTTGCAAAGCCCGTTGCGGCTGTGTTATATAGATTGTAGCATGAAATTATAACAACTGTCAAGTGTTTGAGCTCGCATAAGGAATTCTCGTCCGAAATTTGCAGACAGACAGAAAAAAGGATATTCGTACCCAAAAAGTAAAGCGTGACGGGATAGGTGCAAAAAATGCCATATTGCGCGCTGCCGACTTATAATTTTACGGTTACGGCTGCGGGAGACGAAACGGTTAAATTGACGTGGAAGGACAACGACCAAGCTGCGGGCTATCAAAACATCGCCCCGAATACGAACATTGACGTTGCCTACAAACTCAGCTGGACGTGGGATCTTGAAACGGGCAATGACGATGACGCGAAAGCGACCAACAACCTCTACGACACGATTCTGGGCGCGATCGCGAGCGGGGAGGATAGAACGACCGAAAGCGGGGAAACTATTTCCGTTAGCGATTCTACCGCAACTGTATGCGAAATTAAATATACCGCGGTTACTTCCGTCGCTTTGGATTTGAAAATCACGGTTGAGCAGATTCAAGGCACAGACGGTGACAGTACTCTTGCGGCAGGGCTGTACGACAAGGATTATAACTTGCTTGCCGCATACGCCACCAGCGGGATGGACGTTACTACAGATTATTCTCTTTCGGATTATCAAAGCGCAACAGCCTCCCCTTACTATATATTGAATAATACATAATACTGCCGCGGTACATATCGTATTGCCCGATGATATACCGCAAATAGGAAATTATGCGTTCGATGGTTGCTCCTCGCTGACGAGCGTTTACTATGCGGGGACGGCGGAAGATTGGAACAACATTACTATCAATAGTAATAACACCCGTCTTACCGACGCAACGAGATATTACTATTCCGCAGAAAATCCGTTCGAGGGCGACAGTGCGGTTGAAAGCGGCAATTATTGGCATTACGGTGCGGACGGCATAACCCCCGTCGTCTGGACAAAAGAAACTGCGGAGTAAACTGTTTTCCTTCAACCCGTTGAACGCACAGCCGACGGTTTGTCTGCCGTTTGATAAACCGTAACATTATAATCCAAGAGGAGTCAACGTAGCGATCGGCTCCTCTCTTTTTGTAAAAAAATTCAAAACAACGCAAGAGGGAAAAAACGGCGCTTCACCCTCTCCGACAAAATCTCCTTTTTTTTCTTTTCGGATTGCGATTTTTCGCCCGCTTTGCCGCATAGGATATCGCAAGAGGTATGATTATGGAATATTCGTCTTATATCGGCAAGCGCGTTCTGTCCCCCGCAGGAGAGGATCTGGGGTACGTGAAGGAAGCCCGCGTTACCCGCGACTGCAAAAAACTCTCCTGCCTTGTTTGCATCGACGGCGAGGAGGAAGAGTTCGTTCTTCCCGCCCGCGCTCTGCTCGCCGCGGGAGACGCCGTCATCGCAAACGCCGCCCGTCTCAAAGCCCCCTCGGGCGTCCGCGCTCCCATAGGGATCCCCGCCTATTCGTGCGGAGGCGAATTCCTCGGCAGAATAAGCGATCTCGTCATGGGCGACAAACCCCTCTTCGTCCTGTCGAAGGAGGGAGCAAAGACGGCGTTTGCGGCGGAGCTCGTTGCGGTAGGCGGCAGCGCGATCGTCTATCCCGAAGGAAAACGCCCCGCAAAGAAAATCCCGCAAAAGGCAAAGAAGAGCAAACCGCAGACCATGCCCGCAGCGGAGGGGTGCGGAATCGATCCGATGGACCGTCTCAACCTGTTGGGACGCACGGTCAGAAAATCGGTCTTCGACGGAGAGGGCAACCTCATCGCCGAAGCGGGCGAACGCATCACACCCGCCGTGATCTCGGCTGCCAGACGAAGCAGCCGCCTCCTGTCCCTCACCGTAAACACCCTCACGAATCTCTACTGATTACAGCTTGTACTTTGCCGTGAGCTTTAACACGGTGGCGAGACAGTCGTTTAAATTGCTCTGTTCCGCCGCCGAAAGCGGACGGGAGCGGTAGCCGTCCAAAAGTCTTGCGCAGGCTTCCGCTTCCAGCCTGTCCCCCGCGCCAAGCTTCAGCGCGCGCAGCTTTTTAATGAGCGCCTCGGCATGGACGAGCTTTGCTCCGCACTCCTCCGCAGAGCGTTCGGGCGGCTCCTCGAAACAGCAGATTTTGGGCGGTTTTTCCGCAGACGCGGGTGCTTCGGGCTCTTCGAGCCGAGTATGAAAGCGTTCGTAGATGCGCTGCGCCTTCTCCGCTCTTCCCCTGCGTCGGGGACGGGGCAGAAGGAAAAGAAGGCTCATCAGCGCGCTTCCCGCCGCATACAGTCCCAAAAAGAAGAGCGCCGCCGCCATATCGCGCGCGCCGAGCAGCGACAGCCCTATGCCGCCCAGCGCGATTGCGGAGACGGGATAAAACCGCCTTCCGCCCAACAGCGTAAAGAGCACGGCGGAAACCAGCGTGCAGACGGGTACGAGAATGAGGGGAATCCAGACGGGCGCTTCGCCCGCCCCCTTTACCAGTTCAAAAAAATCATCCATAAGAAAACTCCCGCTCAAGGATAAACCTTTTGCACGGGAGTTTCTTGCGGAATTTCGTCGGATATGGAAAAAATCCGTCAGACGGGGATCTCTCTGCACTGCATAATGTTCACGATGCGGGCGCGCACGGTCTCCTCCCGCACCCGCAGAATACGGGCGACCGCCTTTTTATACAGAGCGATCTGGGGGGCGTAAGCGGCGGAAAGCTCCCCGTCGCTTCTCGAAGAATACTTATAATCCACGAGAACGTAACCGTTTCCGTCCTCGTAGAGGAGGTCGATTGCACCCTGAAAAACGATTTCGTCCCCCTCCGAAGGTGCGGCGACCGACTCGTTGGGGGGAATCTCGCAGGCGGGCAAACTTAAAAGAAAGGTCTGTTCCCGATAGAGCTTCCTCCCCGCCAGATCTTTAAGACAGGGAATATTCAGGATCTCTTCGAGCTTTTCGGGGCGAAGAAGGGCAAGCCGCTCCTCTTCGATGATTCCCTCCCGCGCCATGCGCGCGAGCTCCTCCCCCGCGGGCTTTCCGAATCGAACGTGTTGCAGAAAGGCGTGATAGGCAAGCCCCTCCTCCGTCGTCGCGGCGGGCATATCCCCTCTCCCGCGGACGGCTTTTTCCGCGCCCTTCAAAAGCGCCGTCGCCGAGCTCTTTGCGGGCAGACGCACGCTGTCGCGGTGCGCGTACGGCACGCAATACGCCGCAAGAATTTTTTCCGTCTCCTCCCCCTCTCCGCGGTAGACAAACGACGTCTTGGGAACGGGAGCGTCCGCCCCTCCCCCCTCCGACCAATAGTCCGCGAGTGCGGAAAAGTCGAAGAAATCGGAAAAACGTCCCGCGTACTTCGGCGAGAGGGCGCTCTCCTTGCCCTCGAAAAGCAAATATTCCCGCACCTTTGCGCGCGTCAGGGCGACGTACAGCAAATTCGTCTCCTCCGCGATCTCCTTCTCCTCGGCGGAAAGCGCGGCGGCGCGCCGCACGACGGTGTTGTAAACGAGCTTGTTTTCCGCGTCGTAGCTCTTGAGCGCGAGAAGAAAGCGTTGCGTCCAGAGGATCTCGTCCCGCTCGGCGGCATGAAAGGGAGTGTCGAGGCTGGCAAGCACGACGACGGGAAATTCCAATCCCTTCGCTGCGTGCATGGTGAGCACCTTTACGGCGTCCTCGCCGCCGCCCTCCGAATCGTCAACGTAATATTCCGCCTCCCGCAGCCTCCTCAAAAAACCGTGCGTGCTCCTGTCCTCGCCCTCCGAAAGAAGTCTGCGGACGCGGGAAAGCCGTCGCTCGCCGTCTCCCTTGGAAAAAATTTGCGCTTCCAGCCCGTCGGCGAGCAGCAGATTCGCCATTTCGGACGCGGTGCGGACGTGCGAGAGCGCGCGATAGCGGTCCGCTTTTTCGTAAAAGGAGACGAGTTTATGGGAGAGCCCGTCGTGCTTCGTCCTCACGTAGCGCTCGCAGGCGTCGCGGAAGGTGAACGCCCGCGGTGACGCGAGGCGTATCCGCGCAAGCTCGCCGTCCGAAAATCCGCCGATTGCAGAGAGAAGCGCTCCCGCAAGCGGAACGTCCTGTCTGTCGTTATCGAGGTAGGAGAGCCAATCGATGAGAAGACGCGCCTCGAAGCACTCGCACACGTTGATTTTGGACGAAGAGGTGACGGGCACGCTGTGCTCGGAGAGCAGTCTCACGATGCGCTCCGCATCCCCCGAATTTTTGCGCACGAGCACGGCGATATCGCCGTATCCCACCTTTTTGACCTTTCCGTCGTCCGCATCGAACCATTCCTTGCCCAGCTCGTCGCGGATAATCCCCAGCACTTCGCGAGCGAGCGCGTCCTCCTCCTTCCCGCGCGCGGCGGAGAGCACGGAATAGACGTCAAGTTCCTCCCGCGCGGTCTTTTCCCGCCCGATCTTCCGGAAAAACACTCCTCCCCCGTGTCCCTCATACCGATCGGAACCGCGCATGGGCGGATAATCTTCGATGACGGAGCCGAACACGCGGTTTGCAAGCTCTAGAATCGCGTCGGCGGAACGGAAATTCGACGTGAGACGGAGCGCATGCCCGAACGTCTTCTCTTTTTCCTTGAAATACGCGGAACTGCTCCCGCGAAAGCCGTAGATTGCCTGCTTGGCGTCCCCCACCAAAAAGACGTTCTCTCCCCAGACGCGGGAGAGGATTTTCTCCTGCACGGGGTTGACATCCTGGTATTCGTCCACGAAGACATACTTGTATTTTTCCCTGATTGCGGAGCGCACGTCCTCTCTTTGAAGCAGGCGGAGAGCGGCATGTTCGAGATCGTCGTAATCGAGCACGTTCGCCTCCCGCTTCAACGCGCCGTAGTGCTCCGCAAAGGAGAGGGTCAGCGCCGCGAGCGCGGCGGCGCGCCCGTCCGCGTCCTTCGCCCGCTTCCGCTCCGTTTCCTCGTCCTCCGTCTCCCGCACGCGCACATAGAGTTTTTTGATCTCTTTGCTCGCTCCGGAAAGTTTCTTTAAGAGCAGAAGTTCCTCCCCGACCGCCTTCGTCATGGAGGGCATGACCGAGATCGCGGGCGTGACTTGCGCCCGCTCCCTCATATCGAACAGCCCGCAGGCGTCGGTGAGGTTTTTCGCCGCGTTCACGATATCGGCGCATACGGAAAACGCCCGCAAAGAGTGTTCGGCAAAGTACGCGCCCGCATCCTCCGCAATTTCGGATAGAAAGGCCGCGCGGTTTTTGAAATCCCGATACAAAAATTCGCACGCCTCGCCAAAACGATCCTGCGAAACGATCTCGTTCAGCGCCGCAACGGGATCTTCGAGCCCCGAGACCTCGCTGTAAAGACCGCGCACGAGAACACGCAGACGGGTGTCCTTTTTCTTGCGGAAATAGACGGAGAGCAGGGAAGAAAATTCCGCCGTGCCCGCCTCGTACGCCTCCTCGAACGCGGCGTCCATCGCCTGCGCGGCGATCGCTTTCCCCTCGGCGTCGTCCTCTGAAAGGATGCGGAAGGCGGGATCTACCCCCGCCGCAAAAAAGTGCGTGCGCACCAGTCTTGCGCAGAAGGAGTGAATGGTGCTGATATCGGCAAGGGGAAGCTGATTGAGCTGTTCTTTGAGCTTTTCTCTCTCGCCGTCCGCGCTCTCCCCTATTTTTTTGAGGATCGCCGTACGGAGACGGTCGCGCATCTGCGCCGCCGCCTTATTCGTAAAGGTGACGGCAAGCACCTTCGAGACATCCTCCCCCGCCAGAATGAGGGAGACGAGCCGCTCGATCATGACGAACGTCTTTCCGCTGCCCGCAGACGCCGAAACGATGACCTGTCCCTGTTTTTCGATCGCGTCTCTCTGTTCTTCGGTAAGCTGCATATCACTCCTCCCCGCGGCGGCGCTTCACAATTTTTACGACGTCCGAACACTTGACCGAACTTTCCCTGCGCGCCTCGCCCGTAAAGCCGCACAGACTCCCGAATTTACAGTATCCGCACGCTCCCTCGTAGGGAGAGGGAGCCACGTTCCCCGCCCGCATTTCCTCCTGTGCGCCCTCGCAGACGAGCGCGGCATAGCCGAGAAACGCCTCGAAATCCGCCTGCGTCATTCCCTTGTCCGTAAACTTCCCCGTGAGCCCGCCCTCGAAGAGCAGGCTCTTGTCCCCCTCTTCCAGCGTCCTGTCCATGCGGGTCACAACCTCCCGTTCCCCGCTGAAAAACCCGCTCATGCGGAAAGCCGTCTCGTCTGCGGAATGAAAATTCTCCGCTGCGGGAAAATAGAATGCCCCCGCCGCCTTTTTCCCGCGCGCAGCCGCGAGAAGATAGAGCTGAAGCTGCAACTTCCTGCCCGTATAATAGGCGGTAGCGCTGTCGTCCGCCGCGCCCGTTTTATAGTCGATCACGCGAACGTAGTCGTCCGCCTCGTCGATCCTGTCCGCTTTGCCCGCAATCGAGAGTTCGGGCAGCGAAATTTCCTCCTCGGTCTCCCGCACGCGGAACGCCGAGCGGTCGAGCTGACGGAAACACGCCGCCGCCACCTCCTCACATTCCGCTTTCAGCCGCTCCGCCGTGTATCTGCCCGCGGGGGTATCGGAGAGGGCGGCGTATCTCGGGCTTCCGATCAAGGTTTCCGCCGCGTTTCTTGCAAGGACGCGGCACGCCGCCTCGTCGCGAAGGCGGTTGAATTCTTTCGCCGTCTCTTCGAGCACGGTATGCACGAAGGTGCCCGCGTCGGTATCGAGCACGGTGCGCTCCTCGCGCTCCCTGAGCCGAAGCCCGCGCGCGGCAAACCCCGCATAGGGACAGGAAAAATACCCTTCGAGCAGCGTGGGCGAAACGCTTCCCCCCGCAAAATAGAGCTCCTTTGCCTCGCTGACCTGCGTCTTCTGACCGCCGCCGAGCAGAAAACGTATCCTCTCCCCCTCGCCGCGCGCTTCGAGCGCCGCCGCAAGGGAGGAAAAGCGCTCGCCCGCGTACTGTCTGCCCTGTTCGAAGTCGTCCTTCAGGGTAAGCAGACGGAGCGCGGCGGGCTCCCTTTCGCAGCAATCGTAGGGGAAAATCTCGGGCATGGGTGCGGGTAAGAAGATATTTTCCGCATAGCGAACGACCTCGCCCTTCTGCGTCTCCTCGCCCCGCGATTTTTTGGGATAACTGAGATACAGGTCCTGAAAGAAGGCGCACAGATTGAGTTTTAAGCTCTCCCGCGCGCGGGCGTTGACCTCCGAAACGGCGGGTTCTATCTCCACCTGCAGCTCTCTCAGCCGTTTGATTTCTCCGTCCGTAATGACGGCGGTATCGGGCGAAACGCGCGGAAGCGCGTCCGTAAGCCCCGTCGCAAACAGCACCTTGACGCGGGTCACGCGGCTCTCGGTCGCGTCTCCCACAAACACCGCGTCCGCCGACTGCGGCAGCATGGACACGGAGAGCGCGTCGAGCCCGTTTTTGAGCACCGTCCCGAACTCCAGCGCGGTAAAGGTCCTGTCCCCCGCGACCGCGCAGATCTCGTCGAGCACGCCGGACAGAGGGGAAACGTCGAGAAATTCCCGTTCTTCCGCCGTTGCATTCGCGCCGATCCGCTCCCGCGTATCCTCCCAGCCCGACCGCTCCAAGAGCTGCGCGACGGCGGAGGCGTACTCCCTCCCCGCAGCCCTGCGGGGAAACAGCGCGAGCGCGTTCAGCAGTTTTTCGCGGCAGGCGATCAGTTCGGCGCGGTCGTATCCCTTAATCGCGTCCCCGTCCTTGATCTCCCGCCTGTATCCGCCGCGGTAGCCTCCGAATTTCAGAAGATAATTGCGGTAATTCCCGCTTTCGCCGAAGCAGACGCACGCAAGCACGTCGTCGATATCGGCGGGAAGTCCCGTCGAAACGGCGCTAAGACAGGCGAGCGCGTAGACGCAGAAGGGATGCGCGGAAAATTTGCGTTTTTTGTCCGCAAAGTAGGGAATTTTAAAGGCGGCGAACGCCTTTTCCGCGGCGGAAAATCCCGCGTCGTCCGCGACGAGCACGGCAATCTCGCGGAAGCGTACCCCCTCCGAGACGTATTTGCGGATGAGCGCGGCGACTTTAAAGAGCTCCTCCGCCTCGTTCGCCGCCGAAAAGATATGCACCTGACGGGAGGGCTCGGGAGGCAGAGAAAACCGCTCGGGCGAAAAGAGAGAGCGCTGTAAGGAAAGGGCGTCTCCTTCGAGCGTGCATTTCACCATAGACGGGCGCGTTTCCCCGAACTCCCCGGCGACGCGGCGGAAGATACGGGCGCCCTCGTTGGTGTAGCCTTCCTCCCTGCCTGCGATAAAGATGCCCGTGACGCTCGCCGCGTTGGCGATTGCGGCGCGCACCCCCTCTCTTGCCTGCGCCGTAAAGGAGGGAAAGGCGAAAAAAAAGGCGTTTACGCCTGCGATTTTCTCTTCCATGCGGGCGGGAAGAAGGGCGAGATAGCCGTTCTCGTCCAAAAGCCCGTTTTCCGAAAGATAAGCCTCGTAGCGCTCGGAAATGAGCGCTAAATCGAGCAGCTTGTATTTTAACATTCCCTCCGCCGCCTCCGCGCTGCGGCGCAGCATATCGCTCCCCACGCGGGAAGCGGAGAGCTGGGCGATCGTCTCGTACGCCGCCCCCGCCGCGTCGGGCGAAAAGCAGTACAGCTCCCCTTTCGCCTCTTCGAGAATGGAAGAGAGCTTCATCACCGAGCCCTGTTTGCTGAGCACCTTTCTTTTGTCGCTGAGAAAGCGCGCGAAGGTCGTGACCTCGGTCAAAAAGGTCCCGCCCGACTCTTCGATTACGGCGCGTTCGGCGAGCAGGGTAAGCCTGTCCTCGCAGAACACGATATTTTTTTCTCCCCGCTCCTCCCGCGCGCCGATCTCCCGCGTAAGGGTCTTCAAAGCGTCGTAGAGGGTGGGGGCGCCGATTATTCCCGTCATAACAACCTCTGAGCAATATCCGATTTGCTCTATTATACCATCTTTTCACAAAAATTTCCCGATATTGAGACGATTTGTTTTTACAAAAGCCGAAAAATATGCTATAATTTTTGTGACGCTTTTAAAAACGGAGCAGCAGAATGAAAAAGAAACCTATTTTTGCGCTTTGCGCGCTGTTTGCGCTGGTGCCGGCGGCGGCGTTTGCGGGCTGTACGACGGATACCTCCTTGGCGCTCACGGCAAACTGGCATAAAAACACGGGCACGCGCGACAATCTCACGAACACGTACGAGGCGCTCGTCTATACGGTGACGCACGAAAAAGCTTCGGGCAGCGAAGGCTTTTACGCGGTGTACGACGGGGGAACATATACGACGACCCTCACCTATGAGGACAGCCCTACAATGCGCTACCGTTACCGCACCGAGCTTGCCATAACGGGGCACTTTGTTTTGAACGGCGAGGAGAGCGGAAGCTTTTCCGACGCCGTGACGACGGACTCCGTCTTTTTGCCGGTCGGAAGCGGCTTGAGACCGATCAGCACGGTCAAAACCGTTTACTCTACCACCCCTCTCACCACGCCGGGCTCGGGTTCTTCCGTCACGTTGGAGGAAAACTCCGCGTACAGAACGTACAACTATACGGTGACGACCGAATACGCCGCGGACATGACGTCGGCGGAGGTCGTAACCGTCTCCTACAATGCGAACGACAGAGATCGGCTCAACGCGGTTACGACAATCGAAAAAAGCGTAAGCCTTTCGGGCAGCGGCACCTTCTTCGACAACGATATATTCCTGTTCGCGCTGCGCGGGCTGGACATGAGCTCCACCTTCTCCTTCCGCACAATCGACCCGCAGACCATGCAGCAGGCGACCGTAACGGCGTCCTCGACGCCCGAGGCGATCACCTACACGCCCGCCTTTGGCGGTCTCACCGACCCGATCGACGCCTATCAGGTGAGCGTGGGCTACAGCTCGAGTTACCCGGGACAGTCGCAGACGCTGATTTACGCGAAGAAGTCGGCGGACAACGCAAACAACGTGTACCGCAACGTCCTGCTCGAAATGAGCGTGCCCGTCGTCAACTCGCAGGGAACGCTCACCTACAAGCTGACCGAAGCGACGTTCACCGAAAACTGAACAAAACGGTAAAGTCCGTCCCCGAAGCGCACTTCCCATAGGGATTATTAAAAGCGAAGAGTTTCAACTCTTCGCTTTTTTTCCTTTCGTCATTGTGGGCGGAGTGCGCAGTCACACCCCCTTTCGCCTCGCGCCGCTCGGCACTTTCCCCCATGGAT
>CAYLVU010000015.1:0-33612 GCA_964387225.1 uncultured Clostridia bacterium | reverse complement strand
GGGGATGCGATGCTCATTGTATAAGCGTCGCAATACGGCGTCGAACTTGCGTTTTGCCTCGGTCAAATATTATTATTGAAAACAAGAGACCGTTTTCCGTCGTTACGGAAGCGGGTCATAAATTTGCGATACCTGTATGAACAACGAATACTTTTCCTTTGAACTTCAAAAGACCGATCCCGAAACGGGGGCGCGGGCGGGCGTGTTTCACACGCCGCACGGCGATATTCTCACGCCCGTGTATATGCCCGTCGGCACGCAGGCGACCGTAAAGGGGGTTCTGCCGGACGTGCTCGAAAAGATCGGCTCGCAGATCATTCTTTCCAACACCTATCATTTGTATATGCGTCCCGGCGACGGGCTAATCGCGCGCGCCGGCGGGCTGCACAAATTTATGAACTGGAACAAGCCTATTTTAACGGATAGCGGCGGCTTTCAGGTCTTTTCTCTCTCTTCGCTCAACAGGATCACGGACGAGGGGGTGCGCTTTTCTTCCCATGTGGACGGAAGCAAGCATCTCTTCACGCCCGAAAAAGCAATGGAAATTCAGCACAATCTCGGCTCGGATATCGTGATGGCGTTCGATCAGTGTTCGGAATACGGCTATACCCACGATCAGGCGCGGCTCGCCATGGAGCGCACGGGAAGATGGCTGGAACGCTGCTGCCGCGCGCACGACAATCCCAAGCAGGCGCTTTTTCCCATCGTTCAGGGAAATTTCTACGAGGATCTCAGGAGGGAGAGTCTCGAACGCTGTCTCCCCTTCGTAAAACACGGAATCGCGATAGGAGGACTCTCCGTGGGCGAGCCGAAATCGAGGATGTACGAACTTCTCGACGATTTGCAGACAAGACTGCCTACGGACGTTCCCCGCTATCTGATGGGCGTCGGCTCGCCGGACTGTCTCGTGGAGGGAACCTTGCGCGGGATCGATATGTTTGACTGCGTGCTGGCGACGAGGGTCGCCCGCAACGGGACTGCGCTCACTTCGCGCGGGAAGGTCGTCGTGCGCAACGGAAAATACAAGGAGGACTTCACGCCGCTTGATCCCGGGTGCGATTGCTATTGTTGCAGGAATTACACCAAAGCCTACCTTCGCCATCTTGTCAATACGGGCGAAATGGCGGGCGCGATGCTGCTTTCGTTGCACAATATATTCTACCTTCATTCTCTCATGCGGGGGCTTCGGGAGAGCATTCTGGGCGGCTACGTCAGGGAATTTGCGGCGGAATTCTACAAAAAACAGAACGAAATCGGGGGCTGATCCGTCGGGTTGGTATAAAAAATGTGTGAAAAGGAAAAAATTCCCGAAAAACGCTTGCCAAATTTTTTGATTTCGGGTATGATATTTCTGTAAAAAAACGAGGAGATTAAATTATGTTTATAAATCTGTTAGACGAGGCGAGCAGTACGTCCGGTAGCGGCTGGTATATCTACGTCGTGCTCGCCGTAATCGTCGTTGCTTTCATCGCCTGGATCTTTTTCTCCGGCAGAAAGAACAAGGCGCACCAGAGGGAATACGTCGAACAGCTCGACGCGATCCAACCCGGCAACAAGGTGAAGACTGCGGGCGGGATTTGCGGCATCGTGGTGGAGGTCTGCGACGACAACACCGTGATCATCGAAACGGGAAGCGAGCAGTCGGGCAAGTCCTACGTGAAGATGGACAAGGAGCTCATCGCCCAGACCGACGCCAAGGGACCTACCCAAATCGCGCGCGAACAGGCGGAAGCCGCGCGCGCGGCGGAAAAGGCGGCGAAAAAGGCAGGCAAGAACGGCGAGACGGAAGAGAAGCCCGACGAAACGGCGGCGGCTCCCGAAGAAATCGCCGAAGAGGCTCCCGCGGCGGAAGAAGCCGCCGACGCTTCCGAAGAAGAACAGCAAGACTGAGCATAAACGGCAAACGCTCCGCATACCTTGTACAAAGGTTGTGCGGAGGTTTTTTATGGCAGGATTTTTCAAACGCGCCGCGTGGGAATGTGCGAAAACGGCGCTTGTCGCCTGTGTGTACTGTCTGTTTACGGAGGCGATTTTCGCGCTCATCGTGCGCGCCGCGTCCCCCTCTCAGGGCGTGATCACGGCGGTAAACCAGATTATCAAGGGGTTGGGGATTTTCGTGTTTTCCTTAATCTTTATCAAAAAAGAGCGCGCTTTTTTAAAGGGGCTTGCCGCGGGGCTGCTCTCGGTTGTTTTCACGATGCTCCTGTTTGCGGCGATCGGCGGAGGATTTTATATCGACGTGCTGCTGTTGCCGGAACTCGCGCTTTGCGCGCTTTCGGGAGGACTCGGCGCCCTTCTCGGCGGGAAATTGAGGAAAGAATAAAAAAACAGTTGCAAATTTTTTCCGTGCGTTGTATAATAAGAAAAAAAGTATGGAGAAAAACTATGATCAAGACGATCGCAAAACCTCAGGAAAAGAAGATCGAGGGCTGCGGCGAGTGCAGAAGCACCTGTCAGAGCGCCTGCAAGACGAGCTGCACCGTTGGGAATCAGTCCTGCGAACGCGTTACCAGAGAACAAAAAATCGAAAGAAAGTAATTTAATCGGAAACCGGCGCAAAGGGGCGGCGAGCAATCGCTGCTCTTTTATGTGTACGGCGGCTTCCGTTTCGGACAGAGTATGATACATATTTTTTCCTATCACGACAAACGGTATATCTACGATACGGGTTCGGGCAGCCTGCACGAGTGCGACGATAAGACGGCGCGCTATCTCAAGGGCGAGCCCGTGGAACTTACGGACGAAGAGCTGAAAAATACGCTCGACGACCTTGCGGGTTTGCGCTCGGCGGGACTTCTCGGCAAAGAGGAGCCTTCGGTTTATCCCAGGAAGAGCCGCGAGATCAAGGCGCTCTGCCTGCATATCTGTCACGACTGCAATCTCAGGTGCCGCTATTGCTTTGCGGACGAGGGAGCCTATCACGCCGCGCGCGAGATGATGAGCTTCGGGACGGCGAAGGCGGCGATTGATTTTTTGATTCGGGAGAGCGGAAGCCGCAAGGTGCTCGAAGTCGATTTCTTCGGCGGCGAGCCCCTCATGAATCTCGACGTCATAAAGCGTACCGTATATTACGCCAAGGAAGAGGCGCAGAAACGGGGAAAGCGCTTCCTGTTCACGACGACCACGAACGGCTTGCTTCTGGACGACGATGCGATTTCGTTTTTCAACGCCGAAATGGAGAACGTCGTGCTCTCCCTCGACGGACGCAAGGAGATCCACGACGAGGTGCGCCGCACCGTAAACGGAAAGGGGAGCTTTGACGCCGTAGTGAGCAAGATCAAAAAATTCGTGCGCGCGCGGGGGGACAAGCACTACTACGTGCGCGGCACGTTTACGGCGAAGAATCTGGACTTTTCCAAAGACGTTCTTTTTCTTGCGGACGAAGGCTTCGATTCTCTCTCCGTGGAGCCCGTCGTGACGGATATCGACGATCTCCGCATCAAGGAGGAGCATCTTCCCGAAATCGAGCGGCAATACGAGCTTCTGTGCGATGAATACATCAGGCGGGAAGAGCGCGGAGAAGGTTTCAACTTCTTCCATTTCAACATCGATCTCGAGGGGGGACCCTGTCTTTCCAAGCGCGTCTCTGCGTGCGGGGCGGGCAACGAATATTTTTCGGTCGTCCCGAACGGGGATATCTATCCCTGCCATCAGTTTGCGGGGGATCCCAAGTGGAAGATGGGCGACGTGTTTGAAGGAAAGCTCGACGGGGAAAAACGGGAGCTGTTTGCCTCGAGCTGTCTGTTTACCCGCAAAAAGTGCGGGGACTGCTTTGCGAAATTTATCTGTTCGGGCGGGTGCAACGCAAACAACTATCATTACAACGGCGACATCAACGAGCCTTACGAAATGACCTGCGCCATGATGAAAAAACGCGTGGAGTGCGCCATGCACGTCCTTGCCAGCCGCAAATCCCGCGAAAATCAGGAGAAAAATTAAATTTTACGCGCGTTTCGGCTTGACGGACGCGCGCATTTCATATATAATGATAAGAGTGAAATTTTCATACTCGGAAATTATCTTATTCGGGTTAATCCCGTAAGGTCAATGGCAGGAGGAAGCAATGGGCAAGAAAAAGTCGGCGGTTATCATCGCTTTTATGGCGGCGCTGATCGTCGTATTGTGCTTTTTTTGCGTCGTGTCGTTCCCGCAGGCGGACGGAATCGGATTTTTTAATTCCGCAGTCTCCATGACGGCGAAGGACGCAACGTTGGGCGGCACCCTGGTAGACGGTACGAACTACTACGGCGGCGGCTATACCGCGGTTTACTATCCGGAAGGCGTGATATCGTCCAAACAATACGAGGACGACCTCGCGGCGTATACGGACGACGACGCCCGTCAGGAATACGTGGACCGATACGTCAAGTCGGGCTCCGTTTATCTGGACAAAGAGGCGGAGATCGGCGAAGACAAGATTTCCGTCTGCGACGAGGAAGGCAACGTGACGGAGGAATTCGGGGAGGCGTTCGAAACCGCTCTCGCTTCGATCAAGGCGCGCTGCGAAGCGTTTGCAAGCGATGGGGTGCGGGTTGATTTGCAGGACGGCTATACCGTACGGATTTTTCTTCCGCAGTCCTTTATCGACCAGGGCGCGGGCGATGTCATGACGAGCAACGGAAGCATCTTTGCCGACGTGTTCACCAGTCTTTCCGCGATGGGTGAGTTTACCGTTTCCTACGGGACAAGCTCGGACGGAACGGGGGCGGCGCAGCTCCTTCCCGAAACGAACGTGAGAGGCGCGGTCATCGGCGATTATATCGGCGGCGTTTCGACGAGAACGGGCGTTGACGGAACCGATTACGTCGTAATTTCTTTCAAGGGAGACGCCCGTACGATCGTCGCCGACGCGACCGCGGACGCGGAGAGCACGAGCGGATATCTGTTTTTCAACGTAGGCACGACGTCCGCCGTATCGCTTACCGTATCGACGCCGATCGATCAGGATACCCTCTACATCAGCGGAGGGTCTCTGTCCGGAAGAAGCGCCGACGTGCGTGCGATCGTTCTGAGCGACGCTTTGACGGGCGCCACGACCGATCTCACCTTTACGATCGGAGACTATACGATGAACGAAGCACTCTTCGGAGACAGCGCGCTGCTTCTCGTATATATTGCGTTTGCCGTGTGCTTCGTCGGCATGATGCTGTTCTTCTTCATCCGCTACGGACTGCTCGGGTTTGCGCATCTCTTCTCCTATTTGCTCTTCCTGTTCCCGATGCTCCTCTGCATTTGGGCGATTCCCTTCCTCTATATCGGGGTCGGTACGGTAATCGCGCTTCTGCTCGCTTCCGTTCTCCTGTCTGTAACGAACGCCGTTTCGTTCGAATATGCGAGAAAGGAATACGCGCTCGGCAAGACGATCGCTTCCAGCGTGAAGCTCGGCTATAAGAAGTGTTTCTGGCATTTGTTCGATTTGCATATCGTTGCGGCGCTCCTGTCGTTCGTCGTCTACGGGATTGCGCTCACCAATCTTTCCGTGTTTGCCTTCGTATTGGGGCTCGGCACGGTCTTTTCGGGAATTTGCTCTCTCGGGATCGGGCGGCTCGCCTGGGCCACCATGATGTCGTTCACAAGCAGAAAAGGCGACTTCTGCCGCTTCAAGAGATCGGAGGTGGAAGAAGATGACTAAGCATATGAATAAGCTATTGGCGTTATGGGTTGCGATTTCCGCAGTGGTGATCGTAGCGGGGATCGTCCTGTTTGCCCTCATGGGCTTCAACAATCAGGCAGACAGTCCGACATATAAGACGATTACGGTCAATTACGGCGTCCGCGTCGAGATCTCCGATCGCGAAGAGGAACTTCAAACGCTCTGCGAAAACGTTTTTCAAGAAGAAGGTCTTTCCTATACCGAAAAGAAGGTGGAGGCGGAGCTCGACGGAACCTATCTCTCCGAGACGGGAAACCTGCTTCTCACCTACACCTTTCAAAGCGGCGTTTCGGCGGATACGCTCGAAGAGACGGTCGTATCGATCGAGGCGAAAATCGCCGCGGATTTTGCGAATATGGGAATTCGCGTCTCCGCTCACACTCTCGAAAATCAGCCGTTCTCCGAATACGCATGGCGTGCCGCGGTCGCAATCGCGGTAGGGGTGGTTGTCGCGCTCATCTACGTCGGGATCCGCTTCGGCGTCGGCGCGGCGCTCACGGGACTCACCGTTTGCGTGCACGACGTACTCTTTACGCTGGCGCTGTTTGCCATCACGCGGATTCCCGTCTATGCGTCTGCTCCCGCGCTCATCGGCGGGGTTGCGGCGTTCATCTCTCTCGTCCTGTGGCTCATTCAGTGCATGAAACTGCGCGAGAACGGTAAGGAGGAAGCCTTCAAGGCGCTTCCCGCCGAGGAAGCGGTTCCCGCATCCCTTCAGACGGCATGGAAGACGGTTGTCTCCGTTGCCGGCGCGTTTGCGGCGGTCATTCTCATCCTCGGGGCGGTCTCGGCGAGCGGCGTAATGCTGACGGTGCTGCCCATGCTTCTGGCGGCGGCGGTGCCCGTATATTCTTCCCTGCTTCTCGCGCCCGCGCTGCACGTACACGTGAAGGCGGCGTTCGACCGGATCAAGGCAAAGCGTAAACCCCGCTACGTCGGTAAAAAGAAGGGCGAAAAAGTCAAAGAAGATTAACAATCTGCAATCTATCAAACGGCGGGGTGACCCGCCGTTTTCGGTAAAAAAGAAAGATATGAAGAAACTTGTTCCCGAATTTGAATTTACTCCCGAAGAGCGGGAGAGGGTAGCGCGTCTCAGCCGCGAGCTCGGCATCTGCGAGATCACGGCGGGGATTCTCTTTGCCCGCGGCGTAGATACCGCGGAAAAGATCCGCGCCTTCCTTTCGCCCTCCCGCGAGCACTTTCTTTCCCCTTTTCTCATGAAGGGAATGAGGGAGGCTGCGGAGCTTTTCAAACAGGCGAGGGAGGAGGAATGGAACGTCGCTGTGTTCGGCGATTACGACGCCGACGGGATCGGCGCGCTCGCCATTCTCTCCCGCGCGCTCAAAGAATTCGGGATAGAGCCCTATCTGTACGTCCCCGAGCGGAGCGAAGGGTACGGCATGAGCGTGGCGGCGATCGATAAAATTTTCGACGAATTTCTGCCCGACCTCGTCGTTACGGTGGATTGCGGCATATCGAACGCGCGCGAGGTAGAGTACATCAAGGAACAGGGCGCATACGTCATCGTGACCGATCACCACGAGCTGCCGGAAATTCTTCCCGATTGCATTGTGATCAACCCGAAGCTCAGGGACGACTACCCTTACGACAACCTCTGCGGCGCGGGCGTTGCCTTTAAGCTCGCAACCGCGCTCATCGGGGAAAGGGCGAACGCGCTTCTCGACTTCTGTGCGCTCTCCACGGTGGCGGACAGCGTGCCTCTCTTGGGAGAGAACCGCGATATCGTCGCCGAGGGGTTAAAACTTATCGCAAATTCTCCCCGTCCGGCCTTTACCGCGCTTCTGGGAAAGGCGCAGGAGATCACCGCCCAGACGCTTGCCTTCACCGTCGCTCCCCGCATCAACGCGGCGGGCAGAATGGGGGACGCGCACGCCGCGCTCAAACTGTTTACGACGGACGATGAGGGAGAGATATTCTTGCTGGCGTCCAAGCTCAACGCCTATAACGCCGAACGGCAGAAGTACTGCGACGACGTCTATGCGCAGGCGGCGTCAGAGGCAAGGCGGGAGGGCGCGTTCGGCAACGTCGTCATGCTGGCGGGAGAACATTGGAACGCCGGCTTCGTGGGCATCGTAGCCGCCCGCATTGCCGAGGAGTTCGGGCGTCCCGCTCTGCTCTTCGTAAAGCACGGCGATATGTTAAAGGGCAGCGCGCGCAGTGTCGAAAACGTGAACATTTTCGAGGCGCTGAAAGGCTGTTCGGAATATATCGAGGAATTCGGCGGACACTCGCAGGCGGCGGGCGTGAACGTCCGTGCGGAAAATTTCGAGGCGCTCAAACGCGCGCTCGACGGATATATCGGCGCGCACTACGCGCGGGAAGATTTTATTCCCCGCATCGTCGTCGCCGGCGAAGGAGCGGGAGACAAACTCCGTCTCGCGCGCGAGATCAACCGTATGGAGCCTTTCGGCGTGGGAAACCGCCGCCCGCTCTTCGCTCTTACGGCGGGTTCCTTCGAGGCTGACCGCGTAAAGCCCGATTCCCCGCACGTCTCCCTGAAATGCGACGGTCTGGATATGATGTATTTCGGCGGGGAAAAGGACGTCAGACTGCTGCGCAGCGATATCGAGAAGACGGTCGTTTACGAGCTGAACTTATCGAAATTCCGCGGAAGGGAATATTTAAAGGGATTCGTGCGCACGGTTCTGTACGACGGAAGTGCGGGCGCGGAGCTGGCTGCGTTCGAAAATGCCGTGCGTGCGCTCGGGAGCGAAAGCGGCGACTGCGTAAGTCTGAGCGCAAGCGAAACCGACGCTCTGATCGCCGAAAAGAGGAAAGATTGCGCCTACGGTCTGCTCTGCATCTGTTCGGACAGGAAATCGCTTGCGCGCTTCCCTTCCGCCGCGGGACTGGATATCGAGGTCTTCCGTCTCTCTTCGGGAAGCGCGGCGAACGTCGTTCTCTATGCGCCCGATCCCGATCAGGATTTTTCTTCCTTCCGCGACGTTGTCTACCTCGACCGCCCCGCTTCCGTCTCCCGCCGTACGCGCAATCTGCCGTATGTGAACGGGGACATCTGCGGATATTGTTCTTTGCGGGATCTGAGCGCACAGCGGGAGGATCTGCTCGCCGTATTTGCGGCGATCCGCAGTCAAGCGGAGAGGATCCACGGAAACACCTACGCGGAGGCGGCGGAGAGCTGCGGCGCGCTCGGTTTTTCCGACGAGTTGTTCGTATTCGCGCTTGCCGTGTTTGAAGAGCTCGGTCTGATCTCCTTCCAACAGGGAAGGTGCCGCGTATACCGCGGAGTCAGGACCGATTTAAAGAATTCCGCCGTCTTCCGCGCGCGGGAATTACTGGGAGAGGAGGGATAAAACGTGGAACCCATTCTCATGAAAATTTACGAATATTACACGGGGAGCGACCGCGATATGCTTCTGCGCGCATACGACTTTGCGGGAACCGCGCACAAGAATCAGAAGCGCGCTTCTGGGGAGCCCTATTTCATTCATCCCTGCGCGGTGGCGGAGATTCTCGTGGAGCTCGGGCTCGATGCGGAGACGATTGCCGCCGCCCTTTTGCACGACGTGATCGAGGACACCCCCGCGACCGAAGAGGATATCCGGCGGGAATTCGGCGAGGAGATTTTAACGCTGGTGGCGGGCGTGACCAAGCTCGACAAAATCGTCTTTAAGTCGCAGGAAGAGGAGGAGGCGGAAAATTTCAGGAAGATCTTCGTCGCAATGGCGAAGGATATCCGCGTCATCATTATAAAACTTGCCGACAGGCTTCACAATATGCGTTCGCTCAATTACCTTTCCGAGGAGCGGCAGCAGAAGATGTCGCGCGAGACGCTCGATATCTATGCGCCCATTGCGGGGCGTCTGGGTATCAGCCAGATCAAATGCGAGCTCGAGGATCTTTGTCTGAAATATCTCGACCCCGCCGCGTTCGAATTTCTCGTCGAGAACATCCATCAGAAATTGGAGGAGCGCAACCGCTTCGTCGATTTCGTTGTGGACGAGATCAACGGTATTCTCTCGGAATGCGGGATTCAGGGGGAGGTTTTCGGGCGTCCCAAGCACTTCTATTCCATCTACAAAAAGATGAAGACCAAGAACAAGACGCTCGAACAGATCTACGATCTGACCGCCGTCCGCGTCATCGTGGGCACGGTGGACGAGTGCTACGAGGTCTTCGGCAAGATTCATAAAAAATGGAAACCCGTTCCCGGCAGGATCAAGGACTATATCGCGACGCCCAAGCCGAATATGTATCAGTCTCTGCATACGACGGTCGTGACGAACTTCGGGCAGCCCTTTGAAATCCAGATCCGCACGGAGGAAATGCACCGTACGGCGGAGTACGGTATCGCGGCGCACTGGAAGTATAAGGAGCAGCGCAACGAAGAGAGTACTCTCGATCAGCGCATTTCCTGGATCCGCGAGGTGATGGAGCTTCAGGGCGGGCTCAAAGATTCGAAGGAATTTTTGGACACCGTCAAGGGGGAGCTGTATTCGCCCGAGCTGTTGGTGTTTACGCCGCAGAGCAAGGTCATTTCCCTGCCCGCGGGCGCGACCCCCGTGGACTTTGCGTATGCCATCCATTCGGAGGTGGGCAACCACTGCACCGGCGCCAAGGTGAACGGCAAGATCGTGCCGCTCAGTTCCGTGCTTGAAATCGGGGACGTCGTGGAGATCATCACGAACCCCAACAGCAAGGGACCTTCGCGCGATTGGCTCAAATTTATCAAATCCTCCTCGGCGCGCGCCAAGATCAAATCCTTTTATAAAAAGCAGATGAAGGAGGAGAATATCCGACTGGGCAGGAGCATGCTTGAAGAGGCGGCGAAGCGCAAGGGCGCCGTGCTCGGCGAATTGCTCACTGCGGAGAGCTTTAAAAAGATCGCCGAAAAGCTCGCTTTCGACTCGCAGGAGGAAATGTTTTCCGCAATCGGCTACGGGGCGCTTACGACCAACCAGGTTTTGTTCAAGCTTCTCGATTATTTCCGCAAGGAAGTTCCCCAGCCCGTTCCCCTCACGCCCTTTAAGAGCAAGAGCGCAAAGGGCACGGTTACGATCAAGGGGACGAGCGGGCTTCTCGTCTCCTTCGCGGGCTGCTGTTCGCCCGTCCCCGGGGACGATATCGTGGGTTTTGTCACGCGGGGGAGGGGCATTGTCGTTCACCGCAAGGACTGTCCCAATCTGAAGGGCGCGGACGCGGAGCGGCTGCAACCCGCCGAATGGGTCGTCGAGGAGGGGAACGCCCGCTTCAAGGCGGCGATCGTCGTCATCGCCGACGATCAGGGCGCGGCGCTTTCCGCAATCTCGGGCAGCGTCGCCGAAATGAAATTGGAGATAACCTCCATCAACGGCAGATACGATAAAAACAATTCCGCCATCGTCGACGTAACGGTCTCTCTCACCAACCGTCAGGACGTGGAAGTTCTCATCAAAAAGATCAAGTCGCACGCGAAAATTCTCGACGTAAGGCGCACCGCGAATTAGGACACCGCCATGACGACAGTATTTAAAATTTATCCGATCGGTTTTGCCGCAAACAGTTATATCCTCACGGCGGACGAAAAAAACGCCGTCGCAATCGACCCCGCCCAGCCCCGTATTCTCGGCGAGGCGGAAAAGCGGGGGCTCTCCGTGCGGTACGTTCTGCTCACCCACGGTCACTACGACCATATCGGCGGGGTTTCGGCGCTCTATCGGGCGGGCGCGGAGGTCGGCTGTTCGGAGCGGGAGAAGCCGCTCGTATTCGGCAGCGGCAATCTTGCTTCAAGGCACGGCGTTACCGTTCCGCCCTTTTCCGTCTCCTTTGCGGTCAACGACGGCGAAGAGCTCGAACTGTGCGGCATCCGCTTTCGGGTGATTTTTACGCCGGGGCACACGGCGGGCAGCGTCTGCTATCTCACGGAGCGCAGTCTCTTTACGGGAGACACCCTCTTCGAAGGGAGCGTGGGAAGATGCGATTTTCCCACGGGCAGCGGCGAACAGCTGCGCGAAAGTCTGAAAAAGCTGTGCGCGCTCGACGGCGACTGTCTCGTGTACGCGGGGCACGGCGAAGATACGACCCTTTCCCGCGAACGGAAATACAATCCTTATCTCCTCTTATGATCACGACGAATATCCCGTGGCTCGCTGCCGAACTGATGGACGTCGTGCGGCTGTTCGAAGGCGCGGA
The DNA here is from genome assembly GCA_964387225.1 of uncultured Clostridia bacterium. Taxonomy (GTDB): domain Bacteria; phylum Bacillota; class Clostridia; order Christensenellales; family Borkfalkiaceae; genus Gallimonas. The sequence goes on along the minus strand of CAYLVU010000015.1, from coordinate 21,806 downwards.
ACAACTTCAAATCGACGTTGCAGCTTCCTATGCGGACGGCGCTTTCGATACCCGAATCTCCTTTTGCGGCGGGGAAAGGCGTTTTAGACGCTCCGCTTCCTTTTGCGGCGAGCTCGAATACAAGAGCCTTTTCAAGCGGTATTCGAAGCTTGCCCTCTACCGCGCTCTGTCCGATTATTTCGGGAAAGAGCTCCCCTGGGGCGCGCTTACGGGAATCCGTCCCACCCGTCTTGCATATGCGGAGGAGGAAGCGGGACGTAATTTCGAAGGACTGTTTGCGGACATGGGGGTCTCGAAGGAGAATACGGAGCTTGTCCGCCGCGTTCTTGCGGGGCAGAGCGGCATCTACGAGAGGAGGAAGGGAAATTGCAATCTCTACGTCTCCCTTCCCTTTTGCCCCACCAAGTGCGCCTACTGTTCCTTTATTACCGCGCCCATAGACAAAACGCGGGGCTATCTTCCCGAATATCTGCGTGCGCTCGAACGGGAGCTGGAAGGGGCGCCGCGCATTGAAAATCTCCGTTCCGTCTATATCGGCGGCGGTACGCCCTTCGTGCTCGGGCGGGAAGAGCTGGAACGGGTTTTGAAGGCGGTCGCGCCGCTCCGCGAAAACGGCTGCGAATATACGGTGGAGGCGGGGCGTCCCGACGTATTTACGCCCGAAAAATTGGAGCTCTGCCGCGAATACGGCGTGACGCGCATCTGTATCAACGCGCAGAGCTTTTCGGATAAGACCCTTCAAACCATCGGGAGAAGGCATACCGCGCAGGACGTGAGGGACGCGTTTTCCATGGCGAAGCCCTTCGGCTTTTCCATCAACTGCGATCTCATCGCGGGACTTACCGGGGAGAGCTTCGAAGAGTTTGCGCTCAGCGTGGAAGAGGCGATCGCGCTCGCGCCCGAAAACATCACCGTCCATACGCTCTGTCTCAAACGGGGAGCAAAGCTCAAGGAGGAGGCCGAACGGCTTGCGGACGGAAGGCTTGCGGACATGATCGCGTTTTCGCGCGAACAGCTCACGGCGGCGGGATACGAGCCCTACTATCTGTACCGTCAAAAATATATGGCGGGCGCGCACGAAAACGTCGGATGGACGAAGAAGGGCTTCGCCTCGGTCTACAATATCGACGTTATGGAGGAGAGCGCGGATAATCTCGCGGTCGGCGCAAACGCCGTCTCCAAAAAAGTTTTTCTTTCCGAGGGACGCATCGAGCGCCTCGGAAGCCCCAAGGATATTCCCTCGTATTTGGGAAAGACGGATCGTCTGATCGAGGACAAGAAAAAATTATTTACGGAGCTGTAAAAAGCGGGCGCGGCTTGAAAAGTCGGGAGAAAATATAGGCGGTTTCCCGTGAAATCTTTCCTAAAATCCTTTGACAACGGTCAAAAAATATGCTATTCTTATAAAGACGTACGCGAGGAATTGCGCTCTCCACGCATCTCTTGGCGTTACGCGAATACTTCCATAGGAGGATAAACGCAAATGGAAAAGCAGGAAATCATCGCAAAGTTCGCAGCGCATGAAGGGGACACGGGTTCGCCCGAGGTTCAGATCGCACTCCTCACCGAGCGCATCAACCACCTCAACGAGCACCTCAAAGTCCACAAGCAGGACAACCACTCCCGCCGCGGCCTGTTGAAGATGGTAGGCAAGAGACGCGGTCTTTTGGACTATCTCAAGGCGAAGGATATCGAGCGGTACAGAGCGGTAGTTGCGGCGTTGGAACTCAGAAAGTAAGAAACTTTAAGAGCGGTTTTTTGTCCGCTCTTTTTGTTGATATCGTTTCTCCGTCAAGGGGCGGAGGAGCAAAGAAAAGAACAGGTAAAAGGAGAATTTCATGACGGCAAGTTACAAAGAATTTAAGTTTGAAGTCGGCGGCAGAGAGGTCGTTGTCGAAACGGGCAAGTATACCGAGCAGGCGAACGGCTCCTGCGTGGTGCGCTGCGGAGAGACCGCGGTGCTCGTTACCGTCTGTATGTCAACTACGCCCAGAGACGGGATCGACTTCTTCCCTTTGCAGGTAGACTACGAAGAAAAGATGTACTCCGTAGGCAAGATTCCCGGCGGATTCAAGCGCCGCGAGGGCAGAGCGAGCGACAAAGCGATTTTGACCGCCCGCCTCATCGACCGTCCTCTGCGCCCGCTCTTCCCCAAGGGACTGTTTAACGACGTGGTGGTCGTGGCGCAGGCGATTTCGGTGGAGCCCGACGTTGCTCCCGAACCCCTCGCCATGATCGGCTCCTCAATCGCGCTCTCCATTTCCGATATTCCCTGGGCGGGTCCCACGGGTTCGGTCGTCGTAGGGCTTGTGGACGGTCGGTACGTGATCAATCCCGATTTCGAAGAGCGCAACAAGAGCAGTATTCATCTCAATCTTGCGGGCACGAAGGACGCCATTCTCATGATCGAGGCGGGCGCCGCCGAAGTCACGAACGACGAGATGATTGGCGCGATTATGTTCGGGCACAAGGAAATTGCCAAGATCTGCACCTATATCGAGGAAGTGATCGTTCCCGCGGTGGGCAAGCCAAAGAAGGAAATCGAGCTTTATCACGTTCCCGAAGAGCTCGATAAGGACGTTCGCGCGTTTGCCTCCGAAAAAATCGACTGGGCGATCGACACGACCGACCGCAAGGAGCGCGAAGACCGCTATGCGCAGGTGGAGAAGGAGACTTTGGAGCACTTTGCCGAAGTTTATCCCGAAAACGCGCGCGAGATCAAGGACGCCGTATATTATTTGAACAAGGAAAAGATCCGCGAGAAGATTTTCGTAAAGGGAATCCGTCCCGACGGAAGAGGGCTCAAAGAGGTGCGTCCCATCTGGTGCGAGAAGCATGTATTGCCCCGCGTACACGGCAGCGCCGTATTCACCCGCGGACAGACCCAGACGCTTACGACCTGCACGCTCGCCATGATGAGCGAGGCGCAGAAGCTCGAGGGACTGGACGACGAGACGGCAAAGCGCTATATGCACCAATACAATTTCCCCGGCTATTGCACGGGAGAGAGCAAGGCTCTGCGCGGTCCCGGCCGCCGCGAGATCGGACACGGCGCGCTTGCGGAGCGGGCGCTCATTCCCGTAATTCCGTCCGAAGAGGATTTCCCCTATGCGATCCGCGTGGTAAACGATATTCTCTCCTCCAACGGCTCGTCCTCCATGGCGAGCGTGTGCGGCTCCACCATGGCGCTCATGGATGCGGGCGTTCCCATCAAGGCGCCTGTTGCGGGCGTTGCAATGGGTCTTATCAAGAATCAGGAGACGGGCGAATTCCGCGTTCTCACCGATATTCAGGGACTGGAAGACTTTCTCGGCGATATGGATTTCAAAGTTGCCGGAACGCAGAAGGGGATCACCGCCATTCAGATGGATATTAAGATCAAGGGCATTTCCGAAGAGATCATGCACGCCGCGATCGAGCAGGCGAACGAGGGCAGACAGTTTATTCTGGGTAAGATGCTCGAATGTATTCCGGAGGTTGCGCCCGATCTTTCCAAGTACGCTCCCCGCATTATCACCTTCAAGATCGATCCCGAAAAGATCGGCGACGTTGTGGGGAAACAGGGCAAGGTCATCAACTCGATCATTGCGGAAACGGGAACCAAAATCGATATCGAAGAGGACGGCACCGTATGCATCGCTTCCTTCGGCGATTCGGAAGCCGCGCTTCGCGCAAAGGCAATCGTCGAAAGCATCGTTCACGATCCCGAGGTGGGCGACCGCTTCGTAGGCTCGGTGGTGAGAATCCTTCCCAAGGTCGGCGCGTTCGTGGAGTTTGCTCCCGGCAAGGACGGCATGATTCACATTTCCAAGATGAGCGACAAGCGCATCGAGAGCGTGGAGGACGTGCTTTCCATCGGCGACGTGGTGAAGGTAGAGATTATCAAGATCGGCGAAAAGGGAATCGACTTCAAGCTGCTTGAAAAAATGTAAGTTCGTTACAAAAGAAGGAAATGCCCCCGCGGACAGTGCGTCCGCGGGGGCATGATTTTATACCGTCAGTAATCGCTCCATCCCGAGAGATAGTCGGAGGGAATACCGTACAGCCCGCACGGCGCGACGGGCTGCGAGTAGTTACACCCGAAAATTCCCTTTTTAAAACGTTGGGAAACGGGCCGAGACAGCTTCGGCGAGGCGGTCTCCCGCTGCGTCAATTTTAACTGTGTGCGGCGCTCTTTTAAGCGCTTTCCCGCCTCTTCTTTCAAAATTTTTCCATAATCAGGAGAAAGATAGGAAAATGGGATCGCTGCCTTTTGATCGATAACCGTGCGCAAGAAAAAGAACCCGACGGCGGTCGGGTTCTTTTTCCTTCGGTTTAACTTATGACAATTGCCGTAAACGAAAGTATCGCAGCTACCGCAACGATGACGGAAACGGCGGCAACAGCCATCGAAACAATACTGATCACGATTCCCGCCGTAGCCAGTCCTTTTCCGTTTCCGCCCAGCTCGTTCGCCTTCTTCTTGCCCAAAATCGAGCAGACAAGTCCCGCAATCGCAACGAAAAAGGATAAAATAAACCCTACGATGGCAAGCGTGTTCATCTCGCTGTGCGTCGCCTCGCTCGGCAGCGGCACGCCCGTCGCTACCCCGCAGTGGGGGCACACAACGGCTTTGTCGTCAATTTCTTTTCCGCAATTCCGACAAAACATATTTTTCTCCTTGGCGCTTTGTGCCTTCATTATATTCCCGGCATGCCGGGAAGTCAAGTATTTTTCCCGATTTTACGGAAAAATGCAATGATGAACGGAGTGTTTGCGGAGCGCTTGCGCGAGCTCGGGCGGGAGTGAAATATCGGACGGATACAGCTTGCCGAAGAGCCGGACGTCGGAAAATCCATCGTGAGCCTGTGGGAGCTTGGGAGATGCGATCCCGCGCGCTCCGAGCTGATTGCTCTGTCCGAATTTTTCGGCGTGAGCATCGACTATCTTGCGGGACCGGAAAACCGAGCGCGGAAAAAAACCGACGCGTGCGTCGGTTTTTTGCGGTGAAACCTCATTCGAATCCGAGGCTGATGAGAATGGCGCGGTTGACGCGGGACATGGTGGAGGGCGGAAGCTCTCCTATGCGCGACATCAGTCTCTTTTTGTCGATCGTCCTGATCTGTTCGAGCAGAATGACCGAATCCTTTGCCAGCCCGAACGCCTGCGGAAGTTCGATATGGGTGGGCAGGCGGGCTTTGTGAATCTTGCTCGTCACCGCCGCCGCGATGACGGTGGGAGAGTATTTGTTGCCCGTATCGTTTTGCACGACGAGAACGGGGCGCACTCCGCCCTGTTCGCTTCCGACGACGGGAGAGAGGTCGGCATAATACAGTTCTCCGCGTTTCACATTCATGTCCGTTCCTCTTTGGTGAGCGCTTCCGTTATCAGTTTATGTAACGGCATCCCTTTTTGCTCACCCTGCATTGGTTATTGCCCTGTTTTTTCGCCGATATACCTGTCAATTTTACCGCAAGAAGTGACAAAACCCCGAAACATGTGTATAATAGTGTTATGAAACACAATCCTGACGCGCGCACGCGGCGCGGAACTATTGTAAATATCGCAGGGATCGTCCTCAATTTCGCGCTTGCGCTTTCGAAGGCGCTGCTCGGTTTTCTCACGGGGCTGATTTCTCTCGTCGCCGACGGCGTAAACAACCTGAGCGATTGCGGAAGCGGAGCGGTCTCGCTCGTCTCCTTCCGCATTGCGGAGAAGCCGGCGGACAGGGAGCATCCTTACGGACATCAGAGGGCGGAGTACGTCGCCTCCATGATCATTTCCTTTTTCGTGCTGCTCTGCGCCGCCGAGCTCCTGCGCGAGGGGATCGAAAAAATTCTTTCGGGGGAGTCGCCCGCGGGAAACATAGGGGTCTATATCCTGCTCGGGGTCTCCGTCGCCGTAAAGGCGGGTATGTGCGCGGTCTATTTTGTCTTTTCGCGCAAACTCGCTTCGGATGCGCTGCGTGCTTCCGCGATAGACAGCGCGTGCGACTGTCTCGCGACGCTCGCGGTCGGCGCGGGACTTGCCTTGTCCGCCGCGGGCATTCCGGCGGACGGCTACGCGGCGCTCGTCGTTGCTCTGTTCATCGTATGGGAGGGCTGTTCGCTGCTCAAAGACGCGAGTTCCAAGCTGCTGGGACGGGCGCCCGATCCCGCGCTTGTCGCCCGCATACGGGAGATTGTGCTCGGCGGGGAAGGGGTGCTCGGCGTGCACGATCTGCGCGTGTACCGCTACGGTCCCCGTAAATTTTTTGCAACGGCGCACGTCGAGATGAGCGCCGATCTGCCGTCCGTTCTCAGCCATTCCCGCATCGACGCAGTCGAGCGGCGGGTGAAGGCAGAAACGGGCGTGGAACTTACGGCGCATTTCGATCCCGTCGATTTGAACGACGCCGAGGCGAAGGAGACGGAAGAGCGGATCCGCGCGGCTGCGGAGGGGATATACGAGGGGCTCGATCTGCACGATTTCCGTATTGTGCGGGGCACGGCGACGAAGGTCGTCTTCGAGGCGGGCGTTCCCTTCGACTGCGGGGCGAAGGACGGCGAGATCAGGGAGACGCTGGAAAAAATCGTGCGCGTTCTCGGCTACGAGCCCGCCGTCACGGTGGAACGGGAATAAAAAACCCGATCGACGAAAGCATTTAAAAAAGAGCGAAGATTTGAAAAATCTTCGCTCTTTTTCCGAATGGAAACGTCCTCTTCGTTTTTGTTAAGTCAGAACAAAGGTAGCAACGTAAATCACCGCAAGAACCCAGGTTGCAACGGAAATTTCTTTGACTTTTCCCGTGCACAGTCTCACGAGCACATATGCGATGATACCGATCCCGATGCCCTTGGAAATGCTGTAACCGAGCACCATGACGATGATCGTGAGGAAAGCGACGATCGCGTCCGCCGCGTCTTCCCAGTCGATCTTGATGACGGAGGTCATCATGAGCACGCCCACCCAAATGAGAGCGGTTGCCGTTGCGCATCTGGGAATGAGCTGCGCGATGGGGCTGAGGAAGAGAGCGACAAAGAAGCCGCACGCCGTTACGAGGGCGGTGAAGCCCGTTTTTCCGCCCGCCGCGACGCCCGAGGAGGACTCGACGAAGGTCGTTACCGTAGAGGTACCGGCGATAGCGCCTACGCCCGTCGCGATTGCGTCGGAGAGCATCATCCTGTTCATGTTTTTGGGCGTGCCGTCCGCGTCGAGCAGATTGCCCTTTGCACAGGCGCCGTACAGGGTGCCGATCGTATCGAACATATCGATCATGCACAGGGAGAGCGCCGTCGTGACGATGAGGAGCACAAGTCCGCCCGTGCCGCCCGTATAGCCGGAGAAATCGAACCCGCTTGCAAATACCTGTCCCACGGACTGCGTGCCCCAATCTTTAAACGCGTTGAAGGGGCTCTCGAAGGAGATTGCATTGAAGAATGTCGTGCAGCCTTCCGATCCGCAGGCGTAGCCGATTCCCGCGAGCGCATAGAAGAGAACCGCGGAACCGAGGATCCCCCAAAGGATCGCGCCCTTGACCTTCTTTTTGGACATGACGGCGATCGCGATCACGCCGAATATCGCAATAATCGCGGGGAGGATGCCGATGTAGGTGCTGCCGTTCAGCGCCATGAAGTCCGCGGACAGCACGTTGAAGGAGGCAAACGTAACGAGGGTGGAATCGTCGTTGACGATGACGCCCGCCTGCTGCAATCCGATGAAGGCGATAAACATACCGATGCCCACCGGAATCGCATGGCGCACGCCCGCGGGGATCGCCTCGAAGATCTTCTTTCTCAGTCCCGTTGCGGTGAGAATAATGAAGATCACGCTGTCGATCAGGGTGAACACCATACAGTTCGCATACGTCAGACCCGTTCCGTTGAGCAGAAGCGTGTACACGATGAAGGCGTTGATCCCCATACCGGAAGCCTGCGCGAGGGGCATTCTCGCAAGCAGCGCCATCAAGAGCGTTCCCGCAAGCGCGCCGATCGCCGTCGCGATGTAGGCGGCGCCGTAGGAGATGCCTACCCATGATTCGGAGAACATTCCCGCGTTCACCATCAGGATGTAGACCATTGCCATGAAAGTGGTGAGACCGGCAATGACCTCTGTCTTAAAGGTGGAGCCGCTTGCCGTGATGCCGAAGAATTTGTCTACGCGGTTGATCTTTTTCGCGGGAGCTTGCGCTCCGGAAGAAGATGCCGCTTGTTCTTCGGGTGCCACAGACTGTTCGGCGGGCGCTTCGGCGTCTGCCTGAGTTTCTTTGGTTTTGTCTTCCATAAACTACTCCTTTGCATAGAATAAAATCATTATAGCACGACTTTCATAAAAACACCAACGGAATTTCACGCATTTTTCAAAAATCTTTTGCGGATCAGTCGGGTTTTTCGCGCGGAATCCTTTTAAGTTCTTGTCTTTTTTCAAAAAAAATGGTATACTGTCTGTGTAACCTATCGCAGGAGTATCGTATGCTGAAAATCGTAGTGGACGGTATGGGCGGCGACAACGCGCCTGCCGAGATCGTAAAGGGAGCGCTTGCGGCGCTCGATGAAAGAAAAAATTTTAAGCTCGTGCTGACGGGGGACGAAAGTCTTCTCGGGCGAGAGCTTGCCAAATACAAGTATGACGGCGGCAGGGTGGAGGTCGTGGACTGCAAGGAAGTGATTACGAACGACGACGTGCCCACCTCCGCCGTGCGCTCCAAACGGGACAGCTCCCTCGTCGTCGGATTGAAAATGCTTCGGGAAGATCCCTCCGCGGGAGGATTTATTTCGGCGGGATCCACGGGCGCGGTGCTCACGGGCGGAATCATGTACGCGGGGCGCATCAAGGGGGTCATGCGTCCGGCGCTCTGCCCGGGACTTCCCAACATGCGCGGGTCTCTTACCCTCCTTTGCGACTGCGGGGCGAATTCGGAATGTAAGCCGCAGTATCTGCAGCAGTTCGCGGTGATGGCGACCGCCTACGGAAAGGCGGCTTACGGTATGGAGCGTCCCCGCGTGGGACTGCTCTCCAACGGGACGGAGGATCATAAGGGAGACTCCCTTCATCAGGAGGCGCACCGTCTCCTCAAAGAGACGAACGGCATCAATTACGTCGGGAACGTCGAAGGGCGGGACATCATGTACGGCGACGTCGATATCGTCGTTGCGGACGGATTTTCGGGAAACGTCGCGTTAAAGGCGTGCGAGGGCTGCGCCAAAACCGTTTCGGACACTTTAAAGCGGGAATTCAGCGCCTCTCCCGCGAGCAAACTCAGTTATCTGTTCGTGCGGAAAAGAATCAACGGATTGAAAAAGGCGCTCGACTACAATCGCTACGGCGGCTCGATCTTTCTCGGGCTCAACAAGGTCGTCATCAAGACGCACGGCTCTTCTCAGGCAAGCAATGTGTCGGCTTCCGTCGTGCAGGCGGTAGACACGTACCGCGGCAATCTGATCGGCACGATCGGCGAAATGCTGGCAAACAGCGCGCCCGCGGAGGAATCATGCTGAGCGGCGAGGACTGGACGGAGGAAACCGGACGGGAAGCGGAAAGGGCGTTGGGATACGCGTTTTCCGACAAGGCTCTTTTGAAAACCTGTTTCACGCACAAGTCCTGGGCGAACGCCGTGGGCGGGGCGCACAACGAGCGTCTGGAATTTTTGGGCGACGCGGTGCTCGAGCTCTGCGTAACGGAGACGCTCTACGCCTCTTTGGACGAGGACGAGGGAAAGCTCACCGAGCGCAGGAAACAGCTCGTCTCCATGCGTGCACTCGAACGTGCCGAACGGCGGGCGGGGCTCATGCGCTTTCTCCGCTTTTCGGGCGGCGAAAACAACGTGAGCGGAAAGACTTCCTCCAATCTCTTCGAGGCGGTCGTTGCCGGTATTTACCTCGACGGCGGCGCGGGCGAGGCGAAAAAGTTCCTTTCCCGTTTTCTTTCGGAGACGGATGCGGACAACTATAAATCCCGTTTGCAGGAGATCGTGCAGGAGCGGGAGCGCCGCACTCCCCAATACGAGGTGCGAGAGAGCGAAGAGGGTTTCGTCTGCACGGTGCGCGCCTTGGGTCGCAGTGCACGGGGAACGGGAACGAGCAAGAAAGCCGCCGAGACGGAAGCGGCGAAAAAACTCTGTCAAATATTAACGGAGAGGAAAGAAGTTTGAATTTCAAAGAGATACAGCTTGTAGGGTTCAAGTCCTTTGCGGATAAGACCTCGATTAAATTCTACGACGGCGTGACCTGTATCGTCGGGCCAAACGGTTGCGGAAAGAGCAACGTTGCCGACGCGGTTCGCTGGGTACTGGGCGAGCAGTCCGCCAAGACGCTGCGCGGAACGAGCATGCAGGACGTCATCTTCAACGGAACGGAAACCCGCCGCGCCCTGTCCTACTGCGAGGTGACGCTCGTCTTCGACAACGTCGCTTCGGAGGACGGGAAGCGGCTCTTTGATATCGAGTACGACGAAGTGGAAATGACGCGCCGCCTCTACCGTTCGGGCGAGAGCGAATACCTCCTCAACAAACAGACTTGCCGCCTGAAAGATATCGTCGCGTTGCTGCACGGCGTGGGTATCGGCAGGGAGGGTTATTCCATCATCGGGCAGGGCAAGGTCGAACAGATCATGAACGCCAAACCCGAAGACAGACGTTCGATTTTCGAGGAAGCAACGGGAGTCATGAAGTTCAAGTCCCAGCGTCAGGAGATCGAGCGCAAGCTCGAAAACGCAAAGGACAACCTTACCGTATTCGTCCAGCGCATGGACGAGGCGGAAAAACAGCTTCATCCGCTTGAAAAACAGGCAGAGACGGCGCGCAAATTCCGCGAATACAGCGAACGGCTCAAATACGAGGAAATCAATACATACCTGCTCCGGACGGAATCCTTTGCGCAGGAGACGGAAAAACACCGCAAAAAGATCGAGGAGGCGTCCGCCAAACTCGAAGAGATCGAGACGTCTCTTTCGGCGCTCGAAGAGGAGGACGCGGCGGGAAGAGAGACGATCGCCCGTGCGGACGAGCAGCTCCGTTCCCTCAACGAAAAGCTGCGCCTGTTCGAGGTCGGAATCGAGCACAAGAGCGGGGAGGCGAAGGTCATCGGCGAACGGATCCGGTCCTACCGCCGTCAGCTCGGAACGGCGACGGACGACGCGGAGTACTCCCTGCGCCGCACCAAGGAGATCGACGCGCTCACGGCGGAGAGCGCCAAGCGCGTAAAGCAGAACGAGAAGCGCGCCGCCGAGATCGACGCGGAATGTTCCGCTCTTTTAAAACAGGTACAGGAATCGGACGCGCGCATTGCCGCTTACGAGAAGATATCGGACGAAAAGCGGGCAAGCGAGCTCACCTCCGTCGAGAGCCTTGCCGACGTGCGCGCGGCGGCGGGCAGTCTCGCCGCGAAACGCGACGCGGCGAGCGAGCGTATCGAAGAGGTGCGCGCGGCAATCGGAAAGGCGCAGGAGAGAAGAAAGGATTATCTCGGGCGGCTTCGGGAGTGCCGCGCGGAAAAGGGGGAAGCGGAAGCCTTCCTCGACGCAAAGCCCGCGCGCGAGCGGGAGCTCAACGAAAATATCGCCGATCTCACCCTTGCGGTGCGCGATTTTTCGGAAAAGATCCTCGGCTGCAATACTTCCATTGCAAATTTCAGCAACAATCTCGAAATGTACCGCAACCTTAAAAACAGGTTCGACGGATATCGGGACTCGGTGAGAAAACTGCAGCTTCTCGCCCAAAGCGACGGGGAAATCGGCAGCCGCGTGAAGGGCGCGATTGCGGACATCGTATCGACGGAAAAGCGGTACGAAGTTGCAATCGAAACGGCGTTCGGCGCGGCGATGCAGAACATCGTCACGGCGACGGCGGACGACGCGCGTTATCTCATCGAATATTTAAAGCGGGAAAATCTCGGCGTCGTCACCTTCCTGCCCGTCTCTGCGATGCGTCCCCGCGGGAACGCGCGCGAGATCACGCTCGCCCTCAGGGAAGCGGGCGCAATCGGGCTGGCGGGCGAGCTCGTCAAGTACGATTCCTATTACGACAACGTGATTCTCAATCTGCTCGGCAATACGCTGATCTGCGACACGATCGCAAGCGCCACGCAGATTTCCAAGAAATATCCCCGCGCCTTCAAGATCGTCACCCTCGACGGCGACACGATTGCAACGAGCGGCGCGATGACGGGCGGTTCGTTAAGACGCGAGAGCGGAAATCTCCTCGCGGGCGAACGCAGAATCAAAGAGTGCGAAGAGGAAATCAAAAAGCGGGAAGGACTGCTTGCGCGCTATCAACGGGCGCTCGCGGAGGAGGAAAAGGGGCTCGAAGAGGCGAAAGCCGAATACGAAAAATTCCGCACCGAAGTGCAGGAAAAGGCGGCGAGCTTTGCCGCGCTCGGTCAAAAGGAGAGCGCGCTCGAAAGCCTGATTGCCGACGCCGAGCGGGACGAGGCGGAATATACGGCGCTTCTCGAACGCCTTACCCGTACGGTGGACGATCTGCAAAGCGAGGTCATGTCCTCCGCCGAAAACGAGGATCTGCTCAACAAGATCCGTTCGGAGGCAGCCGCCGAAGCGCAGGTTCGCCAGGGAGAGATCGAAAAGCTCAAAGCGGAACGGGAAGAGCTCAACGGTCGCCTGCATACCATTCAGGTGGAGCGCGCAACGATCGCCTCCGCGCGCACTGCGGAGGAGGAAAACGTCCGCCGCATGGAGGAGGAGAAAGCGGGGCTTCTGCGCAAGGTAGAGGATACGAGACGGGCGATCGCCGAAACGGAGAACAAGATCGAACAGCTCAAACGGGAGGAGGAGAAGGTCGCCCTCACCGAGGACGAACAGAGGACGGTGGCGGCGCTCCGCGACCGCCTTGCCGGAGTCGAGGAGAAAAAGCACGCCGAAAACGGAAGACAGGCGGAGCGCTCGGAGAAAAAACGCGAACTGCTCACCGTTCAGACCAAGGTGAGCGACGAAAAACACGGCAGCGAAATCGAGATTTCCAAGGCGGAAGCATATCTTGAAAACGCGAAGCAGCGTCTTGACGAGGCATACGGACTCACCTACGAAGCGGCGCGCGAACTGCGCGATCCCGAATACGATATTTCCCAGTCCTACGTCAATATCAACAGCTATAAGCATAAGATCGCCGCGCTCGGTCCCGTCAACCAGAACGCGGAGGAGGATTACAGGGCTCTGTCGGAGCGCTATACCGAAATGCAGACCCAACGGGAGGATCTCGACAAGGGGATTCTCGATCTTACAGGCGTCCTCGAGCAGCTCAAGGCGGAAATGCAAAAGCGGTTTGACGAGGGCTTTACCGCCATCAACGAAAACTTTACCCGCATTTTCCGCGAATTGTTCGGCGGCGGAAAGGCGGAGATGCAGCTCGACTATACCGACTGCGAGGATCCTTTGGATGCGGGAATCGAAATCGTCGCCTGCCCTCCCGGGAAAAAGCTCACGAAGATATCCCTTCTCTCGGGCGGCGAGCGGGCGTTTACGGCGATTGCCATTCTGTTTGCGATCCTCAAAGCCCGTCCCATGCCGTTTTGTATTCTCGACGAGATCGAAGCGGCGCTCGACGAGGCAAACGTGGACAGATTCGCAAAGTATCTTAAAAAGTTCTCCAAAGATACCCAGTTTGTCGTCATTACCCACCGCAAGCCCACAATGAATCAGGCGGATGTCCTCTTCGGCGTGACCATGGAGGAAAAGGGCGTGAGCAAAATCGTCTCCGTCAAGCTTTCCGAAGTCGAAAGCAGACTGGGCGGAGATACGGTCATTTAAAAGAGGCGCGCCGACGGCGCCGCGGAGTTGTTATGAGTTTTTTCGGTAAGATAAGAGACGCGTTGAAAAAGACGAAAGATAACGTTTCTCAAAAGATGCGTCAGCTCTTTTTGAAAAATAAGATCGGGAACGAGTTCTACGACGAGCTCGAGGAAATTCTCATTTCCTCGGACGTCTCCGTCCGCACGGCGGAGGAGGTCGTGGATCAGGTCAAGGAAGAAGCCATCGGGGGCAAGGTCAAAGACGAGCAGTTCGTCACCGATCTTTTAAAGGATATTCTCGAAGATACGTTAAACGAAGCGGAGCTTCCCGCTTTCCGCTATCCTCTCGTCGTGATGTTCGTCGGCGTGAACGGCGTCGGAAAGACCACGACCATCGGTAAGGTTGCAAACTGGTTCGTCCGTCAGAAAAAAACGGTCACGGTCGCGGCGGCGGATACCTTCCGCGCGGCGGCAAGCGATCAGCTCGCGGTATGGGCGGATCGCGCGAGGGTGCGCATCGTCAAGCACGAGGAGGGGAGCGATCCCTCCGCCGTCATCTTCGACGCGGTGTCTTCGGCTAAGGCAAAGGGGACGGACGTCGTTCTCGTGGATACCGCGGGACGGCTTCACGTCAAGGAAAACCTGATGAACGAGCTAAGAAAGATGGATCGCGTCGTGGAGCGGGAGTTTCCCGAGGCGCAGTTTTTAAAGCTGTTGGTGCTCGACGCGACGACGGGGCAGAACGCCGTCTCACAGGCGAAGGTGTTCGACGAAGCGGTGGATCTCGACGGAATCGTACTCACCAAGCTGGACGGCACCGCAAAGGGCGGATTCGTTTTCTCTCTCTGCGGCGAACTGAAAATCCCCGTCGTGTTTGCGGGCGTGGGGGAAAAGATCGACGATCTCGAACTGTTCGACGCGGAACAGTTCGTGGAGGGATTCTTTTAACGCGCCGCCAACCGATATTCCGAAAATTTTTTGCCTGTCGAGTAAAAATGCTTGACAGGTGATTTTTTTGTTGCTATAATGCCGTTGGTAACGCGATATGAAAGATTTACGCTTCATGCGGCTGTGGGATCAATACAGCCCGCTTCTCACCGATACGCAGCGCGAAATGACCGATCTCTACTTCAATTACGATTTATCGCTTTCGGAAATCGCCGAGGAGAAGGGGTGTTCGCGGCAGGGCGTTTCCGACTGTTTGAACAAGTGCCGCAAAAAACTCGAAGAGTACGAAGAAAAACTCGGCTTCAACCGTGCGCTTGCCGAGCTGTCCCTCGCACACTCCGTTTTTATGACGGACGTCGGGAACTGGGCGGAACAGGCGGGGCTTACGGAGGAACAGAAGAGCTCGCTTGAAGCGCTTTTCGGCCGCGATTACCAAGCGGAAGCGCAAAAAGCCATCGCGGAGAACGCGGATAAATTACTGTAAAGGGAGTACGCCATGGCGTTGTTTTCCTCGCTCTCCGAGCGGCTCAACCATATTTTTTCAAAGCTCACAAAGCGCGGTAAGCTCACCGAGTTGGAGATCCGCACGGCGATGCGCGAGGTGAGGATCGCCCTGTTGGAAGCGGACGTCAATCTGAAAGTCGCCAAGCAGTTTATCGCCGACGTTTCGGAAAAGGCGGTGGGACAGCAGGTGCTCGAATCTCTCAATCCCGCGCAGCAGGTCATCAAGATCGTCAACGACGAACTGATCGCGCTCATGGGATCGGGAAACGCGAAACTCGAAGTGTCGTCCAAGCCCCCCACGGTCATCATGATGTGCGGGTTGCAGGGTGCGGGCAAGACGACCCTCTGCGGCAAGCTCGCGTTGCAGTTGAAAAAACAGGGGAAACGTCCCCTGCTCGTTGCGTGCGACATCTATCGTCCCGCTGCGATCGACCAGCTCAAGATCGTGGGCGGCAGGGCGGAGACGGAAGTCTTTGAAAAGGGGACGCAGGCTCCTCCCAAGACGGCAAAGCAGGCGGTGGAGTACGCGCGCAGGATGGGCTACGACACCGTGGTGATCGATACGGCGGGGCGGCTTCATATCGACGACGCGCTCATGCAGGAGCTGGAAGAGATCAAGCGGGAAGTGGACGTCACGGAGATCCTTCTCACGGTAGACGCGATGACGGGACAGGATGCGGTCAACGTCGCCGAAACCTTCAACGCGCGGGTCGGGATTACGGGCGTGATTCTCACCAAGCTCGACGGCGATACGAGGGGCGGCGCGTGTCTCTCCATCAAAGCGGTTACGGGCAAACCGATCAAGTTTATCGGCGTGGGCGAAAAACTGACCGATCTGGAGCCCTTCTATCCGGACAGAATGGCGTCGCGGATCCTCGGCATGGGGGACGTGCTCTCTTTGATCGAGAAGGCGCAGGAGGCGGTCAGCGAGCAGCAGGCAAAAGAGATGGAGCGCAAGATGCGGGAAAATTCCTTTACGCTTGCCGACTATCTGTCTCAGTTCGAAGCGCTCAAAAAGATGGGCGGCGCGGGAGCACTCATGGGAATGCTTCCCGGCATGGGTAAGCTCAAGATCAGCGAGAAGGATTTCGACGAAAGGAAGATCGAGCGCACGAAGGCGATCATTTTATCGATGACCCCGCGCGAGCGGGATAATCCGCAGATTATAAACTCTTCGAGAAAGCGCCGCATCGCGCTCGGCTCCGGCACGACGGTGCAGGAAATCAATCAGCTCTTAAAGCAGTTCGAACAGACAAAACAGCTCATGAAACAGATGAAGAACGGAAAACGCAGGCTGCCGTTTTAAAAACGCCCGCGCGGATTCTGTTTGAAAATAGAAAAAATCAATTTTGGAGGATAAAGAAATGGTAAAAATGAGATTGGTGCGCATGGGCGACAAGAAGTCCCCCGTGTACCGTATCGTGGTGGTGGACGCGCGCAAGGCGGCTACGGGAGAGTATATCGAGAAAGTCGGTTTCTACGATCCCAAATCCGAGCCCGTTACCCTCACGGTGGATGTTGAGAAGGCGAAGGAATGGCTCGCGAAGGGCGTTCAACCCACCGAGACTGTCCGCTCCCTTCTGATCAGGGCGGGCGCTATGGAGAAGCCTGCAAAGCTCTCTCCTTCCAAGACCAAGGGCAAAAAGAAGAAGTAATCGCGAAAGTATTCTCCCGGGGGGATTCCGCGGGAGCTCTCCTTTCCCCAAACAAAACCGAATTATCAGGAGAAAATAGGATGTTGGATTTAATCAAGTATATCGTTGAGCAGTTTGCCGAGGACAAGAAAAACGTAGAATATCTGGTGGAGGAGACGGAGGACAGCATCAACGTCACCGTGCTGCTTGCCGATTCGGACATGGGTAAGGTCATCGGCAAGCAGGGCAAGATCGCCAAGGCGCTCCGTACGATCGTCCGTTCGGCTACCCCCAAGGACAGCAAAAAGTACAATATCGAGATCAAAGAGCGCGACGCGGAATAACTGCATACCGACACATAGGAAAAAGACGGCAATTTTGCCGTCTTTTTTCCGAAAGACGGCGATTTGTTTTCGGATGCGTAAAAAGACATATGCGCTTTAGGAGCTTTCGTTTATGGAAAAGCGGTGAAAATCTTTTTAATTCTCGGTGAAGTGTCCTTAAAGTATCGGAAACGGCGTTGCAATTTCGTGAAAAGTATGGTATAATATTCAAGAAAATTCTTTGTGAAAAGCAGAATATGGAAAACGAGACGAAAATAATTTATTCGGCGGTACAGCCGAGCGGAAATCTGACGATCGGAAACTATACGGGTGCAATCCGCAACTGGGTGCGGCTTCAACGGGAATACGATTGCTTTTTCGCGATCGCCAATATGCACGCCATCACCGTGCGTCAGGATCCGGCGCTGCTTCGCCGCCGCACGCTCGAACTCGCCGCGCTCTACGTTGCTTGCGGGCTCGATCCCGCGCTCTGCGCACTCTACGTGCAGTCGAACGTCTCCGCGCACGCCGAGCTTGCCTGGGTGCTCAACACCGTCACGTACGTCGGCGAGATGGAGCGCATGACGCAATTCAAGGATAAATCCGCGAAACACGCCGACAATGTCAATATGGGGCTCATGGATTACCCCGTGCTGATGGCGGCGGATATCTTGCTGTATCAGGCGCATTACGTGCCCGTCGGAGCCGATCAGAAGCAGCACATCGAGATCGCGCGCGATATCGCCGTCCGTTTTAACAACCGTTTCGGGGAGACCTTCCGCGTTCCGGAACCGCTCATCTTAAAACAGGGAGCGAAGATCTCGTCCTTGCAGGATCCCCGCAAGAAGATGAGCAAGTCGGACGAGAACCCCAACGCCTCCGTCTATCTTTCGGACGACCGCGGCGAAATCATGCGCAAATTCAGGCGCGCCGTGACCGACAGCGACGGCGAGATCCGCATTTCGGAGGACAAGCCGGGCGTATCGAACCTGCTCAACATCTATGCGGCTTTTGCGGGATGTACGCCCGAGGATGCGGAACGCGCCTTTGCGGGAAAGGGATACGGAGATCTTAAAACTGCCGTCGGAGAGACGGTGGCGGACGTCCTCACTCCCGTGCAGGAAGAACAGCGCAAGCTGCTTCGGGACAAACAGTATCTCGAATCGATCCTTAAATCGGGTGCGGAACGCGCGTTCAAAGCCGCGCGGAAGACGCTTTCCAAGGTGTATCGGAAGGTCGGATTTTATCAGGGAGAATAAAATTGTTCGGATACGTTCGCTACGATTTGCCTAATCTCTATATCAAGGATCTCATGCTCTACAAGGCGCTCTACTGCGGGTTATGCAAGGGCATAGGGGCATCCTGCGGACAGATGGCGCGCGTGGGACTTACCTACGATGTCGCGTTTCTCTCCGCGCTTCTGCACAATATCGCGGGCACGGATATCCGCGTGGAGCAGGCGCACTGCGCCGAACACTGTATCCGCAAGCGTCCCATCGCCTGTTTAGACCCCCTCACCGAGGAGCTCGGCGCGCTCAATACCGTGATGCTCTACTATAAGCTCACGGACGACGTTCAGGACGGCGGAAAGGGCAGGGGACGGCGGCTCTGGTTTCGGAAGGGATATAAGCGCGCCCAAAAAAAGTATCCGCGCCTCGTGGAGATCATGGACGGATATATGCGGGAGCAGGGCGCGCTCGAACGCGCCAAAACCGCTTCGCCCGACATGGCGGCGGATCCCTCCGCAAACATGATGCGGGAGCTTTCGGACTATTTGCTCAAAGAGAAGGCGACGCAATACACCGCAGGACTTTTTTACGAACTCGGCAAATGGGTGTATCTCATAGACGCGCTCGACGATTACGATAAAGATTTGAAAAAGAAGCGTTACAACCCCTTCGTGCTTGCCTACGGAAGCGGGAGCAGGAAGAGCCTCATGGAGGAACACGGCGACGAAGTGCGTTTTCTCTTTGATACTCTCTTCTATTCGCTGCGCGAAAATCTCGCGGGCGTCGTCTTTCATTTCAATCGGGATCTTACGGACAACGTGATCCTGCGCGGTCTTCCCGCAGAAACGGCGCGCGTGATGCGGGGCGATAAAATGAAAAAGATAAACGCTAAAATTTGAGCGTATCTTATAAAGGAATGGATTATGGATCAGGAAAACTACAAACTGCTCGGCATTGACGAATCTGCGACGGACGAAGAGGTGCTTGAGGCATATCAGCGGCTCAAAGCCAAGTATAATGAAGAGAAGTGGCAGGACGGCGAGGCGGGCAACGCGGCGGCGCGGATGCTCGGCAAGCTTGACGCTGCTTACAACGACATTATGGACGGGCGGCGGGAACGCAGCAAGACGACGGGCGGCGGGAACGCGTTCGGGGACGTTTCGGACGCGATCAAGCGGGGGGACATCGCAGCGGCGCAGAGCCTTTTGGACGGCTTTAACGAGCGCCCTGCGGAATGGCACTATCTGCAATCGGTCGTGTTCTACAAGAAGAACTGGATGAACGAGAGCAAAAAGCAGCTCGAAATCGCCATGCAGATGGACCCTTCTAACGCGAAGTACAAAGAGGCGTACGAGAAACTGAGCGCCCGCGCCGATTACAAACAGCAGACGGGCGGCGCGGCTAACACAAATCCCGATCCCGCTTCCGACGGCGAGCAGATGGGCGGGAACTGGTGTTCGACCTGCGCGAGCATGTGCTATACCTATCTCTGCGTGAACTGCCTCTTTAACCTGTGCTGTTCCTGCCGTTAAATGAAGAAGCCTTCGAAATCGTTTGAGATCGCGCTATCTGCGCTCGCCTGTGCGGTCGCGGCAGGCTTTTTGATGCTCGGGTCGGTAAACTCCTATCTGCTTGCGACGGGCTACATCATCGGAACGTTCGCAATCATGGTGCCGCTGTCCAAGGAGTTCTACTGGGGGGCAAGTCTCGCCTATCTGGGGGCATGTCTTATCGCCTTGCCACTTTGCCTGTGGCAGATCATACCCTTCGCGGTCTTTTTCGGACTGCATCCGATCGTAAACCGCCTGCAAAAAAGACGGGTATCAAGGCTCTTGCTTCACGCCCTCTGCTTTCTCGGGAAGGCGGCGTGGTTCGACGGAGCAATGCTGCTGTCCTGGTACGTGCTTTCCCAAATGGCGGGTTTCGTCTTTCCCGACGTTCTCAATCAATACATCTATCTCATCATCTTTGCGGGAGGAACGGCGTTTTTCGCCGCGTACGACTATCTTATATTTCTCTGCCAACGCTCGGTAGACGCGATCGTCAGGAGGATCAGGAGGTAAAAGATGGAAAAAAACGACGTTTTGACGCTTGTGGGCGAGGGCTACGGCTCAAACTTAGAGGGGGTTTGCAAATACGAAGGCTATACCGTCTTCGTACCGTTTTTATTAAGAGGCGAACGCGCCCGCGTCAAAATACTCAAAGTGAAGGACCGTATCGCATACGGCAGGGCGGAGGAGATCTATACGCCCGCCGAAGAGCGCGTGCGTCCCGTTTGCTCCGTCTTTACAAAGTGCGGGGGCTGCTGTCTGCAACACGTCCGCTATCGCGACCAGGTCTCTTTGAAGACGGCGCTCGTCAAGGATGCCCTCAAAAAAATAGGAGGGATCAATGCGGAGGTTCTTCCCTGCGAACGGAGCGATAAAGAGTACGGTTACCGCAACAAATTGCAGCTTCCCATCGGACGGAGAGACGGAAAAAACGCAGTGGGCTTTTACGCCGAACGCTCTCACCGTATCGTCGAAACGGACGATTGCGCCATTCATCCCGCATGGGCGGGCAAGGTCATCTCCGCGGTAAAGTCTTTTATGGAGACTTGCGGGCTGGACGGTTACGACGAGGAGACGGGCGAAGGGCAGCTCCGTCATATTTTGGTACGCGAGCTGAAGGAGAGCGCGATCGTCGTGCTCGTGACGACCGTCCGTAAAATCAACGGGATCGATTACCTCTTACACCGTCTCGGCGAGATCTTTCCGGAGTTCAGCTTCTTCTTAAATTACAATGCGGAAAAGACGAACGTCGTTTTGGGAGAGGAGTTTTTCCTGTTAAAGGGCGCCGGAAAATACTCCTGCGAAGAGGGAGGCATCGTCTACGAGGCGGGTGCGAACACCTTTATGCAGGTCAACGAGGGAGTACGGGAAAAACTGTATGCCTGCGCCGTTTCTCTGGTGGGAGAGGAAGAGACGGTCATAGACTGTTACGCGGGCGGGGGACTGCTCACCGCCATGTTCGCAAAAAAATGTAAAAAGGCGTACGGAATCGAGATCGTCCCCGAGGCGAGCGCCTGCGCCGACGCGCTCAAACGGTACAACGGACTGGACGGCAAAATGGAAAATATCTGCGGAAAAGTCGAGGAGCGGCTTTGCGGCGTTATGGAAAAGGCGCCCGAGGCGACGGTCGTTCTCGATCCGCCCCGCGCGGGCGCGGAGAGGAGCGTTTTAAAAGAGCTGATCGCCCGCAACGCCAAAAAAATCATCATGATTTCCTGCAATCCGTCCACTCTTGCGCGTGATTTGGGGATCCTGACCGGAAGCCTTGCGGAAACGGAGACGGGCGAGCTCGTCAAGACGGGTTCGCAGGACGGAGCTTACGGGATTCGGCTCATTCGTCCCTTCGATATGTTTCCCCAGACGAGACACGTCGAGACGTTAGTTACATTGTTCCACAAAAAGCCGGACAGTCATATCGAAG
>CAYLVU010000014.1:0-37937 GCA_964387225.1 uncultured Clostridia bacterium | reverse complement strand
TTTTCAAGCATATAGCACCGTCAACAACTAAAAAGGCACTGTGGCGGCGCGCAAACAACCTGCGCGCCGCCTTCGCAAAAAGAAAGGGAGATTGGATGATTAAAGTAAGCCCTCGTTGACGGGACACTTGGGAATCGAATCAAAGCCCTTTTGAAGATCCGCGTCTGTGGGGATATCGTCCGTCATCGTGCCGTCGTTATACTGCTGATATGCGAGCAGATCGAAATAGCCCGTTCCCGTAAGTCCGAAGAGAATGGTCTTTTTCTTTCCCTCTCGCTTGCATTTGAGCGCTTCGTCGATGGCAACGCGGATGGCGTGAGAGCTCTCGGGCGCGGGCAGAATCCCCTCGCACTTTGCAAACATGACCGCAGCCTCGAACACCTTGCGCTGCTCGACCGCGACCGCTTTCAGATAGCCGTCATGATAGAGCTGGGAGACGATGGGACTCATGCCGTGATAGCGCAGCCCGCCCGCATGGTTGGGAGAGGGCATAAACTCACAGCCCAGCGTATACATTTTCGCAAGCGGCGTCGTCTTTGCCGAGTCGCAGAAATCGTAGACGAATTTACCCCGCGTCAGAGAGGGACAGCTTGCAGGCTCGACGCCGATAAATTCGACGTCGTTCTTTCCTTCCAGCTTCTCCCCCATGAAGGGCGCGGCGAGCCCTCCGAAGTTCGATCCGCCGCCCACGCAGCCGATCACGATATCGGGCTTGACGCCGTACTTGTCGAGAGCGATCTTACATTCCTGCCCGATGACGGATTGGTGCAACAGAACGTGATCGAGAACGGAACCGAGCACATAGCGGCAGGAATCGCTCGTGACCGCCTTTTCGACCGCCTCCGAAATCGCACAGCCGAGCGAGCCGCCCGTCCCCGGAAATTCTTCGAGAATCTTTCTGCCCGCCGCCGTCGTCTCGGAGGGAGAGGGAATCACGTTGGCGCCGTAAGTTCTCATGATCTCCTTGCGGTACGGCTTCTGTTCGAAAGAGACCTTTACCATATATACGTCGAGGTTGAGTCCGTAAAACGCCGACGCCATCGAGAGCGCCGTGCCCCATTGCCCCGCTCCCGTCTCCGTCGTGATCGATTTCAGACCCTGCTTTTTTGCATAGTACGCCTGCGCCGCCGCGGAGTTGAGCTTGTGCGAGCCGGAGGTATTGTTGCCCTCGAATTTGTAATAGATTTCGGCGGGCGTATCGAGAAGCCGCTCCAAAAAGTATGCGCGCACGAGGGGGGAAGGACGGAACATCTTGTAAAAAGAACGGATCTCTTCGGGAATTTCTATGAGCTCATCCGTCTCGTTGAGTTCCTGATCGATACATTCGTCGCAGAATACGGGTCGTAAATCCGCTTTGGTGCAGGGCTGCTGCGTTGCGGGATTGATAAAAGGCGGGTGCTGATTTTTCATGTGCGCCTTTACGTTATACCAGTATTCGGGCATCTCCTCTTCGGAAAGATAAATTTTGTAGGGAATGTTTTTCGTTGCCATCGCGGGCACCTCCTGATTTTTTTATGACAAAAAACACGGATATATTCGCTTGGGACGAATAAATCCGTGTTGCCACCCAATTTTACAATTTTATTAAAAATTGCCTCGTTACGAGCACTGTCATGCTCTCCTTCGCTAACGGGAAGGTTCCGTCGCCGACTACTTCCGAACAGGTTTCGGGTTCGCCGCCGCCCTCGATAATCCATTCGCGTGCGTCGGACTGCTCTCATCTCACCGCCGAGAGTTCTCTGGAAGGTCCGCTTCGAAGCCCGCTACTACTTTATCTCATCGGTTTTATTCATTTTACGATACGTTTATTCATTTGTCAATCCCTTCGTGAAAAATTTGTTTATCATTATTTCTTATAGAAGCTATAACGAAAACAAATAATGCGGAGGAGCGTTTTTTATCGCCGCGCGAAAAAATTTTGCGCAATGACTGAAAAATCACTTGACACTTCATGATTTTTCTTTATAATAAAGTATGCTTTTTTCTGAGGTGTAGCGCAGTTTGGTAGCGCACTTGGTTAGGGACCAAGGGGTCGCGTGTTCAAGTCACGTCACCTCAACCAGAAATCCGGGGAACAAATTTGCGTTTCCCGGATTTTCCTTTTTTTCGGAAAAAAACGATTATAGTATTGCAGGCAGCCCTTTCCGCCATGCTCCTGCTCGCCCTGCTCATGAGAGGACGTATATTTTTTTGTAAAAATATCCATACAAACACTTGACAAAAGGTTAGCGAGCGGCTATACTGCTAATGTCTACTAAAATAATAGGAATTAAAGATGAAAGTTTACTTGGACAATGCGGCAACGACGAAGATCCGCCCCGCCGCGCTCGAAACGTTTGTAAGGACGGCGCAGGAATATTACGGCAATCCCTCCTCGCTGCATACGGAGGGGCAGCGCGCAAAAGAAATTTTGGAGCAGAGCCGCGATACGATCGCCCGCATTTTGAACTGCCTGTCGCGCGAGATCGTGTTTACTTCGGGCGGCAGCGAAGCCGATAACCAGGCGATTTACGCCGCGGCATACGCGGGCGCGAAAAAGGGAAAACGTAAAATCGTTTCAACCGCAATCGAGCACCACGCCGTACTGCACGCCCTGCAAAAATTAAAGAAAGAGGGCTTCGAAATCGTCCTTCTTCCCGTGGACGGAAGCGGCATCGTTTCCCTCGACGACGCGCGGGAGGCGATCGACGAACATACCTGTCTCGTCACCGTCATGCTCGCCAACAACGAAATCGGGACGATTCAGCCCGTAGAAGAAATCGGCGCCCTATGCCGCCAACGCGGCGTGCCCTTCCACACGGACGCGGTACAGGCGGTGGGACACATGCCCGTGGACGTCAAAGCGCTCGGCTGCGATTACCTCTCCCTCTCGGCGCACAAGTTCGGCGGACCCCGCGGAATCGGCGTTCTCTATGCGCGGACGGGCGCCCCTCTCGTTCCCCTCATCGAAGGGGGCGCGCAGGAGCGGAACAAGCGCGCGGGAACGGAAAATCTGCCCGCAATCGCCGCCATGGCGACGGCTCTCGAAGAATCGGTCGCTACCATGTCCGAAAACGGTGAAAAAATCCGCGCACTGCGGGACAAGCTGATCGAAGCGCTCGAAAACATTCCCCACTGCTCTCTCAACGGGGACAGAAAAAGACGGCTGGACGGAAACGTAAGCTTTTGCTTCGAGGGAATCGAAGGCGAGTCCCTGCTTCTCCTGCTCGACGAAAAGGGAATCGCGGCGTCTTCCGGTTCCGCCTGCACGTCCGGATCGCTCGATCCTTCGCACGTTCTGCTCGCCATCGGAAGGGTGCACGACGTCGCCCACGGTTCGCTGCGGCTCACGCTTTCCGCCGAGAATACCGAAGAGGAAATCCGCTATACGGCGGAGGCAGTCAAAGAAGTCGTGGAATATCTTCGCTCCATTTCCCCCGTATGGAGAGACCTTGTCGAAGGAAAACGGAAATACATTCTGTAATACAAGGAGAAATCATGGCATTATACAGCGAAAAAGTAATGGATCACTTCAAGAATCCCCGCAACGTGGGCGTCATTGAAAACGCGGACGGCGTTGGCGAAGTGGGCAACGCCAAGTGCGGCGACATCATGCGCATTTATCTGAAAATCGAAAACGACGTAATCGCGGACGTAAAATTCGAAACTTTCGGGTGCGGAAGCGCGATTGCTTCCAGCTCGATGGCTACCGAGCTCATCAAGGGCAAGCCCCTTTCGGAGGCGCTCGAACTCACCAACAAAGCGGTCGCGGAGGCGCTCGACGGTTTGCCCGCCTATAAAATGCACTGCTCCGTACTGGCGGAAGAGGCGATCAAGGCGGCGGTTCTTGACTACTATAAAAAGAACGGAATCGCATACGACGAGGCTCAATTCGCGGAGGGATCGTGCGCGCACTGCGGCGAGGAGTGAGATGAGACTCTCCACCAAAGGCAGGTACGGCGTAAGAATCATGCTGGACATCGCCCGAAACGGTCGGGATGCGCCCGTTAAAATCGCGGAGGTCGCGAAGCGTCAGAATCTTACGCAGAAATATACCGAACAGCTCACGGGAACGCTCGCAAAAAAGGGGCTTTTAAAGAGCGTGCGCGGCGCACAGGGCGGATATCTTCTCACGAGGACGCCCGAGGAATATACCCTTTTCGAAATTTTAAACAGTCTGGAAGAGGGAATTTTTCTTGTGGACTGCGTGACGGGAACGGAGAGTTGCGCGCGCGTGGAAGCGTGCAAAGCCCGTAAATTCTGGTCGGGACTGTACGATACCGTCAAGGATTATATGGAAGGTTATACCCTGAAAGATCTGATTGAAAACTGAAAAGGACCTACCCCCGCAAGGGTAAGTCCTTTTTTTTATGTCCGATTCCGCGGCGGGCGGCACGGAGAGAAACCGAGGTGCGTATCTATCCGCTCTCTAAGTTCAGAATAGCTTTTCGAATACATGATTCATCCGCCAATAGATTTCCTTCGCCGTCTCGGCGTTATTCATGGAATAAATATGTACGCCCGGCGCGCCCTTGGCAATCAGATCGCAGATTTGGTAGACGGCGTAATTGATCCCGATTTCCCGCATGACGGAGGGCTCGCCCGAATAAATCTCGATCATGTTGCGGAATTCGAGAGGGATCGTACTGCCGCACATCGTCTTGATACGGTCGATATTTTTGGAATTGACGAGCGGCATGATTCCCGGAATGATGGGTACGGTAATCCCGATCCGGCGCGCCTCGTGCAGAAGCCTGTAATAATAGG
This sequence comes from uncultured Clostridia bacterium, assembly GCA_964387225.1. GTDB lineage: Bacteria > Bacillota > Clostridia > Christensenellales > Borkfalkiaceae > Gallimonas. The sequence continues at coordinate 33,191 of CAYLVU010000014.1, read as the reverse complement.
AGTTGTCGTAAAAGAGCTGCGTAATCAAAAACGAGGCTCCGCTCTCTTCCTTCTTTTTCAGATTGACGAGATCCTCGTAGAGCGTCCCGCATTCAACGTGTCCCTCCGGATAGCACGCGGCACCCATCGCAAACCCGTAGCGGGAAAGACGCCGCATGAGATCGGTGGCGTGCGCAAAATACTTGCAGTACTCCTCCGTGTAGTTGAGCGGTCTGTCTCCTCTCAGCGCCAGAACGTTTTCGACGCCGAGGCGGCGAAGCTCCTCCGCCAGCGCGTCCACCTCCTCGGGCGAGGAGGGACCTCCCGTAATATGCGCGAGCGGTTCGACGCCGATGGACTTGATATAGCCCGCGATGGAAGCAGCACTGCGCGCGTTCGTGCCGCCCGCGCCGTAGGTCACGCTGATAAAATCGGGCTTGAGCGCGGCAAGCTCCCGAACGGTCGCATACAGTTTTGCCTCCTCGGCGCCCTCTTTTTTGGGAGGGAACACCTCGAAGGAGAGTGTACGCTTGCGCTTTAAAATTTCATTGATCCGCATAACAACACCTTTTATCGAACGGTTTTTTACGGCGCCGTCGGTTCGGCGGCGCACGATCTATTAAAATGGTTTATTAAAATTATTTCGCGCCCGCGCGGGCGCGAAACCGCATTTCGTAATTGATCCGAGACGAATCTGTAAGCCGGGTTCTGTCTTGCGCGGTCATTTATCTAGGCATACCGTCGCCGGTATGCTCGAGCGTTATTCACGGCTTTGCTCGGGCGGGCAACCCTATGCGGGCAAAGCCCAAACTTGCATCGGACGGGGTTTACATGGCACGGCTTGTTACCAGGCCGTCGGTGAGCTCTTACCTCGCCTTTCCATCCTTACCGCTTGCGCGGCGGTCTATTTCTGTTGCACTTTCCTTAAAGTCGCCTTCACCTGACGTTATCAGGCGTCCTGCCCTGCGATGCCCGGACTTTCCTCATCGCACTCGATGGTGCGCCGCGGCCGCGCGGTCCGCTCGGATCATAAATATTATAGCACGATTTTTGAAAAAAAGCTTGTTTTTTGCGGAGAATATGATAAAATATAATCGTAAAATTTCAATTTGGAGAGCTCTTTTTATGAAAAAAACAAAAATCGTATGCACGCTGGGTCCCGCTTCGGACAGCGAGGAAGTTCTCTCCGCCATGGCGGATGCGGGAATGAATGTTGCGCGCATCAATTTTTCTCACGGCGTTTACGAGGAACACGCGAAAAAAATCGCGATGATAAAGAAAGTGCGTGCGGAAAAGAACATCCCCCTTCCCATCATGCTCGACACGAAGGGACCGGAATTCCGCATAAGAACCTTTAAAGACGGCAAAATCCTGCTTCAAGACGGGGATCCCTTCACCTTCACGACGGAAGAAATCGAGGGAGACCAGACCCGCGTGGCGGTCTCCTACGAGCATATCTGCGAGGTCATGAAGCCCGGCGACAGGATTCTTTTGAACAACGGACTCATGGTTTTCGAGGTGAAGGAAGTCAAGGCACCCAACGTGCATTGCACGGTCGTCATCGGCGGCGAGCTTTCCAGCCGCAAGAGTATGTTTTTCCCCGAAAAAGAGCTCGTGCTCAACTATCTGAGCGATCAGGACAAACAGGATCTCCTGTTCGGAATCGAGCAGCAGGTAGACTTCGTAGCCTGCTCCTTCGTTTCCAAGGCGCAGGATATTCTCGACGTGCGCGAATTTTTGAAAGCGCACGGCTCTACCGATATCGATTTGATCGCAAAGATCGAAAACCGCTCGGGCGTCAACAATCTCGACGAGATCTTAAAGGTCTCCGACGGAATCATGATCGGGCGCGGAGACATGGGCGTGGAAATCCCCTATGAGGAGCTGCCAGATATTCAGAAGACGATCATCAACGCCTGCCGTATTGCCGGCAAACGCTGCATCACGGCAACCGAGATGCTCGAATCGATGATCAAACAGCCCCGCCCCACCCGTGCGGAGATTTCGGACGTCGCCAACGCCGTGTACGACGGCTCTTCCGCCGTCATGCTCTCGGGCGAAACGGCGGCGGGCGCCTACCCCGTGGAGGCGGTCAAGGCGATGGCGAAAATCGCAGTACAGGCGGAAAACCGTTCCCAGTTCATTCAGCAGGTAGACGAAAGCGACTATCTGATCCGCGGACTTTCGGACGCGCTCTCCCACTCGGCGTGTCTGCTGGCGCACGACGTAAAAGCAAAGGCAATCGTCGTATGTACGCGCACGGGCGGCACAGCCAAGATGGTGTCCCGCTTCCGCCCCATGATCGATATTATCGGCATGACGACCGATGAGCGCAACTATCACAAGCTTGCCCTCTCCTGGGGCGTCCTTCCCGTACTGGCGGAGGAATACAACTCCGTGGACGTGCTCTTCCACTTTGCCAAACAGGCGGCGAAGGATTCGGGGCTCGTTAAGAAGGGGGACGTCATTGTTATCACGGGCGGAACGCCCAACGGCAAGAGCGGAAACTCCAACCTCATCAATATCGAAACGATCTGATCGGTTCGCATCCCGTCGGTTACCGTAATAGGAAACGGGCGGGTAGACAAAGGACAAAGAAGGCAGGCGCGGTTTGAAACCGCGCCTGCCTTCTTTGGATTGAAACGATTTTGACTTAACCGACAAATTGTAATTGCCGTCCCTTCCGTCATTGCGAGCCGACTTGTCGGCGAAGCAATCCGGACATTGGTGCTCGTTTTTTTCTTCCGGATTGCTTCGTCGCTTCGCTCCTCGCAATGACGACGGACGATGCAATCAGGTTCTCAATATCTCCTTCATGCGCTTCACCGCCTCCGCGCGGCTGCCCGCCTGCATCTTCTCGTAGATGGACGAGATATAGTTGCGTACCGTGCCGTCGGAGAGCTTTAAAGCGGACGCAATCTGTTTGTTCGTAAATCCCTCGTAGATCATAAACGCAATCTCCGTCTCGCGGTCGGAGAGAGAAAAAGCGCTCTTGAGCTTAATTTCCCTGTCGCTCGTGACCATCTTCGCCGCGTCCGTAATGCGCTTTGCAATCTTTGCGGGCAGAATGGTGTCCCCCGCGTAGGCGTTTTTAATCGCGTCGATGAGCGCGGCGGAAGAGGTATCCTTTAACAGATATCCGCTCGCCCCGTAGTTGATCGCATTTAAAATATAGTCGCTGTCATCGAACGTCGTTAAAATCAGCACCTTCGTTTCGGGTCTCCTGCGTTTGATCTCCTGCGTGGCGATCACGCCGTTCATGTTCGGCATGCGGATATCCATAAGCACGACGTCGGGACGGGCGGATTCGACAAACTCGATCGCCTTTAAACCGTCCGAAGCTATCCCCACCACTTCAAGGTCGGGACAAGAGGACAGTACACTCTTCACTCCGTCCGCGAGGATTGCCTGATCGTCGCAGAGCAACACTTTGATTTTCATTGATTTTCTCCTTTGCCGCCGTCCGTCGGCAGCGTAAGATGGATTTCAAAACCCTCGTCCGGCTCGGTCTCGAACCAGAGCGTTCCGCCCAAACTCTCCGCACGGGCGTGCATACCCGTCAGACCGAATCCCTCTTTCAGCTCGGAAATCTCCATGCCCTTTCCGTTGTCGGAGAGCAGAAATTCGATCCTTCCTTCCGTCTCCTTCAATTCAAAATAGAACGCCGTCGCTCCGCCGTGTCTGAGCCCGTTGGAGATCCCCTCTTTCAAGGTGTTCAGAAAAAAGCGTTCCTTGGCATCGCATAGCGACACATCGTCGATATCCGCGCGGATCGCGATTTCCGTGCCGTCCGTGGAATCGTGCACGATGTTCGTGAGCCTGTCCTTCAACGTGAGCTTCGCCGCGTTTCCCGAGAGCAGATGAACGCTCTCGCGCAGCTCTTCGAGCGCATGCTTCGCCTGTAAATTTGCCGCCGCGATCCTGCGCTTCGCCTCGGCGGGGTCCGTGTCGATTACGAGCTTTGCCGCCTCCGTCTGCATGATGACGGTCGTGATCGAATGTCCCGCGATGTCGTGTATGTCCTTCGCAATCCTCTGCCGTTCTTCGAGCGCGGTCACTTCCTGCAACTCCTCGTAGGCGAGCCGCAACTTTTCGTTGGACTTGTTCAGATTTTCCACCGCTTCGTTCAGCTCCTTGTTCTTCTTGTAAATCTGAAGCGCAAAATTGAAGATGAAAAAGTGAAGTACGAAGATGATGAGATCGTTGAACGCGCTCGTGATGAGAGGGCCGAGACTGACTGTCCCCTCCTTGGTTGCGCCCGAGACCGCAAAGGTTATGAGAAACAGCCCGATGCTCGTTACGCACACGGCGATGCTTGCCTTGAGCTTTTGCTGGTTCAGATAAAATTCCGAGAGAATGACGATATACAGAATGGATATGAGCATACCGTCCGAAAAGATCGTGAGTGTCATGAGACACAGAATATCCAGCACGTAACAGGCGATTTTCGGCTGATACGATTTGAGCGCCCATATCTTGACGGCGTTTTCCGCGAGCAGCACTACGGCGACGGGAAGATTGACCATCCAGGCGTCCACGCCCGCATAGACGAGCATCCTGTTGTTTACGATGAGCACGACGAGCACCGTCGCCAACAGGCAAAAAACAATCACATTGCCGAACTTGACGAACAGCGGTTTGACCTTGATGCGGAATTTATCCTCTAAATTTCCCCGTTTCATTGAAATCCCTTCAACAGTTTTTCTATGGCGAACGTCGTCCTGATCTCCTCGATCCTTCCCGCATTGTAATAACTGTAATATCCGTCCTTCCCCACGATAATATGCTCGTACAGCTGCACGCCGCTGACCGAACACAGCATTTGAAGCCGCGCCGTAAATTCGTCGTCCTCGCGGGAGGGCGCGCACAGACCGTCCGGATGATTGTGCGCCGCAACGATCCCGTACGGGTGCTGGGAGGACAGAAAGGATACGATCTTTTCAAGGGGCACACGCACGCTGTCGGTAGCGTAAGTCGTAAACCGCCTCATGTACTTTACCTTCCTGCCCGCGTCGAGGCAGTAAATTTCGAGCACTTCCTCCCGAAGCGGGGAAAGCCTCTCCATAATGCGCGGCGCAAACTCGTGCGCGTTGTAGGCGGAGGGCATCTCCTCCGTACCGAACGGAATTCTGCCGAGAAGAAGTCCGATACAGCGCAGATAGCGGGCGGTCTCGTCACCGACGCCCGTTACCGTCTTCAACTGCCCCACTTCCGCCCGAAACACACCCGTAAGCGACCCGAAGGCGGACAGGAGATCGTGTGCGAGCGGGTTGGTATTTTTGCGCGGAACGGCGTTATAGAGCAGGATCTCCAACAGTTCGTGATCCTGCAAATTGTCTGCGCCCTCCATAAGACGCTCGAGCATACGCTGTCTGTGTCCTTCATGCATAAATCGATTGTAACACATTTTATGGATTTTTGCACGGATTTCAACTCCGTTATATAAATTTTTTCCGCATAAAGAAGATTTGGAAATTGTTGACAAGCCAAACGACGTGTGATAAAATGGGCGACGGATATTTTAGGAGCATATGAATGGAAAATTATTTTGAAACTGCGGTTGCGTCCATTGCGGAGAGCATCCGCTTCGATTCGTCAAAAGGGCGACGCTCTGCGGGAATGCCCTTCGGGCAAGGAGCTTACGACTGTCTCGTACATTTTCTCCGACTTGCGGAAGAGATGGGCTTCGAGACGCGGAATATCGACGGCTACGCCGGCGAAGTGTGCTACGGAGAGGGCGAAGAGTTTGCGATTCTCGCCCACCTCGACGTCGTTCCCGCAGGAAGCGGCTGGACGAAAGATCCATTCGGAGGCACCGTAGAGGACGGCAAGATTTGGGGACGGGGCGCGCTGGACGACAAGGGACCCGCGATCTGCTGTCTGTACAGCCTGAAAGCGCTCAAAGACGAGGGCTTTGTGCCGAAGAAAAAAATCAAGCTCATCGTGGGCTGCAACGAGGAAGACGGTTGGGAATGTATCGAACACTACCGCCGCGTCTGTTCCCTTCCCAAAACGGGCTTTTCTCCCGACGCGGACTTCCCCGTCATCTACGCGGAAAAGGGAATCCTGCACCTTCGTATGCACTTCCCGCTCGAAGGTCAGCCCCTCTTTATCTGTCTCGAGGGAGGAAGCGCGGCAAACATGGTGTGCGACCTCTGCATCGCAACGCCCCGCTCCGTCAACAGGAAGAAGGCGGAAAAATACGGTCTCAGCCTCGAAAACGGAAAACTCGTCTCGCACGGCAAAAGCGCGCACGGCTCGACGCCCGAAAAGGGAATCAACGCGATCGAGCCCGTTTTGCGGTACTATGCCGACCGCTGCTCCGCTGCGGCGCGCGCGCTCGAATGTCTCTTCGAGGACAAGTACGGACTCACCAAGCTGGAGGACGAGACGGGAAATCTTACTCTCTCGCCCAACACCGTCAAATACCGCAAGGGAGAGCTTCAATTCGTGTGCGACATCCGCTATCCCGCTACCATGTCCGAAAGCGACGTGCTCGCTAAGATAAACGAGCTGGGCGTAAAATACGAGATTCTGCATGCACAGGCGCCCCTCAACGCGGGCAAAGACAGTCCCCTCGTTCAAACACTGCTCTCCGTTTTCGAGGAATACACGGGCAAGAAGGCGGAGCCGATCGCAATCGGCGGCGGAACTTACGCGCGCGCGCTCGAATACGGCGTGGCGTTCGGTCCCGAGCTGGAGGGTGACGAGCCCGTGATTCATCGGGCGGACGAATATATTTCCCTCGAACGGGTAAAGCTGCTGCTCGAAGTTTATAAAAGAGCGATCGAACGGCTGACAAAATGAAAGATAAAAGACGAAAACCGCGGCTATGCCGCGGTTTTTTCGCTACGTTCGTTTTAATGCGCCCGCGCCTCCTCGTAGAGGCGCTTCATCTCCGAAGCGTCCTCCGCCTGCGTTCCCGCCGATTCCGATACAATGTAGGGTTCCAGCTTCATCTCGCAGAGCACTTCGGCGAGCGGAGCGAATTCGGGACCGTAAATCCTATCCTCGAAGGTAAGGTGCTTGATCTCTCCGCGCGCGCCGTACATGATCTTGGAGAAATGCACGTGAAAATTTTTCATCCGCTCATACCCGAGCTGTTCGCACAGATATCCGAGAAGGCGACGGTAATCCTCCGCGGTTTTCAGACTGCCCTGCTCGCGGGCGTTGACGTGCCCGAAGTCGACGCACGGCGTAAACACGGGATCGACCTTACAGAACGCGGCGATCTCCTCCACCGTGCCGATTTGCGCGATTTTCCCCATCGTCTCGGGACAGAACATGAGATCCTGCATACCGTTCAGATAGATATTGTCGCGCAGAATTTTCAGTCTGTCAAGGGTGCGGGAGACGGCAGCCTCCCTCTCTTCCTTTCCCTGTGCGGCGGGATGAAAGACGCAGCGTCTTCCCCCCATGCGTTTGAGCGCCCTCCCGCTGTCGAGAACGTAACCGTACGATTTTGCCGCCATTTCGTCGTCCGGATTGGCGAAATTGATAAAGTAGGGGGCATGAACGGAAATTTCCACGCCCTCTGCGGCGAATGCTTCTCCAATCGAAACCGCCTTCGCTTCGGTCATGCGCACGCCCCGCCCGAACGAATACTCGAAGCAGTCCAGCCCCCTCGCCCGCACAAAGCGCGCGGACTCCTCCGTGTGGGAATATCCCTCCGCATAAAAGCTCTCGCAATTTCCGCTCGGTCCGAATTTGATCATATATAGCTCCTTAACCGTTGTTTATCCTTTTCCAGCTGCGCTTTCAGCGCCGCCTCGTTTTCGAATTTGACGACGGGGCGCAGATACTCCTCGGGATAAACGCGAACCGCCGCTCCGTACAAATCCCCTTCGAAATCCGCCAGATACGCCTCTACTTTTTTTTCTTCGACGCCGAACGTGGGACGCGCGCCCACGTTGACGATAGCGCGGTATTCCCCCAAAGGCGTCTCCGCCCGACCGGCATAGACCCCCTCCCGCAAGGGATATTTACTTTCCGGAAAGGTGAGATTCAGGGTGGGGAATCCGTAATGCCTTCCTACCTGCCGTCCGTGCTCCACTTCTCCCGCAATAAAATACCCGTAACCGAGATAATCGTTCAGCCTCGCGACGTCCCCCGCCGCCAGCATGCGCTTGACGTGCGATACGGCGATCTTTTCTCCGCCCTCCCGTTTCAGGGGCAGCACGAAGACGGGACAGGGCGCGTATTCCGCAAGCAGCGAAGGGGTGCCCAGCGCGTTTCTCCCGAACCGAAAATCCTCCCCGCAATAGACGGCGCGCGCGGGAATCTTAGAGAAAAGTTTCTCCAAAAAACGCTCCGCGGGCGTGTTTTTTACTTCTTCGGTAAAGACGATTTCTTCCGCAAAGGCAAATCCCTCTCTGAAAAAAATCGTCTCCCGTTCGGGAAAAGTGAACACGTCGCCGCCCGCCTTTCCGCCCGAAATCGCGGTCAATCCCACGGGAAGTCCCGACTTTTTCGCCTCTTCGAGGAGGGATCTGTGTCCCCTGTGAAAGCCGTCGAAACCGCCGAGAAGCAGCGCGCACGGCTCCGCTCTTTCACCCGTAAACAGCTTTAACATAACTTGGTCTCCGCCTTCATGAGCCCCCCTTCGGCGCGGGAGAGCCCGTAAAACTCCTCCCCGTCGTAGAGCTTGTACAATCCGTCAACCTCGGCGCAGGGGATTTTCACCCCGTGGAAAATGCGTCCGTCTTCGGCGCGGTAGACGGGAAAGGGAAGAACGTCGTCCGCAGGAATCAAATATCCTTTGAGATTGCTCTGCGTGAGCGCGTCGAGCGGCACGGCCGTCTCCGCCGTAAAGACGCCGCTCTGCGTGCGGCGCAGGGCGCTCATGTACCCGTTCGTGCCCAAAGCCCGTGCGAGATCGCGGGCGAGCGCGCGGATATAGGTGCCGCCCCCGCAGACGATTTCAAAGGAAAATTCGTCGGGCGCGGTCTGCCCCGTGAGACGGAAAGAGAACACCTCCACCTCCTTGGGAGGCAGGGAAAATTCCTCGCCCGCACGGGCAAGCCGATATCCCCGTCTTCCGTTCACGCATTTTGCGCTGTAATTGGGGGGAACCTGCATGAGTTTTCCCGTCAAGGAGGGGAGCATGTCCGCAATATCCCCCTCCGAAGGAACCTCGCCGCCGTAAATTTCTTCGCTTTCGTTGTCGAGCGTTTCGGTCGTCACTCCAAAGCGGAAACGCGCCGCATAGGTCTTCTTCTTGCCGAGAAAATAGTTGAAGAGGCGGGTCGCATTGCCCGCCCCGACGGGAAGCACGCCCGACGCAAGCGGATCAAGCGTTCCCATATGCCCGCAGGGTGTGCGGGTAAGCCGTTTGAGTCTGTTTACGACGTAGGCGGAGGATACGCCCTCCTCCTTGTCGATATTGAAAAACCCCGTCATGACTCCTCCATATACTGCAAAACGGCGTAAGAGAGACGGTCCAAAACCTCCTCCTCCTCGCCGAACAGCATACACCCCGAGGCAAGAACGTGCCCCCCTCCCCCGAACGTGCCGGCAATGCCGTTCACGTTGACCTTTCCCTTAGAGCGGAGGGACGCCTTGTACTGTCCCTTCTTCACTTCCAACAGGCAGACGCTGACCTCTACCGAATCGATCGTGAGTGCAAAATCCACGATGCCCTCCGTCGCGTCCTGCTTGACGCCGTACAAATCGAGCATATCGCCCGAAACGACCGTCACCGCCAACCGTTCGCCGAACAAAAAGCGGATGCGGGAAATCGCCGCCGCATAGAGAAGCGCCCGTCCCTTCGACCTCTTCCGGAAGACCTCGTAGGTGATTTTTTGCACGTCCGCGCCCGCATCCGCGGCAAGCGCCGCCGCACGGAAGGTGTCGCCGTTTACGTCTCCGTGCGAAAACGCGCCGGAATCCGTAATCATGCCCGTGAGCAGCCAGCTTGCAATCTCCCCGTCGAAGGGAACCTCCATCGCCGTAATCAGCTCGGCGATATTTTCGCAGTTGCTCGCCCGTTCGCGGACGAAATTGTATTTTGCGTACCGCGTATTCGATATATGGTGATCGATATTGACGGTGATTTTGCGCCTTGCGCCCGCCGAAAACAGACGTTCCGACTCGCCCAGCCGCTTTTCGTCGCTCGAATCAACGCAGATATATCCCTCGGCGTCGAGGGTGGGACGGCGGACGATCTTTTCCACGGAGGGCAGAAACCGAAACCTCTCGGGAATCTCCCCCTCGTTGACGACCTCATTTTGAACGCCGCATAAAGAAAGAGCGCGGGAGAGCGCCATGCCGCTGCCGAGCGTGTCGCCGTCCGGACGCATGTGCGTAAAAATTACCGCGCTTTTCAGTCTCTTAACGATATTTGCGATTTCTACGATCGTGTTCATCTATTCATCCTTGTGGAGTTTGGAAAGCAGTTCGTCCATTTTCGAGCCGTACTCCATGCTGCCGTCGGGCAGAAAGGTGAGTCTGGGCACGGTGCGGGTGCGCATCACTGCGGCAAGCTCCCGACGGATAAATCCCGCGTTCGCCCGAATGATCTCGAACGTTCGCTTCCCCTCTTCGGCAGAGGAAGCGTACACGCTCACATAGATCTTCGCCGTCTTCAAATCGGGCGCGACGTCCGCTTCGGTCACGCTCACAATCCCCTTCAAGTCGGGTTCCCTGTTTTTCAGCGCTCCCGCAACGATTGCGGATATTTCTCTTCTGATTTCGCTGTCCAGCCGTTCGCCGCGCTTCATGCCCGCTTGATCTCCTCTATCAGATAGCACTCGATATAGTCGCCCACTTTGATTTCGTTGAAGCCTTCGATGGCGCAGCCGCACTCCATGCCCGAATTGACCTCCCTGGCGTCGTCCTTATACCGTTTGAGCTGCTTGACGCCGCCCTCTACGATCATGACGTCATCGCGGTAAATTCTCAGCTTTCCGCCGCGTACGAGCTTTCCTTCCGTCACGTAACAGCCCGCAACCGTACCTACGCCCGTAATGTTGAACGTCTGCAACACCTGCGCTTTTCCGAGGAATGTCTCCTGATATTTGGGCGCGAGCATTCCGCCGATCGCCGCCTCCATTTCGTCGAGCAGCTCGTAGATGATGCGGTAACTTCTCACGTCCACCTTGCTGCGCTCGGCAAGCGCCTTCGCCTTCGTATCGGGGCGCACGTTGAAGCCGATGATGATGGCGTGCGCACTGTCCGCGAGCATGACGTCGCTCTCGTTGATCGCGCCGGCTCCCGCGTGAATGACTTTGACCGTAACTTCCTCGTTGGAGAGCTTTTCCAGCGAAGTTCGCACCGCCTCTACCGAGCCCTGCACGTCGCCCTTTACAATCACGTTGAAATCTTTCTTTACGCCGTCCTCGGCGGGACCGTTGAAGAACGCCTCGATATCCGCCTTCCTGACGCTCGCCATCGATTCGCGCTGACGGTTCTTGCGCTCCTCCTGCACCTGCTTCATGAGGGATTGCTCCACGGCGAAGATGGGATCGCCGGCGTTGGGAACGTCTTCAAGTCCCAGAACGGAGACCGCCATCGAGGGTCCCGCCTCCTTGACCGTTCTTCCCTTGTCGTCGATCATCGCGCGGACGCGACCCATCGTCGTACCGGAAATGAGGTTGTCGCCCGTACGGAGCGTGCCGTTCTGGATAATGACGCTCGCCATGGGACCCTTCCCCTTGTCAAGCTTCGCCTCGATGACGACGCCGCGCGCACGGCGGGAGGGATCGGCTTTCAGTTCCTGCATTTCCGCCACGAGGTAGATGCTTTCGAGAAGGGAATCGATTCCCTCCCCCGTCTTCGCGGAAACGGGCACGAGCACCGTCTCGCCGCCCCATTCTTCGGGCACGAGACCGTGTTCCGTAAGCCCCTGCTTCACGCGGTCGATATCGATATTGGGTTTGTCGATTTTATTCACTGCCACGATCACGGGAACGTTCGCCGCCTTCGCGTGATCGATTGCCTCCACCGTCTGCGGCATGATTCCGTCGTCCGCCGCAACGACGAGAACGACGATATCCGTCACCTTCGCGCCGCGTGCGCGCATCGCGGTAAACGCCGCGTGCCCGGGGGTGTCGATAAAAGTGATTTGCTTCCCTTCGCCGAAGCTGACGGTATATGCGCCGATGCTCTGCGTAATGCCGCCCGCTTCCCCCGCCGTTACGTTGGTGGAACGGATCTTATCGAGCAGACTCGTCTTGCCGTGGTCTACGTGTCCCATGACGGTGACTACGGGCGCGCGGACAACGAGATTTTCGCCGCCGCCTTCGCCGTGCTCTTCGAAAAGGGCGTCCTCCGCCGTCTTCTCGGGTTTATATTCGAGATCGATGCCAAGCTCCAGCGCAATAAACGCCGCGTTGTCGTAATCTACCGATTCGTTGACCGTCTTCATGACTCCCTCGCGGAAGAGACGCTTTGTGATTTCCACGGCGGATATGCCCAACTTCTCGCTGAGTACCTTAATGGGAATGTCTTTGCCGGTAACGACGGCGTGATCGATCTTGACCGTCTGCGTCTCTTTGCGCGCCCCCTTCTTGCCGAAGCGCGCCTTGCGGTAGCCGCTCTTGTCCTCGTCGAAATCGCCGATATCCGCGCCCTGTCTTCTTTGCAGCGCCCGCTTGTTTTCGGGACGGCGCTCCACATAGGTGCGGTCGAACTTTTTGGCGGGCTCGCGGCGGACGGGCGCAACGGGAGGCGGAGCGACGGGACGCACGGGAGCGCCCGCAGGTTTTATACCGGCGGGACGGCTTCCCGCCCCATAGGGAGAACGCGCACCGGGCGTACGGGAGGTATAGCTACCCTGCCCCTGCGCGGGTCTGGCGCCGCCCTGATAGGCGGGTCTCCCCTGCCCCTGCGCGGAACGCGAACCGCCCTGATAGGCGGGTCTCCCCTGCCCCTGCGCCGGACGGGCGGGACGCTGGTCGGGACGGTATACGGGACGGTCCGAAGCGGGGCGAGTCTGCGCAGCGGGAGCAGACTCCGCTTTCACGGGCTCCTTCGTCTCCTTCTTCGGCTCCTCCGCCGATTTTTGAGACTCCTCTGCGGGTGCGGGCTCCTCCTGCAAAACGGGTTTCTCTTTATCCCGTTCCGCCTTTTCGGCTTCGATCGCCCGAAGCCGCGCCTCTTCCGCCCGTCTTTGCTCCTCTTCCTCCGCGCGGCGGCGTATCTGATCCGCCTCGAGCTCGGTGAGCTTCTTTAAAATTTCGTTCAACCGTTTTTCGCCCGAAGCGATCGTCTTTGCAATTTGACCCGTTCCCTTGTCCCCCAAGAGCGAACCGAGTTTTTCGATGTTGTCGTAAGCCATACTACCTCCCAAATTCCTCACGCGTTCCTTGCGCCGCCGCAAGAATCGCCTTCGCGAGCGCTTCGTCGCGCACGGCGGCTATCCTGCATCCCTCTTTTGCGACGAGCGCTCCAAGCTCTTCCGTCCGGATAAGAGGACAGGAAAACCGCGCCCGCAGTTTTTCGATTTCTTTTTTCGTATTCGGCGATGCCCCCTCGTCCGCGGCGAGCAGAAACACCCGCTTCTGCGCGGCGACGGCGTTTACGCCGAGACTGAGCTTGCCCGCCCGCTTTGCAAAGCCGAAATAGGCGGCAAGTTTATTTCGATCCAAGAAACTCCTCCTCGATGCGCGCATAAATTTCCGCGGGAACGTCCGCGGAAAACGCCTTGTTGAGGAGCTTGTATCTGCCCAACTTTTTGACGCACTCTGCCCTGTTGCAGATATACGCGCCCCGCCCCGCGAGCTTTCCCGAAAAATCGAGGCTGATCTCTCCCGCCGCATTTTTCACGACGCGCAGCATCTCTTTTTTCGGCTTTTCTTCCCTGCATGCGATACAGGTACGCAGAGGAATCTTTTTTACCTTGGGCATTTACTCCTCCGCGCCCGTCACGGGCTCTGCCGTCTCCGCGGCGTCCTCCGCATCCGGAACCTGCTCTGCGGCTTCGAGATTGAGTTTTTCCGCCGCAGATTCGCTCTTCACGTCGATCTTCCAGCCCGTAAGCCGCGCCGCAAGGCGGGCGTTTTGTCCGTCTCTGCCGATCGCGAGCGACAGTTTGTCGTCGGGCACGACCGCGACCGCCGCCTTATCGGAAATCTGCGTGACGGAGACGACCGTTGCGGGCGAAAGCGCCTTTGCGATAAATTCGAGCGGATTTTCGCTCCAAAGAATGATATCGATTTTCTCTCCGCCGAGTTCGGCGACGACCGCGTTCACGCGCGCGCCCTTGTTGCCGACGCAGGCGCCCACGGCGTCGATTCTCGAATCCTCGGACGCGATCGCTATTTTCGTCCTGTGACCGGGTTCGCGGGAAATCGCCTTGACGAGCACGGTCCCCTGCTTGATTTCGGGGACTTCCTCCTCGAAGAGGCGTTTGACGAGACCGGGAGCGGAACGGGAGACGAGCACCTGCGCATTTCTTCCGCCGCTCTTGACCCGCTTCACGTACACCTTGATACGGTCTCCCGCGTTATACCGTTCGCCGGGGGTCTGATCCTGGGGAAGCATGACGCCCTCGATTTGACCCTTGCCGAGTTCGATATAGACGTTTTTCATGTCGACCTTCCGAACGAGACCGCTCATGAGCTCGCCCTCGCGGTCGGAAAATTCCGAAAGGGTATTGTCGCGCTCCGTCTCGTGGATCTTTTGCAGAATGACCTGCTTCGCCGTCTGCGCCGCGATACGCGAAAAATCCTTGGGGATAAATTCTTCCGAGAGGACGTCCCCCGCCTTCGCGTTTTTCTTGACTTCGCGGGCTTCCCCGAGCGTGATCTCTCCCTCGCCCGCCTCCTCCGCGTCTACGACCGTGCGGGTAAGAAAAAAGCGGATCGTGCTCTTTTCGGAATTGATCTTCACTTCCACGTTCGCCGTCCCGCCCACGGACTGCTTTTTGTAGGCGGAAGCGAGCGCGTTTGCCAGCGCGTCGAGAAACACGTCCTCGGCGATGCCGCGCTCGCGTTCGAGATCGGCAAGCGCCAGAAAGAAATCTTTATTCGTCATTTTATTTTCCTCCGATTTGTTCTTGTTGTTATTGTTTCCCGACTTGCGGGCAGACGGTCAGACCTCGATGAGAAGACAGACCTTGGACGTCTTTGCAAAATCGAACTTCCTTTCTCCCTTTTCCGTTCCGACGGCGATCGCGCCGTCTTCAAAGGAGAGCAGCTCGCCCTCGTAATACTTGCTTCCGTCGAGCTTTTCGTAGAGATGAATTTCGATTTTTTCGCCGATATGACGGGCAAAATCCCGTTCCGTCTTAAACGGGCGGTCAAGCCCGAGGCTCGAACAGTTTAAGGTATATGCGGCGCCGAACGTGGGATCGAGATCGTCGAGCGGACCGTCTACCGCGCGGTGGAATTTTTCGCACAAATTAAGATCTACGCCGCCCGCCGCGTCGATATAGAGCGTTAGACTTTTTTCCCCGAGATCCCACTTTGCGTCCACGAGTTCCGCGCCGACCGCCTCCGCCACGGGCGTAAGCGCCGCGACAATTTCTGCGACAGGCTTTACTTTCATATAGCTCCTATAAAGAATATTGAGAGCGGTTAAACCGCTCTCAATCTCTTGTTCATCGATTAAGCAAGCATATTATACCATGCTCCGCATAAAAACGCAAGCGTTTTTTCGGAAAAATTTTACCGCACGCGGAGATTTGCGGTTACCGCCCTTCCGGCAAGCCCTTTTTTTTCTTACAGAGCTCGATAAAGATTTTCGCCGTCACGAACGCGTCGTCAAACGCGCGGTGATGGTTAAACGAAAAGCCGAAATAATCGGCGACCGTGTTCAGCTTGTAGTTGGAGAGGCGAAGCAGTTCCTGCGCGAACGCCACGGTATCGTACTGACGGTGATTGAAAATATACCCCTCTTTCTCTCCGTAATAGCGCACGAATTTATAGTCGAACTGTACGTTGTGTCCCACGAGAACGCAGCCGTCGCAGAACTTATAAAAATCGGCGATCACGTCCGATATTTCGGGCGCTCCGGCAAGCATGCCGTCGTCGATCCCCGTGAGCGCGATAATCTCGTCCGAAAGGCGCACGGGACAGGCGACGAAGCTGGAAAACTTTTCGCAGATTTTTCCGTCGGTCACCTTCACCGCGCCGATCTCGATGATGCGATCCATGATTCCGGAGACCGAATTGTTGAGCCCCGTCGTTTCCAGATCAAATACGACGAACCTCCCTCTTTTCAGATCCTCGGGCAAAACCTCCGCGCCGAATAGATCGCTCTGCACGAAATCGGACACGGGCAGCGGTAAAACTTTTTTATAGCGGACGGGCACGGGACGGGACGGGCGCGCCTTGGGAACGAAGCCCTCGGGCGGGGTCCCGAAATCGATCGCCTTGACGCGGAAGGACAGGGCGCCGTTGAACAGCTCGTTATCTCCCGTGAGGCAGACTCCGTCTCCCGCTTTGACCGTTCTCACCTTCTCCAAGGTGGCTTTCTTCGAAAAATATGCCGCGCGCATACTTCCGCTGCCGTCCGAAACCGTCACGGAAAAGTAAGGCTTCCCTTTTTTCGTCTCCCGCTCCTCGATATAGCTCACGGTTCCGCAGACGGTAATTCCCTGCGCCTCCTTCGTGAGATCGGCGATATAAACGGCGCTCTCGGGCGCGGCTCCGTCGATCGGCGCGTATTTTTCGACGGGAAAAAAGCGGGGTGCCGCGACGCGCTCCTCCGACTCTCGGTCGTATTCGATCTCGCCGAGATCTTTTTTGTAAAAACGGAAGCCGCCCGTGTAGCTGCCGCAAAATCTTCTGTTCAGTTCGGCAACCGCCGCGTCCGCGATGCCGTCCTTCAACACGTGCGCGCGCTCCGATTCGTCCGCCGCGATCACGAAGGCGCCGCCGCTCTCATGAATCTCGACGGTGATATCTTCGGGACTTATAAACGCCGCCGCGGAGGGAAATTTCGTGCGCAAAAAATCGCCGATCGCGCGGCGGATCCCCTCTCCGTCCGGCACGGATTTGACGAGACGGACCTTTGCGGTATATCCCGAAGGCGTATACTTCTTCGAGACCTCCTCCGCAAACGCAACGTCCTCCTCGGTGTAACTTTTATCCGTCAGAATGCGGAAAATAACGGTATCCCCTTCCGCAACGATCCTGTCGAGAACCGCGCGGGAGAGCCGTTCCGCCCGCCTGATTTCCTCTAAGTATTCTTCCTCTCTGCTCATTTCAACAACTCTTCCAACCGGCTGAAAAACGCCTCTTCCGCAAGCCCTGCGGGAACGCGCTCGTCCGCCCTGTCCTTTCCCATGATCACGCAGTATTCTTTGCCGCCCGCAATGCCCAAATCGCAGCCCCGCGCTTCGCCCGGTCCGTTTACGACGCAGCCCATTACGGCGAGCTTCAACCGTTTTTTTACCGCAAAAACCCGCTCGTTCACCCTCTCGGCGAGCCCCGCGCAATCGTACATGCAACGTCCGCACGTGGGACAGGAGACGACCTCGACGTAGTCCGTTTCCAGTCCCGCCGCCCTAAGGATGCGGTGCCCCGCATAGACCTCTTTGACGGGATCCGCCGTAAGCGAAACGCGAATCGTATCGCCGATTCCCCGAAGCAGCAAAGCGCCTATCCCCATACTGCTCTTTACGATTCCCGCCTCCTCCGTGCCCGCTTCCGTCACGCCGACGTGAAGCGGATAGGCGGTTTTTCCCGCGAGCAGCCCGTACGCCTCTACGGTGAGGGGGACGGAAGACGCCTTTACCGAGATCACGATATCTCCGATTCCGTGTTTTTCCAGAATGTGCACGTTATCGAGCGCGCTTTCGACCAGCGCCTGCGCGCTTCTGCCGTATTTTTCAAACGCCGTCTTCTCGATACTGCCCGTGTTCGCCCCTACGCGCACGGGGATCCGATGCGCCTTGATGCAGTCCGCAACGTACGCGATTTCCCGCTCCCCGCCGATGTTGCCGGGATTGATCCTGAGCTTATCGGCGCCCGACTCTGCCGCGAGCACGGCGAGGCGGGACGAAAAATGGACGTCCGCCACAATGGGAACGGAGACGCTCGCCTTGATCTTGCCGATGGCGCGCGCATCCTCCTCGTCGAGCACGGCGACCCGCACGATATCGCAGCCCGCCTCCTGCAAACGCAAAATTTGAGCGACGCTTTTGCGAACGTCGCCCGTTTTTTCCGTCGTCATGCTCTGTACGGGAATAGACCCGCCGCCGATCACGGCGTTCCCCACGCGCACCGAAATTTTCGACATGATTATTTTCTCTCTTCCTTTTTCTCCATCATCTTCTGCAATTCGCTCATGAAGGAGTTGATATCCTTAAAAGAACGGTAAACGGAGGCGTAACGCACGTAAGCGACTTCGTCCAGCTCTTTGAGCCCGTCCATAACCATTTCCCCGATCTTCTTGGAGGAGACCTCCTGTTCCATGGAATTATAGATCTTCTTCGCAATCTCTTCCGCGAGGGCGTCGATCTTTTCGATCGGCACGGGGCGCTTTTCGCACGACTTGATAATTCCGCGCTTGATTTTTCCCACGTCGAAAGCCTGACGGTTGCCGTCCGACTTCACGACGAGAATGGGCGAAACCTCGATGGTCTCGTAGGTCGTAAATCTCCTTCCGCAGCCGATACATTCGCGGCGGCGGCGAATCGTCCTGTCGTCGTCCGCCGAACGCGAATCGATGACCTTGCTCTCGGAGCAGTTACAATAAAGACAGCGCATATCCCTTTTTCTCCCTTCGGTTGTTCTTCTATCGAATGATATCACAAAGATTATATCACAAAATCTCTGGTTTGTAAAGAGTTTGACCTCAATCCTTCTTCGGCGCGCTCTCCGAAACGGCGCCGTTTGACGCGGCGTTCGCGGCGCGCCCTCCGTTCTCCCCCGCGTACCCCTTTATCTCCGTCGGGCTGTCGGGTACTTCCTCGAGATCGTCGAGCGCCTCTTCTTCCTTGGGAAGCGCGATACGATCGGAAGAAAAGCCCCTGCCGCGCACTTCGGAGACGACGCTCACCATAAGAAAGGCTTCGGGATCGATCGCGCGCACCTCGTTTTTCAGTTTTACGACGTCGCGGTTGGAGACGACCGTAAGCAGAACATAACATTTTTCCTGCAAAAAGCCCGTCCTGCCGTACAGCATAGTAACGCCGCGATTGAGCTTGTTTAAAATCATCTCGCGGATCTCGCGATACTTTTTACTGATGATTTTTACCTGCGAACGCCGCATCCCGATGGGAGACACTTTATCGATCGCAACGGACGTAATCAACGTAATGAGGATCCCGTACAGAACCTTTTCGACGGTCGCGCCCGCAAAAAACTGCATGAGCACGATGGCAAAATCCAAAATCCACATCGTACCGGAGACGGGGGTACCGAAAAATTTGTTGAGAATGAGCGGCGGAATATCCGTTCCGCCCGTGCTCGCGCCCACTCTGACGACGATTCCGATTCCGCTGCCAAAGAGCAGGGCGCCGCAGATTACGGCGAGCAGAGGTTCGTTGTAGGCGATGGCATGTCCGTCGTTAGCGCTCAAATAGAGATCGTTCACGGCGGTAAAGGCGCTGATAAAGGTTGGATAGAGCAGAGTCCCCGCCACAGTCGCGACGGCAAATTTTTTGCCCAGCAAAAACGCTCCGAGGATAAACAGCGCGATATTGGCGACGTAGACGGTGAAAGAAACCACCCACTCGTTCGGCGTCCCCGCGCGTTCCAGCAAATTTCTCACGAAAATGCCCACTCCCGTCGTTCCGCCCATCACAAAACCGTTCGGAATGATAAAAAAAGCGGATGCCGCCGCAGCCAGCGCATTTCCCGCGATTACAATGAGCGCATAGCGCAAAAAAGCGAATACCTGACGTTTGGTAGGCTTTTTGAACACCGCTTTCATCTCTTATCCTCTCTTTGTCTGCAATACTTCGTACTTCCGCATTTTTCGCTTCTATTATACCATCGGGCTTCGTTCTTTGCAAGAGATTTCCTTGAAATTTTAGCGCAAAAACGGCGCGCCCGAAGAGCGCGCCGCATCGCTTGAAACCTTAATGACAGCCGCGGCAACAGGAGCAATCGCCTCCGCACGCAACAAGTCCGTATTGACGCGCATAATATCGGTCGGAGTTGCCGCAGTCGGTGAATGTGCCCGGATCGAATCCGCACGAGCCGCAACCCGAACGGTCGGAATTGCATCCGCAGCCGCAGCCCGAGCGGGGTGAGGCAAAAAGGTTATCGATCGCACGCGCCAGCGCAGAGCGGCAAGAACCGCACCCACTGCCACAACCGCAACCGCAGCCGCACCCGCTGCGGGAATTATTACAGGAATTACACATAATATGACCTCTGTCGTAAAAATTCACGGCGGATAGCCGTATTCCATATTATGTAGAATTCATTTGTTTTGATATTCGGAAATTCGCTTTTTTACGCCGGGCATGACATGATGACCGTACGAAGTCATTCGGGAGGTGCCGTTTTGAAAACGGCGGGTATCTGTCCCGACCGAATTTCCGTTTTCCTGCGCAGCTCCGCCGATCATGCAGTTAAAAGTCCCCGAACGACCGTTCGGGGACTTTTTGTCTTTCGGCGTAACTTGTTTTCGGGACGGAAGTCCTCCCTTCCCGCTTTTTATTTTGCGAACTCCACGCTGCGGAATTCGCGGATCACGTTGACCTTGATCTGTCCGGGATATTCGAGCTCCGACTCGATCTTCTTTGCAATATCCTTTGCGAGAAAAATCGCCTTGGCGTCGTCCACCTGATCGGGCTTGACGATGACGCGCACCTCTCTGCCCGCCTGAATCGCATAGGATTTTTCCACGCCGCGGAATCCCGACGCAATTTCTTCGAGCTTTTCGAGCCGCTTGACGTAGTTGGAGCCCGTCTCTCTTCTCGCCCCGGGGCGCGCGCCCGAAACGGCGTCTGCGGCGGCGACAAGCACCGCCTCGATTGTTTTGGGTTCCACGTCGCCGTGATGCGCCATAATCGCGTTCACGATCATCGCGTTTTCCTTATATTTCTTCGCAAGGTCGGCGCCGAGCTGAATATGCGTGCCTTCCTGCTCGTGATCGACTGCTTTTCCGATATCGTGAAGCAAGCCCGCGCGCTTTGCAAAGTTGACGTCGAGCCCAAGCTCCTGCGCCATGAGCCCCGCAAGCTGGGCGACCTCAATGGAATGACGGTACACGTTCTGCCCGTAGCTCGTGCGGAATTTAAGCCTTCCGATGAGCTTGATAAGCTCGGGGTGAAGCCCGAAGATTCCGACCTCGAACATAGCGTTCTCGCCCGCCGCCTTAATCTGCTGATCGAGCTCCTTGGTGACTTTTTCCACCGTTTCCTCGATGCGGGCGGGGTGAATTCTGCCGTCCTGAATCAGACGTTCGAGCGTCAGACGCGCGATTTCCCTTCTTACGGGGTCGAAACCCGAGAGAATGACGACCTCGGGCGTGTCGTCGATGATGAGTTCGATGCCCGTTGCGTTTTCGATCGCGCGGATATTTCTGCCCTCGCGCCCGATGATACGCGCCTTCATGTCCTCGCTGGGAAGGGGTACGACCGATACCGTCGTCTCCGACGCGTGGTCGGAAGCGCAGCGCTGGATCGCAAGCGAAATGATATTTTTCGCGTTGAGATCCGCCTCGTCCTTCGCCTGCTGCTCGAGATTTCTCACTTGCAGCGCGCAATCTCGGCGGGTCTCGTCCATGATCTCGTCCGTGAGCTGCTTTTTCGCCTCTTCCTTGGTGAGCTGGGCGACCCGTTCAAGCTCTTCCACCATGAGCTCGTGCTGGTGGGAAACCTGTTCCTGCTTCTTTTGCACCTCTTCGAGCTTCTGCGTGAGCGAAGCCTTCTGTGCGTCGAGCGCGTCGCTCTTTTTCGAGAGCTCCGACTCCTTCTTCTCGATCGCGTCCTCCTGACGGTTGAGGCGGGATTCCGTGCGCTGAAGCTCGGCGCGTTTCTCCTTTACCTCCTGATCGAACTCGTTCCTGCGTTTGATTTCCTGTTCCTTGGCTTCTAAGATTGCTTCCTTTTTCAGCCGCTTACTTTCCGTCTCTGCATTGCGGAGCATTTCCTCCACACGCTTTTCCGTTTCGTCGAGCTTCTTTTCAGACTTCTTTTTGGAAACTTTTTTCAGAATAAGCCACGCTGCGAGAATTCCCGCGCCGCCGCCCACGATCAGGGCGACGATGGGCAATACAACCGTCAACGCGTCTACAAGGAGCAGGCTGCCCAAATGAATCATAATACAGCCTCCTTCTGTCGATATTTTTTTGACTTTATTGTAACCGCCCGCAGAATATGCGGACAGAATACCACATGGTCGCAATTATTATACAATAATCGGCGGTGCTTGTCAAACGGATAGAACAAACCCGCCGAAAAAACTTTCTCAAAAAAGAAATGCCGCGCGCCGCCTGTGGCAGCGCGCAGCCGACCGACAAAAACGGCTCCCGCTTTGACCGTCTTCAAAGCGGGAGCCGCGCCTTATTTGAAAATCTCTTCGCCGTTGCTTTCTATAACCTTCCGATAGAAATAAGCACTCTTCTTCAACGTGCGCTCGCCCGTTTCGTAATCGACGTGGATGAGCCCGAACTTTTTGGAGAATCCCTCCGCCCATTCGAAATTATCGAGGAGTGACCAATAGAAATATCCCTTCACGGGAATTTCCTGCGCCGCACGGTGCAGAGCGCGCAAATAGCGTTTTATAAAATCGATGCGGCTGTCGTCGTTGATTTCTCCGTTCAGACTCTTCCATTCCGCGAGGGCGACGCCGTTTTCCGTATAGACGACGGGAAGCGAGTACCGCTCGTAAATAAATTTGGGACCGTAATAGAGGGAATCGGGATAGACGTTCCAGCGCATGTCCGTCTTGGGGATCTGCGGCGCGGGAAGGACGTCCGCCCTTTTGCCCTCATTTTGCGTGACGTAATCGCCCGAATAGGTATTCAATCCGCAAAAATCAATCTGCGATTTTATGACCGCCATATCCGCCTGCGAAGGCTCCAATCCGTGTTCCTTCATCCAGGGCAGAAACTCTTCGGGATATCTGCCGAACACGAGAGGATCCGTCCAGAAGCTGACCGAACCGAAGTACTTGTTGAGCGCGAACGTCTCCGCGCGGGCAAGCTCGTAGTCCTCCTTGCGGTAGGGAAGAACGGGCCAATACGCCTGCGCCGTACCGACCTGTATCGGCTTTTTCAAAACGGCGCGGAGTTTCTTTTCCGCCAGTCCGCAGCCCAAAAGCACGTTGTGCGCGCATTTGAGCACTTCGGAATCGGGCAATTTCAAAAACGGAGCGTGCACGCCCGAAGAATAGCCGAGACCGATAAAGCACTGGGGCTCGTTGATGAGAATAAAGTGATCGACGTACTCGCCGAACAGATCCGCGCAGACGCCCGCATATTCTTCGAACCATTTGGGGCTGTCGGTGTTGAGCCAGCCGCCCTTGAGATAGAGCTCGTAGGGATAATCCCAATGAAAGAGCGTCACCCAGGGAGTGATCCCCGCCCTCTTCAATTCTTCAAACAGTCCGAGATAGAAGCGTTTCCCCTCCTCGCTCACTCTGCCCGTGCCTGCGGGAATGAGACGCGCCCAGTTGACGGAAAGACGGTAGTGTTTTATGCCGAGCGACTTCATGAGCGCGACGTCCTCCCGATAGCGGTGGAAATGATCGCACCCTACGTCGCCCGAATGTCCTTCGAATATCCTGCCGTCCGTCCCCGAAGCGACGTCCCAGATGTTCAGCCCCTTGTCCGCCTCGCGCGCGCCGCCCTCGATCTGATAGGAAGCGGTCGCGACGCCCCAGGCAAAATCCCGATCAAAACTCATTGTTTTTCTCCTTAAAAAGTATTCCTTCGTTACAGACTCTCCGCCTCTTCGATCCACAGCGCGCCCGACGCATCGGAAGGCATTCTCCAATCGGCGCGGGGCGAAAGGGACACGGAACCGATTTTTACGCCGTCCGGAACGCAGTTGCGCTTGAACTGCTGGGCGAAAAAGCGGCGGTAAAAACGCACGAGCCATTTTTTGAGCGTCTCCCTGTCGTACTTGTCCGAAAAAGCGCGTTCGGCAAGATACAGCGTCTTTTCCGGAGAGGCGCCGCGGCGCAGAAAATGATACAGATAGAAATCGTGCAGTTCGTAGGGTCCCACGATATCTTCCGTCTTTTGCGCGATATTGCCGCTCGCATCGGGCGGGAGAAGTTCGGGAGAGATCTCCGTATTGAGAACGCTATCGAGAACGATCCCGATTCTGCCGCCGAGCCGCTTCGCCTCGCACGCGACGAGATGTTTGACGAGCGTCTTGGGTACGGAGGAATTGACGGCGTACATACTCATGTGATCCCCGTTATAGGTACACCACCCGAGGGCAAGCTCGGAAAGATCGCCCGTGCCGATCACGATCCCGCCCGTCTCGTTGGCAAGATCCATGAGCACCATCGTGCGGTAACGCGCCTGGGCGTTCTCATAGGTCGCGTCGAGCGTCTCGGGATCGTGCCCGATATCCTTGAAGTGCTTCATGACCGCCCCCGAAATATTGACCGTTCTGACCGTCGCGCCGACCGCGTTCATGAGGGCAAGAGAATTGTTTTTCGTCTTCAACGTCGTGCCGAAACCGGGCATGGTCACGGCAACGATGTCCGTGCGCGGCTTTTCGAGAAGGTCGAACGCGCGCGCCGTGACAAGGAGTGCAAGCGTGGAGTCGAGCCCGCCCGATATTCCGATGACCGCCGTCTTCGCGTTGGCGTGAGAGAGCCTTTTTTTCAGCGCGTTCGCCTGCATATCGAGAATGAGCCCCGCGCGGTCGAACAATTCGTCCTCCCCCTCCGGAACGAAGGGAGTGCGGGAAACGCTCCGCAGTTTCAGATCGCCGTCGCCGACGAACGCGCACGCTTCATCGACATACCCGTCTTGAGAAACGGAAACGAAGGTCCCAAGGCGTTTGCGCTCGTTCAGTAAAAATTCCGCGTCGATTTCCGCTTCGCACACTTCCCCCGAGAATGGCTTCGCCTCGGAGAGCAGAACGCCGTTTTCGTATATCATATGATTGCCCGCAAACACCATGTCCGAGGTAGACTCGTCCATGCCCGCGTCCGCGTAGACATAGGCGCATACGTTTTTGCCCGATTGCGCCGCGGCGATCGTCTTGCGGTATTCGCGCTTACCCACCGTCTCGTCGGAGGCGGAGAGATTGACGATAATGCTTGCGCCCGCCTGCGCATGGCGGACGGACGGGGCGTCGCCCACCCAGAGATCCTCGCAGATCTCGCACGCAACCGCGATTTCGGAGTGAGACGCGTCGCGGAACAGAATATTTTTCGAGAAGGGCGCGAACACGTTTTCCGCGATCTTCAAGACAAAATTCCCTTCGGGTGCGGGAGAAAAATGCCGCCGTTCGAAAAATTCGCCGTAATTGGGCAAATGCGTTTTGGGAACGATCCCGACGATTCTGCCGCCGGAAAGGGCGGCGGCGCAGTTGTAGAGCTTCCCCCGAAACACGACGGGAAGCCCGACGAACGCGAGCATTTTTCTGTTCTCCGTCGCCCGTGCGACGTTTAAAAGCGCCGCAAGACACCCGTCCGCGAGCGGTTTTTGCAGCAGCAGATCGCCGCAGGTATAGCCGCAGAGGGAAAGCTCGGGAAAGACGAGGATCTCCGTTCCCCTTTCCGCCTGTGCACAAATCGTCTTAACGATCTCTTCCGCATTAAAAGCGGGATCCGCAACTTTGAGGCGGGGGCTTGCCGCCGCCGCCCGTACAAATAGATGTTTCATGACTCCTGTCCTCCCGCGATTTGCGCGGAAAAAGCATTTCTCATTCCGCGCCGGCGACGCTCTCCGCGGGCATGCCCTTTGCGGCGTCGCGGATCTTTTGCTCGATCTCCTTGGCAAGCTCGGGATTGTCCTTGAGGAACTGCCTCATTTTTTCTCTGCCGTTCGCGACTTTGTTGTCGTTGTAGCTGAACCAGGCGCCGCTCTTCTTGATGATATCGTACTGAAGTCCGAGGTCGATGAGACAGCCCTCCTGCGACACCCCCTCGCCGTACATAATGTCGAATTCCGCTTGGCGGAAGGGAGGCGCGAGCTTGTTTTTTACGACCTTCGCGCGCGTCCGGTTGCCCGCCGCGCCTTCCGTATCCTTTAAGATATCCGTTTTTCTCACGTCGATGCGGATGGAGGCGTAAAATTTGAGCGCTTTGCCGCCCGGAGTGACCTCGGGATTGCCGAACATGACGCCCACCTTTTCGCGCAACTGGTTGATGAATATGACGCAGGTCTTGCTCTTGTTGACGATCGCGGTAAGCTTGCGCAGCGCCTGACTCATGAGACGCGCCTGCAAACCGACGTGCGCGTCCCCCATATCCCCCTCGATCTCCGCCTTGGGCGTGAGCGCCGCAACCGAGTCTATGACGATGATATCGACTGCGGAGGAACGGACGAGAGAATCTACGATGTCGAGCGCCTGTTCTCCCGTATCGGGCTGGGAGACGTAGAGCTCTTCCAGATTAACCCCGAGATGCTTTGCGTAGACGGGATCGAGCGCGTGCTCCGCGTCGATGAAGGCGGCGATTCCGCCCAGCTTCTGCGCTTCGGCGACGCAGTGAAGCGCAACCGTCGTCTTGCCCGAAGATTCGGGACCGTATATCTCAATCATTCTGCCGCGGGGGATCCCGCCGATGCCGAGCGCCAAATCGAGCGAAAGGCAGCCCGTAGGGATCACCTCGATATCGGTGTTTCCCGCATTCGCGCCCAGCTTCATGATTGCCCCCTTGCCGTAGGTCTTTTCGATTTGGGCAAGTACCTGATCAAGCGCCTTGAGTTTTTCTTCGTTCATAGTATGTTCTCCTTGATTTTTTCCTATTTGATCTCGCGGTATGCGAGGAAGAGCGCAAGATTGACCGCCGTTTTCGTGACCGTTTCCCTGTCGCCGTCGAGCTGGAAACGGAAGACGCGTACGCGCTCCTTCGTGCCGATGGCGATATAGCAGAGTCCCACGGGTTTTTCCGTCCCGTCGGCGGTAGGTCCCGCAATCCCCGTCGTCGCAACGGCAAGATCGCATTTTCCCTGTCCCACGAGCCCCGCCGCCATCTCGTAGGCGGTATCGGACGAAACCGCCCCCTTGGATTTGAGCGTGTACTCCGAAACGCCGACGCGCTCCCGCTTCGATTCGTTCGAATAGGTGTTAAGCCCCTCGTAAAAGACGGCGCTCGCCCCGGGAACGCTCACGATCGCGCTGCCTACCCTGCCCGCAGTAAAGGATTCCGCCGTCGCCACCTTCATGCGGCGGAGCTTCAATGTCTCCACAAGCCTGCAAGGCAGCGTCACGTCCTCGAGCGCGTAGAGGTATTCCCCGAGCTCGCTCACTAAAATACGCAATACCTCGTCGGCGGTCACTTTGGGTGTGTTCTGATCGTATACGATTTCGAGACGCGTCTCGCCGAAGCCGCCGCCGGTATGCAAAAAGAGCTTGCCTTCCGCCGCGTCCTGCGCCGCCTGTACGGCTCGGCGGATGCGCTCCGACGGAGCGGAGACAAGTTTCAACACCATGCGCAGATACCGCTTGCCCCGCCGCTTGTCCGTGCGGGGGACGGTCTCCGTCCTTGCAATCTCCGCCCCGCGCTGACCCGACGGCATTACGGCATACAGACAGCTCTCCGTCTCCAACAGATACTCCTCCGTAAAGCGTCCGTCCGCAAAATCGGCGATCGCGTCCCGCGCAAAGACGAAGAGCGCGCGGTCGCAGACGACGTAGATTCCGTCGCATTCCGCGGAAAGACGGGACAGACTCTCCGTCAGACGGGAGGGCGCGTCGTAGGGGATAAAAACGACTTCGTCGAGGAAGATCCCGCCCGACAGAAGGGCGTCCGTCACCGCGCCGTAGTCTACCGCAGAGAGCGGATTTTTATTGTTGAAGAGCACGACAGCCGCGTATTTCACTCCGTCTCCTTTTCGGGTTTTCCGTTCGTCCCGCTATCTTTGAGAACCTGTCTGTTTTTCACGATATAGTTGACGCCCGAAAGAACGGTAAGCACGGTGCAGACGATAAAGAGCGCCAAACCGATGTAAGAAATGATCCGCGCCGCCTCGCCCGCAAAACTCATGGAAAGGAGCAGAACGGCAATCGCCGCGTCCTGAAACACGGTCTTGACCTTGCCGAGCTTATCCGCCGCCAGCACAAGATTTTTTCCCGCCGCAATCATGCGGAAACCGCTTACGATGAGCTCGCGCGCGAGAATGAGCGCGACGCATATTCCGGCGGCGATGAGACCGTACGTTCCGAAGGGCTCCCGACAGAACGCCGCAGGCAGAGTCAGCAGCAGAATGAACGCCGTCGACACGAGCACCTTGTCCGCAATGGGGTCGAGAAATTTTCCGAGATTGGTCACGAGCCCGCGCGAACGGGCAATGTGTCCGTCCAGCGCGTCGGTAAGCGCCGCCGCAAGAAAGACGACCGCCGCCGCTAAAAAGCACCATTCCGTGAGAAGCCCGCAGTAGAATACCGCGACGAACACGGGTATCATGAAAATTCTCGTCAAAGTAATTTTGTTCGGTAAATTCATAGCTCCTCCGCATGACCGTACAGATCGTATGTATCGGCGCGGTCCACGACAACACGGAAAATCTTTCCCTCCTCCGCACGGGGACAGGTGAAATAGACCGAGCCGTCTATTTCCGCCGCCTGAAAGTACGCCCGCCCGTGAAAACAGCCGCGCTCCGCATCGATCCCCTCGCACAAAACGTCCACCGTCTTGCCTACCAGCGCCTCCAGATACGAGGCGGAAATTTCCGCCTGCGTCCCGTAAAGCTCCTTGACCCGTCTCCGCTTGCAGGACGCGGGAATTTGCCCCTTCATCTTATAAGCGGGCGTTTCCGGCTCGCGCGAATAGGCAAAGAACCCGCAGTTGTTAAAGCGCGCCGTCCGCAGAAATTCTCTGAGGGCGCCGTGCTCCTCCTCCGTCTCGGAGGGGAAACCGGAGATAAACGTCGTCCTCACGGCGATTTGCGGAATTTCCGACCGCAGCCGATTAAGCAGCGCGAGATATTCCTCCTTCGTGCCCTTCCGCCCCATCAGCTTTAAGATACGCGCCTCGGAATGTTGCAACGGGATATCGAGATATTTGATCAGCTTGGGGTTGTCGCGAATCTCGCCGATGAGTTCCTCCGTTATCTTCTCCGGATAACAGTATAGCAGACGAATATGACGGATGTTGTCAAGTTCGGA
The DNA here is from genome assembly GCA_964387225.1 of uncultured Clostridia bacterium. GTDB lineage: Bacteria > Bacillota > Clostridia > Christensenellales > Borkfalkiaceae > Gallimonas. Next base: position 4,072 of record CAYLVU010000014.1, on the reverse strand, counting down.
AATTTTTCGGATGAGTTCGACAAATTGATTTTCCCCCGCGTCCTCGCCGTAGCGGGCGGTATCCTGCGCGACGAGCACGAGCTCCTCCGTCTCCCCCAGCTCTTCCGCCTCCCGCAGAAGGACGTCCATGGGATAGGAACGGTATTTGCCGCGGATCTTGGGAATGAGGCAGTAGGTACAGTGATTGAAACAGCCGTCCGCGATTTTTAAATATTTGAGATAGGGCATCGTAGAGACGACCCGCTCCCCGAAAAACTCTTCGCCGCACGCACCCACCGCGTTCACGCGTTCGCCGCCGTAAGAGCGTTCGAGCGCGTCGAACAGCGCAGGCGCGTCCTTCACGCCCAAAAAGACGTCCGCCTCGGTGAGCGCGGGAAAAAGCTCCCCGATAAACTTTTCCGGCAGACAGCCGGTCACAACGATTTTTTCGAGCCTGTCGCAGCGGTAGAGATTTCCCTCTATAACGGCATTGATGGATTCCTCCCGCGCGGCGTTTAAAAAGGCGCAGGTATTTACGATGAGCACCTCCGCCTCGGAAATGTCGCTCACGATCTCGCAGCCGTGCCGCCTGATCTCGCCGAGGAGCCGCTCGCCGTCCACGCGGTTCTTGTCGCACCCGAGAGTAATCATGCCGAATTTCTTTTTGAGCATCAATCGAGACTCCCGTATTTCCCTTCGAATTCTTCCTTGGTGAGCAGAACGGTGCGCGCCTTCGCCTTTCCGTCGAAGGGCGATATATATCCCATGAGCTCCATCCATTCGATAATTTTGCCCGCGTGGTTATACCCCACCGAACACTTTCTCTGAATGAGAGAGATGGAGGCGGAACCGAGCTTGACGGCGATGGCGAGCGCCTTGATATACATGGGATTCACGTCCTGCGGATCCGCATCGTCGTCCCCGCCCGCGCCCTCGGACGAACCCGTTTTGTTGATGTAATCGGCAATGGAATCGTCGAAATATGCCTCGTTGTTCGCCTTCACCGCTTCGACCGCCGCCTGCACCTCCTCCGAGCTGAGGTACGCGCCCTGAACGCGGCAGCAGTTGTACATCCCCTCCGTCCGGTAGAGCATATCGCCGAGACCGAGCAGCTTTTCCGCTCCCGACTCGTCGAGAATGGTACGGGAGTCCACCTCCTGAATGACGCGGAAGGCGATACGCGTGGGCAGATTGCCCTTGATTACGCCCGTGATGACGTCCACCGAGGGACGCTGCGTCGCAAGAACGAGATGAATCCCCGCCGCCCGCGCCTTTTGCGCGAGCCGTTGGATCTTTTCTTCGATGTCCTTCTTCGCAACCGACATGAGGTCGGCGAGCTCGTCCACCACGATGACGATCTTCGCAAGTTTTTCCTCGCCGTCGAAGAGATTCGCGTTGTATTCGTCCAGATTGTGCACGAGCCTTCCCGCGCGCGTCTTCTGTTCGAAGAGAAGGTATCTGCGCTCCATCTCCTTGATGGACCAGTTGAGCGCCATGACCGCCTTTTGGGCGTCCGCAATAACTTCGTTGATCATGAGATGGGGAAGCCCGTCGTATACCGCAAACTCCACCTTTTTGGGGTCAATGAGAATAAGACGCAGATCCTGCGGGGAGTACTTGCAGATGAGACTTACGAGCATCGCGTTGAGACAGACGCTCTTTCCCGAGCCGGTAGAGCCCGCGACGAGAAGGTGCTTCATCTTGACGATGTTGCCGCACACGGGACGTCCCTCCACATCCTTGCCCATGGCGAACACCAAAGAGGTCGGCTTGGCGTTTTTGTACTCTTCCGCCTGCAAGACCGATTTTAAGCCCACCGTGGCGCGGTGCTTGTTGGGAACTTCAATCGAGATAAATCCCGCCTCGGGGTTGGAATAGATATTCACGCCGTCGCGCGCATGGAGACGCATCGCAATCTCCTGATCGTGCTTGGTCACGGAACGGACGGCGATGTTTGCGGGAATATCGATATCGTAACGCGTCACCGCGGAGCCGGGCGTGACCCTCTTTACGTCGGCGTCCACGCGGAATCCCGCCAGCGTTTCCTGAATAATTGCAGTGTTGCGCTCGATCTCGTCCTGCGGCACGGACACGGTATCGTCGTACTCGCAGAAAATCGTATCGTCGGGCCGCACATAATCCTTGTAGACGTGGTGCGCGGGCTGAGGCGCGGGTCTCTCGGGTTCGGGATCGGAAGTCCCGCTTGCCCCTTCCCGTCCTGCGCTCTCTCCGCGGCGGACGGTGCGGTCGTTAAAGTCGCGGCGGACAGTCAGGGAATCTTCGGGCTCCGTATAATCTCCCTCGTCGCCGTCGTCGTCAAACAAATCCGCGTTCGATCTTCTTTCGGGCATGGGCGCTTCGTAGACGCGACTGCCCTCTTCGGGCTCTTCATAATCGTCCGCATCCGTGCGGCGGAGAGCCGAGGACGTCTCCTGCGCGCGGGCGCTCGCTCCGCGATCCCGAACGCCGAAATCCCGAACGGTCTCCTCCGCGTCTCCGCGAAAACCGAAATCACGCACAGAGTCCTCCGTGCGGTCGCGCAAGGTCGCGTCGAAAGCGGAAGATTCCTCCGCGTTGTCTTCGTCAAGGGCGGGTTCCGCTTCCGCGCGTCCCGAAGCGGGACGGGAGAAGAGACTGCGGAAACTTGCTTCGCGGTCCGAAGCGGGCTCCTCGGGCGCGGCGGAATCCGAAGACCGCCTCTCTGCGGGCGGCTCCCCGCGAAAGTCCGGCGCCCGATATTCGGCTGCGGGAGGCACCGCTTCGGACGCGGGAACGGACGCGGATTCGGCTGCGGGTGCGGCGCGCTCTTCGGGTACGTCGTTCGCATAGAAATCGCGCGGGCGTTCGGCGGGCATAGGCGTCTGCGCGCGGTACGATGGCGTCTGCGGATAGTTGAGATCGTCTATATCCTCCTGCGGGCGGGTCTCCGCAATCCTTCTCGGCATGGGCGCGCGGTCGCTTCCCGCGCTCTCCGTCCAGCGTTCGGAATAGCTTCCGCCCGTTTGCGCCGCCTCGCTTCCCTGCACGCCGTTGCGGCGGACGCGGGTATTAAAATAGGAGTCGCTGTCGAACGCGAGATTGTCGCGATAACTCGACACGGGATCGCCGCGGAACAGAATGGAGCGGCTGCGCTCGTACTCGTCGTCGCCTGCGCGGCTCGAACGGACGGGAGCGGCAGCGGAGGCCGCAGGCGCGGAAGCCGCGGGAGCGGGCGCATAGTCCTGTTCGGGAATGGAACGGGGTCCGGGAGGAGGAACGTCCTCCAAGGAGACGGCGCGGGACCGCTCTTCCCTTCCGGACGCGCGCTTTTTCCATCCCGTTTTCAGATAGCCCTTCAAAGGGGTCCCCATTGCGATATAAAAGAGCGAGAGCGCCAGAAGGAGCGCAAACAACACGTATGCGCCCGCCGGGCTCAAAAGCGCCTGCAAGGGATAAACGACAAGTCCCAACAAAATGCCGCCTCCCGTACCGTTCGCGGCAGTTTCCTCCGCCGCGGTCCAGCACGCCGAAAGATATCCGCCGTATCCGGCGTCGGTAAAGCGCGCGCTCGTTGCAAGGTGCACGATGAGAAAGACCGCTAAAACCGACAGCCCGCCCCGCACGAGCCATTTGACGGGGACGGGGCTCTTTCCGAACGTGAGCGAAAAACCGACGTAAACGAGCAGAAGCAGAACGGGATAGGCAAAAAAGCCCGCCAGCCCGACGAAAAAAGCGGTTATCGCGACGCCGACGCTGCCGAATACATACTGTCCCGTTACCGTAATAAAAAACAACACGGCGCTGAAAAGCAGAAGAGTCATCCCCACTGTTTCGCGCGTGATGACCGACGCTTTATTTTTCTTTTCCCTGTCGTCGCCGCGACCGAATCCGTTCAAAACGATACCTCCGAAAATCATTTCCGTATGCAATAGCGATATTCTATCATTTTACAGTATACCATTTCCGAACATATTTTTCAACGATATTAAGAGGATTTTTTTGTGTTTTTTCACAGGAAAAATAAATATCCCCCACTTTCGTAGAGGATACTTATTTTCCTGAAAACGGGCGGATTCCTCCGCTCGTTTTACCGTTCGTTTCCTTAACAGGAAAT
>CAYLVU010000013.1:0-38428 GCA_964387225.1 uncultured Clostridia bacterium | reverse complement strand
CATCTGTAAATTCCAAATCGACTTTCTTTAATAGAAAATTTCCTATATTCTTTTGTTTAGCGGTTATCGCATTAGTATAAATTTCAATCTTTTTGTCTTGATATACCGTAAGCCCTACATTATTAAACAGTTTATAACCGACAACCATTCCTTTTCCGTTATCCGTGTATTCGGATAAAATTCTATCTTCATCTATCGTCTTGTTCCCCACACTGTAAATGCCCTTCGAAACGGTTGTTACTATGCCTTCATCTTCAAGGCGATTAAAAATTTTCAATAGCGTTTTATATGGAATATCAACAAATACTGTATTCTTTACAACGGAAATATCAATTAACGCATTTCTGTTATTCTCACAAAAATCTCTTACCTGTTTTGTATAGTTCAATTTCCTAACCCCCACTCATTAATTATACCATAATTTTTGTATTATGAAAAGTCGACACTCTCTGATTTATCAGAAAATGTCGACTTTTTATCTTGGTGCCGCTGACAGGATTTGAACCTGCACGGTTTCCCAATGGATCCTAAGTCCATCGTGTCTGCCAATTTCACCACAGCGGCAAATAATTCCCGTAATAAAACGAAACCCCACATATCGGCGCAATTTAACGGGTTTCGGCACGATATACAGGGTTCATGGTGGGAACGACAGAACTCGAATCTGTGACCTCTTGCATGTCAAGCAAGCGCTCTAACCAACTGAGCTACGCCCCCGTAACGGGAATAACGGTAATATCATAGCGAAAAATCACGGCTTTGTCAAGCATTCGTCACGGTTTTTTCAAAAAAATTACTTTTTCGACAGAAGGATCCCGCTCTCTCCCCGATTTGAAAAACACTTGACATTCTGCCGACGATCGCGTAGAATAGTCATACTATGATAAGAATCGGGATGTTTATCGATACCTATTTCCCCATGGTGGACGGCGTTATCAACGTCGTGGACAATTACGCCAAGCGCTTGAACGGCGAAGAGTTCGAAGCCGTGGTTTTTTGTCCGCGGACGCGCGACAAGCACTATCGGGACGACTTCTCCTACCGCGTGGAACGGTGCAAATCCTTAAAGATCTTTTTTCTTGACTACGACCTTCCCATGCCCGCCTTTGACCGTAAATTTAAAAAAGCGTTAAAGGAGAGCAAGCTCGACCTCGTGCACATTCATTCCCCCTTCGGCGTCGCAAAAGCCGGTCTGCGATATGCGAAGAAAAACAACATTCCCGCAATCGCATTCCTACATTCCCAATTCGAGCAGGATTTCTATCAGGCGACCAAAAGCAAACTTCTTACAAAAATACTTCTCAAATACGTCATGGCGACTTTCAACCGCTGCGACGAATATTACACCGTAAACCGCAAGTGCGTCGATATTTTCTCGGAATACGGAACGAAACACCCCCCGCTGGTTCAGCCGAACGGTACCGACTTTCTTCCCGTAGAGGATGAAGCGAACGCCGTACGGGTCGTCAACGAAACCTACGGCATTCCCGAAGACGTACCCCTCTTCCTCTTTGTTGGAAGGATATGCAAATTAAAAAACGTATTTTTCCTTGCGGAAGCTTTAAGTAAACTCAAGGACAGACATTTCCGCATGATCTTCGTGGGAACGGGACAGGACATCGAGGAACTGAAAAAATACGTTTCAAAGCTTGGATTGGAAGACAAGGTGATCTTTGCTGGCAAGGTGACGGACAAAGAGATGCTCAAAGCACTCTATTTCCGCGCCGAGCTCTTTCTTTTCCCTTCGACGTACGATACAAACGGAATCGTTCAAATCGAGGCGGCTTCCCAAAAAACGCCGACGCTCTTTATCAAAGGAACGGCGGCGGCGTCCGCAACGACCGATCGGGTAAACGGCTTCCTTTCGGAGAACTCTACCCTAAGTTATGCCGCAAAAATCGAAGAGATTCTAAGCGACAAGACGCTCCTTGCCCGCGTGGGCGAGGGGGCGTTCCGCGACCTTTACGTTACCTGGAACGAGAACGTAAACGCCATGAAAGAAGAATACAAGCGACTGATTGCAGAATACAAAGACACTCATAAGGCGCCCCCCGTCGTTCGATAGTTCGGGGAAACGGGTGATCAGCAATGCGAACAGTATACGGGCGCACTCTTCGGCGCCGAATGCTTCCCGCTGCGCTTCGGCGGCGCGCCGGAGCGGTTCGAGCCGCTCCGGATACAGACAGAATTCTTCGATTTTATCCGCAACTTTTTCCGCATTGAAAATCTTCAATGCGGTCTTTATTTTATTTACGTAATATTCGCCGTTGATTTTTTCCACGCCGCTCGCGTATTTCGTCACAATCTGCGGCACGCCGAAAAAGCACGCTTCGGCAATCACGTTCGCGCCGCTTTTCCCGCAGAACAAGTCGGACGCGGCGATGTATTCGAGCATCCGTTCGGTAAACCCCACGGGATGAAACTGCGTTCTTCCCTTGCTCTTCCAGCCGAGGAATTTCCGATACAGTGCTTCGTTTTTTCCGCACACCGGAATGAGCGTAACGGGCAAATCGCGCTCGAGAACGATACGGCAAATTTCCTCCATCCTTCCGATGCCGTACCCGCCTTCCGCCAAAACGACCGTGAAGCGTTTTTCGTCCAATCCGAGCCCTTCGCGCAGAACGCGTTTATCGCGCGGAACGGAAAAAGCTTCTTCGCGAATGAGACAGGGCACGTATTTGAGATTGTCGCGGTTAAAGCGGCGTCTGTATTTTTTGAGCGCCTCTTCGTATCCCGCGCGCGTGGGAATCAGCGTAAGATCGCTGGCATAGTTGAAAATCGGATATATGCCGGCGTCGGGACAATAGAGCGCCGTGAGCGGTTTTTTCCTGCTCTTCACGGCGTAATAGTTGGTGGACCAGTGGGTGCTCACCACCATATCGGGCGCGAGCTCCTCCATATAGGCGATTCCCGCCCGCTCGGCGCCCCGCTTTAAAAATTTTGCCGAACTTTCGGTGGAAATTTTTGCTCCCCATAAATTCATGTTGAACGTGATAAAAAAGCCGATCGCCATGTGGCGGTTGGATTTTTCCACCGAATCGCACATGCGCCGCTCGAAAATTTTCAGATCCTCGTTCCCGCTCTCCGTAAAAAAGCGGGACTGCACGCACTCCACCTTATCACCGTACATCTCTTCGAATTTAGCGGCAATCGCGCGCATGGGCATCACGTGCCCCATTCCCGCCTCGGCATAAGGAAACAGAACGCGGGGCTTTTTCCCCGTCTTTTTTTTCGTCCATTCTCTTCCGCCCCCTCATTTTACGGGAAAACCCGCAACCTGTCTGATAAACATGAGCTGCTGCGGCAAAAACGCGCTCTTCTGCACGATATGCACGGTATAGGGAGTCGAATAGAACATGAAATACTTCGCCGTCTCTCTTTTCTTTACGAAATCGCCGTAATAATACTTCATTTGCCCCGTTTTTTCTCCGCGGAGCACGGTCGTCACAATCATAAAACCGCCGAAAAACCGATAGTACTCCTCGTGCGGCAGCCGATCCGCACGCCGCGCATGTTTTGCGCCGTTCACCAACAGCACGATCCCGTAGCACAAAAAGAAAACACCCACGAACAGAATGAGAACTTCCGAAGATGTCTCTTTGCCGAAAAATTCCGCGATCAACATCATGAGCCAGCCAAGCAGAATGATACCGGCGCAGACGGTTATGATAATGCCGCAAATCCTGACGGTACGCCCCACCTCCCGCTGCAACGCGCCGTTATAAAGCGTGCGCGCCGCTACGCTGTAGGGAGGCGTCTGCCTGTTCTGCGGAGGCTGCGTCTCGTTCTCCTTGAACGATCCCTCGGATTCACCTTCCGCAACGGTCTCCTTCCGTTCGTCCGTTTCTGCGGTTTCCTCTGTTTCCCGAAATTCTTTTTCTTCGTTCATGTGTTCCCCCTAAAATTCCGCTTTCATCTTCCTTGAAAAAAGTTTTTTGATTTCCTCGCGGCAACGCTTTCCGTCGTCGCCCGAGCCGTAGCAAATTCTGTAAACGGATTCGGTGATCGGCATTTCCACGTCATACCTGTCGGCGAGCATTTTAAGCGCCTTGGACGTGGAGACACCCTCGGCGAGCTTTTGAAACCGCGCGCCTTTGGCAAGCATTTCGCCGTAAGTGCGGTTGTGCGAATAGGGCGAAAACAGGGTTGTCTCGTAGTCGCCGAGATGCGCGAGACCGTATGCGGAGAGCTCGTTGCCGCCCATTGCCTTAATCAGGCGGGAAACCTCCTTGGCTCCGCGCGTCATAAGCGGTCCTTTCAGCGGAACGCACACGACGTCGAGAATGCCCGCGGCGATCCCCATAACGTTCTTTGCGGCAGCCCCGATCTCCGTACCGATGAGATCGGTTCCGTAATAAAAGCGGATGAGGTCGCTCTTGAAGTGCTTGACGAGATCGTGTTTGAGCGCGTCGTTTTCCGAATCGATCACCATACAGTTGGGAAATCCCTGCACAAAGCTCTGGATGTGACCGGGACCCACCCAGACTGCGATATTGCGCGGTGAAATCCCGCTGTCAACAAGCACCTCCGAAAGCCGTTTGCCCGTATCGATTTCGATTCCCTTCATGCACAGAACGAAGATTTTTTCGCTCACGGGATATCTGACGACTTTCTGCATGAAACCCCGCAGCCCCTGCGAGCTGATGGAGATCACAATGACTTCGGCATGACGGACCGCCTCTTCCAGATTGGAAGTGAGGTGAATTTTTTCGTCCAGCGCAACGTATTCGTTGCGTCCCGTCTCTTTCAAAATCTTATAAGAAAAATCATCTTCGGGTCCCCAAGAATACACGTCGTGACCGTGGCGGCTAAGATACCAGGCAATAAAAGAGCCCCATCTGCCGCATCCCAACACAGAAATTTTCATATCCCTCAAATCTCCTTTCTTTCCAAAAGCGCGCGGGAAAGCGTTACTTCGTCGGTATATTCCAGTTCCCCGCCGATAGGGACCCCGCGCGAAATGCGGCTCACTTTGATGCCGAGCGGCTTGATAATCTTGGCAAGATACATGGCGGTCGCCTCCCCCTCCACATCGGGGTTGGTGGCGAGAATCACTTCGTTTACCCGCCCGTCTTTAAGCCGCGCGAGCAGTTCTTTGATGCGGATGTCGTTGGGCCCCACGCCGTTCATGGGATCGATCACGCCGTGCAAAACGTGATACACTCCCTTGTATTCGTGCAATTTTTCCAGCGCAATCACGTCACGGGGTTCTTTGACGACGCAGATTACGGAGGGCTCCCGCGTCTTGCAAATCGCGCACTCGTCCTCCTCCGTAAAATTGCCGCACGTCCTGCAAAAGCGCACCCGCTGCTTGGCGTTTAAAATCGCCTCCGAAAATCCGCGCGCCTCCTCCTGAGACATACCGATTACGCGGTAGGCATAGCGGAGCGCAGTCTTTTTTCCGACCCCCGGAAGTTTTGAAAATTCGTTGACGAGCCTTCCGATGGGTTCGATATAGATTTCCACTTAAAAGAGTCCTCCTCCGCCCATGCCCGCGAACTTGCTCATTTTTTCCTTGTACACGGCGTCCGCCTTTTTATAGCCGTCGAGAATGGCAGCCATAATCAAATCTTCGAGCATCTCCTCGTCCTCGGGATCGATGACCGATTTATCGATCTCGATGCCGTCGATGATCTTCTTCGCGTTCATATATACGACGACCGCTTCGCCGCCCGCCGTACCGACGATCTCCCACTCGTCGAGGAGCTGTTCCGTCTCCCGCATCTCCTCCTGCATTTTCTGCGCCTGTTTCATGAGGCTCTGCATATTGCCCCCCATGGCGCCCTTGTTGTATCCGGCCATAAACCCTCCGTTTTCTCCTTATTTGATTTCTATGGGATAATCGGGGAAATCACGTTTCAATGCTTCAAGTCCGTCCGCGCAGGCGGGCTGATTGCCCTTTTTGCGGATTTCAAATGCGGAAATCCCAAGCTGCGAAAAAATTTCGGTCATGAGCTTCATGTGCTCTTCGCGCCCAAGCGCACGAAGCACCGTATCGCTTTCGGTGTACAAAACGAGGGTTGCTCCCTCGAATTTTGCTTCCAAATCCGAGCACATCGTGAAAAGTACCCCGTTGCGGCTCGTCTTGCGCAGCGTCCGCATAAATTTACCGAACGCCATTTCCGCCGTCAAGGCGGGGATCTGCGCGGTGTCCGATCCTTCCTCCGTCCGCACCTGCGCGGCGGGTTGCTTCGCGCTTTCGGCAGCGGCGGGCGCGCGCTCTTCCTCCCCGACCTTCGCGGGGAGAGGCGGCGGTTCGTCAAAATACGCCTCCGCGAATACGGGCTCCTCCTCGGGCGGGATCCGACCGTCGCCGTAGGAGTCAAAACTTTCCGAAGGCGCGCCGTCCGTCTTCTCGACGGGCGGTTTCTCCTCTTCCCTCGCCTCCCGCACTTTCTGCACCGGCGCGGCGACGGGCACGCCCGCCGCGAGCTTCGCTTCGAGCGCCGCCACGCGCACCGTGAGCGCGTCCAGATCGTATTCCGCGGCGGGAATCGCCGTGCGCATCACCGCCGTTTCGAGGGAGATGCGGGGGGACGCCGAATAGCGCAGATCGGGTTCAAGTTTGGCGAAGATTTCCGTCGCCCTTAAAATCGCTCTCCCCTCCGCGCCGTCCGCGATCGATTTGACCTGATCGTAAAGTTCTGCGGGAAGGGACAAAAGTCTCTCCGCGTTTTTGCACGTCTTGGCGACGGCGACTTGATTGAGGGTCGTGAGAACATCGCGGCACAGAACGCCGACCGCCTTCCCCTCGCCGAGAATTTTTTCCGTGAGCTCCAGCGCCGTTCCGCTGTCGGCGCACAGCAGCGCGCGCACGAGCGCGCCCGTCTCCTTAAAATCGGCGGAGCCCAATACGGCGGTTACGCCCTCGTAGGTAAGCTTCTCCGAATAGGCGAGGCACATCTCGGCAATCGAGAGCATATCGCGGTCGCTTCCCGCCCCCGCGCGGGCGATGGCGGCGACTGCCGCCTCTTCGTAATCGCGCCCGATTTCCTTTAAAATACGCTTCAAGTGCGCTTCGAGATCCTCTGCGGGAATCAGTTTGAAATCGAGCCGCATACAGCGGGAGAGAATGGTGGCGGGAATTTTTTGCGGTTCCGTCGTCGCCAAAATAAATACGGCGTGACGGGGCGGCTCTTCGAGAGTCTTCAACAGGGCGTTGAAAGCGCTGTCCGTGAGCATATGAACTTCGTCGATAATATATACTTTATAACTGCCGACAACGGGCGGATACTGCACTTTTTCGCGCAGATCGCGCATTTCGTTGACGCCGTTATTGGAGGCGGCGTCGATTTCCGTTATGTCGAGCGAGCCTTCGCTGAGCGCAATACAGGTTGCGCATTTGCCGCAGGGCGAGCCGTTTCGAGGCTGTTCGCAGTTAATGGCGCGGGCAAATATACGGGCGATCGTCGTCTTGCCCGTTCCGCGCGGTCCGCAAAAAAGATAGGCGTGACCTATCGTTTTGCCTGCGATCTGGTTGCCGAGTATGCGAACGACGTGCTCCTGCCGCACCATCTCTTCGAACGTGCTCGGTCTGAATTTGCGATACAGGGACAAATGGGACATGATACCTCCTTATCGGTCACTTTTCCCGATATGCCTTTTGCAGTTTCTTTTTGGAGCGGGAGAGCGCGTTGTCCACGCTTTTGAAATCTTTTCCCGTAGCCTCGCAGATCTGGGCGTAGCTCATTCCTTCGAGATACATAGTCATGATCCGAAACTCGAAATCCGACAGCTCCCGCATGAGGCGCACCCGAAATTCGGCGCGCGTTTCGCTGTCGATCACGAATTCTTCGGGATTATCTCCGCCCGTCAGGGAGAGATCGTCTAACGGCACGCTCTCGTTGAGCGGTCCCGATTTTTTGCGGAAAGACGAGCGCAGCGCGTCGAAAATGCGGCGCGTGACGCACAGATAGGCAAAGTTTTTGAAGCTTTTTCCGCTGTTCGGGTCGTAATCGCGCACGGCGAGATAAAGCCCCACCATCCCCTCCTGCACGAGATCGTCCGTCTCCCCGCCGGCGAGAAAAAATTGACGCGCGCGCGCCCGCACCGCGTTTTTATAGCGAAGAAGAAGCGCTTCGGTCGCGCCGTCGTCCCCTTGCTGGGCATATTTTGCGAGCGTCTCGTCGCTCTCACCTGTGTAGTCTTGCACGCACAACCTCATAAGCAGCGATTCCCAACGCAACGGAGGCGTTGAGTGAATTTACCTTTCCGAAGAGAGGCAGCGACAGAATTTTATCGCACTTTTCGCGGGTGAGCCGCTTTACCCCGCTGTCCTCTCCCCCCACGACAAGGGCGACTTTGCCCGTAAGGCGCGTGTCGTAGATGCTCTCTCCGCCCGCTTCCAGCCCGTAGACCCAGTAACCGAACCCCTGAAGCTGCTCGATGGCGCGGTTCAGCGAAGAGACTTTTGCAACTTTGATATGCTCCGCCGCGCCCGCCGAAATCCTTACGACCGCCTCCGTTACGGAGGCGCTCTTCGTGCCCGGAATGATGACCCCGTCCGCGCCCGCACATTCGGCGACGCGCAGAATACTGCCCAGATTATGCACGTCCTCGATGCCGTCGCACAGAACGACGAGGCTCTCTTCCCTTCCAACGATATCGGAGAGCGCGGCATATTCGTACTCGGTTGCATAGGCGATGACGCCCTGATGCCGCTTTCCCGCCGACTCTCTGTCCAGTGCGGCGCGGTCAACGAACTGTACACGGATATTTTTTTTTCGCGCTTCCGCAAAGATTCGCGCAAGCGAGCCCTGCGCACCCTTTTCCATAAGAATCTTATCAATCGTTTTATCCGTTTTCAAGAGTTCGTATACGGCGTTCCTGCCTTCCGTCTTCATAACTCCTCCCCGAAAAGCTGTGCAATCCTATGATATTGCCCCGTCAGATACAGGTAGCCCAGAAGACTTTCAAATCCCGTCGAACGAACATACTCGCCTACGGATGCGTTCTTGCTCTTCGTCGGTTTTTTTGCGTTTCTGCCGCGGCGGAAAATTTCCGCTTCCTCCTCCGTGAGAAGGGGCAGAATGGTTTCAAGCCGTTCGCTTTGACCGTGCGCCGAGACGCGCTCGGAGGCGCGGCGATTGAGTTCTCCCGTTTTACAGGCGGAGGAAAGCGCCAATTTTTCCCGCACGAGCAGGGTATATACCGCATCGCCCACAAAGGCGAGAACGACGGGATTCATCTGTTTGATCCGCTCTTTTTCTGCGGAAACGAATATCTCGGACATTATGATTTATTATACCATATCTTTTCGGAAAATACAAGCGTTAAACGGAAAGCGCGGATACGAAAATGGCATAAAATATATGAAACCTACCGCAAAATCCTCTGTCAAGAATAGTGAAAAAAGTTGCTTTTCCGAAAAAAAGGATTATAATAAGAGGAACTACGCAAAATACGCAAGAATGTAATACGGTCATAATATGGAAGCGTTTGAAATTTTACTGCCCCTCGCAGTCATCCTTCTCTTTTCGAAGTCCATGGGGCTGGGCGCGCACAAATGCGGTATGCCCGCAGTCATCGGTATGCTCGTAGCGGGTATCCTGATCGGGCTGCTCCGCTATATCCCTTGGGAACCTCTTCAGGAAGCGTTCTTCGGCGAACAGGTCGAGTTCGTCCTGAGCGTCATGAGCAAGATCGGCGTCGTACTCATCATGTTTTCGGCGGGGCTCGGAACCGATCTCAAAAAGCTCAAACAGACGGGAGTCGCCTCCGTCGTCATCACGGCGATGGGCGTCGTCGTTCCCATGCTCTTAGGCTTTCTCACCGCCTTTCTGTTCGACTGCTATACCTCCGTCTCGCTTACGCCCGGCAGCGAAGGCACAGTCGGTGAATTCAATCTGTTGAGCGATATTTTTTACGGAGCGATCCTGACGGCTACGTCCGTCTCGGTGACGGTTGCCGTCCTGAAAGAACTCGGAAAGCTCGATTCGAAGGTGGGCACGTCCGTAGTTGCCGCCGCCGTAATCGACGACGTGATCGGAATTATCATCCTCTCCGTCCTCACGGGCTTCTCCTCGGGCGGCGAAAGCGGAGCGGGGTGGGACTGGTTTAATCCCAACGCGGGACTCGTCGTAATCAAAATCGTCATATTCTTCGTCGCCGCGATCGCCTTGGGCGCGGGGCTTCGAAAGCTCTTCGACCTTATGGAGCGTCGCGCCCCGCACAACAGAAGAGTTCCCATCATATCGCTCGCCGCCTGTTTTCTGTACGCCTATTGCGCGGAGAAACTGTTCGGCGTTGCGGATATCACCGGCGCTTACGTTGCGGGGATCATGCTCGGCGGCACCCTTTCGGAGACGCCGTACGTCGAATCCAAAGTGGATACCATGGGCTATCTCTTTTTCTCCCCCATCTTTTTTGCCAATATCGGGATCTCCAATATCGAATATTTCAGCGAAATCAGTCTGAGTTTTCTCGCCTTCGGGGCGGTGTTCGTGGTCGCCGCGCTCGCCGGCAAACTCGTGGGGTGCAGCGCGGGAGCCAAACTGTGCAGATTTTCCAATCGGGATTCTTTCCGCGTAGGGCTCGGAATGATGGTGCGCGCGGAAGTCGTGCTCATTTGCACCGAAAAAGGAGTTCAGAGCGGTCTTGTGAATCCCGCCGTCTACCCCTTTGTCATTCTGATAATTCTCCTCTCCTCCATTCTTACCCCCATTCTTCTCAAATGGTCGTATCGCGGAGAGAAAAAAAAGAACGGCGGCGCTCCCCTTCCTCCGCCCGATTGGTCGAATGAAAACGCGCAAAACTGACGGAACGGAGAAAACCATAGACGATGCGGATAACCGTAAAAAAGCGGAGAAGTGTGAAATTCTTCGCTTTTTATCGTCAACTCGATCCGAAAACTCTTATTATAACAGAATACAGATCACGCCGCCCTTGCCTTCGTTCACGATACGGGTGACGGTACGGCGCATTTTCTTGCGGACGGTCTCTCCCATCGAGCGGTTTTTCACGAACAATTCTTCCCCCAGCATCTCTTTGAGCGTTCTGCCGAACATGCTCGTGTTCCATACGCCTTCGGGATCGGTCTGCAAATTCTCGGAAATCTGCTTGACGAACGCCTCGCTCTGCTCCTGCGTTCCGAGCGCGGGCCTCACCTCTCCGCTCACGTCCACGCGGATAATATGATAGCTCGGCGCGTCGGCGCGGAGATTCACGCCCACTCTGCCTCCTTTTTTCTCAACCTTCGGATCGGAAAGGCTCATCTCCGCCGCTTCGGGCGGAACGATCCCGTACCCGAATTCCCGCGCGTCCTCGAACGCCTGCCCTACCCGCCCGTAGACCCTCTTTGCCTCCGCAAGGGAAGCGCAGTAGTTCATGAGCGCAAAATCGTCTTTGATCTCCTCTCCGCACGTCTCGCCGAGAACGGAATAGAAAGTTCCCTCCTTCGCCCGAATCGTGCATACTGCCTTGCCCGTCGCCGCGTCGAGGTTGACGTTCGTCGGCGGAAGCAGGCGCTCGCTGTCTGCGTACAGCGTGTCGAGCAATGCGCAATCGCTCATTTTAGAGATCTTGGGGGCGACTTCCCTGATGCCCGCAAGCGCTTCGGCGATCAGCGGGCTGTCGGCATCGAGCACCCTCATCCAGTCGGGGAGTTCCACGTCCACGGAGAGGACGGGAAATTCATACAATATGCGTTCGAGCAGGGAGGAGAAGCCTTCCGCAGAGAGTTCCTCTACATTCGCCGCTACAACGGGTGCGGAATATTTTTCTTCCAAAGAGGCGCGCAGCCCCTCCGCCGCGGCGGGATCTTTACAGTTAAGAACGATGATATACGGCTTTCCCGACACATTCAGTTCCCTGCGTGCCTCCTCTTCGCCCGCTTCGTATGCCGCGCGGTCGATGCCCGTCACCGAGCCGTCCGTCGTCATGAGCACGGCGATTGTGGAATGGTCGCGGATCACCCTCTGCGTGCCCTCGCGCGCCGCTTCGTGAAAGGGTACGGGATTCTCGTCCCACGGAGTTCTGACAAGGCGGGGATTGCCGTCCTCCTCGAATCCCGCCGCGCCTTCGACGGGAAAGCCCACGCAATCGACGAGCCTGACGCGCGCCGTCACCCGTCCCGCTCCGATATTCGCCCCCTCTTCGGGCACGAATTTCGGTTCGGTCGTCATGACCGTTTTGCCCGAGCCGGACTGGGGAAGTTCGTCCACATACCGTTTTCTCTTTTCGCCCTCGACGGACGGAAGCACAAGCTCCTGCATAAACCGCTTGACGAACGTCGATTTCCCCGTGCGGACGGGACCCACCACACCGATGAAGATATCTCCTCCCGTGCGCGTCGCTATGTCCTCGTAAACGCTGAAATTTTCCATAAAAAAGCCTCCGCCGATTATCCTTGCAGGATTACTCTATGACGGAGGTTTTATAAATATGCGGATTCGAACCGAAATTCACCAAGCAAAGTCACGCGTCCGACTTTTTCGAAGGCTCGAATTCCGCGGGCAGAGCGGACTGCTCCATGATCTCCCGATAATACCGATCCTCGCTAAAATCCCGCTCCTTGTCGTAGGTGCCGCCCAGCGCCTCGATCGCATAACGAAGTTCTTGAAATTGCAGATAGTCGATATCGTCCCGATCTATGTATTCGAGAAGAACGGGCAGCGCGCGTTCGTCGCCGTACGCCGCGAGATAGCTCGCCCGTGCGGGAACCTCCTCTCCGTCGCTCGCGCGGAACGCCTTTAAGAGAATGTCGAATACCGCCTCGTCCCGCGAACGCGTGCGCGAAAGAATCTCAAGCATATACTCCTTTTCCTCCTCCGAGCCCGCACGGTAGCGCCCGAGGGCGCGCTCCTTTGCCCCGTCGGCGTTCGTCTTCAACATTTCCGCAGCCGTATCCTTCACTTCGCTGTCATATTCGGCTCTGCCGTTTTCGTTTGCTATGATGGAAAAATACGCGCCGAACGCGGCGGGATCGGGCCCGGCGAGATTGATGAGCTGTATCGCAAACTGCGTCCCCTTCGTACCCGACAGAGCGGACAGCGCCTTTCGTCCTTCCTCTTCGTCGCCGCGTCCGAGTGCGCGTGCGAGAGAGGAAATATTTTTTCCTTCGAGCAGCGCGACGAGCTCTTGGGGACATTCGCGCGCCTCGATCTCGCGGCACAAAAAGTCGGAGACGGGCACGTCTTCGATAAAAT
The DNA here is from genome assembly GCA_964387225.1 of uncultured Clostridia bacterium. GTDB lineage: Bacteria > Bacillota > Clostridia > Christensenellales > Borkfalkiaceae > Gallimonas. The sequence continues at coordinate 25,283 of CAYLVU010000013.1, read as the reverse complement.
GACGGACAAGCGTAAATACGAGCTCGCCGCCGTCCATATTCTTATAGTACGCGCGGGGGGTCGTCCCCGCACTCTTTACCGCAGTATCCCCGAACTTGTCATACAGCTTGGGAATGAGCGTTTCCCACTCCTTCTCGCTGTACTTTCCCGCATTTTCACGCATATATTTTGCCAACTGTCTGTCGAAAATGCCGTCGAAATCGATCAGCGGTTTGCATTGTTCGTTCATAGAACACCCTCCGTCCTGCGCCCTTGATAAGGGCGGCTTCAAATTAAAAAGTTGAGTATTTCCTGCGTTTTCTTTTTGTCCGCGTCAAACAGTTTTACGATTTCCTCCAATCCCCGAACGCCGTCCGGAAGACGGGCTTCGCGGTAGATCGCCGCGGCAATTGCCGAACGCTCGTCCATATAACCGTACGCCCCCGCGCCCGCAAGAGATTGGTAGACGTCCTCTGCCGCGTCGCAAAGTTTATCCTCGCCGAGCCGCGTGTCATCCTCGCTGAGAAGCACGTACTTCGCGTAGACGTCGGCAAACGCCCGCATGAACGAAGCCTGCTTGCGCATACCGATTTCGAGACGGTGCGTAAAAATTTCCTTATAGTGATTGCAGAACACCGTACCGAACGAGTCCTCTTCGCCGCGGGCGGTGAGATCGTGAATTACGGAAATTTTTACGATCTCTTCCCCGTCGTGATCGAGCAGGATCTCGCGCAGAAGGGAATCTTTTTCGAACGATACCGCCGCTTTTGCCGCCAAGAGCTGCAATTTGACGTCGCGCCCCTCCATCTCGTCGAACGCAAGGCGAAAACAGCGTTCGAACTCCTTCCCGTCCACGTCCGCTTCCGCCGTTTTTTCGACATGCAAGAAATAATCGGCAACGGCGCGGTATTCCTCGGGCGGCATTCGGTAGTAGTAGCGCATCGTCAGTTTATCGCCGCCGTCGCGCACCCTTCTCAGGTTTTCAAGAAAATATTTCCCGATTGCCTTGCGGGGATAGAGCGTCGTGAAGCGCTCGAGCGATTCGATCGCTTCGTCGACCCGTCCCGTATTGCACGCCGAAACGGCATGAAACCAAAGTACGTTCTCGTCGTAGCAAAGCGCGTCGTTCTTTAATACGGACAGCTTTTGATAGGCTTCCTCGTCGAGCCCCGTCTCGCAGAGAGCGGTGGCGACGCGGTATATGTCTTCGGTGGAAGAGACGGGAATCTTGTCGAGCTGCTCCGCGATATGCCGCGCGTTCTCCGTAAAACCCCGTGCGCCGAGCACGGCGCAGTAGGTCGTGAGAATCTGCACGTTTTCGGGATACTGTTTGAAAAGTTCAAAGCACTCGTTGTCCGCGCCCTCTTCGTCTCCGGTCAGAAGACGGCACATGGCGGCAAGTCCCGCCGCCGAAGGATAATCGGAGCTCTCCGAAGGTACGGACAAAAAGGTTTTGCGCGCCCCTTCCAGATCTCCCGCCTTCATCCGTTCGATTCCCTCCATGAGACGGTAGGCGCCCTCCTCTTCGTCCGAACGGACAAGGTGCAATTTCGGCTCCGGTTCCATCTCGATCTGCGGAATTTCGACGCCGTCGTAATCCCCGTCCAAAGAAAGACGATAGTATTCGGCAGCCTGTACGGTGTCTCCCAAATTCATGAATGAAACCGCAAGTCCCTCGTAGCCTTCGACAAAATCCGCCTCGTTGCAGGTGTCCAGAAAGCGAAACCAGCAATCCGCGCTCATCGCATAAAGGTCGAGCGCCTCGTAGACGTCCGCGGCGAGAGCGAAGGCGTCCGCGCTGGGAGCGTACATTTCGTTTCTTCGTTCTATCATTTCGAGCGCGCCGAAATAATCCCCCGCCTGATATTTTTTTTCCGCACAGTCGAGGAGAAATTCGTCGCTAAAATCGATTTTTTCCACCTTTTTCATAGCTTTCCGCCTTCAAACAGCTCGATAAGCCGTTTTTCGTCCACCTCGTAATCGGTATTGCAATAGTCGCAGTGCACGGAAATTTTTCCGTGTTCCCGAAGAACGTCCGACGCCTCTTCCCGCCCCATGGCGACGACAATCGCCTCCGCGCGCTCCCGGGAACAGCCGCACCGATAAAAGATTTCCCGTTCCTCCGCGTCGTTTGCGCCGAAGGATGCAAGAATCGCCTCCGTGCCGCTCTCCGCTATGACGGAAGACAGGCGCGCGTACTTTGCGATCGTCTCCTCGCACCGCGCGACGTTTTCCTCCTTCGCAAAGGGAAGGGGCTGCAAGAAAAGACCGCCTGCGCCGATACACCTTCCGTCCGTTCCGATCTTTACTCCGAGCGCGACCGCCGTAGGTCTTTGCTCGCTGTAATAGAAATACGCCGAAAAATCCTCCGCGATCTCCCCCGAGACAAGCTCGCACGTCCCCGCGAAGGGCAATCCCTCTCCGTCGTCCTGCACGACGGTAAGCGTGCCGTGCTTCCCGACAAAGCCGCCGACGTCGAGTTTTCCGTCCGGACGCGGAGGAAGATCCGCCCGCGGACGTTCGGCAAAACCGCGCATATGAAGCGCGCCGTCGCCCGAAACGAACAGCTTTCCCCCGATTCCGCCGCCGTCCACCGTCACGGACAGCGCGCTGTCCTCGTCCTTGAGCCAACTGCAAAGATACGCCGAAGCGGTGAGCGTCCGCCCCAGCGCGGCTGCGGCGACGGGCGACAGCCCGTGGCGGGTAATCGCCTCGTTTACGAGCGCCGTCGTATCCAACAGCGCAAGGGACACCTCGTTTTCCCATATCAGGGTTTTCAGAAGTCTGCTTATTTTGCGCATATAAAATTCAGCCTGTCGCTCTCCTCTTTATCTTCGCCGAGATGTCCTTCTATGCGGAGAATATCGAACCCCGCGTCTTTCAGCGCGGAAACGAGATCCTCCTCCCTGTGAATATACTGCACGTGGCTTTCGTCGCGGCGGAGAAACCGCCCGTCCTCCTCCCGAATAAACAGCGTGACCGCCGTCTCCACTCTGTCCTCTTTCAGTTCGTTAAAGGAGAGGTAGGTAATCTCGTCCCGATCGTCCGCCAGAATATTATTTGCAATTTTATTGCGGAACTTGTATTCGGAACTCACGTCGAACCAGAAAACTCCCCCCTTTTTCAAAGCGGAGGCGGCTCTTTTGAAGGCGCCGCCGATTTTATGCTGCGGAATGTAATTATAGCAGTCGTTGGGCGCTACGATAAAATCGTACTTTTCGGGCGTTTTCAGCTTCGCCGCGTCGGCAAGCACGAACGGAATTTTCAAACCGCTTTGCCGCGCGAGCTCCGCCGCTTTGTTGAGCATCTGCACGCTGACGTCGGCGCCGGTCATGTCATAACCCGCGCACGCCAGCGCGCGCGAGAACGCACCGCTTCCGCACCCGAGTTCCAGTCCTTTTCCCCCTGCGCCCGCTTCGCGTAACCCGCGAATAAAATACTGCGACCAAAGGGAATAGTCGCAGTCGTCGTTCAAAATTTCAAACCAATCCGAAAGATACTCGTACGCCCGAGCCATTGCCCGCTCCTTACTTCTTTTTATTGAGCATTTTTGGACGCTGGGGCGCTTTTTTCTTTTTCTTCTTGACGCCCGCCTCCTCGTCCCGTATGGCGCGTTCGCGTTCCTCAAACTGACGGTTGTATTCCACATACTGCTCGTCGTTCTTGTGTTCTTCCTCGTATGCGCGGACATCCTCCGCAACGGCGTCCTTGCTCTCTTTAAGACGGCGAAGATCTTCGCGCGAGAAAGATTCGGGAAGCTGATAGATTTCCAAATCGTCGTCGATGGGTTTAATGGGACGGCATACAAGCTTGCTTTTGCCCTGCGCCACGATCTGCCGCTTGTATTCGCGCATCGCCGCGCTTTCGTCTGCGGAGACCGCCGCGACGCCCCCCTGTTTTTGCTTGTTCTTATCAAAGAGCCCTCTTCCCGTCGCAACGCCGATGTTCGGGTTGATAAATTTATCGAACGCCCACTGGGAATAATCCATCCACACGAGCATCGCGTAGGAGAACGCGATCAGAATGAGCAAAACGATGCCGATCGCGAGAATGATCCCCGACGAAAATAGCATAAGAAAGAAGGGCCAAAGGGCGACAACCGCGAAAAAGACAGTCTGCGGGAAGGTCCCTACCGTCATGACGACGGCGTTGCGGAAAAGCGCCCACGGACCCTGTTTATAGTTTACGCCGAGCGAAATCATCCATAGACAGATGAGAACCGCAAACGCAACGAAGATATATCCGATGACTTTCGAGGCGACAAGCCAGCCGGACTGCTCGGCGCCGATCGCCACGAAATAATCCGCAAGGTTCCCCATCGTGCGGGCGAGAAAGAGGAGCACCGAAAAGACGAGTACCGCCTCGAGTACGTTCAGAAAGTTGCGTCTGATTCCGCGCGCAAAGTCGTTTGCAACGAACACGCCCTCCGTCCAGAGCAGATTGCGGATAATGTACATTCCGCCCGATATCCCGAGCCCCGCGAACACCATACAGGGAATGAGAAGCGCAAAAAATACAATATCGGACTGGAACATGAGATATTCCGCAGCGCCCGTAATATCGGGAATGGCGGGATAACCGACGCCGAGCCCGCCGCCGAAGGGACCCAGCGTCCCCTGCACCGCGAGCGTGAGCGAACGCCATACGACGACGGCGATCAACGGAAGAAAGGTCGCGAGAACGAGAAGATTCACGAGAAACAACCGCCCGAACCGCCCTTTGAAGATATCCCAAAACAGTCCCCAGCGGCTCGTGGGCAGCGTACTGCGGGCATAATCCTCGCTGCGTTCTTTCCCTTCAAGCCAACGGGCGACCAGCCCTTTTCTTTCTCTGTCTGCCATATCAACTTCTCCTTGTATCGAGGGACTAACGCCGCGCGGCAGGCGGGTTTGTCCGTCCGTGCAAACCGCCGCGCGCGAAGCGCGGCGGATGATAGACGCCGTTCTTTTGCCCATTATACAACAAATCCGAAAATATTTCAATAAAAAACGGGTAAATTCTTTGACTTTTCACATAGCGTATGGTAAAATTATCTCGCTTAAAGAGGAGCGGGCGAACATCAGTAACGGAATTGAGCCGCGAAAAGGCGCGGCGGAGAGATTCCGCGAAAGGGTATCCCCGCCGAAACGCGGTTTCCCCTTTTATTCCGCGTTGGCATCAAGGGCTAATACCTTTGGTTCTGTCACGGTATGTGGTGCGCTTTCGGCAAATATCCAAGCGGATAAAACGAAAGCGGGCTGAGCCCGCTGTTTTTATATGCAAAACGAGGTCAATATGAAACATTACAAAGTCGGCATCATCGGTGCGACGGGCATGGTCGGTCAGCGTTTCGTGACCATTCTGGAAAATCACCCGTGGTTTACGCCTGCGGCGCTGCTTGCAAGCGCGCGTTCGGCGGGAAAAAGCTATCAGGCTGCCGTAGAGGGAAAATGGGCGATGAGCGTACCCATCCCCGAATACGCAAAAGAGATGACCGTTCTCGACGCGGACCGTCCCGAGGACGTGGCGGGAAAGGTCGATTTCGTATTCTGCGCCGTGAACATGAAAAAGGACGACATCCGCGCCCTCGAAGAGAGATACGCAAAGCTTGAAATTCCCGTGGTTTCCAACAATTCGGCGCACCGTTTTACGGACGACGTGCCCATGCTGATTCCGGAAATCAATCCGGAGCACCTTGAAGTGATCGCGTCGCAGAGGAAGCGGCTCAATACAAAGCGCGGCTTTATCGCCGTAAAGAGCAACTGCTCGCTGCAATCGTACGTTCCTCTCCTCCATCCCCTTCTCTCCTTTGGGATAAAGTGCGCGGCGGTCACTACCTATCAGGCGATATCGGGCGCGGGAAAGACCTTTTCCACGATGCCGGAAATCGAGGACAACGTCATTCCCTATATCGGCGGCGAAGAGGAAAAGAGCGAAAAGGAACCTCTTAAAATATGGGGCAGAGTCGAAGGCGGAAAAATTATCCCCGCAACCTCTCCCGTAATCACAGCGCAGTGCCTGCGCGTCCCCGTTTCCGACGGTCATACGGCGGCGGTCTTCGTATCCTTCGACAAAAAGCCGACGAAGGAGGAAATTTTAACCGCGTGGAAAAACTATGAAGGCGAGCCGCAGCGGCTCTCCCTGCCCTCCGCGCCCGAACATTTCATCCGTTATTTCGAGGAGGACGACCGTCCCCAACCAAAGCTCGACAGAATGACGGATCGCGGAATGGCGGTCTGCGCCGGAAGACTGCGGGAAGACAGTCTGTTCGACTACAAATTTATAGGCTGTTCGCACAACACCCTGCGCGGTGCGGCGGGCGGCGCGGTGCTCCTTGCCGAGCTGTTGGCGGCGAAGGGCTATTTCGACTGAACGGGCGCAATTCGCGCAACCGTCATACTATGGAGAAAGGGAGAAAGAAATGGTAGGATTTTTAAGAGGCAGCGCGACGGCGATGATCACCCCGTTCACGGAAAACGGAATCGATTTTGACGCCTTCGGCAAGATGATCGAATACCAGATCGACGGCGGTACGGACGCGCTCGTCGTATTGGGCACGACCGGCGAACCCGCCACCATGTCCGAAACCGAGAAGGAAAACCTCATACGGTACGCCATAGAAAAAACGGCGGGAAGAGCGAAAATCATCGTTGGAACGGGCTGCAATTCCACCTCGCGCGCCGCAGAGGCAAGCAGGAAAGCGGAAGCGCTCGGCGCGGACGGCGTGCTCGCCGTAACCCCGTACTACAACAAATGCACGCAGAAGGGACTTTTCGAATATTACCGCGCGATCGCGGAGTCCGTAGACCTTCCCGTCATATGTTACAACGTCCCCTCCCGCACGGGCGTAAACGTCCTGCCCGAAACGATGGCAAAAATTGCGGAACTTAAGAATATCGCGGGCATCAAAGAGGCGAGCGGCAATATGGCGCAAGTTCTGGAAACGGCGAAAGCCGTGCGCGGCAAGTGCGAGCTGTATTCGGGCGAAGACGCTCTCAACCTGCCCATTCTCTGCGCCGGCGGTACGGCGGTCATCTCGGTCGTATCGAATCTTGCCCCCGCATTGATCAAATCTCTCGTGACGGCGGTCGGAGAGGGAAATTTACAGCGGGCGAACGAATTGAACGACTATCTTCTTCCGCTCACCAAGGCTTGTTTTTCGGAAGTGAACCCCATTCCCGCAAAGGCGGGCATGGCGCTCCTGGGCTTTGCGGCGGGACTTCCCCGCGCGCCCTTAACGGAGCTCGAGGAAGAACATCGCGCCGTTTTGGCGGCGGCGATGTGCGGATGCGGATTGAAGGTGATAAAATGAAGATCATCTTGTGCGGCGCCTGCGGACAAATGGGCAAAAACGTAACGGAACTGGCGGGAGAGCAAATCGTCTGCGGAATCGATCTCAACCCCTCCCCCGCGCCCTATCCCGTCTATAAAAGTTTCGGCGAGATTACGGAAAAAGCGGACGTCGTGATCGATTTCTCTTCCCCTAAGGAGCTTAGCGCGCGCCTCGATTATTGCGCAGACAACCGTCTGCCCATCGTGCTCGCTTCCACCGGATTTACGGACGAAGATTTAAAACGGATAGACGCCTGCGCAAAAAAGACCGCCGTCTTTAAAACGGGCAATCTTTCCATCGGCGTAAACCTTCTGCAATACCTTGTGAAAAAAGCCGCCGAGGTGCTCGGCGGGGATTTCGACGCGGAAATTATAGAGCGTCACCACCGCATTAAAAAAGACGCCCCCTCCGGCACGGCGCTCATGCTCGCGGAGAGCGTAAACGAGGGCTTCGGCGGAAACAAACGGAATATCTACGGCCGAAAGGGCGCGGTTGGCGCGAGAACGCGCGAAGAGATAGGAATTCACGCCGTACGCGGAGGAACGATCGTGGGAGAACACGAGGTCATGTTCGCGGGCGAAGACGAGATCGTAACCCTCTCCCATTCGGCGCGCAGCCGCAGAGTGTTTGCTTCGGGTGCGCTGAAAGCCGCCGCATTTCTTCTGGATAAACCCGCGGGATTATACGACATGAACGATCTGTTGGGCAATCTGTTCTGAAAGCCCGCTTGCGCGCGTTGCGCTAAAAAAGAGCAAGGGAGATTTCCTTGCTCTTTTTGTTTGCGGTTTTTCGCTGCGGCGGGGATTATTTTTTCTTAAACAGATTGATAAACGCCCGCAGCGCGTACGACACGTTGGCGTTTTTCGGCAGCGCCATTCCCACGGAACGCACGGGCATGGGCGGCTCCACTTCCAGCTCGAAGAGCGTTCCCTGCGCCATTTTATTGAGCGCGTATTCGCGGGGAATGCACCCGATTCCCATGCCGTCCACGACGAGCTGTTTCATAAATCCCCAGCTGTCCACCTCGATTGCGGGACTGAAACGGATTCCCAGACTTTCGGCGTAATGATCGACCGCGCTCCTCGCGACGGTGCGTTCCTCCATCAACAGAAGCGGATATTGCGCAAGCTCCCATACGGAGAGTTTTTTCCCTCTCAAAAACGAAAATTCCCCGCCCGCAATAAACACGTCGCTTAGAAGCATGATGGAATCCGTCACGGTAATTCCTTCGTCCTCCTCGATGGGAAGATTGAGAAATCCGATATCGCAACGGTCTGTTTTCAGCTGCTCGATGGTCTTGGGAGAGACGTCGGACAGCAATTCGAACTTGACCTGCGGATAGAGCTTGTGAAACTCGACGATTTTATCCGCGAGACAGTATTGAAAAATCGTCTCGGACGCTCCGATCCGTATCGTACCCTTTGCGACGTGCCGGAGTTCGGAGAGCTTCCCCTCCACGCCGCCGAGAAGCTGCAACGCGCGTTCCACGTCGCCGTAGATGAGCTCTCCGCCCTGTGCCGTGAGTTCCATCCCCTTGTGCACGCGGTTGAACAGCGGCGTATCGAGCTGCGTTTCCAGTTGTTTGATTGCCTGCGACACTGCGGGCTGGGAGATATACAGCTCCTCCGCCGCCTTCGTAAGGCTGCCGGACTTGGCAACCGTATAAAACACCTTATAAAGTTCCAGATTGACCATTTGCTCCCTCCGTCCGCGTCATTTCCCCACGCAGAACTTTTCGAATATTTCTCCGATTACCGCTTCCGTAGCGGTCTCTCCGCTGATCTCCCCCAAAGCGCGCCAGGCGCGCGTGAGATCCTCGGCATACAGTTCGGCGGGCAATCCGCCCTTCACCGCCGCCGATGCGGCTTCCGCCGCAGAGAGTGCTTCGAGCGCCGCACGGTAATGCCGCTCTTCGAGCAGAAAAATCTCTTCGTTTCCGTTCCCGTATCCTGCTTCGTAGAGGAGGTTCTTCAACTCGTCCATCCCTTCGCCCGTTACGGCGGAAACGAGGACGTCGCAATCCTGTTTTTCGCAAAGATCCCGCTTGGCGCCGACCGTGATGCAGGGAATGTCCGACGGCAGATCGATGCAATCTCCGTCCTCTTTAAGATAGACCACGACGTCTGCGGCTCTGATCGCGTTTTCCGCGCGGCGGATGCCCTCCCGCTCGATCTCACTCTCCCCCTCCCGCAGTCCGGCGGTATCGGTTATGCGGAACAGAACGCCGCGAATTTCAACCGTTCCCTCTACGACGTCCCGCGTCGTGCCCGCCTCGGATGAAACGATGGCGCGATCGTAACCCAAAAGAGCGTTAAATAGTGCGCTTTTCCCCGCGTTCGGTCTGCCGCAAAGAGCTACGTTGACCCCGTCCTTGATCTTTTTGCCCGCGCGGTACTGCCCCGTAAGAGCGCGTAGCTCTCCTTCAACCTCTTCGAGCAAGGCGGCAATCTCCGCGCGGGAGTCGCGGTTAAGCTCCTCTTCGGGATAATCGACGTCCGCGTCTACGCTCGCAAGACAGTTTTTCAGCTTGTCCTGAAGCCGCGCCCCCTCCCGCGTGAGTTTTTCACCGTAGAGCGCGTAACCTGCCCGCACTTCGGCGCGGGACTGTGCGTTGATCATGTCCGCCATGCCCTCCGCGGCGGCAAGCGAGAGTTTTCCGTTCAGGTAGGCGCGCTTCGTAAATTCCCCTCTTCCCGCCGGTCGGGCGCCGAGTGCGAACGTGCGCGCAAGCGCGCCGCGCGCAATCTCCGTGCCGCCGTGCAAATGAAATTCCACGACGTCCTCTCCCGTAAAGGATTTCGGCGCGCGAAACCATACGCACATGCCGTAGTCCGTAAAATCACCGCAATCGATTTCGCCCGGGTACATCGTATTGGGCACAAAATCCACTTTGCGCAAAAACATTTTTTCTGCGAGAGACAGGGCGCCCTCGCCGCTGACGCGGACGATCGAGACGCCGCCCCGCCCTTCTGCCGTTGCAATTGCCGAAATTAGTTCCATATAGTTCCATAAGCGCAGATTTATGCGCACACCGATAATATAACGTTTTCTATAACTTGTATTTATATTATAGCACGGAATTTTGATTTGGCAAGGATTTAAAATCAAAAAAATGCTTTCCTCTCCGAAAAAAACGGCTTCCCCGTTCGGGAAAGCCGCAAAAGCGCGCATCAATCGTCCTTGGGGGGCGTACCGCCGAATTCCGAAAAGGGTTCGTCCGATCCGGAAGGCGCGGCGCCCGCATCTCCGTCTCCTCCGTACTCCGAAAAAGGAGAACCTTCGGAAGGATTTCCCTGCCTGTTTTGTCCGTACTGCCCGTACTGCCCGTTCTGCCCGTAAGGTCCGTACTGTCCGTTGTACTGCTGACGGCTGCGCATCGTCTCCTCCATTTTGCGCTTCATATAGGCGTTGTAATCGACGGGAGCGTTATTGCGCACCGCAAAGAGCGTGAAGGCGCGGAAAGGAAAGATCGCGGAGAGAAACGCCATCATCATGGGACCGCGCGCATAATATTTGCGGAAGAGCGCGTTATATACCACGAAAAAGAACACGATCATCACGATTTCCGAGAGATAGGACAGCGGATCGCTCCAAATTTTTGCCGTAGGAAGCCAGGCGAGAGAGACGGGAAAACGGGAGGAGTCGATGCTCCAAACCGGGTAATCGTACGAGGAAGTATCGAGATAGAGATAATTGGGATTATAGGTGAGAAAATTGATGACGAGAACGAAAACGTTCAAACCCACGTAAACGATTTCCGCCAACATCGCGTAAAGACCCTCGCGCTTCATTTTCTGTCCGAAAAAGTACGCTTCCCCCGCGACCGTGCCCGCATAGTAGGTATTGGCGAAGGGGACGAATGCGAGCCACTTGTGTTTGAGCCCCGCCCGTTTTGCCATCGAATATAGCCCGATTCCGCCGAATATCAAACAGAAAATATACAACCCCGCCGCGACGCCCACGCAGATGATCTGATTGCGGATCAGCTGCATGGCGACCTCCTCTGCCGTCGCGTTCGCGTCCACGGACATTCCCGTATACTGTAAAATGATTTGCGGTAATGCCAGCCAAGTAAAAAATTCCATCCTATATCCCCCTTGCACCGAACAGCGGCGCGCCGTATTCCACCCTCATGAGAACGAGACCTTTGGCAGGCATCGTTTTGGCAAGCAATTTCCGATCGCCGCTTTCGAACGCCGCCGTAATCCCCTCTTTTTTACCGCACCCCACGGCGATCAGCTCGCCCGCGATAATGCGCACCATATTATACAGAAATCCGCTTCCGCATACCTCGATTTCATATACGCCTCCGCGCTCGGAGACCCGCACGCCGTAAACGGTACGAACGCTCGTCTTCGCGGAGGAACCGGACGCGCAGAACGCTTTAAAATCGTGTCTTCCTTCCAAAAGAGCCGCCGCCGCGCGCATCTTCTCCAAATCGGGTTTTTGCTTGATGCGCACCGAATACCGCTCTAAGAGCGGACGTTCGGTTTCCGCATAATAAAACGAATAACCATAGGTCTTGCGCTTCGCGCCGCGCGTACAGTCGAAACCTTCGGGCGCGGCAACGCTCTTTAAAACCCTCAGATCGGGCGGGAGAATACGGTTGAAACATTCGCGGATCTTTTCGGCGGGAATCGCCGTTTCCGCGTCCAGATGACAGACCTGACCCTCGGCGTGTACGCCCGCGTCCGTTCTGCCGCTTGCCGCTACTTTAACGGGAACGCCGAAAATCTCCCTTGCCGCTTCCTGCATCACGCCCTGCACCGTGCGGGCGTTCGGCTGTTCCTGCCAGCCGGAAAAGCAAGTTCCGTCGTAGCTCACGAGCAGCGCATATCTCATATCGGCGCCCCCAGATACACTCTGAGCAGAACGACGCCCGTGATCAGGGCGGCGCCCACGAAAAATCCGACGAGATCCCGCCAGGAAAAGCGCAGTTTTTTATATTTTGTGCGGTTCTTCCCGCCCGAATAACAGCGGGCGTCCATCGCGTCGCCGAGTTCGTCCGCGCGGCGGAACGCCGAAAGAATCAACGGTATGAGAATGGGAACGATTGCGCGCACTTTTTTCACGGGTCCCCCCGTATCGAAATCCGCTCCGCGCGCCTTCTGCGCGTTCTTGATGCGCTCGGTCTCTTCCATGAGAATCGGAATAAAGCGCAGGGCAATGCTCATGATGAGGGCAAGCTCGTGCACGGGAAAGCGGATCCATTTGAGCGGCGTTAAAATGCTCTCAATCCCGTCCGTAAGAGAAACGGGCGTCGTCGTATAGGTGAGCATCGAGGAACAGGTGACAAGCAGCAGCAGCCTGAGCACGAGAAAAAGGGAAAACACGATGCCCGCCTGCGTAATATGCAGAATACCGTATTCCCAATATACGGCGGGACCGTCCCAATACACGTCGTCTCCGCTGTAAAAGAACACGTTGACAACCGCCGTAAAGAGCACCAGAAAGAGCACTCCCCGCACCGCGCGCAAAACTTTTCCGACGGGCACGCGCGAAAATGCAATGATCAGAACGAGCACGAAGGCGCACGCGGCGAGACCGTAAAAGTTGCTCGCCACAAAAATCGCGACGATATAGGCTATGAGAAAGAGCAGCTTGAGCCTGGGGTCCATGCGGTGAACGAAGGAAGATACGGGATAATACTGACCGAACGAGACGTCTTTCATTCTCCGTCCCCCTTCGCCCTTACCTTACTTACCCCCGCGCGCGCGAGTACCGCCGCGATAAATCCTTCCGTCGTAAAATCACAGGAGAGCTCCAAGCCGCGTCTTTTGAGTGCGGCGACGAGTTTCGCCGTGAGCGGCACGTCCAATCCGAGGGAAACGAGCTCTTCCGTCCTTTGGAACAGTTCCGCGGGAGGGAGAACGTATTTGACCGTCCCCTCCGAAAATACGGCGGCTTTCGTGCAGTTTTCGCTGATTTCGTCCATATCGTGGGAGACGATGACGACCGTCTTGCACCATTCCCTGTGAATTTTGTGCAGAAGTTCCATCACCTCTCTCTTTCCGAGCGGATCGAGACCCGCCGCAGGTTCGTCGAGCACGAGGATTTCCGGTTTCGTCACGATAACGCCCGCGATCGCGGCCCGCCGTTTTTGTCCGCCGGAGAGTTCGAAGGGGGATTTTTCCTTGATCTCGCCGTAATCGAGCCCGACGATTTCAAGCGCCTCCCGTACGACTTTTTCAAGCTCCTCCTTTCCGGGCTTCGTTGCGGAAAAATTTTTATATCCGAACGCCACGTCGTCGAAGACCGTCTCGGCGAACAGTTGGTATTCCGGATACTGAAAGACCATGCCCACCTTGCTTCTGAGCGCGCGGAAATCCGTCTTTTTGTTCGTCAGGTCGAATTCCCCTACGGTGAGCACCGTCTGCGGAGGCGGCGCCTGTCCCTTCTTTAACCGCGGTTCTTTATACCGCTTTAAGGAAGAAGGCAGCCGGATAAGACCGTTCAGATGCTGCACGAAGGTACTTTTTCCGCTACCCGTGTGACCGATAATCCCGAAAAATTCCCCCTCTTCCACCGTGAGCGACACGTCGCGGAGAGCGTGCGCCGCAAAGGGGGATTTCGCGTTATAAGTATAACTTAAATGTTCGGCTACGATACGCACTTTGCGATTTCCTCCGCAAGTATTTCCGGATCGAGCGTATCCGAAACGGCGAGTCCGCCCTCCTGCAAGCGCTTGCAAATCGCGCCGATACGGGGCAAAGCGAGATTATACGTGAGAAGCTCTTCGTGCCGCTCGAAAATATCGGAGGGCGTGCCCTCCATGACGACGTTCCCCCTGTTCATCACGACGGCACGGTTCGCAAGAAGCGCCTCCTCCATGAAATGCGTGATGAGTACAACCGTGATCTTCTCTTCCCGATTCAGCCGTTTGACGACCTCCACGATCTCCCGTCTTCCGCGCGGATCGAGCATCGCCGTGGATTCGTCCAATATCATGATTTTCGGTTTCAGCGCAAGCACGCCCGCAATGGCGATCCGCTGTTTTTGCCCGCCGGAAAGACGGGACACGGTCGCCTGCCTGTATTCCTCCATGCCGACGGACTTTAATGCGAACGCGATGCGCTCGCCGATCTCTTCGCGGGGAAGCCCCACGTTCTCCGCCCCGAAGGCGACGTCGTCCTCCACAACCGAAGCGACCGTCTGGTTGTCGGGATTCTGAAACACGATCCCGACGCTCTTACGAATCGAAAACAGATTTTTTTCGCCGATTTCCTCGCCGAAAATACGGATATGCCCGCCGTCCGCCGTCAAAAGTCCGTTGCAAAGACGCGCGAGCGTTGATTTCCCGCTCCCGTTATGACCGAGAACGGCGACGAACTCCCCTTCCTCTACGGAAAAATTAAGATGCTGCAACGCGAACGCCCCTTCCTCGTAACAGAAAGAGACGTCCTCGAAATCGATCGCTTTCATAACTTTTCCATATTATAGCAAAATTTCCCCGATTTTACAATGAAAATGCCGTGAAATTTGTAAAATAATTTTAAGCAGAGGTTTTACGCCCCCCGACGGCGCCCTCACGGAAGCGCCCGCGTCCCCTATCCCGCGGCATGATTTTTTCCTTTCGGACGGGAGAGCGGAAAAACCGTTCACATTTTTCCCGAAACGGAACAAGTTTTTTTCCGCTTCCTTATTGACATTGCAAAAAAAAACCTATATAATAGGAAAAGGCGCGGGAAGGCGTTGTTTTTCCGCGCGAAAAAAAGAAAATTTATAATTTATTTATGGAGGTTTTTTGATGACAAAGATGACCATCGACGGCAATACCGCCGCCTCGCACGTCGCTTACGCGTTCTCGGAAGTGGCTGCCATCTATCCCATCACCCCTTCGTCCCCTATGGCGGAATCCGCAGACGAGTGGGCGACGCAGGGACGCGTGAATATGTGGGGGCAGAAGCTCCGCATTGCCGAAATGCAGTCGGAGGGCGGCGCCGCGGGCGCGGTGCACGGTTCGCTTTCCGCAGGCGCGCTCACTACGACCTATACCGCGTCGCAGGGGCTTCTCCTCATGATCCCCAATATGTACAAGATCTCGGGCGAACTGCTGCCCATGGTCATGCACGTTTCCGCCCGCGCGCTCGCGGCGCACTCCCTCAATATTTTCGGCGACCATGCGGACGTTATGGCTTGCCGTCAGACGGGTTTTGCAATGATCGCGGGCTGTTCCGTACAGGAGGTTATGGACCTTTCGCTCGTCGCGCACCTCTCCACCCTTCGTTCGCGCGTGCCCTTTATCAATTTCTTCGACGGTTTCCGCACCTCTCACGAAGTGAGCAAGATCGACGGAATCGACTACGACGAAATGAAGGCGATCTTCGACAAGAAGGGTCTTGAAAAAGACGTTGCGGAATTTAAAGCGCGCGCGCTCAACCCCGAGCACCCCATTCAAAAAGGCACCGCGCAGAACGGCGACACCTACTTCCAGAACAGGGAAACGGCGAACAGCTACTACAATGCGACCCCCGCGATCGTTCAGGAAATGATGGACGAAGTTTCCGCGCTCACGGGCAGAAGTTATCATCTCTTCGACTACATCGGCGCGCCCGACGCGGAAGAAGTCATCGTCATCATGGGATCGGGCGCGGAAACGGTGGAAGAGTCCATCAATAAGCTCAACGCGCAGGGAAAGAAATACGGTCTCATCAAGGTCCGCCTCTACCGTCCCTTCGTTTCCGAAGCTTTCACGGCTTGTATTCCCGCAACCTGCAAAAAAATCGCGGTCCTCGACAGAACGAAGGAGCCCGGCTCTCTGGGCGAGCCCCTTTACCTCGACGTTTGCACCGCCCTTTTGGAGAACGGTCTGAAAAATATCGACGTCGTGGGCGGCAGATACGGTCTCGGCTCGAAGGAGTTCAATCCCTCCATGGTGCTTTCCGTTTATAAAAACCTCGAACAGGCGCAGCCGAAAAATCACTTCACCGTCGGTATTTACGAGGACGTTACCCATACCTCCCTCGATTTCTCCGAAAAGTTCGACGCAGCGCCCGCAGGTTCCACCTCGTGCAAATTCTACGGGCTCGGCTCCGACGGTACGGTTGGCGCCAACAAGAACTCCATCAAAATCATCGGCGATCACACCGATATGTACGCGCAGGCGTATTTCTTCTACGACTCGAAAAAGTCGGGCGGCATCACGGTCTCTCACCTGCGCTTCGGCAAGACCCCCATTCAGAGCGAATATCTGATCGACTCCGCCGACTTCATCGCCTGCCATAACCCCTCTTACGTCATCCGTTACGATATGACGAGCGATTTGAAAAACGGCGGCAGCTTCCTTCTGAACGCGCCCTGGACGACGGTCGAAGAGCTTGAAAAGAATCTTCCCGCAAAGGTCAAAAACACTCTCGCGAAGAAAAACGCAAAGCTGTACGTGATCGACGCGATCTCCATTGCGGCAAAGCTCGGACTGCGCGGCAGAACGAACACCATTTTGCAGTCGGCATTCTTCTATATCAACAACCAGATTATGCCCTATGAAAACGCCGTTGAATACATGAAGAAAATGGCGTACAAATCCTTCGCCAGAAAGGGCGACGCGATCGTCCAGATGAACTACAACGCGATCGATTCCGCAAAGGAAAATCTCGTAAAAATCGATATTCCCGCCTCCTGGGCGACGACGACCGAGGGCGCGGATATGATCACTCTTGCGGATAACGACTATTTCCGCAGCGTCATCGCTCCCATCCTTGCGCTCGAAGGCGACAAGCTTCCCTCCTCCGCGTTCAATGCGGACGGCTCCGTTCCCACCGGTACGACCAAGTACGAAAAGCGCGGCGTCGCCGTTACGGTTCCCAAGTGGGTGAAAGAAAACTGCGTACAGTGCAACCAGTGCTCCTTTGTTTGCCCTCACGCCTGTATTCGTCCCGCGCTTGTGGCGGTTGGCAGCGAGAAGCCCGAAGATTTCGATACCAAACCCGCAACCGGAATCGCGGGCTATGAATTCCGTATGCAGGTGAGCCCGCTCGACTGTATGGGCTGCGGCGTCTGCGCGGAGGTATGCCCCGGCATGAAGGGCAACAAGGCGCTCGTCATGACGCCGTTCGCAGAGCTCGAAGTACGGGAAGCCAAAAACTGGGATTACGCGGTAGATCTTCCCGAGGTCGATCTCTCCGCCGTCAAGATGGCGGATGTGAAGAAGTCGCAATTCACCCCTTCGCTGTTCGAGTTCTCGGGCGCGTGCGCGGGCTGCGGCGAAACCCCCTACGTGAAGGTCGTCACCCAGCTCTTCGGCGACAGAATGATCGTCGCGAACGCAACGGGCTGCTCGTCCATCTACGGCGGCTCCTCCCCTACATGCCCTTATACGACGAACAAACAGGGTCACGGTCCCGCCTGGGCGAACTCCCTGTTCGAAGACAACGCAGAGTTCGGTTACGGTATGCAGCTTGCATATAAAGCACGCCGCGGCGCGCTCAAAGACAAGGTGGCAAAACTTGCCGCGCTTTGGGAAGAATATCCCGAATGTAAGGCGATTTTGGAAGCCTGGATCGCGAATATGGACGACGCGGAAGGAAGCAAGACGGCGGCGGCGGCGCTCGTTGCCGATCTGGAAAAATGCAAGGCGGACTGCGAAGGCGAAGAGCTTACGCTCGTCAACGAAATCCTTGCGGAAAAGGACTGCCTCGTCAAGAAATCCTTCTGGATCATCGGCGGCGACGGTTGGGCTTACGATATCGGTTACGGCGGACTCGACCACGTTCTCGCTTCGGGCGAAGACGTCAACGTACTCGTTCTCGATACCGAGGTTTATTCCAACACGGGCGGACAGGCAAGTAAATCTACCCCCATCGGCGCGGTTGCGAAGTTCGCTTCGAGCGGAAAGCGCGTCAAAAAGAAGGATTTGGGCATGATCGCGACTTCCTACGGCTATGTGTACGTTGCGCAGTGCGCGATGGGCGCAGACAAGAGCCAGCTCGTGAAGGCGCTCAAAGAGGCGGAAGCGTACCACGGACCTTCCCTCATCATCTGCTATGCTCCCTGCATCAACCACGGCATCAATATGACCAAATCGCAGGCGGAAGAAAAAGCGGCGGTCGATTGCGGTTACTGGCAGCTCTACCGTTACAATCCCACGCTTGCCGAGCAGGGACTGAATCCCTTCTCGCTCGACTCCAAAGATCCCACGGGCGACTATCAGGCGTTTATTTTGGGCGAGACGCGCTATGCCTCCCTTAAAAAGACCCAGCCCGACATTGCGGAAGAACTCTTCATCAAGACCGAGGAGAGCTCGAAAGCGCGTCTTGCAGGCTATAAGAAAATGGCGGGCAAGGAATAATTTTTGCACGTTTCGACAAGAAAAAGGCTTTCGGCAAATTGCCGAAAGCCTTTTTTGATACATTGATTTTATTCGTACTCCGCCGATATCGCCGCAAACCGTTCTGCGCGAATGTCATGACAGCAGATTTTGCTGCGATTGCAAGCAAAGGCGCCTTTTTTTATGCCCGCTTTACCCTTCCCACGGTCGTGTTGTCCTTCTTTCTGTCGGAAAGAACCTTGATCGGATGCTCTTTGTTTTGCAGACGCCAATCCTGCCCGTAAGTGCCGATCGTCTTATCGATGACAAGGTGCGTTCCCACCGTATCCACGTCGCCGTTGATCCGCGCGTTGTAGCCGAAGTAGCGGAAACCGTCGGACACCTTGTCAAGCTCCTCCCAGCCCTCCTCGACGCCCGTAAGCCGCACGCTCTTCAAAATTTCGCGGACATATTCCTTCTGCGAACGGAATTTTAAGAGCTCGGGAAACTCTCCGCCCTCGGGAAGCACCTGTTGCCAGACCTTGCCCTCGTACGTTTTGATCAGCTCCGCCGCCTCATGCAGATGCGCAACTTCTTCCTCGAAGTGCATTTCCCAAATCTTTTTGATGCGCTCGTCCTTTTCGTCCTCGTAGCACGAATAATAGAGATAACATTCGGTGTATTCGTTCATAAGGAGGTTCTCCCACCAAGTCATGCAGGGATCCTTCAAACAGCCGTATCCCGTAACGTGCTGCTCCTCGATCATGGCAATTTCGTTGTACAGCTTGCGCCCGAGCGGCGTGACGTACAGGTTTGCAACATTCATATAAAAGTTCATCGTCTGCTGTTCCGCAGCCGTAATGATATTGACGTTGAGCTTGGTTTTAATGTCGTTGAGATAGCCGTTGAGATAGAAATTTACGTCGTCGTACGGGTGGCGGTACTCGGCAACGGTGGGTCTTCCGGGCATGATCTCGGTATAGTCTCCCACGAGGCGCGCGGGGTCGCCGCTCTTTTCAAGCTCCATCAGGTCCGAATAACGGTACAAATGGTCAAAATCCTCGAGCAGAGCAAAATCGAGCTGCTTTTTGACGTAGCTGTTCTTTTCGGTCAAAGCGAGCGCGGCGGTAAGATCGACGGCAAGCTGTTCGTAGCCGATCGTGTGTTCGAGAATGGTCTCGTTCGCGGGTTTGAGACCGGCGACTCTCTTTTGCTGGATCTGCTCGCCCCTGCGCATATAGGCAAGCCGTCTTCTCACGTCGTTGTTCGGGCAATGACGGGTGAACGCATTGGAGAAACGCACGGATTCGAACTCCGTACCCGACATGAGAATAATCCGCAGACGGGTGTAGGGGTCTACGGTGTTCTTATCGTACGGCTTGACAAACACTTTGTTCCAGGAAGTGAAAACCTTGTCCGCTTTTTGCGGCTTTAAATCAAACGGGTTCATACAATCTCCTTTTTCGTTTTGATAGCTCCTTTATTCCCAACGGAGAAAAAAGTATTCGCAGAGTTGCAAATTTCCCGAAAGATTGTTATAATAGAAGCGAAAAACTTACTTGCAAGGGTTTTTGAGCGCCTGATTCAAAGCGCCGCTTTTCACCTGATCGAATCAAGGAGGAATTGATATGATAGGATGCGTAATCGCCATGGAGTCCGAGGCGGAAATTCTGCTCGACCATATGGAGATTGAAAACATTCAGACGATTTACGGAAAAACCGTGCATTTCGGGAAAGCGTTCGGGAAGGACGTCCTGCTCGTTGTAAGCGGCGTAGGAAAGGTGAACGCCGCGGCGGGCGCCTGCGCCGCAATCGCCAAGGGAGCGGACGTCATTCTCAACTTCGGCGTTGCGGGCGGTCTCAACGAAAAAACAGAGGTGTCCGAAGTCTATCTCATCGACAAGGCGGTACAGTACGATTTTGACTGCGTACAGCTCAACGGCAAAAAAATCGGCACGCTCGACGGCGAGGAAGACAACTTTATTCCCCTCACCGTCCCCAAAGAGCTCGATTTCCCCCGCCGTACGCTGGGAACGGGCGACCGCTTCAACGACTCTCCCGTAGACCATAAGCTTCTCGTCGAAGAGCTCGGCTGCGACATTCGGGAAATGGAGGGCGGAGCGATCGCGCAGATCTGCAAGTACGCGGGGCTTCCATTCGTCTCCGTTAAGGCGATTTCCGACGTATACGGATCGGGCAGTACGACCGATCAGTTCCGCAAAAATCTGCGTCTTGCCCTTCTCAACCTCAAAGCATTCCTCGGCGAAATTTTCGGCGCGCTCGATTGACGGACGGATATGGAAAAAATACTTTCTTTTCAAAAAAATCACGACGTTCTTCCCGTCGGTCTGCACGCGCACACGGATGAGAACGGCATCACCACGTTCGATTTGCGCTTTAAAAAGCCGAACGCGGGCGACTATGTGTCGCCGAAGGCGCTCCACACAATCGAGCACCTGCTCGCGACCGTTCTAAGGAACAGCGAAGAGGGAAAAAACGTCGTCTACTTCGGACCCATGGGGTGCCGCACGGGATTCTATCTCCTCACCGTCAATCTCACGTACGGGCAAGTTCTCTCCCTGCTCAAACGCTGTATTCCCGTTGCGCTTTCCCTTGACGAAATTCCGGGAAGCCGCCGCGAGGAATGCGGAAATTATCTCGAACACGATCTCGACGGCGCAAAAAACGAGCTGAAAGGTTATTTGGAAGTTTTGGAGAACTTGCAATGATCGATTTGGGCGATTGGAAGGAGCCCCTCGCTCCCCTCTTTCAAGACGAACGGTATCTGAAAATCAGAGAATTTCTCAAACGGGAATACTCGACGCACGTCGTCTATCCCGATATGTACGATCTGTTCAACTGTTTTCGGTTTACCCCATTTTCCGACGTGAAAGCCGTACTCCTCGGACAAGACCCCTATCACAACGAGGGACAGGCGCACGGACTCTGCTTTTCCGTTCGTGACGGCGTTGCAAAACCGCCCTCCCTTGAAAATATGTTCAAAGAGCTCAAAGAGGATTTGGGATACGAACCGCCCAAGAGCGGCGATCTCACCAAATGGGCGCGGGAGGGCGTCCTGCTTATGAACACCGCGCTCACCGTGCGGGCGCATCAGGCAAACAGCCATGCAAACTGCGGATGGAGCTGGTTTACGGACAGCGTGATTTCCCTGCTCAGCAAGCAAAAGGAGAATCTGGTATTCCTGCTTTGGGGAGGAAACGCGCGGAAAAAAGTCCCGCTCATCGACAGAAGCAAGCACCTCGTACTGGAATGTGCGCATCCCTCTCCGCTATCCGCTTACAACGGATTCTTCGGCTGCCGCCACTTTTCCAAGACGAACGCCTATCTCGCAGAACACGGAAAAACGCCGATCGACTGGAATTTATCGTAAGGAGCAAGTATGACGGGATTCCCGCTTTGAAGCCGCGCGGAAAACAGCCCCGAAAGCGCGGCAGCTTCGCTTGCCGGCACAACGCAATCCTATCCGCCCCTCTAAAGAGGCGGTTTTTTTGCAAATTTTTTTGGTTGGAGCCTCCGTTCCGCGAATACAGGTTGCCGAACGCATCCGACCGCTTCAACGCGGGGATCGTACGGGAAGCTCGTAGCCGTTCGCCGCCGTGATCGGGCGCCTGATCGCGCCCGATTCCCCGTCGACGCTGTTTCCCGCGTGTACGGCTCCCGTGAAAAAACCGTACTCCCCGCCGTAGATTCCCCTTCCTATCCTTTCGGCTCAGTCGGCAAAGAGCGGAGTCGAGAGATACCTGTCGCCCGTATCGGGAAGAAGGACGACGATCGTCTTCCCCTCGTTTTCGGGACGCTTCGCGAGTTCGATTGCCGCTTGAGCCGCAGCGCCGGAGGAAATTCCCACGAGAATCCCCTCGCTTCTTCCGATTAGTTTCCCGACGGCAAACGCGTCCTCGTCGGAAACGGGAATGACCTCGTCGTAGATTTCGGTGTTGAGAACATCGGGCACGAATCCCGCGCCGATTCCCTGAATTTTATGCGCGCCCGCAACGCCCGTCGAGAGCACCGCAGAAGTTGCGGGTTCGACCGCGACCACCTTGACGGACGGTTTTTGGGATTTGAGATATTCTCCCACGCCCGTCACCGTTCCGCCCGTTCCGACGCCCGCGACGAAGATATCAACCTCTCCGTCGGTGTCCTCGTAAATTTCGGGACCCGTATATTCGCGGTGCGCCTTGGGATTCGCGGGATTGACGAACTGTCCCGGAATAAAGCTATCGGGAATCTCTTCGGCAAGCTCTTCCGCCTTGGCGATCGCGCCCTTCATGCCCTTCGCTCCTTCGGAGAGAACGAGCTCCGCGCCGTACGCTTTCATGAGCTGTCTTCGCTCGACGGACATCGTTTCGGGCATGACGAGAATGATACGGTACCCCTTCGCCGCGGCGACGGAGGCAAGCCCGATCCCCGTATTGCCCGACGTGGGCTCGATGATTACCGAACCGGAATGTAATTTTCCGCTTGCTTCCGCGTCCTCGATCATGGCTTTGGCGATTCTGTCCTTTACGGAGCCCGCGGGGTTAAAATATTCAAGCTTGGCGAGAATCTTTGCCTTTAATCCGAGCGCTTTTTCAATGTGCGTAAGTTCCAGAAGCGGAGTTTTGCCGACAAGCTGATCGGCAGACTTAAAAATACGGACCATGGTATCCTCCAATGATTTATTTCACCGCCGCGAAGCCCTGTTCGAGATCTGCGATGATATCGTCGATGTGTTCGATGCCGACGGAAAGTCGGATCGTATTGGGTTTGATGTCCTGTTCCAAAAGCTCCTCTGCGGAGAGCTGGCTGTGCGTCGTCGTTGCGGGATGAATCACGAGGCTCTTTACATCCGCAACGTTTGCAAGCAGCGAGAAGATGCTCAGATGATCGATAAAGGCGTGCGCCTCCTTCTCTCCCCCCTTGATTTCGAACGTGAAGATGGACGCGCCGCCGTTGGGGAAGTACTTTTCATAGAGAGCATGATCGGGATGATCGGGAAGAGACGGGTGGTTGACCTTTTCCACCAACGGGTGTTTCGTGAGATATTCCACGACTTTTTTCGTGTTCTCCGCATGGCGTTCGAGGCGAAGGGAGAGCGTCTCCGTCCCTTGCAGAAGCAGGAAGGCGGCAAAGGGCGAAATAGTCGCGCCCGTATCGCGCAGCAGAATCGCGCGGATGTAGGTTACGAACGCCGCCGCGCCCGCCGCGGCGACAAAGGATATGCCGTGATAGCTGGGGTTGGGCGCCGCAATCGCGGGATATTTGCCCGAAGCTGCCCAGTCGAATTTACCGGAATCGACGATTACACCTCCCAGAGTCGTGCCGTGCCCGCCGATAAACTTCGTCGCAGAGTGGACGACGATATCGGCTCCGTGTTCGATCGGACGAATGAGGTAGGGCGTACCGAAGGTATTATCCACCACGAGAGGAAGTCCGTACCTATGGGCGAGCGCGGCAAGCGCGTCGATATCGGGAATGTCGCTGTTGGGATTTCCGAGCGTCTCGATATAGACGGCTCTCGTATTTTCGCGGATCGCCCCCTCCACTTCCTTCAAATCGTGTATGTTGACGAACGTCGAAGTGATTCCGAAATTGGGGAGGGTGTGTGCCAGAAGATTGTAGCTGCCGCCGTAAATCGTCTTTTGAACGACGAAATGCCCTCCGTTTTGCCCGAGCGCCTGCAACGTATATGCAATCGCCGCCGCGCCCGAGGCGAGCGCCAGTCCCGCCACGCCCCCTTCCAGCGCGGCAATCCTCTTTTCGAATACGTCCTGCGTCGAATTGGTGAGCCTGCCGTAGATGTTCCCCGCGTCTGTAAGCCCGAAGCGTGCCGCCGCGTGCGCGGAATTGCGGAATACATAGGACGTGGTCGCGTAAATGGGAACGGCGCGGGCGTCGGTTGCGGGGTCGGGCGCTTCCTGCCCGACGTGAAGTTGAAGCGTTTCGAATTTATAAGTCTTTGACATGATTTTTTCTCCTTTTTTTATTATGATTTTTTTCGTGCGGTTGTGTTGTCGGATACGGTCTGACATCGCCGCATTCGTCCGAAGCGGAAATGAAAACGTATCGGCTGTTTGAAAGAATTTTTCATGGTCCTACCTTCCTTTGATAAAAAAATCGGGAGACTCCGAACGAGTCTCCCGATGAAAACAATGTCTGCGCATATCGATATGCGTCGTCAGTCTTCTTCGATAACGGAGAGCACAATCCGGAAACAGGCACGCTGAAATCCGTGCACATACAACACATGCACGTTTCCGTCATCATAGCTGCGTTGCGACCGTATAATCTCATGACTGCTCCTCCCGTTTGAATTTCTAACTTACTTTTATTCATCATAACACAGAAAAATTCGTATGTCAAATGAATTTTTGCATTTTTTTGTATTTTTTTCGGAACGAAAAGTCAACATTTGACAAAGAGCCGATATAAAAAACACCCCAAACAAGGGTTAACAGAAAAAAATCAAAGGGTAAACAAAAAAAACGGGTTAACCCTTGTATCAATATCGGCTGTGTTTAGCAAGTCATTGTGATCCGAACCGAATACTTGTAACAAGTGAGCGGTTCTGATTTACTTTTTATCTGCGAACATAGCTTCGGACTTGATTTATGCTGAGTTTTATGGTATAGTAATGGAACGATAGACAGTAATTTAGCATAGTAATTTAGCGGAGAATGTCTGAAATGAAGCAAGATAAATTTTTAACGGTGTTCGCGGTATTTGATGATACGACGCAATGCAAAT
>CAYLVU010000012.1:0-48311 GCA_964387225.1 uncultured Clostridia bacterium | reverse complement strand
CTCGAACCGAAGCTCAAGGAAACCCGTAATATGACTGTATTTCTAATGATTTAGAAGTGAAAACTATGCTTTTTATTCTAATAAACGGTTCAACTGAGGTTAAGAAATTGCACTTTCAATTATTGTTCAAACCGCCGAAAGACGGTTATTTTGCTATACGGCGAATTGTGAATAACTGCAATTACATAAATGAAAACTACCCGTTGAAATAATCTTTCAACGGGTATTCTATTATGCCGAAAAATTTTTTTTGATTTTAACGAAAAATTTCTATAAAATTGCTTGACTTTTCGTTATTATTTGCATATTTTTTTTCGGAAAAAATTTATTCTTCGTCCGTGAAAAAATGCCTGACACCCCGTTTGTCCTTGTAGGAAAGTACCGTTGCAAGGCTCACGTTTTCCATGCTCTTGAAAATATTCTGTTCGATTTCGGGATCCTCCTCTTTCAGCGAACGGATAAGCTCCTTTACCTTTTTACGCTTGGAACCCGTGTTCGCCGAACGGCAGCACTCCGAAGTGCACGTATCGGTAAATTTGCAGGCGCATTGAATAAATTGCAGCCCGTTATAATCCCTCCACGCGATTATATCCTGTTCGCGGATAAAATACATGGGGCGTATGAGCTCCATTCCCTCGAAATTCGCGCTCTTCAGCTTGGGCATCATCGTCTGAATCTGACCGCCGTACAACATTCCCATCAAATTCGTTTCTATCACGTCGTCGAAGTGGTGCCCCAACGCAATTTTGTTGCACCCGAGTTCTTTCGCCTTATGGTAGAGATGCCCGCGCCGCATACGCGCGCAGATATAACAGGGGGATTTTTCAATCGTGAACACGCTCTCGAAGATATCCGTTTCGAAAAACGTCACGGGAATATTCAAAATTTGCGCGTTCCGCTCGATGATCTCGCGGTTTTCGGCGCTGTACCCGGGGTCCATCACGAGGAAAACAAGCTCGAACGGAAATTTATTGTGTCGCTTGAGCTCCTGAAAGAGCTTTGCCATGAGCATGGAATCCTTCCCGCCCGAAATGCACACCGCGATTTTATCGCCCTCGCGCACGAGACCGTATGCGACGATCGCCTTCGCAAATTTGCTGAAAAGCTGTTTGTGAAACTTCGTCTGAATGCTCTTTTCTGCCCTCTGCGCCGTTTCCCCGACGGACATATCGCGGATATGCCGCCGAAGCCATTCGAAATAGCCGCCCTTCAGATTGTACGCGCGGTACCCTCGGTTTCGCAGCTCTTCCGCCGCCTCGAAGCTCACGATGCCGCTTCTGCAACAGATATACAGTTCTCTGCCGCGCGGAAGCTCCTCTTTGTAGAGCCGATCGAGGGGAATATTCACGGATTGCGGAATATGCCCGTATAAAAACGAGCTCTCGTCGCGAATATCGACGACAAGATATTCTTCCGCCTTCTTTTCTTCGATTTCTTCTACCGTGATTTCTTCCCGCATGAAGGGCTCCGCGTCGGATACGATTTTCGCCGAAAACCGACCATTGAATTATATCAAGCCGCACACGACTTGTCAACGCGTTTTGTTCTCTTTGAAATCGGTTTTATGTTTATTTATAATTGCGGAAAACCGAAACAGACGGATTGCCATCCCGTAATCAAGATTTTTTACCGCCCGTACTTTTGCGCCTTTTCCGCGAGAAATTCGTAGGAGGCGCGCAACTCCCCCAAATCGCCGAAATCTCCCGAATAGTTCTCTATGACGACCGCGCCCGTAAATCCAAGGTCGGATAATCTGGCGTAGAGCTCGTCAAAATCGAACGTTCCCTTTCCGGGAAGACACAGCTTTCCCGCTCCGTCGATATCGCTGACGTGAACGGTGGAAAGAGCCGTTCCCATATCCGACAGATATTCCCGATAGTCGTAGCCCGAAATGCGCGCCTGCTTGATATCCAACGTACCCGAAAGCGCGGGGCACGCGCTCTTTAACAGCCGAAACAGCCCCGGACGGTTATAAAACGCCCATTCCACGTTCTCGAAGGAGAGTTTGACGCCGTATTTCGCGCAAAATTCCGCGATCTGCGCGGTGATCGCGCCCGTGCGGGTGACGTCCTCCCGAAAGGTGCGCTTTAAGCGCGCGATTCCGTGAAAGGTATAGTACCGCGCCCCGAGAATCTGCGCCGCAGTCATCGCCTTGCCGAGCCAATGACGGGCGTCCGCGTTGACGCGCGGATGCGCTTCGTAGAGCTGCGGCTCGAACTGCGTATTGAGAACATGCACGGAATGAACGGGAAGAGCCTCCTTCGCCGCGCTCAGTGTTTGGGCAAAGGAGGCCTCGTATTCACAGAAAGAGGTGAGAAACACCTCCGCCGTTTCCACCTTCCACTCCGCAAAGAGCGAAAGCGCGTCCTCGTTGTAGAGACGGCGAAAAAGAGACGCCGTAGAAATTCCCGTTTTCAAGCTTCAACCTTCTCCGGAAACCCCGTTTATTTACAGACGAAATTGCAGACGATTCCCTCGTCGTAGTCGCCGAATCCCTTTCCGAACAGAGTGACGCCGCCGCGGTTTTCGGCATCCTCCGGCACGAAAATGCGGAAACGGATCTGTTTTCCCGCTTCCAAATTCAGATCGCTCACTTTCACGTCCGACACCTTGATGCCGCCGATATACGAACCGTCTTTCCCCACCGTGAGCTGTATCTTCTTTCCGTATTGCCCCAGATTTCCGTACCACCAGGAAGGATTGCAAGTGCCCGCGCGGTCGTTAAACTCGCCCCTGCTCAAAAAACTGCCGAGCGTTTTTCCGTTGACGGAAAAATAAATATCGCTGGGATAATAGGCGGAATACCCGGGCGCCTCGGAGGCGATCTCCATCGAAAATTGCAGTTCGAGAAGACGGGAGTCCTCTTTGAGATAATTGGGAACCAGATATTCGACGTAACCCCAGGAGAACCATAAGAGCCCCGCATCCGTCCGCTCGGGATAGGAAAAGCAGGCGGGATCGTCGAATCTGCCGATGATTTTTTCTCGCGTCGCAAGCCCGCAGGTGGGTCGAATATCGTAATCGACGTACGTTCCCACGGCGATATGCGCGGATTCCACGCGCCCCTCCGTTTGCGGCTGGCTCTTAAAATCGATGATGACCTTATCCGTCGATAGCGAACAGATTTTCTGCGTGCCCCGCGTACCCGAAGAAGTTGTGATTTCGATGAGCCCCGCGGCGTGCAGTTTTTTGACGTGCGCCGTGATTGCTCCGTTGGAGACCCCGAACCGCTTTGCAAAATAGGCGAGATTGAGCTCCCCTTTTTGCAACAGTTCGTCTAAAATTCCTAAACGCACTTCCGAGTCGAGCGCTTCGTACAAGAGCAGTCCCTGTTTGAAATCTTTCAGATAAATCATACCGTTTTACCTCGTTTCAACAACATTATACCCGCTTTTCAGCCCACTGTCAAGTATTGGAAAGCGTGCAGGCGTCGCCGACGGCGAAAGGCGCGTCCGAAAACGCCATGCCGACATCGGCGAAATCGCTCTGATGCTATGGCAGCTCTCCGCATGGAAATCACTCCCATTCGATGGTTGCGGGCGGTTTGGAGGTAATATCGTACACGATCCTGTTGGCGTGTTTCACCTCGTTGGTGATGCGGTTGGAAACTTTTTCGAGCACGTCGAAGGGGATCCGCGCCCAGTCCGCCGTCATGGCGTCTACGCTGGTCACGGCACGGAGCGCAATCACGTTTTCGTACGTGCGGAAATCGCCCTGTACGCCCACCGTTTTGCTATCCGTGATTACGGCGAAATACTGCCAGATTTCCCGATCCAAGCCCGCCTTGGCGATTTCGTCGCGGAAGATATAATCCGCCTCACGCAGCGTTTCCAGTTTTTCGCGCGTCACCGCGCCCATAATGCGGATTGCAAGCGCGGGTCCGGGGCAAGGCTGACGCCATACGACGGAATCGGGAAGTCCCAGCTCCGTGCCCACGCGGCGCACCTCGTCCTTGAAGAGATCGCGCAGAGGCTCGATGATCTCTTCAAAATCCACCGCGTCGGGAAGCCCGCCCACGTTGTGATGGCTCTTGATGACGGCGCTCTTTCCCTTTCCGCTCTCGATCACGTCGGGGTAAATCGTCCCCTGCACCAAAAAGTCCACTTTCCCTATTTTCTTGGCTTCCTTTTCGAACACTCTTATAAATTCTTCGCCGATAATTTTGCGCTTTTTCTCGGGATCGGAAACGCCTTCGAGTTTATCCAGAAACAAATCCGCCGCGTCCGCTTTGATCAGATTCATGCCCAACGAATCCCTGAAAACGGACATGACCTCTTCGGGCTCGTTTTTGCGGTGCAGTCCGTTGTCCACAAACACGCAGGTGAGTCGGGAGCCGACCGCCCTGTGAATGAGGGTCGCGGCAACGGCGGAGTCCACCCCGCCCGACAAGGCGCAGAGTACCTTCTTATCGCCGATTTTTTCCCGTAATTTTTCGATTTGCTCTGCAACAAAGTTGCGCATCGTCCAGTCGCCCGAAGCGCCGCATACTTTATAGAGGAAATTTTCAAGCAGCTTGTTCCCGTATTCCGAATGAACGACTTCGGGATGGAACTGAACGCCGTAAACCCGTCTTTCTTCGCTTCCGTAAACGGTGACGGGGCAGCTCTCCGTCGTGGCGAGCACTTCGAAGCCGTCCGGAACTTCCGTTACGCGGTCGGTATGGCTCATCCAGCAGACGCTCTTTTTCGGAATATTTTCGGAAAGCGGGCTGTCCTTGATAAAGACGAATTCCCGCTTGCCGTATTCGCTGGAAGGAGCGTGCTCCACCTTGCCTCCTAACGTATAGGCTATGAGCTGACAGCCGTAGCAGATGCCGAGAATGGGAATTCCGAGGCGGAAAATTTCCTCCGCGACGTGCGGGGAGTTTTCGTCGTAGACGCTGTTCGGTCCGCCCGTAAAAATGATGCCGATGGGATTGTAACGTTTGATCTCCTCCGCCGTCATATCGCACGGTTTGAGATCGCTGTATACCCCGAGGTCGCGTACTCTGCGCGCAATGAGCTGATTATACTGCCCCCCGAAATCGAGAACGAGGACTTTTTCGTGTTTCATAATATCTCCTTGAAATCGTTAAGTAAAAACGCCCCTTCGGGCGTTTTCTTATCCGCGCGCGCTGTAATTTGGCGCTTCTTTGCTGATGGAAATATCGTGCGGGTGACTTTCGAGAAGTCCCGCGTTTGTGATGCGGATAAACTTCGAATTCTTTCTGAGATCGTCGATGTTCGCCTTGCCGCAATATCCCATTCCCGCGCGGAGACCGCCCTTCATCTGATAGATAATATCGGAAACCGTTCCGCGGAAGGGAACGCGTCCCTCCACGCCCTCCGGCACGAACTTTTTCGCGTTTTCCTGAAAATAGCGATCCTTCGAGCCCGCCGCCATCGCGGGAAGAGAACCCATACCGCGGTAGACCTTGTAGCTTCTTCCCTGATAGAGTTCGACCTCTCCGGGACTTTCCGCCGTGCCCGCGAGCATGGAGCCGATCATGACCGCGCTGCCGCCCGCCGCGAGCGCTTTTACGATATCGCCCGAATATTTGATGCCGCCGTCGGCGATGACCCGCTTGCCGAGCTTATCCGCCTCTTCCGCGCAATCCATGATGGCGGTAAGTTGGGGAACGCCGATTCCCGCGACGATTCGCGTCGTACAGATCGAGCCCGGTCCGATACCGACTTTTACGACGTCCGCGCCCGCCTCGATCAGGGCGCGGGTCCCTTCCGCCGTAGCCACGTTTCCCGCAACGAGCGGAAGATCGGGAAAATTCTTCTTGATTTCGGAAACCCGCTGCAACACCATCCTCTGGTGTCCGTGCGCGGAATCAATCACGATTATATCCGCCTTTGCCTCGACGAGCGCCGCAACGCGTTCGAGCGTGTTTCCGCCTACGCCCACCGCCGCGCCCGCAAGAAGTCTGCCGTGTTTGTCGCGCGCCGAATTGGGATACTGGATGGACTTTTCAATGTCCTTGATTGTGATAAGTCCCTTTAAATACCCGTCCTTATCGACGATGGGAAGCTTTTCGATACGGTGCTTGCCGAGAATTTTCTGCGCCTCCGCAAGGGACGTCCCCACGGGCGCGGTAACGAGACGGTCCTTCGTCATGACGTCCGAAATGGGCTGATCGTAATTGGTCTCAAAGCGGAGATCGCGGTTGGTGAGAATCCCGACGAGCTTGCCGTCCTTCGTAATGGGAACGCCGCTGATACGGTAACGCTCCATTAAAGACACCGCGTCCCTGACAAGATGTTGCGGTTCGAGGAAGAACGGATCGGTAATCACCCCGTGCTCGCTGCGCTTGACTTTGTCCACCTCGCGCGCCTGTTCTTCGATAGACATATTTTTGTGAATGATGCCCATGCCTCCTTCCCGTGCCATGGCAATCGCGAGACGGTTCTCCGTCACCGTATCCATTGCGGAAGAGATGATGGGAATATTCAGCTCGATCCCATCCGCCAGCGTGGTCCTTAAATCCACTTCGCCGGGCAATACTTCAGACGCCTGCGGAATCAGCAAAACGTCGTCGAACGTGAGCCCTTCCTTTACGATTTTACTCATTTTACTTCCTCCAAAATTTTCACGATATTGCAATAATCCGTATTTTCCGCCTTTACGACCGCGCTCACTCCCTCGTCGAGCGCGTCGAGAATCAAGGAACAAAATTCCGCATCATTCCTGCTTGCCGCCTCGACCGCGAGCGCGATCGCGGGATTGCCCGCGGGAAAAGATTCGTCCGTCTCGGAAAGAGCAAAGGCGCATACCGCGCTCTTCTCCTCGTTCGTCTTCGCAAGGCGGCATTTTACCCGCGCGGCAAGCGCGCACAGGTAGGCGCGGTAGTCTACGGGCGCGCCCGTACCCTCCGGCAGTTCGTAGCTTTCGCAGTAGGCGGAAAATTCTTCCCGCCGTGCACTCCCGCTTTCGCCGTAGAGAACGGTAAAGCGGTCGTCCGCCTTTTCGTCGCGTTTATCCGTAGCCGAAATTTCGAACGCGCGGACGAGATAATAGAGATCGCCCGACCGTTCGTACTCCTGAAAGGCGTAATCGCCGCCGATACTTTCGAGCCCGAGGGACAGGGAAAGTTCCATCATGGCGGCGGGAGCACTGAACGAGGCGATCCCGAATACGGCAACCGCAAGAATAATTGTAACGCCGATCGTTAAGAACGCGGTCTTGAGAATGAGTTTCTTCATCGGTGATAACTCTCGGATATATCCGAATATTTTATCTATTGTATCATACGAACGACAAAAAATCAACCGTTCAGCGCAAAAAAGTCATGAATCCGACTTGTTTTTCATACACATAAAACATGAAAAAAACATTTTCGGGCATCATCCTCTTATCGGCGCTTCTGCCGATGCTTGCCGCCTGCGGAGGAGAAGATTATTCCCTCCGCGTTTCGGAACTGAAAAGCGATATTTTTCTTGCCGAAACGGAGGAGTTTTCCGTCACCCTCTCCTGCGTCTCGCGGGAACACCCCTATCTTTCCGACGGCGTCGTTGCGGAGCGCAGCGACTATATCGAGATCTCTCTCGTAAGCGAAATCGGCGCGCGGGACTTTTCCGTCTATGCGGAATACGGCACGAGGGTGGGCGGGGACGCCTCCTTCCGCAATGTGCGGGGCGATTATTTCTTTTCGCAGGGGGTTGACGTCTTCCCCCAAAGCAGCGTGAACATTACCGTTACCTGGGAAGAAGAGACGCGCGAACTTACGGCGACCTCGGTGAAGAACGCCAAAACGATTACGGCGGACGAGGCTCTCTCCTATGCCGTCAAGGCGGAAAAAGAGACGATCGACCGAATGACGGGAAGCGCGGGCTTTACGGGAGAATTCCGCGTGCGCCTGTTAAGAAGGGACAAAAATTATTACTACGTGGGCATCGTGAGCAAGGAAGGAAGCGAGCTTTCCCTTCTTTTGGACGCCGAAAGCGGCGAAGTGCTCGCACGGCGCGAAGACAGTTGACATTTTTTCAAAACGTGCTATACTGATTTCCGTAGACAGCTGCGGGAATTATATGAATAAGAAATACAGACGGACAATCAAGCTGTACACGGTGTTTTTGGCAATCCTGCTCTTCTTTGCCGCCGTGCTCGGATATATTCTGATCGCCGAATACACGGTGGAGTTTTCGGCGCGCGTCACCCCTTCCTATGCGCGGGCGGATATCACCTACCTCGTGCGGAAATCGTCCTGGACGGAGGAGGACTACACGCTGCTCTACCGCCAGACCGGTCTCGGAAAGAGTGCGCTCGATGCGCTCAAACGCGAAAACGGAGACATCCTCGCCTTTCAGGACGCCCTCTTTTACGAGGGGGAAATCGAGCACGAGTCGGTCGTCTTTACGACCAAACGGGACAAAATGAGCTATACGCTCTCCGAAAGCGGGTTCGCGCCCATCGCTCCGCTGGAGACGGGGGACGTACTCGTATCCTCCTCCTGCCATTCCTTTGGCTGGCGAAACGGTCACGCCGCCATCGTCACGGACGAATACGGCACCTTGCTCGAATCGGTCTCCCTCGGGAAAAACAGCAGGCTCGCCGACAGCGTCGATTGGTTCAGAAGTTCGCCCAACTTTATCGTCCTCCGTCTCAAGGGCGTTTCCAAGGAGGACAGGGCTAAGATCGGCGAGACCGCCGCGAAAACGCTCAACAACGTCCCCTATTCGCTCACGGTGGGCATTTTCTCTCCCAAGGATCAGGGTCCCGACGCAAAAGAAACCCAGTGTGCGCACCTCGTATGGCAGGCGTACTACAACTTCGGCTACGATATCGATTCAAACGGCGGACCGCTCGTCGTACCCCAAGATATCGCGCTCTCCGACCTCTTCGAAGTCGTACAGGTGTACGGCTTCGACGTGGACACGCTTTGGTGACGGACGGGAATCCCTGTTTTTCGCGCCGAAAAAATCCGTTCAACGGGCAAACTCGATGAGAATTTGATTCTGCACGTATAAATATTCGTCCTTGATCCGCGTACGGTCCCCCGCTTCCTCGAAGAAGGAAACGGTTTTTTGATAGCTCTGCGCAAAATCCGTCTTCCAGTCGGTGCCGAACGCCGCCCTGTACTCCGCCGCCGAAATCCCCTCCGAGGTGCGCAGAGCCAACATGACGAATTCGAACCTTGCGTCCTCTCCGCTCACCTCCTCGCTCTCGATCACGGGCGGAAATCCCGACAGGACGCACTTCATATACTCGTCTAAATCGAAGGTGTTCGTAAACCGCTTCCCGCGCATAAAGGAGCTTGCCGACACTCCGAAGCCGATGTATTCTCCCCGTTTCCAATAGTTGAGATTATGGCGGCTCTCATATCCCTTGCGCGCAAAATTGCTCACCTCGTAACGGAGATAGCCCTTTTCTTTCAACAGACCGTAACCGAAATCGTACAGAGCGCGCACCTCGTCGCCGTCGGGCAATTCCCCGTTGAGATAGTCGGTGTAAATGGGTGTTCCGTCCTCGGGGGTAAGGGCATACATGGAGACGTGCTTCGCCCCGCTCATCGCGACGACTTCAATCGTCTTTTTTACGTCTTCCTCGGTCTGCCCCTTTAATCCGAGCATGACGTCGGCAGAGAAATTTTCCCCCTTGAGCAGACCCGCGCAATAGAGATACTCCCTGAGCGTGTGAATACGGTTGAGCGCGGACAGCTGTTCGTCCACGGCGGTCTGCAAGCCCACCGAAAAGCGATTGATTCCCGCCCGCTTGTAAAGCGCAATCTTTTTTTCGTTCACCGTGCCGGGATTCATTTCAATCGTTATTTCCGGATTGGGCGCGAGTCTGAAATGTTGAACGATTTTTTTCATCGCACCGTAGATATAGGCGGGATCGACGAGCGAGGGCGTGCCGCCGCCGAAATACACGGTGTCGAACACGACGTCCGAAAGCTCCTTTCCGCGCATTTCGATTTCCTTATAGAGACACGCCATATACGCCTCGGCAAAGCCGAGGCGGTTGGGAAAGGAAGTAAAATCGCAATAGGTGCATTTCTGCTTGCAAAACGGAATGTGCAAATAGATTCCCGCCATTATTCTGCCCTCCAACCGTATTTTTCAAGATCGACGCAGCCGCCGACCGTCTCCACACCCTCCTTTCGGAGCAGACTTGCCTGCGCTTCCATGCCGCCGAAGGCGAATGAGGGCGCGAGCCTCCCCTCCCTGTTCACGACGCGGTGACAGGGAATCACAACGGGCTGCGGGTTGCGGTGGAGCGCCTGCCCCACCTGCCGTGCGGCACGGGGGGAACCTATCGCAAAGGCGATTTGTCCGTAAGTCACCACTTTCCCCCTCGGAACCGCCGATAAAAACGCGTAAACTTTTTCGTCGAATTTCATGGTTTCCTTCTCGGGCGACGGAATTCTTCCGTGCGCGGCTTATTTATCCTTGTTCGTCTTTAAAATCTCCATAAACACTTCGGAGGGCACTTCGACCGTGCCGATCCGGCGCATCCGTTTTTTGCCCTCCTTCTGTTTTTCGAGGAGCTTTTTCTTTCGGGTGATATCCCCTCCGTAGCATTTTGCGAGCACATCCTTGCGCACCGCCTTCACCGTCTCGCGCGCGATGATCTTTCCGCCGATCGCCGCCTGTACGGGAATTTCGAAGAGCTGACGGGGAATCGCGTCCTTCAGGTTTTCGCAGAGGGTCCTGCCGCGCGAATACGCCCTCTCCTCGTGTACGATCGTGGAGAGCGCGTCGCAGACGTCGCCGTTCAAAAGAATATCGAGCTTCACGAGCTTGCTCCGTTCATACCCCGCAACTTCGTAATCGAAGCTTGCGTAACCTCTCGTCCGCGATTTCAACTCGTCGAAAAAGTCGTACACGATCTCGTTTAACGGAAGTCTGTATTCGAGCTTGACGCGCTGCGCGTCGAGATAGGTCATATCCTTGAAGATCCCGCGCTTGTCCTGACAGAGGTCCATAATCGCGCCGAGATAGTCGGGCGGGGAGTAAATTTCCGCCTTGACGACGGGTTCCTCCATAAAGTCGATATCCGAGGGGGGCGGAAGATGGGAAGGGTTGTCCACATACAGCTCGCTTCCGTCCGTCCGGTGTACCAGATAGGAGACGGAGGGCGCGGTCGTGATGATGTCGAGGTTGAATTCGCGCTCAATCCGCTCCTGAATAATCTCCATGTGAAGCAGCCCCAAGAACCCGCAGCGGAAGCCGAACCCGAGGGCGATTGAATTGTCCGGCTCGAACGTGAGCGCGGCGTCGTTGAGTTTGAGTTTGAGGATTGCCTCCTTCAAGTCGGGAAAGCGGCTGCCGTCGAGGGGATATATGCCGCAGAATACGACGGGCTGCACCTTCTTGTACCCGGGAAGGGGTTGCGTGTCCGGAAAAGCGGCGTTTACGACCGTATCGCCTACGGCGACGTCTTCGATGGATTTGATGCTCGCCGCGATATAGCCGACCTCCCCCGCCGCAAGAATCTCCTTGGGTTGAAGACGGGGAGCGAACGCCCCCACTTCCGTGACCTCGTACGTCTTTTCCGAAAGATACGCTTTGACTTTATCCCCCGCCTTTACGGCTCCGTCCTTGATGCGGACAAAAAGAATGACTCCCTTGTAGTTGTCGTAATAGCTGTCGAAGATGAGCGCGCGCAGGGGCGCCTCGGCGTCTCCGTCGGGCGGAGGAATGAGACGGACGACCGCTTCGAGAATGTCGCGGATGTTCGTTCCCTCCTTCGCGGAGACGCAGGGACAGTTTTCGGTGTCCAGACCGATGACCTCTTCGATCTCCCGCTTGGTCTCTTCGACCCTCGCCGATTTGAGGTCGATCTTGTTGACGACGGGCACGATTTCGAGATCGTTTTCAAGCGCGAGATAGGCGTTGGCAAGAGTCTGCGCTTCGATGCCCTGCGTGGCGTCCACCACGAGGATCGCCCCTTCGCACGCCGCAAGCGATCGGGAAACTTCGTAGGTGAAGTCCACGTGCCCCGGCGTATCGATGAGATTAAACTCGTATTCGTTGCCGTCGAGCGCGGTGTAGAACATTCTCACGGGCGTAAGCTTTATGGTAATGCCCCGCTCGCGTTCCAAATCCATGCTGTCGAGGAGCTGCTCCTCCATGTCGCGCTTGGAGACCTGTCCCGTAAGCTCGATGATGCGGTCCGCGATCGTGCTCTTGCCGTGATCGATATGCGCTATGATACAAAAATTTCTCAAAAAACGGTTGGGTTTTGCCATAATCGGATTTTCCTTTTACCGTGCGCCGTCCGCGGTTTCGCGCTTTGCCTCCGCGGAAGGAGCGCCACACGAAAATTATAATAAATTCTGAGAATTTTTGCAACCGCTATTGCAATTATTCTTTGAAAATGATAGAATGGAATTATGGTTACGGAATTTCTGAAAAAAATACCCGTCGCCCACCGCGGTCTGCACGACGAGCGGCTGCCCGAAAACAGCATGGCGGCGTTTCGCGCAGCGGCGGAGAAAGGATTTGAGATAGAAACGGACGTGCGCCTTTCCAAGGATAACCGCCTCGTCCTGTTTCACGACGACTCGCTTTTACGGATGACGGGAGCCAACCTCAACGTTTCCGACTGCACGGCGGAAGAACTTTTCCGCCTTCATCTTGCCGGAACGCAGGAGCGAATCCCGCTGTTTTCCGAATTTCTCGCGGAAATCAACGGACGGGTTCCCCTTCTGATCGAGATCAAGAATATGCCCGAAGTCAACGCAAAGGCGTTTCTGGACGCCATTGCCAAGGAACTGAGCGCGTACAAGGGAGCGTTCGCCGTTCAGAGTTTCGTGCCGAATTACGTCAAACTGTTCAAGGATCTTCGCCCCGATATCCCCTGCGGGATTCTGGGTACGGGCTCCTCGACGAAAGCGGACTTCGGAAATTCCCCCTTCTGGAAAATCAAAGCCCGCGTTGTGAAAAACATGAGCTTTAACGGAAAACTTAAACCCGATTTTATCAGTTACTGTTTCACCGATTACCCGAATAAGGCAACGGACAGATTCGGGGGGTTGAAGCTCGCCTGGACGATCCGCTCTCCCGACGATGAAGCCCGCGCGCGCAAGTACGCCGACAACATCATCTTCGAAGGGTATCTCCCAAAGTTTTAAAACGATTGCGATAAACTTATTTCTTATGCGGAAAACGCTCCCGAAATGTTCGGGAGCGTTTTCCGTCGCCGATTTCCCCATGAAAATACTTTTGCGGCGGTTTTTCCGAAAAAGCGCTCCTTCGTTTGACAAAATGCACGCCGTGGGGTATAATTGCATAAAAACGTTTCCGGAAAGGTCTTACTATGCTCACAATTGAAAAAATAATGGATGCCCAGCGGACGCTCGCGCCCGCCATCTATAAGACGAACGTCGTTCGTGCGGAAAAGCTGGGCGGCAACTGCGAACTCTATCTCAAAACGGAAAATCTGCAAAAGACGGGCTCGTTCAAGCTGCGCGGTGCATACTATAAAATCTCACGGCTTTCCGACGAAGAGAAAAAGAAGGGCGTCGTCGCCTGCTCGGCGGGCAATCACGCCCAAGGCGTTGCGCTTGCCGCCGCCGAAAACGGAATCCGCTCCGTCATATGCCTGCCGGAGGGCGCACCCATTTCCAAAGTAGAAGCCACCAAGAGCTACGGCGCGGAAATCTGTCTCGTGCCCGGCGTATACGACGACGCGTACAGACGCGCGCTCGAACTGAAAGAGGCATGCGGTTATACGTTTATTCACCCCTTCGACGACGAGGACGTGATCGCGGGACAGGGAACCATAGGACTTGAAATTCTCTCCCGTCTGGAAGACGTAGACGCGATCGTGGTGCCCGTCGGCGGCGGAGGGCTCATCTCGGGCGTCGCGTTTGCCGTAAAATCGGTAAAACCCGACGTGCAAGTATACGGCGTTCAGGCTGCGGGCGCGCCGAGTATGCTCAATTCGCTCAGAGACGGACGAATCGAAGCTCTCCCCTCCGTATCGACGATCGCGGACGGTATCGCCGTCAAACAGCCGGGCACCCGTACGTACGGCTACTGTAAACAATTCGTGAACGGGATCGTGACTGTGAGCGACGACGAAATTGCGGCGGCGATTCTTGCGCTCATCGAAAAAGAGAAGATCGTTGCGGAGGGCGCGGGTGCGGTTCCCCTTGCCGCTGTTATGGCGGGCAAATTTCCCGAGCTGAAGGGCAAAAAAGTGTGCTGCCTGGTTTCGGGGGGCAACATAGACGTGACCATTATGAACCGCGTCATAACCCGCGGGCTCATCATGAGCGGGCGGCAGTGTACGCTGAACATCGAACTGCTGGATAAACCGGGACAGCTCGTGGAAGTCTCCACGATCATCGCCGCTTGCGGGGCAAACGTAACGGGCGTTCACCACGAACACGCGCACGCGGGAAGCGCGGTCATCGGATGTTTCCTGCGAATCGATATCGAGACGCGCAATTTCGATCACATCGCCCACATCAAACAACGGCTGACGGAAGCGGGCTTCCGCATTTGTTAAATCATTTTTAAGGAGAAACCAACATGGAAAAAATCTACACGCGCCGCGCGCCCGAGGCGATAGGACCTTACAGTCAGGCGGTCAAAATCAACGGACTTTTATTCACGTCCGGTCAAATCCCGATCGTTCCCGAAACGGGCGCGGTCGCCGAAGGCGGAATCCGCGAACAGACCGAGCAGATTTGCAAAAACCTGAAAGCCGTACTCGAAGCGGGCGGCTCGTCCCTTGAAAAGGTCGTCAAGACGACGTGCTTTCTTGCGGACATGAACGACTTTTCCCCTTTCAACGAGGTCTACGGTCAATACTTTTCCGACAGACCCGCCCGCTCCTGCGTGGCGGTGAAAGCCCTGCCCAAGGGCGTCCTTGCGGAAATCGAACTCATCGCCGCCGCCGACTGACGGCTCAAAACAAAGATACCCGCGGTATTTTTCGGCAAAATACCGCGGGTTTTTTACGGAAAAAGCAACCATTTATCGATAAATTTTTATCGGTTTTATTCAGACGTGCCAAATTTTATCCGCATATTCTTTGACCGAGCGGTCTGCGGAAAATTTTCCCGCGCTCAGCATATTCATGAGGCATTTGACGTCGAATTCCTCGCTGCCGTAATCGCGCAGAAGCTGTTCCTTTACGCGCACGTAATCCGCAAAATCGAAGAGCACAAGATAACGGTCGGGATTGTAGCCGGTTACGAGACTTTCGTACAGCTTTTGGAGCATTCCCGTATCGTCGCGGAAGGTGCCGTCGATCATCGTCTCCACGGCGCGTTTGAGACGGGGATTGTTTTCCAGAATTTCACGCGGGCAGTAGAACTGCTTGATCCCCTTCACTTCCTCTACCGTCGCCCCGAAGATATAGTTGTTCTCCCTTCCCGCCTCTTCGCATATCTCCACGTTCGCCCCGTCGAGCGTTCCGAGCGTGACGGTACCGTTGAGCATGAATTTCATGTTCCCCGTGCCCGAAGCCTCCATGCCGGCAAGCGAGATCTGTTCCGAGACATCCGCCGCGCAGACGATTTTTTCCGCATAGGAGACGTTGTAGTTTTGCACAAAGACAACCTTCATGTACCGCGAAACCTCTTCGTCGCCGTTGACGAGTCCCGCGACTTCGTTGATGAATTTGATGACCGCCTTGGCGATATAGTACCCCGGCGCCGCCTTCGCCCCGAAGATGAACGCCGTGGGAGGAAAGTCCTTGACGTCCCCGTCTTTGATTCCGTAATAGAAATAGAGCACGGAGAGCGCGTTGAGCATCTGCCGCTTATATTCGTGCAGTCTTTTTACCTGTACGTCGAATATAAAATCGGGCGAAAGACGCACGCCTTCGCGCTCTTCGATATAGGCGGCGAGCTTCTCTTTGTTGGCGCGCTTGATCCTGCGGAAGGAAGGGAGCAAGTCCGCGATAAACGGCTTTCCCGCTTTGAGAAGGGAGAGATCCGTATGCCACCCGTGTCCGAGTTTTTCATCGAGAACGGCAGCCATGTCCGGGTTGTTTAGGAGAAACCATCTTCTGGGCGTGATCCCGTTCGTGACGTTCTCGAATTTATCGGGATAACGGGCATACCAGTCGGCAAAGACCTCGTTTTTCAAAATCGTCGTATGAATCTGCGCGACGCCGTTGACCTTGGCGGAAACATACACGGCAAGGTTCGCCATATGCACGACGTTGTCGCGGATAATGTAAAATTTCCCGCCGTCCGTCCCTTCCGATTCGAGCCGCGCCTGACAGAGTACGATTTGTTCGTAGACCTCGGGCAGAAGGTCGGAAAGAGCGAGCGCGTCCCACTTTTCGAGCGCCTCCGCCATGATCGTGTGATTGGTAAAATTGAACGCCTTCGAACACACCGCAAACGCCTCCTCGAAGGAGAGCCCTCTTTGCCGCAACAGGCGAATGAGTTCGGGAATGGCGATCACGGGATGAGTGTCGTTGAGCTGGAAACAATAGCTTTCGGCAAGGTCGGTGAGCGCACCGCCACCCGCTTCGTACTTTCTCAAAACGTCCTGAAGAGAGGCGCTCACCATAAAGTACTGCTGGCGCAGACGGAGAATCTTACCCACCATCGTATTGTCGTTCGGATAGAGTACGTCGCAAATTTTGCTTGCGTTGAAATTGTCGAGCACGGTCTGATCTCCCTTCATCTCGTTAAAGGAAGTAAAATCGAAGTCCTTGACGGGCTCGCTGCTCCAAAGCCGCAGGTTGTTTACAACCCCGTTTTTATATCCGAAAACGGGCATATCGTAAGGAACCGCCCGCACGGTAAGATCGGAAAATTTTACGAATACCTCGTCGCGCTCGCACTTTACGCTCCAAGGATCCCCCCACTCGAGCCAGTCGTCTCCTTCCTCGTGCTGAAAACCGTCCGAAAAAGTCTGCCGGAAAAGCCCGTGCCGATAGCGGAGCCCGTATCCGTCGAGGGGAATATTCATCGTCGCCGCGCTCTCGAGATAGCATGCGGCGAGTCGTCCCAACCCCCCGTTCCCGAGGGCGGCGTCCTCCACCTCTTCAAACGCGCTAAGATCGCACCCGATCGAGCGGAGCGCCTGAGACGCCTCCTCCATGATTCCGAGGTTTAAGAGATTGGAAAAGATAGAACGCCCCATCAAAAATTCCGCCGAAAAATAACAGCACCGCTTGCCCCTGTTCTGCGCGCGATCCGCCGTAGCGCAGCCCATCGCCGCGCGTGAAACGGCGTTATAAAGCTCTTTCTTCGTAGCGCGCTCCGCAGTCGTCCCGTACTCGGCGCGCAGAATGAATTTCACGTCCTCCGTGAATTTTTTTCTGTCGAATTTCATGTCCCGTTCCTTTGGTGTATACTGTCGGTTATTTTACCACCGCGCAACGGGAATGTCAAATTCTTGACGAAGACTCGGGCGGCAAAAGGGCGTTTTGTTCATAATTTACGTTTCCCGTGCCGTTTCGCACGGTTTCTTTTCTTTGCAAATTAATATTTTCATCGTTTGGAAGTTTTTATCGACAATTATTTTTCAAAACATAGTTGAAATATTTTACGAGGTATGATATAATATGTATTATTGTTTGCTCCCGTCCGCCAAAGACGGACAATACAGCGCGGGAGCACGAAGGATAAGGAGATTGTTATGAAACATTGTAATGCCTGCGGAACCGCCGAGCAGCTGCAAAAACTGCAAGCGGTCATCGCAGAAGCAAAAGACACTCCGGGATGCCTGATGCACATTTTGCAGGAGGCGCAGGGAATCTACGGATTCCTGCCGATCGAAGTACAAAAGGTCATCGCGGAAGGACTG
The DNA here is from genome assembly GCA_964387225.1 of uncultured Clostridia bacterium. Taxonomy (GTDB): domain Bacteria; phylum Bacillota; class Clostridia; order Christensenellales; family Borkfalkiaceae; genus Gallimonas. Next base: position 30,603 of record CAYLVU010000012.1, on the reverse strand, counting down.
GGGATTTCCCTTTCGGAAGTGTACGGAGTCGTGACCTTCTACTCGCAGTTCTCTCTCACGCCCAAGGGAAAAAACAGAATCAGCATCTGCCTCGGCACGGCGTGCTATGTGAAGGGATCGGACAAGATCCTCGAAGAGATTGAAAAACAGCTCGGCATCAAATGCGGCGAATGTACGAAAGACGGGCTCTTTTCCATCGACAGCTGCCGCTGCGTAGGCGCGTGCGGTCTCGCTCCCGTCATGATGGTCGGCGACGAAGTGTACGGAAAACTCACCCCCGATAAGGTGAAAGGCATCCTCGATTCTTACAGGGAGGCACAATCATGACAATCAAAGAATTAGACGCAATACGCGCGGCAAAGCACGATTTGATCCAGGTGCGCCGCCTCGTAAGAGAGGAAGGCGAAAAATTAGCCCAAAAAACGGGGTACCGCAAACAGGTGCTCGTATGCGGGGGCACCGGCTGTACCTCCTCTCACTCGATGCAGGTCATCGAGCAGCTTGAAAAGTCTCTGAAAGAGCTCGGGCTTACCGACGTGCTCGTCGTAAAGACGGGTTGCTTCGGTTTGTGCTCGCTCGGTCCCATCATGATCGTCTATCCCGAGGGCGCGTTCTATGCGCAGATGACCCCCGAGCACGTCGATACGGTCGCCAAAAAGCACCTCGTTCCCGGCGGAGAAATCGTAAAAGAGCTCCTTTACCAGGGTACGGTCATGTCCGACGGCTCCATCATTCCCTTTGCGGAGACCCCTTTCTATAAAAAACAACTGCGCATCGCTTTGAGGAACTGCGGCGTCATCGCCCCCGAAGACATCGAGGAAGCGATTGCCGCAGGAGACTACGAAGCGCTTGAAAAAGTGCTCACGACCATGACGCCGGACGACGTTATCAACGAAATGCTCGCCTCCGGACTGCGCGGCAGAGGGGGCGCGGGCTTCCCCACGGGCAGAAAATGGTCGTTTGCCAAGGCATCGCAGGGCGACGTCAAATATGTGTGCTGCAATGCCGACGAAGGCGACCCCGGCGCATTTATGGATCGCTCCGTACTCGAAGGCGACCCGCACTGCGTGCTCGAAGCAATGGCAATTGCGGGCTTTGCGATAGGCTCCCACTACGGCTTTATCTACGTGCGCGCCGAATATCCCGTGGCGGTCAAGCGTCTGAAAATCGCAATCGATCAGGCGCACAAATACGGGCTTCTCGGAAAAAATATCCTGGGCACGGGCTTCGATTTCGACATCGAGATCCGTCTGGGCGCGGGCGCGTTCGTATGCGGCGAAGAGACCGCGCTCATGACCTCCATCGAGGGGCACCGCGGCGAACCCCGTCCCCGTCCCCCCTTCCCCGCCGTCAAGGGACTGTTCGAAAAACCCACCATCCTGAACAACGTGGAAACGTGGGCGAACGTCAACCCCATTATCGTGAAGGGCGCGGCGTGGTATTCCTCCATAGGAACGGAGACCTCGAAGGGCACAAAGGTCTTTGCGCTCGGCGGTAAAATCACCAACGTCGGTCTCGTGGAAGTTCCCATGGGCACGACCCTGCGGGAAATCGTAGAGGAAATCGGCGGAGGAATTCCGGGCGGCAAACGGTTTAAGGCGGCGCAGACGGGCGGTCCTTCGGGCGGCTGTATTCCCGCCGAATGTATCGATACCCCCATCGATTACGACAGCCTGCTTGCAATCGGCTCGATGATGGGCAGCGGCGGTATGATCATACTCGACGAAGACACCTGCATGGTGGACATCTCTAAATTCTACCTCGAATTCACGGCGGACGAATCGTGCGGCAAGTGTACGCCCTGCCGTATCGGGACGAAGCGCCTTTTACAGCTCCTCACCAAGATCACCGAGGGCTTGGGCGAACCCGAAGACATCGTGAAGATCGAGGAGCTGGCTTCCCATATGAAGCAATCCTCGCTTTGCGCGCTCGGACAGAGCGCGCCCAACCCCGTGCTCTCCACCCTCCGCTATTTCCGCGGCGAGTACGAAGAACACATCAACAACAAAAAATGCGCGGCGGGCGTGTGCAAGGCGATGCTCAGTTACAGCATCGTCGCGGATAAGTGCAAGGGCTGTACCCTGTGTGCGCGCAACTGCCCCGTCAAGGCGATTACGGGTACGGTGAAACAGCCGCACGTAATCGACAGCTCGAAGTGCGTCAAGTGCGGCGTCTGCATGAGCAACTGCAAATTCGGCGCAATCGTGAGAAAGTGAGGTGAATACCATGTCTAAAAACGTAACGCTGAAAATCAATAATATCTCCGTAACCGTTCCCGAGGGAACAAGTATATTACAGGCGGCGCGGCAGGCGCATATCGAAATTCCCACCCTCTGCTATCTCAAAGACGTAAACTGCGTGGGCTCCTGCCGTATGTGCGTCGTCGAAGCGACCGGCGCGCGCGGACTCGTAGCAGCCTGCGTGTATCCCGTCTCGGAGGGCATGGAGGTGAGAACAAACACCGAAAAATGCCGCCAGAGCCGCAAGATGACGCTCGAACTTCTCCTTTCCAAGCACAAAAAGAAGTGCCTCTCCTGCGAGAGAAACCATAATTGCGAATTACAGAAGCTCTCGCTTGGATACGGCGTGGACGAGGACAGATTCAAGGGCGAGGATTTCGTACTGCCGGTCGACGATTCCGCTCCCTACGTCGTTCGGGACAACGATAAGTGCATCAACTGTATGCGCTGCGTCGCGGCTTGCAGAAAGCAGCACGTCAACGCGATCGGACCGATCGGAAGAGGGTTTAACGTTCATATCGGAAGCGCGTTCGATATGCCGCTCTTCGAGAGCGTTTGCGTGGGCTGCGGTCAGTGTATCGTCGCCTGTCCCGTAGGCGCCCTTTCGGAGCGTTCGACGATCGACGAGGTGTGGGATGCGCTCGCGAATCCCGCGAAACAGGTCGTCTTTTTCACCGCTCCCTCCGTCCGCGCGACGCTCGGCGAGGCGTTCGATCTGCCCGTAGGGACGAACGTCGAGGGCAAGATGGTGGCGGCGATCCGCCGCCTCGGTCCCGAACACGTCTTCAATATGGACGTCACCGCCGACCTCACGATCATGGAAGAGGCAAGCGAGCTCATCAACCGCATCAAGACGGGAAAGCCCATGCCCATGTTCACCTCCTGCTGCCCCGGATGGGTCAAATTTGTGGAGCAGAAATATCCCGAGATGATCCCCCACCTCTCCACCTGCAAATCCCCGCAACAGATGTTCGGCGCGATGCTGAAAAGCTATTGGTGCGAGAAGAACGGAATCGACCCCGAAAATCTGTACGTCGTGAGCGTGATTCCCTGCACCGCCAAAAAATACGAATGTCACCGCGAACAGCTCGAAGGCGACGTTGACGCGGCGATTACGACGCGCGAGCTCGCCCGCATGATCAAGACGGCGGGCATCAAGTTCACCGAACTTCCCGACGAGGAATTCGACAACCCGTTTGCGACGGCAACGGGCGGCGGCACGATTTTCGGCGCGACGGGCGGCGTTATGGAGGCGGCGCTCCGTACGGCGGCGCACATGATGGACGGCAGTTTCGAGGTGCTCGATTTCTTCGCCGTGCGCGGCACGGCACCCATTAAGGAAGCAACCTATCTCGTGGCGGGAAATACCGTACGCGTCGCCGTCGCTTCCGGTCTCGACAACGCGCGCATCATTCTCGACCAGATCAAGTCGGGAGAAAAGCAATACGACTTTATCGAGATCATGGCTTGTCCCGGAGGCTGCGTCAACGGCGGCGGACAGCCCACGCTTTCGGACAGCGTGCGCAACACGGCGGAATTGAAAGAATCGCGCGCAAAAGCGCTGTACACGGCGGACGCAAAAAATACGCTGCGCCGCAGCGACGATTCTCCCGTGATGGATATGCTTTACAACGAGTACCTGTCCTTCCCCAACAGTCCCAAAGCGCATAAAATTTTGCACACCTCATATAAAGCCGACAAGCGGATCTGACCGCTGCAAGAAAAGAGCGTTCTCTCAAAGAGAACGCTCTTTTCGGTTTGACTTTTTAAGGCGGTTTGCATATAATAAATCACGTGAAAATTGCGGCAAAAAAATCCATAGGAATCCTGTTTATCCTCGGCGCGGCGCTCATGTTCGCGCTCATGAATCTTTTCGTAAATCTCGCAGGCGATTTGCCGCTGATGCAGAAAGTCTTTTTCCGCAACAGTATTACCGTCGTCGTCGTGTTTTTCGCTCTGCTCTTTCAAAAAGAAAGGTTCCGCATTCACGACAAGCGCTGCCTTCCCTGGCTTTTTTTAAGGGCGGCGACCGGCTATCTCGGCGTGATTCTCAATTTTTATGCGATCGACCATATCGGAAGTATCTCCGACGCCTCCATTTTAAATAAGCTGTCCCCCTTCTTCGCCATTCTTTTTTCGCTCTTCCTGCTCCGCGAAAAGCCCACGATCCCCGAATTTATCTTCGTGCTTACGGCGTTTGCAGGCGCCATGTTCGTTGTTAAACCCTCCTTCACGATGGAGGCGCTGCCTGCGGTCTCGGGATTTTTCAGCGGCGTGTGCGCGGGATTCGCCTACACCTGCGTGAGAGTGCTCGGGCAGAAGGGCGAGCGCGGCAATATAATCATCTTTTTTTTCTCTGTCTTTTCGACGGTGATCTCCCTTCCCTTTATGATCGCCTGGTACAAACCCATGACGGGATTGCAGCTTGGCTATCTTCTGCTTGCAGGAGTTGCCGCAACGGGAGGACAGTTCTTTATCACGGCGGCTTACCGCCGCGCTCCCGCGAAGGAAATCGCGGTCTTCGACTATGCGCAGGTGCCCTTTGCCGCCGTGCTCGGATACGTTTTTCTCTCTCAGACGCCCGATATTCTGAGCTTTATCGGGTATGCGATCATAATAGGCGCGGCAATCGGAAACTCGGTATACCGCCTTATGCGGACGCGCCGCAACGGAACCGCCCGCAGCCTTCCCCCTGCCGCGGAGCCCGCCTGCGGGGGAATTCAAGAAAAAAAAGACGAAAAAGACGAAGACAAAAGCGGATAACTGCCGTCCAGTTGTTGCAATTCCGAATAAAATATGGTAATATAATCACATGACAAATCCGCACGATACCCACAGCGATTTCCCCGAAGAGGAACAGACGCCGTCTGCCGAAACGCCGGCAGACGAGGAAAGGATCGCGCCGTCCGAAGAGCAACGGGCGGAAGAACTACAACCTTATACGGAATTAACGGCGTCCAAAAAGGAAACGGGCGCCGAATTTGCCGCGCGCTATCACGATGCCAAAACCAAGGAGATGGAAAAGCTCTCCAAGGAAATGGAAGACAAGCAGACGCTTGACAGTAAGAAAAAAAAGCGCAACTGGTGGATCAAGACCGTGCTCCTTCTCCTTTTGATCGGCGTTTCCGTCTTTCTCATGTTCGAACTGCCCGGGCTTGTTTCGGGCGGCGAGACCAAAGGCTTCGTCGATATGGTCAAAGGCATCAACTGGGTCTGGTTTGCGGGACTGATTGCCATTCTCCTCTTCTATATGCTGGTCGAAAGCGCAAAATACAGCTGTCTGCTCAAAATCTCGACGGGAAAATTCTATCCCCGCGTCTCGATCAAGACAATGTTTTTGGGGAAATATTACGACGGTGTGACGCCGCTCGGAACGGGCGGGCAGCCCTTCCAGATCTACTATCTCCATAAGAAGAAGATCCCCGCGGGCGCCGCCACCTCCGTTCCCCTCGTAAAATATATCGTAAGCACGTTCGTACTCTGCATTGTTGCGGTCGTCTTCATGGCAATCGCGCCCCGCTTTTTCAGCGAAACGGAGAACAACGCGGTCACGCTTACCGTGCGCATCATCGCATGGGTGTCGGTTGCGGCGCAGGCGTTGGTTCCGATCACTATTCTCTTCGTTTCTGTCTTTCCGCGTGCCGGCAAGAAATTCATCCTTTGGATCGTCAAAATACTCAATAAACTGCACATCGTAAAGCGCCCCTATTCCGTCGCGCGGAAGTACGTTTACGAAGTGACGGAGTACCGCCACTCCCTCAAATTCCTCGCGCGCAAATGGTGGAAGATGATTCCCCTCGTGTGCCTTTGCGTTTTGGAAGTCGCCGCCTACGCTATGACCCCTTTCTTCGTGGTCGTTGCGATTGCGGACGTTACCCCTACGGCAGAGCTGCTGCTTCATACCTGCTGCCTGTGCATAATCGCGTTCTACTCCGCTTCCCTCATCCCCACCCCGGGAAACAGCGTCGCCGCGGAAACGACGACTTCGCTCGTATTCATCTCGGTTGCGGGAATCGAACCCGTTCTCGGCTGGGTCGTGCTGTTCTGGCGCTTTACGACCTTCTATGTTTATATCCTGTCCGGAATCGGCATCAACATTTTCGAAATCATTCGGGGCGCGGTACGCAACAAGCGCGCGCAAAAGCTATCAAAATAATACCTTGTATGGAAAAAGCGCGAAGTCTTCACGGCGAAGACTTCGCGCTTTTTTCTTAAACGGAGCATGCAAGATGCCCCGCATTACTTCAAAAATTTTCCGTACACCTCCGAAGCGTTCACGAAATAGGCGAACGTATCGGGATATTTTCTGATGATCCGCTGTAATTCGGCAATCTGACGCTTGCGGATGAGACAGAGCAAAAGGCTCTTTCCCTCGTGCGAATACATTCCCTCCGCCGTCAATTTTGTTACGCCGTGATGGAGCTTTTGCATGATCTCGGCAGAAATCTCGTCGGGATTTTTCGTGACGATCTCAAATTTATACGCCGTTTTAAAGCCCTGTACGATCCAATCGCACCCCTTGCTCGTCACGAACAGCGAGACAAGCGCCAGCAAAACGGGGTCGAGCTTGTCAGTAAAGCTCATCCCCTGATTGTAGACAAAGAAAGACGCGATTACCACGCAGGCGTCGAACATGCTTGTAAGCATGCTCACGCTGAGGTTGCGGAAACGCTTGTTGATCAGGGAAGCGAGAACGGTCGTTCCGCCCGAAGTCCCGAAACTTTTTAACATGACGGCAAGGGCAACTCCCAAGAAAATGCCGCCCGCAACCGCCGCCAGCAATCCGTGAACTATGTCGCCCCCTCCGTAGACGGGCAAAAAAGAAAGATAGGGAAAGGCGATAAGCAGTCCCGACGAAACCAGCATGGACGCCGTAGATACGATCGCCTCTTTTTTCCCGAGCAGAAAAAACGCAACAAAGAAGAGAGGAACGTTGAGCATGATTAAAAACCAACCCGAGTTCCACCCCGTACCGTACTCGAGCAGCACGGCGATACCGTTGATCCCTCCGGGCGCGAAATTGTTGGGCGTCACGAATATGTAAATTCCAAGCGCGCGGATCAGTCCCGACGCGATGACGGGCAACAGAATTCCGTACAGGAAAACCGCCGCTTTTCTGCCCGCCCCCCTCCTTTTTTCGCTCCTTTCGGACGGCACAACCGCACCCTCCGTCTGCTCCGACTCCCCTCTTTCCGTTTTCATAGATCTCTCCCAGAATTTCCAATCTATCTTAACACAACCGCCGAAAAAACGCAATACCCTAACGGAAAAATAAATAAAAAATCCCGTCCTTTCCGGACGGGATCGCACATACGATAGTTTTGTTAAGCGACCGCTCTGTCGGGAAGCCAACTTTCGATCGTTCCGGGGAAGAACATGAACACGATAACAGCGGCAAGCGCGACGAGGAATATAATGAGAAACACGATGTTCCTGCGAATCATCGCCTGTACCCCTACGACCGCAACGAGAAGAAGCGCGCCCCATTGCATGATACCGTTTACGATCTGCACTCCCAAATCGGGCAAAAAGGCATAGTTCGCGTCGATATAGTGAAGAAGGAAAACAAGGACGAGGACGACCGCCATAATCTCTGCAATGATTTGGAGAATTTTGCTTAATACGCTTTTCATAATCAAACCTCCGTTGCTTTCAATATATTCATTATATCATCCTTCAATCTGTCTGTCAACGGTTTTTTGAGAATTCCTTTACTGCAAGCTGTACGTCGTAAACAAGCGGATACGGCGCGAGTCAATCGCGTAAATGAGGTTGACAAGCTCGTCGTCGCCGAAAGAGCTGCATCTGCCCTCCTCGTACTCCGCGTCCACATATTCCTTGATTTTTACCACGAGCGGATCGTTCTTATCCACTTTATGCTCGTCGGGCAGTTTGTAGTAATCGTTGATCCAAAAGGCTATCCCCGCAAGTCCGCTCGTCTTGTTTACCGTTACGCGCGCGGGGCGATTGAGAATTTTCGCCGTATCGAAAATATTGTATATCTCTTCGTCTTTTAACATGCCGTCCGCATGAATACCCGCACGCGTAGAGTTGAACGCCCGCCCTACGAACGGCGTCTTGGGAGGAACGAGATAATTGATTTCCCGTTCAAAATAGGAGGCGATCTCGGTAATCGCCGTAAAATCCATACCGTCCATCGTACCGCGGAAAGAGGCGTATTCCATCGCCATCGCCTCCATGGGACAGTTTCCCGTACGCTCCCCGATTCCGAGAAGGGAACAGTTCACCGCGGACGCGCCGTACAGCCATGCCGTGGAGGCATTCGTTACGACCTTATAAAAATCGTTGTGCCCGTGCCACTCCAAGAGCTCGTGAGGAACGCCGGCGTAATGATTGAGACCGTAAACGATTCCCTGCACGCTGCGGGGCAAAGTCGCCCCCGGGAAGGAGACGCCGAAGCCCATGGTATCGCACATTCTGATTTTAACGGGAATTCCGCTCTCCTTCGAGAGTTTCATGAGCTCCATCGCAAAAGGCACGACAAATCCGTAAAAGTCGGCGCGGGTGATGTCCTCGAAATGACAGCGGGGACGAATACCGTAAGAGAGAGCGCTCTTGACGATTCCGAGATACTTGTCGAGCGCCTGTCTCCTCGTTAAATTCATTTTTTTAAAGATATGGTAGTCCGAACAGCTCATCAAAATGCCCGTCTCCCTCACGCCGGCGGCTTTGACGAGTTCGAAATCTTTTTCATTGGCGCGTATCCAGGTCGTAATTTCCGGAAATTTGAGCCCGAGGTCCTGACAAGCGCGCACCGCCTCCTTGTCTTTTTTGGAATACAGAAAAAATTCCGACTGGCGGATAAGTCCCTTGGGACCGCCCAAACGCGCCATCAGCTTATAGAGATCGACGATCTGCTTCACCGTAAAGGGCGACGTGGACTGCTGTCCGTCGCGGAAGGTGGTATCCGTCATCCAGATCTCTTTGGGCATGTTGGCGGGCACATGGCGGTTGTTGAACGCGACTTTCGGAATCGATTCGTAATCGAAAAGCTCGCGGTAAAGCTGCGGTTTCTTTACGTCCTGCAATTCATAGCTGTAAACGCTGTCCTCGAGCAAATGAGAATGTCTGTTGAACTGAACGCCCGTTTTAATATTCATACCGTCCTCATAAATTCATCTTCATTTTGATTGTAACATACGGAGGAAATATTTGTCAAGCAATAAGCAGTCTCATTCGGATATTTAACGGGAATTTTGCATAATTTCACTTTATGTTCACTTTATGCGCATAAAGTGAACAATTCGTCCCTGTTGCATCTTCGCCGTTTGAAGGGCGCTGCTTTTACGGCAACGAAAAAAGGGGCGGCAAGCCGCTCCCTCTTTCCGAAGATTTATGGAGATTGCAGTGTAATCTTATTTTTTGACGCCTTTTTTGTCTGGCTTCGACCGGCAAGCCGAACAGTGGGAGCAGTTCCCTCCGCAGTCTCCGCAATCGCAGCCGCTTTTGCCCTGCACCTTGCGGACGATCTGCCAGACGATGACGCCGATCACGAACACGGACGCAAGTACGATGATTAAAATTTCGTACCAGGTCATTCCTTGTTCTCCTTGTCTTTATCCTCTGCGACGGCGGCTTCCGCCAGAACTTCCGCTTCCCCTGCCGCTTCGAACGCGACTTTCTTAATGGGATGCTTCTTGTTCCAGAATACGATGCTTACGACCGCCGCAGCAATGACTGCTGCGAAGATGAACAGCGTCCACCACCAGGAACCGATAAGATAGATCGCCATAGAAACAACGTACGAGGTGCCGATCCAGAAGAGGATCGTCCAGCCGAACTTGCCCTTGGGCAGCTCCGCTCTCGCCGTTGCGCACGCCGCAAAGCAGGGAATCGTCGTCATGTTGAAGGCGATGAAGGAGATGAGCGCGGGAATACCGATTCCGGTCGCCTGAATCATTGCTTGTACGGCGTCGATACCGTCTTCCGCGTCGAGATCCAGATCGCCGAGCTCGATCGAGGCAACCTTGGCAAGGCAAGCTCCGAGCGTTGCGAAGGTCGCGATAACGTTTTCCTTCGCGATGAGACCCGTGACCGCCGCAACCGCGAACACCCAACCGAAATCGCCGAGCTGCGCGCCGAAGCCGAGCGGCGTAAGAATGGGCTGTATGACTTTGCCGAGGCAGGCGAGGATACTTTCGTTGATGTCTTCGTCTTCCAGAAAAACAAGGGAGGGCGAGAAGTGCGAGAGCACCCAAATGAGAATCGTGGAGACAAGGATGATCGTGAACGCCTTCTTGACGAAGTGCTTGACCTTATCCCACAGGTGGATCATCAATACCTTAAAGCGGGGTGCGTGGTAGGCGGGAAGCTCCATGATGAAGGGCGGAATGATGCCGCGCAGCGTCGTCGAACGCATAAGAATGACGCAGACGATCGCCGTAACGATCCCGAGCACGTACATACCGAAAGTAATCAGTCCCGCATCGCCCAATCCGAACCACTGAACGATTGCGCCCGCAACCGCCGTGAGGATGGGAAGTTTTGCTCCGCAGGAGAAGAAGGGGATGACACGGATGGTCGAAGTTCTCTCCTTATCGTCCGCAAGCGTTCTCGTGTTGATCGTCGCGGGAATCGCGCAGCCGAAGCCCATGATCATGGGCATGAACGCCCTGCCCGAAAGCCCGAACTTACGGAAGATCCTGTCGAGAATGAACGCAACACGCGCCATGTAACCGCTGTCTTCCAGAATGGAGAAGAACATGAAGAGTACAACGATTTGCACGAGGAAGGAGAGCACTGCCGCAAGTCCTTCCAGTACGCCGTCGTTGAGGAAACCGACGACCCAATCGACGGGAATCTGCTCGATTCCGCTTCCGATCAGTCCGAAGATGTTTCCGACAATGACCTCATTCCAGATATTGTTCAGCCAAACGCCGGGCGAGAACAGTGCGCCGTCATAAAAACAGGCCAATAGCTGTACGCCGAAATTGAGATATTCGCCCTCTTCGTCGCACAAGCCGAGCTCTTCGAGAGTAGGCATCCAGTTCTGACTCTCCGTGAATCCGTTGAGGAAGAACAAGTTCTCGGAGAAGGTCAGGTGGAAGATGAAGAACAATATTACGATGAAAATGGGAATACCCCAAATTCTGTGCGTAAGAATTCTGTCCGCCCTGTCCGATTTGGTAAGTCTGAGTTTGTCTTTCTCCTTCCGCGTGACGACGGAGGAGTAATTCGCCGATATGTACTTATATCTTGCGTCGGCGACGACCGCCTCGAAATCCGTACCGAAGGTGTCGTCCGAAAAGGTTGCCTTGAACGCGTCCACCATGGGAACGAGTTCCTTGTGCATCCCCGTCTCGATCTCGTCCATCTCCGAGAGCTTTACCGCATGGAAGAGCGGATTTTCCACTCCGCTGCCTTCGAGCGCAATCGCAACGTCCTTGACGAGATGTGCGATCGCGGATTCTTTGAGGACGGTCTCCCCTTTCCGCTCCGTCTTGGAAATCCTGATCGCCCTGTCCATGAGCTCCTTGATTCCCGTACCTTTGAGCGCGGAGATCGCGACAACGGGCACTCCGATTTTCTTTTCGAGCGCTTCGACGTCCACCTTGTCGCCCGTTTTCTCCACGGCGTCCATCATGTTGAGCGCAATGATGATGGGAACGTCGATTTCCATGAGCTGCGTGGTGAGATAGAGGTTTCTCTCGAGGTTGGTCGCGTCTACGATGTTGACAACGCAATCGGGCTTTTCGTCGAGAATAAAGTTTCTCGAAATGACTTCCTCGGGCGTGTAGGGAGAAAGGGAGTAAATACCGGGAAGGTCGACGATCTGCACGGGCTCTTCGCCGCGCTTGTAAGTTCCTTCCCGCTTATCCACGGTAACGCCGGGCCAGTTGCCGACGTACGCGGTAGCGCCCGTGAGCAAGTTAAACAGAGTCGTCTTGCCGCTGTTGGGATTCCCCGCTAAGGCAAATTTCTTCACTTTGTCACCTCCAAAGTCACGCACGCCGCTTCCGTCCTGCGAAGGGTGAGTTCGTAGCCGCGGATGGTGACCTCGTAGGGGTCGCCCAAGGGGGCCTTCTTGCGGAGCAGAACTTCGGCGCCGGGCGTTACGCCCATGTCGAACAGTCTGCGCCTGAGTTTTCCTTCGCCCGAAACGTTCGTGATGACGCCCGTTTCACCGACGGAAAAGTCGCTGAGCTGCTTTTTCATATTCTATGTAATCCTCCTGATTGCTTTGCCTGTCTGATCCCGCCGCGCGGGTCTCTCACGCCACGAAAATGTGCGAGGAGATATTTCTGTCGAAGGCGAGCCGCCCGTCCTTTACGATACAGACGGTATTCCCCCCTTCCGAAGAGAGCACGGTCAAAGTCGCTTCGGGCAGAACGCCGAGATTGGCAAGGTGTTTTTTCGTCTTATCGTCCGCGACGATTTTTACGATTTTTACTTCCTGCCCCAAAGGGGCGAGCGTTAACGGCATATCCTCTCCTTTTATGGTTCGCATAAGCGAACTCATGGCTTCAAATAAAGGTTCGCATCTGCGAACTTCCTGTTTATTCTATCACCGCCCCGCCCGTTTGTCAAACGTTTTAACGCGGTTTTCCGAAAAAAGTTTGCCTACGCTAACAATTTTTTCTCCGAAAAGTCCCTTTCTACCCGATTTTAATTCTTTCACACCGTTGACAAAACCGTTGAATCAATTTATAATAAAACCGTTAGCAAATACGATCTCGGAGAAAAATATGCTGGAAATCAGGGAAGTAAGAACCGCAAAAGAAAAAAGACTGTTTTTAAATTACGCGCTCAAGCTCTATAAAGGAAATCCTTATTTCGTGCCGCCTCTTTATTGCGACGAGAAAAAGCTGTTCGGCAAGGAACACGAATACTGCGATCAAGCGGAATCGGTATTCTATCTCGCGTTCCGCGACGGAAAATGCGTCGGACGCATTTCGGGTATTCTGCAACACGCGTCAAACAGAAAATGGGAACAAAAGCGCGTGCGCTTCACCCGCTTCGACTGCGAAGACGATCAGGAAGTCGCCAACGCTCTCTTTGACGCCGTCGAAAACTGGGGCAAGGAAAATGGCATGGAGGAAATCGTGGGACCTTTGGGCTACTCCGATTTCGAGCGGGAAGGTCTGCTTACCTGGGGCTTTGACCAGCTTTCCACCTTCGAGGAACAGTACAACTACGATTATTATCAAAAGCTCATCGAAAATTACGGCTTCGGCAAGGACGTGGACTGGACGGAACACCGTCTGAGAGCGCCCTCCCCCGAGACGATTGCGCATATGACCAAGGTGAGCAACGCCGCGCTCGAACGCCTCGGGCTCAAATTCGGCACGGCGAAGAACACGCGGGAATTCCTGAAAAAATATGCCGACCAATTCTTCGAGCTCGTGGATATCTCCTACGACCATATTTACGGCTCCGTCCCCTTCACCGACCGCATGAAAAAGGTGATGATCTCCAACTTCAAGCTCATCATCAATATCCGCTATGTCGCCGTGATCGTAGACGAAAACGACAGAGCGGTTTGCTTCGGGCTCTGCTTTCCCGCCATCGGAAAACCTCTGCAAAAATCGGGCGGGCACCTGTACCCCTGCACCCTGATCAAACTTCTGCACGCGCTGCACCACCCCGACTGTATCGACCTCGCGCTCGTGGGCGTGCGTCCGGAGTACCGCATGAAGGGCGTCAGTTCGGCGATCTTCGCAAGGCTCGCCAAAATGCTGGCGGACGACGACATTCCCGCCGAAACCAACCTGACTTTGGTGACGAACCACAACATTCTCAACCAGTGGAAATCCTTCGAGTCCGTCGAACACAAGCACCGCCGTTCCTTCGTCAAAAAGATCGGCGAAAAACCCGATTTTTCCGCTCAGGACTGATCGGCTCTGTCGGTAAAGCCGCTCGGCTGCCAAGCCGCGAACGGTTTTATCGGTCTTAACAAACGGCGGCATCCGCTATATAATAAGGATATATTGCATTGGAGAAAAACTTATGATAACGGTCAAGGAAGTAAAAACAAGAAAAGATCGCAGGGAGTTCCTCAACTTTCCGCTCAGGCTTTACAGAGGCAATCCCTATTACGTTCCCGCGATTTACGGCGACGAAAAGCGGATCTTTTCCCCCGATTACGAATACTACGAGCAGTCGGAAGCGGTCTATTTTCTCGCCCTGAGAGACGGAAAAACGGTGGGACGAATCTCCGGCATCCTGCAAAGAGTCGCAAACGAAAAGTGGGGACAGAAGCGCGTGCGTTTCACCCGCTTCGACTGCGAAAACGATCAGGAGGCGGCAAACGCTCTCTTTGACGCCGTCGAAAACTGGGGCAGGGAAAAGGGCATGGAGGAATTCGTAGGTCCCCTCGGATTTTCCGATCAGGAGCGCGAGGGCTTGCTCATTGAGGGGTTCGACCGCCTCTCCACCTTCGAGACGCAGTATTCCTTCCCCTATTATCAGAAGCTCATCGAAAATTACGGCTTCGAAAAAGAAGTGGATTGGACGGAGCGCATTTTATATGCGCCCGATCCGGAAACTTACGAGCGCGTGTATAAATTCAGCCAGATGGCGCTTGAAAAATACGAGCTTCATATCGGTCCCGCAAAAAATACCCGCGACTTTTTAAAGCGTTACGCCGACCAGTTCTTCGACATTCTCAACGCGACCTACGATAAGCTGTACGGCTCCGTCCCCTACACCGAGCGGTTGAAGAAAAGTCTGCTGAAAACGTTTAACCTCATCATCGATATCGAACACGTGGAGGTCATTCTCGATAAGAACGACCGCGTAGTATGCTTCGGCTTGTGCCTTCCCTCCATTGCGGAACCCCTGCGCGATTCGAAGGGACACCTCTACCCGTGGACGCTCGTCAGACTGCTCTGGGCGATTAAACACGCAAAGGGCGTAGACCTTGCGCTTGTGGGCGTACTCGACGAATACCGCATGAAAGCCGTGAGCTCCGTTCTGTTCGCCAAAATCGCCAAGGCGCTCATCGACAAGCGCATCCAATGGGCGGAAACCAATCCGACTTTGGAGACCAACTATGCGATCATCAATCAATGGAAGTCCTTCAAGTCAGTCCAGCACAAGCGCCGCCGCTCCTTCGTCAAAAAGATCGGCGACCACACCGCCCGATAAAAAACGGAAATACAGCCCGCCGTAAACGGCGGGCTGTTTCTTTTAACGCCTCTCCGCTTTCCTTTCAAGCGAAGAGGCGTCGTCGATGCTTCGTCTTTAATTTTTCCGATAAATACTTACGCCGAACGGCGGAAGATAAATGTCGTTGAGGTTTCTCACCTGCCCCGTGAGGAGATCGGTACCCTCCGCCTCCTCGACGCGGATCGTACAATCCCCTTCGCCGATGTTCACGGCGACGACGATCTTTTCCCCGCTTTCCTCCCGCACGAAGGCAAAGTCGCGGTTGCGGATCGTCGCCTTGCAGTAACCGCCGTAGCAGAGCGCGCGGCTGTTCCTTTTTATTTCGGCAAGTTTTTTGAGAAAGGCTACAAGCTCGGGATGGGCGGTCTTGTCTACGTCGTCGATGCAGGGACGCAGTTTATAATCGAAATCCGACTTATCCCCTTCCGCCCCGAACTCCGAGCCGTAATAAATACAGGGGATCCCCGGAATGGTGAAGAGCAGGGTGTAAAGCGCGAAAATTTTTCGCTTATCCTTCAAAGCGGTAAAGGCGCGCACGACGTCGTGATTGTCCACGAAATTGAGCATGCGTTTGCCCGTATACAGCGCCCAGGGCTGCGAAGAAAACAGGCGGGTGAGCGAAGATTCGATCTCGAACAGGTTGTCGGAATTACACGCGGACACCATGCCCTTAAAACACTCGTAATTCGTGATGGAATTGAGCCGCTCCGGAACGACGTTCTGCCGAAAATTTCCGCAGTGAATGACCTCTCCCACGAGGAAAAAATCCTCTTTTTCGGCGCTGACGGTACGGCGCAGAAGCTCCATAAACCACGGCGGAAGCAGATAGCATACGTCAAGGCGCAAACCGTCGATTCCGAATTCCCTGATCCAAAAACGAACCGCGTCCATCAGATAGTTTTGCACGTCGCAATTTTCGAGACGAAGCTTTACGAGCTCGGGATGCCCCTCCCAGTTCTCATAATCCAGCCCGTCGTTGTAGCGGGAATTTCCCCAAAAATTGAGATTGAACCAAAAGCGGTAATCCGTGCCCTCCCGCTTTTCGAGCACTTCCCGAAAGGGCGGAAACGCCCTTCCCGTATGATTAAACACGCCGTCGAGAACGACGCGTATCCCCGCCGCATGAAACTCGTCCACGAGCGCCTTAAACTCCGAATTCGTTCCAAGACGCCTGTCAATCCGATAAAAGTCTACGGTATCGTAACCGTGACGCTCGCTCTCGAACAGCGGATTGAACAAAACCGCCGTGATTCCGAGCTCTTTGAGACGGGGAATTTCCGCCGCGATTTTGTGAAGACGGTGACGCGTCTCCCCAAAGTCGTTCTCCCGTTCCGCCCCGCAAAAACCGAGCGGATAAATCTGATAAAATACGCTTTCGTCAAACCACATTCCTCTGTCTCCTTCCTTTTGAAACTCAACGGTTATTATACCACAAAGAACAACGCCTGTCAATCTCGTAAATTTCTTGCTTTTTCCGCGCGGGACGTGTATAATATAGGCTATCATGAAAGATACGACGGACGGCATTATGAACGGATTTGTTGCATTTTTGGAAAAGTCGCTTTCCCCCTACCATGCGGTGCAGAACGCCGCGGAACGCCTCGCGGAGCAGGGATTTGTCCCTCTTGCAGAGGGCGAGCCCTGGGATTTGAAGGAGGGAGGCGGTTATTATACCGTGCGGGGAGGCAGTCTGATTGCGTTCCGGTTCGGCGGCGGAGATTTTAAGATTATCGCAAGCCACACCGACAGCCCCTGCTTCAAACTGAAGGAGACCCCCGCGATTTGCGGCGAATTCACCCGCCTGAACACCGAACCATACGGCAGCGGAATCTGGTATACGTTTTTCGACCGACCCTTGAAGATTGCGGGCAGAGTCGTAAAAGAAGAAAACGGCGTGCTGCGCTCCCGCCTGTATACGGGAGAGAGTACGCTCTCCATCCCCTCCCTTGCCGTACATCAGAACCGCGAAGTCAACGAGAAGTTTTCTCCCGATTTACAGACCGATTTGCCCCTGTACGCCCTCGGCGCGCAAACCTTTTCGCCCGACGCGGTATCCTACGATCTCTTTCTCTCCTGTGCGGAAAAGCCCTTCTTTTACGGCGCCGATAACGAATTCCTCTCCTCGCCGAGGCTGGACAATCTCACGGGCGTATATTCGTCTTTGGAAGCGCTTCAAAAGAGCGGCGCGAAGGGAACCTGCGTGGCGGCCTGCCTCGAAAGCGAAGAGATCGGAAGCCGCACCTATGCCGGCGCGGGAAGCGATTTCTTGAAAAACGTGCTGTTCAGAATTTCCGCGGCATGCAACAGGACGGAGACCGAACATCTTTGCTCGCTCGCGCGCTCTATCTCGATATCGCTGGACAACGCCCATTCTCTCCACCCCAACCACCCCGAAAAATGCGATCCCACCAATCGGGCGGTCATGGGAGGCGGCGTTGCGATCAAGGTGCACGCGGGCGGAGCTTATACGACGGACGCGCTCACTTCCGCGGCGATCAAGACGGTGTTCGGACGCGCGGGCGTGAAATACCAGACCTTTTTCAACCGCTCGGATATGCGCAGCGGAAGTACGCTCGGCGCGATCAGTTTGGGACAGGCGGGCGTACCGTCCGTAGATTTGGGTCTTGCGCAGCTTGCGATGCACTCCGCCGTAGAGACGATCGCAAAAGATGATTTTACCGAACTCGTCCGCGGGTTGACCGCATTTTACGAGAGCGAAATCCGCATGGAACGCGACGGCGTTCTTGTAAAATAAGAATTACGGCGGTGGACGCCTTCGGCTTTCCGGACGGCTTTCACAGGGATTACAAAAAGCGAAGAATTTCAAAATTCTTCGCTTTTTCAGATCACGGAAGGTTTTTCCTGCCGTATGCATGCTTCAAGCGCACGGTGCCAAAAAAGGTACCGTGCGCGAATCTTTTATTCGAGCTCGAAAGCGCCCGTATAGAGCTGATAATACTTGCCCCTTTGTTCGATGAGCTGTTCGTGGCTGCCTCGTTCGATGATTCTGCCGTGTTCGAGCACCATGATCGCGTCCGAATTCTTTACCGTCGAGAGACGGTGCGCGATTACAAAGACCGTTCTGCCGTGCATGAGCGCATCCATGCCGCGCTGCACGATTTCCTCGGTACGGGTATCGATCGAAGAGGTCGCCTCGTCCAGAATCATAACGGGAGGATCGGCGATCGCGGCGCGAGCAATCGAGAGCAGCTGCCGCTGCCCCTGCGAGAGGTTGGCGCCGTTATGGGAAATCACCGTGCGGTATCCTTCGGGAAGCCGCGAAATAAAGTCGTCCGCGCCCGCAAGTTTCGCCGCCGCCACACATTCCTCGTCCGTCGCGTCAAGTCTTCCGTATCGGATATTTTCCATGACCGTGTCCGTAAACAAATTGGTATCCTGCAACACCATGCCCAGCGAACGGCGCAGCGCCGACTTCTTGATCTTATTGATATTGATGCCGTCATAACGGATCTTTCCGTCCGCGATGTCGTAAAAGCGGGTGAGCAGATTGGTGATCGTCGTCTTGCCCGCGCCCGTTGCGCCCACAAAGGCGACCTTCTGCCCGGGACGCGCATACAGGCTGATATCGTGAAGAACGATCTTGTCTTCGGTGTAGCCGAAATCCACGTCGAACAGTCTCACGTCCCCTTCAAGCTTTGTGTAGGATACCGTGCCGTCCGCCTGATGGGGATGACGCCACGCCCACAGTCCCGTGCGCTCCTCACATTCGACGATTTCGCCGTTCACTTCCTTTGCATTGACGAGAGTAACGTACCCGTCGTCCGTCTCCTTTTCCTCGTCGATGAGGTTGATAATGCGGCTCGCGCCCGCAAGACCCATGACGACGGAATTGATCTGTTGGGAAACCTGCCCCACGTTATTGGTAAACTGACGGGTCATTTGAAGGAACGTTGCGACGAGGGCAAGTTCAAACACCGTTCCCCACGTTCCCGTGAACGCCTGCTGCAAACTGAAATTGGATACGCCCTGTATGGCGAACACCGCGCCGACGACGGCAACGACGACGTACAGGAGATGTCCGATATTCATGAGAAGAGGCATGAGCATGTTGGCATAGCGGTTCGCCCGGTCGGACTGACGGAAGAGCTCGTCGTTGACCCTGTCGAAACCCGCCTTAGCCTCCTCCTCGTGGCAGAACACTTTTACGACCTTCTGTCCGTTCATCATTTCTTCGACATAACCTTCGGTAATCCCCATCGAACGTTGCTGTCCGATAAAGTACTTGCTTGCACCGCCGCCGACGAACTTTGTAATGAGAAGGAAGAAAATCGCCCCCGCCACGACGATAAGCGTGAGATAGAAGCTGTAAAAGATCATCATGACAAAGAGGGTAAGCACCATGACGCCTGCGCGCAAAATCTGCGGAAGGCTCTGGGAAACCATCTGGCGGAGCGCGTCGATATCGTTTGTATAATAGCTCATGATATCGCCGTGATTATGCGTGTCGAAATAGCGGATGGGCAGATCCTGCATACCGTTAAACATCTGCTCGCGCATCTTCATGAGATATCCCTGCGTAATAATCGCGAGAAGCTGCGCATGAACGGCACCCAAAACCAAAGATACAACATAAAGCCCGATGAGCGTGCACATGGCTGTCACGACCTGCGTGCCCACCGTTACGGTTTGCCCCGCAAGCGTTCCCCACCAGTTTACCCCCTGCTCGGCGGCGTCCTCGATCACCGAGAAGACCTCGTTCATGAAGAGCGCGGGAAGCGAACTCACGACCGCGTTGATGACGAGACAGATCAGCGTAATCGTCAGCATGGCGGGATAGTAGCGGAAGAGAGATTTGAGCACCCGCTTCAAAGTGCCTTTGCGGATAGGCCGTTTCATTTTCATTCCTGTTCCCCTCCCGTCGTCTGTGTTTTCTGATCCTCCCGTGCGGACTTGGTCTGCGAATAATAGATCTCCGCATAGATTTGGTTGGAGCGCAACAGTTCTTCGTGCGTGCCGACTGCAACGATCTTGCCTCCCTCCATGACGAGGATGCGGTCGGCGTCCTGCACGGAAGAAATGCGTTGGGCGATGATAAACTTCGTGGTATCCGGAATAAATTCGCGGAACGCCTTTCTGATCAGCGCGTCCGTACGGGTATCCACGGCGGAGGTCGAATCGTCCAGAATGAGTACCTTCGGTTTTTTCAACAGCGCGCGCGCGATACAGAGCCGCTGTTTTTGTCCGCCCGAAACGTTCGTACCGCCCTGCTCGATATGAGTGTCGTAACCGTCGGGAAAGCTCCTGATAAATTCGTCCGCCTGCGCGAGCCTGCACGCTTCCTCAAGCTCCTCGTCCGTGGCGTCCTTGTTGCCCCAGCGGAGATTTTCCTTGATGGAGCCCGAGAACAGCACGTTCTTTTGCAGCACCACCGCGACCTGATTGCGCAGCGTTTCGAGATCGTACTCTCTTACGTCCACGCCGCCCACCTTCACCGCCCCTTCCGTGACGTCGTAGAGACGGGAAATGAGATTGACGAGCGAAGTCTTGGAGGAGCCCGTTCCCCCTATAATTCCGATCGTCTCGCCCGAACGGATATGTAAATCCACCCCTTCGAGCACGTTGCGTTCGGCAGTTGCGGAATATTTAAAGGAAACTTCGTCGAAATCGACGGAGCCGTCCTTGACTTCGTACACGGGATTTTCCGGATTTTTAAGGGTACTCTCCTCGTTGAGAATCTCGCAGATACGGCTCGCCGACTCGCGCGACATGGCGATCATGGCGAATACCATGGAAAACATCATCAGCGAGGAGAGGATCTGCATCCCGTAAACGACGAGCTGGGACACGGAGCCCAAGGTGAGCCCCGAAGAACTCTCGAGCCCCACTTCCCTTAGAATCAGATAGGACCCGATAAAGAGAACGGAGGACAGTACGGTATAGAACGCGAACTGCATGACGGGCTCATTCCAGGCAATGATGCGCTCCGCCCGCGTGAAGTCCTTTCCGAGCGTCTCCGCCGTCTTGTCGAATTTCTGCTTTTCGTACTCCTCGCGCACATAGGATTTGACGACGCGGATCGCGCCCACGTTTTCCTGAACGGATTCGTTCAGGTCGTCGTAGCGGCGGAACAGGCGCTTGAAAATGGGGAAAACCTTCCACATAATGAAAAAGATCGCGAAGGCGAGAACGGGCACGACCGCCATAAAGATCCAGGCGAGATTTCCTCCCATGACGAACGCCATGACAAAGGAAAATACGATCATGAGCGGTCCGCGAATGGCAATACGGACGATCATCATATAGGACATCTGCACGTTCGTAACATCCGTCGTCATACGCGTGACGAGGGAGGGCGTCGAGAATTTGTCGATGTTCTCAAAGGAAAATTCCTGCACCTTATAGTACAGGTCCTTGCGGACGTTTTTGGCAAAGCCCGCGGAAGCTCTCGCGCAGAACGCGCCCGCAAGCGAACCCGTGGCAAGCGAGAGCACTGCCATCGCAACGAGCACGATTCCGTACTGTACGACGCCGAGCTCCTGCAATCCCCCGCCGCTCACCCACAGCCCCGCGCCGTTTTGGAGGGCGTCGAGCAGCATATTGATCACAAAGGGAATCAGACATTCGAGAATTACCTCGATCGAAACGAAAATCGGCGAAAGAATGGAAGCCGTCTTATATTCCCTGATACATTTGGCAAGCGTTTTTAGCAAACAATCACCTCCGAAATATGCAAAAATCACGCAAGTTTCCCCGCGCAATTTTTCTCCCCATGAGTGATATCATACCACTTTCCTATTGTATTGTCAAATGAAATTCGCGCTTTTTGCAAACTTAATTCCGCCCGCAGAACCGTCGCAAACGCTCCGCTTTTCAGGGTCGCTGCGCCCTGTGTCTGCGTTTGAGCTCGGTGCACACGTCGGAAAGAGAAACCCCCTTTTCTTCCAGCAACACAAGCAGATGAAAGAGAAGATCGGCACATTCGCCCGTAAGCTCGTCTTTGTCGTCGTTTTTGGCGGCGATCACCGTTTCCACCGCCTCTTCGCCCGTCTTTTTCGCGATCTTGTCGATTCCCTTTTCGAACAGGTAGGAGGTATACGACCCCTCCACGGGATTTACCTTTCTGTCCCGAACGATTTCCGCCAGCTCGGAAAGGAAGAGGACGCTCGCCTCCTCCCCCTCCTTCTCCTTCTGAAAAAAGCAGGAATGTGCTCCCGTATGACACGCCGCGCCTGTTTGAAGAACGTCCATCAAAAGACAGTCCCTGTCACAGTCGAACAGGGCGGAAACAACCTTTTGCGTGTGTCCGCTCGTCTCTCCCTTCTTCCAGAGACACTTTCGCGAACGGCTGTAATAGTGCGCATAGCCCGTCTCTTCCGTCTTTTTTAACGCCTCTTCGTTCATATATGCCTGCATGAGAGTTTCCCCCGTAAGGGCGTCCCGTGCAATCGCGCAGATAAGACCGCGCTCGTCGAATTTCACGTTTTCCGTTATCATAAAACCTCCCGAACGGGCAACCCCCGCCCGCGCAAATACTCTTTGAGTTCCTTCATTCCGATGAGCCCGAAATGGAAGAGAGACGCCGCAAGCGCAGCGTCGGCGGCGCCCGCCGTAAACACGTCGTAAAAATCCTGCATACTGCCCGCCCCGCCCGAGGCGATCACAGGAATATTGACGGCTTCCGAAACGGTGCGCGTGAGTTCGAGCTCGAACCCCGCCTTCGTTCCGTCGCGATCCATACTGGTGAGGAGCACTTCCCCCGCACCCAGCGACTGCGCGCGGCAGATCCAATCCACAACGTCAAGCCCCGTATTGACCCTGCCGCCGTCGAGATATACGTCGTATCTTCCCGCAGCGTTCCTCTTTGCGTCCACCGCCAGCACGACGCACTGCCGTCCGAATTTCATGGCGGCCTCCGTGATGAGCGACGGGTTGCGAACCGCCGCGGAATTGACGGCGATCTTGTCCGCGCCGCAGGAGAGCATGAGCCTGAAATCTTCGACCGTACGGATACCTCCCCCTACGGTAAGAGGGATAAAGACCTGTTCGCTCGCCCGCGCGATCACTTCCCGCGCCGTCTCGCTGCCGCGGTAGCTCGCCGTAATATCGAGAAACACGATCTCGTCTGCGCCGATACCGTTATACAGCTTCGCCGTTTCCACGGGATCGCCCGCGTCTATCAGCCCCGCGAAATTGACGCCCTTTACGACGCGCCCGTCTTTGATATCGAGACAGGGAATCAACCGTTTACTGATCATCGGAAAACTCCGCAAGCGCGCGTCTTAAATCGATCGCACCCGTATAGATCGAACGCCCGAGGATTGCGCCGTATACGCGGCGGCTGCGCAGCGCTTCGAGATCGTTCATGTCCTTAATTCCGCCCGAGGCGACGATTTTAAGCCCCGTTTCGGACATACGCACCGTCTCTTCGAGATTGACGCCCGAGAGCGCGCCGTCCCGACCGACGTCGGTAAACACCGCGTATTCGAGCCCGAGGGCGCGCGCCTCTCCGCCGAAGGCGAAACCGTCCTTTTCGCTCGTCTCCGTCCAGCCATTCACCGCAAGCTTTCCGTTCCGGACGTCGATGCCGGCAACGATTCTGCCGCCGTACTCCTCCGCCGCCTGCTCCAAAACCGCGGGCTCGGTGACGCACACCGTCCCCAAAACGACGCGGCTTGCGCCGCAAGCGAACCTCTCCCTGATTTGCTCCATGCCGCGCATCCCCCCGCCCGTCTGCACGGGAACCCCGAGTGAGGCGATCTTTTCGAGAAGCCTTGCGAACCCGCAGTTCATTCCGAACGCGCCCGAAAGATCGACAACGTGCAAAAAGCGCGCGCCGCAATCGAGCCAGCGTTTGGCGCAGTCCACGGGATCGCCGTAGTCCGTTACGGCGTCCCGCTTGCCGTATAGAAGGCGCACGGCGCGCCCGTCCAGAATATCGATCGCAGGAAAGAGTACCATGTTAAATCCTCGCAAAATTTTTCAGGAGCAGCAATCCGGCTTCGCCGCTCTTTTCGGGATGAAACTGTACCCCGTAAACGCAGCCCGTTCCCACCGCGGAAGCGAACGTATCGTAATATTCGGTTTTCCCGAGCGTATATTCGTCCGTCGTATCGGCATAAAAACTGTGAACAAAATAGAACTGCGCGCCTTCCGGAATATCCTTAAAGAGCGCCGATCTCATACCCATGACCGCGTTCCAGCCCATGTGCGGCACTTTTCCGCGCCTGAACGGCACGACCCGCCCGCGCACGAGACATAGCCCGCCGCATAAAACCTCTTCCTCGCTCTCTTCGAGCAGAAACTGCATTCCGAGGCAGATCCCGAGCAGCGGCGTATCCGCCGCCCGTTCTTTCAGATACCCGATGAGTCCCCGCTTGCCGAGATTTTCCATCCCCGCGCAAAAACTCCCGACGCCCGGGAGGATCAGCCGCCCGCAGCCGTCGAGCGTCCTTGGGTCGGAGGTAACCGCGACCCGCTCGCCGAGATATTCGAGCGCCTTTTCGACCGAGCGCAGATTGCCCATGCCGTAATCGACAATGCCGATCATCAGAGGCTTCCCTTCGTAGAGGGTACGCGGTCGGAAATCACGGAGACCGCGTCTTTTAAACACAGCGCGAGCGCCTTGAAAACCGCCTCCGCTTCATGATGACGGTTTCCCTCCCGCAGAAGCTTTACATAGAGGTTGCAGCCCGCATTGGAGGAAAAGGCGCGAAGAAACTCTTCGACAAGCTCCATGTCGAAGTTGCCCGCCTTGCCGTCGAGCTTCGTCTCGAACGAGAGGTACGCCCTTCCGCTCAAATCAAGCGCGACCAACGCGCAACATTCGTCCATGGGAACGGTCCTGTCCGCAAAACGGGCGATACCCTTTTTGTCCCCGAGAGCGGTTTTCAGGGCGCCGCCGAGCGCGATTCCGCAGTCCTCCACCGTGTGATGCGCGTCCACCTCCAGATCGCCCCGACAGGAGAGCGACAGATCGAATCCGCCGTGCACCGTCAAGAGCTCGAGCATATGGTTGAAAAAGCCGACTCCCGTTTCGATTTCGGCGCGTCCCGCGCCGTCCAGCTCCAGAGAAAGAGAGATATCCGTCTCTCTCGTCGTACGTTTGATTTTCGCCGTTCTCATGATTTCTCCTCCGTTCTTGCGAGCACGGCGCGGGCGTGCGCCGCAAGCCCTTCGCTTTGGGCGAGCTGCACAATGTCTTCGCCGTCCTCGTATAATGCTTCTTTCGTGTATTTCAGCACGCTCATCTTGCGCGTAAAAACGTCCTCGTTCAACACGGAAAAGAATTTAGCGCTGCCGCCCGTGGGCAAAATATGGTCCGGTCCCGCAAAATAATCCCCCACGGGTTCCGGCGTGTAACCGCCCAAAAACACCGCTCCCGCCGTCTCGATCGAGGGAAGAAGGGATTCGGGATCGCGCACGTACAGCTCGAGATGCTCGGGCGCGATCTCGTTCGCAATCGCGCACGCACGCTCCATATCTCTCACGACGATAATCCCGCCGCTCATGGACAGCGATTTTTCCGCGATTTCCCTGCGGGGAAGCTCTTTCAGCCGCGCCTCCGTCCGCACGGAAATCTCGTTTGCAAGCGCTTCATCGTCCGTGACGACGATCGCGCGGGCAAGCACGTCGTGTTCCGCCTGCGACAGAATGTCCGCCGCCACGCAATCCGCATCCGCGCTTCCGTCGGCGAGAATGAGAATCTCGCTCGGACCCGCCAGCATATCGATGCCGACCTGTCCGAAGACCTCCTTTTTGGCAAGCGTCACATAGATATTTCCCGGTCCCGCGATGACGTCCGTCTTTTTGACGCTCTCCGTCCCGTAGGCGAGCGCGGCGATCGCTTGCGCCCCGCCGATCTTATACACCTCGTCCGCTCCGCATTCATGCGCGGCGATCAACGTGAGCGGATGAATTTTTCCCTGTCTGGCGGGCGTCGCGACGACGATGCGCTTCACCCCCGCCGCCTTCGCGGGCAGAACGCCCATCAGGACGGACGAAGAAAGCGGCGCCGTACCGCCGGGAACGTAGATCCCCGCCGAACCGACGGGACGCACGACGTACCCCGTCGTCCTCCCCCGCTCGGTCACGAGATGATCTCTCCTGCCCGAACGGCTGTGATATTCGTAGACGTTTTCGATCGCCCTTTTCAAGGCGGATAACAGTCGGGGAGAAATTTCAGCGTACGCGTCTTGAAATTCCTTTCCGCTCACCCGAACCGTTTGACCGTCCAACTCCGTTCCGTCGAACAGTTTCTCGTAGCCGAACAGCGCGGCATCCCCGCGCGTCCGCACTTCGGAGATAATCTCTCTGACCCGCGCGAGCTCCCCGCTCCGTTCCTCAAAGGTACGGCTTAACAGTCCGCCGCAGCTTTCTTCCGTAAAAATCTTCATGCAAGCGCCTCCCTAAGCGCGCGAACAAGGGGCAGGATTTCCCCCGATTTCGTCTTTAAACTCACCTTATTCGCCACGAGCCGCGCCGTAATGCCCGAAAACACCTCTTCGAGCACGACGAGCCCGTTCGCTTTCAGCGTGGATCCCGTCTGCACCACGTCGAAGACGACGTCCGCAAGACGGGTAACGGGGGCGAGTTCGATGCTCCCGTGAAGAGGAATAATTTCAATCTCCTCTCCCCGCTCCGAAAAAATTTTCTTTGCGGTATTGACGTATTTCGTGGCGACCCTGAGGTGCGGATTGGTGAGCGCGTCCTTCCGATCGGGATATCCCGCGAGGCAGAGGCTGCATTCGCCGAGCTTCAAATCGAGCATCTCGTAGAGTTCCCTGTCCTCCTCCATGAGCGTGTCTTTTCCGACGATGCCGAGATCCGCAACTCCCGCCTCGACGTACGTGGGAACGTCGGCAGGTTTCACAAGGAAAAAGCCGTATTTCCCGTCGCCGCTTTCGAGCACGAGCTTGCGCGTATCCTCTTCGAGAACGGAGGCGTCCACTCCGCACTTCTTCAACAACGCGGCGCTCTCGCGCGCCAGTCTTCCCTTGGAGAGAGCAAAATAGATCATAACTTTTTTACGCCCTCCTTCGTGACGAAATAGAGTTCTTTTGCGTTCGGACGCTCGCGGGTTATCCCCTCTTCCCCGTACAGCGGAGAGAGTCTGCCCGTCTTGCCCGTGCCGACGAGACGCAAATATTCCCGATACCCATCGCCCTCCGCACCCTGCGCGCAGACAAGCGCAAAATCGGGAACGTCCTCTGCGGGAAGTCCGCCCTGCCTTTCGAGCGCCACCAAAATTCGTTTCAGCCCGACGGCAAAGCCCACGGCGGGAACGTGCGCCCCGAAATCATCGGCAAGACAGTCGTATCTTCCTCCGCTCGCCACCGCCGCGCCCAGTTCCTTCACGAGCGCGGAGAACACCACGCCCGAATAGTAGGAAAACCGTTTTACCGTACCGAGATCAAAACAAATGTATTCGGAATACCCCATGTCCGTAAGCAGGGCATAGATTTTTTTCAAATGAGCGACCGCCTCGCGCGCCCCGCCGTTTTGCGTAAGCGCTTCGGCAACGTCAAGAACTTCCGCTCCGCCGAAGAGCGCGGGAAGCGCCAACACGGTATTGAGCGCGTCTCCCTTTACGCCCGCGTTTTTGAGAAGCCGCTCCGCATTCATACCGTCCTTGGCGTTTATGTAGGCGCACAGCTTTTCCTCCGTTTCGGGAGAGAGCCCCAGCTCTTCCAAAACCCCCTTCAGATAGCCGACGTGCCCCACGTCTACGATAAAATTTTTAAGCCCCGTCTCTTTCAGACACTCCACGGCAAACGCAATCGCCTGCGCATCCGAAAATGCACCCTCTTCGCCAAGGCACTCCACGCCCGCCTGATAAATCTCGCGGTTTCTGTTCGCGCCCGCGCTCTCCATGTCCCATTTGTTGGCAAAGTAACACAGCCGCGCGGCTTGACCGTTCAGCTTTACGGCGGCAATCCGCGCAATGGAGAGGGTGAGATCGGGGCGGAGCACAAGGAGCTTTCCGTCCGTATCGGTCATCTTAAAAAGTTTTTCCTGCGGCACGGCGTTCGTGATCTTCGTGTATGTATCGTAATATTCAAGCGCGGCGCTTAAAACGGGCTCAAACCCGCACGCTGCAAATTTGCGTGCAAGCTTATCCCGAATTTCATTGAGCGCCTTACATTCCCGGGGCAGAATATCCTGCACGCCTGCGGGGAGTTTTCGTGTCGTCATGTATTTTCTCCGAATAAAATCCGTCTGTTACGGTATATTATACACAATTTGACCCTATAAGTCAAATATTTGTATCTATATAATAAAATAGAAAGTTATTTCGCCTTTCCCGCTTTTTCCCGCCCTTTTTGATTGCGGAAAAATCAACGCGGACGGCGCGCGTCTCCTTTAAATGTGCGGAAAAAGCTCATGGAACGACCATGAGCCCGCCTTTCCGTTTTTTCTTCCGCCGCCGTACGGCTATCCCTCCAATTCCCGCTTAAAGTCCTTTATGATTCTGCTCTCGATACGGGAAATCTGGACCTGTGATACACCGATCGCCTTGGCAACTTCGCTTTGGGTCATATCGCGAAAATAGCGCAGAAACACGATTTTCTTTTCGCGCTCGGGAAGTTTATCGATCGCCGCTTTGAGCACCATTTTTTCGATCATCTCCTCCTGATTGTCCTTCGAGGGGAGCTTATCTGCAATCGAAGAGGTCTTTTCGTCCTTATAATCGCTCTGTTCGTAAATGGACACGGGCATTTTCGAGGAGCCGAGGGTGAATACCACTTCGCCTTCGTCCATGGAAAACGCCTCGGCAAGCTCCTTTACGGTAGGCTGCGAGCCGTGTTCCTGCGCATACTGCTCGATAAAACGGTTCATCTCGCGCGCCGACTTTTTGAGCGCACGCGAAACCTTTACGCTGCCGTCGTCGCGCAAAAAACGCTTGATTTCCCCCGCAATCATGGGAACGGCATATGTGGAAAAACGCACGCCGAAACCTTCGTCGAAGCCCGCAATCGCCTTCAAAAGCCCCATCGAGGCAAGCTGAAAGAGATCGTCGTACTCCACGCCCTTACCGAGATATCGCTTTAAAATGCTCTTTAAAAGGGAGGTGTTGTGCGTGAGCAGCTCCTCCTTCGCGGCGCCGTCCCCCTGTTTTGCCCGCCGAATCAGATCGAGGGTCTCGTTTTCATTGAGCATCAATCGCTTCCGCCCTTGCGCCGAAGTCCTTGCTCATGCGAACGCACGTTCCCTCTCCCCGATGCGAGCACACGGAAAAATCGCTCATAAACGTCTGCATTATCGTAAACCCCATGCCCGAACGCTCCTCGTCCGCCAGCGTCGTAAAGAAGGGCTGCTGCGCCCGCTCCACGTCCTCGATTCCCCTGCCGCTGTCGGAAATTTCGATATGTAGGCGATTGGCTTCCGTTCTGCATTTTACGGTGATCCAGCCCTCTTCCCCCGCATAGGCGTGCACGATACAGTTCGTCACTGCCTCGGAGACGGCTGTCTTCACGTCCGAAAGCTCGGAAATAGAAGGGTTGAGAGGCAGCGCAAACGCCGCAACGGCGTTGCGCGCGAAAGGTTCGTTTTCCGAACGGGATAAAAATCTGAGTTCCATTTCGTTCATAGTTCACCTAAATCTTGGGCATGAGGGTGTACACCCCGCTCAATTCTAAAATTTTGTCCGCGCAAGGATCGGGGTTTTCCAGATACATACCCATGCCGTATTTTTTGAGCTTTTTATACCGCCCGATCAAAAAGCCTATCCCCGTCGAATCCATGAATTTCACGCCCGCAAGATTGAACACGGCGCGCGAGAGCCCCGCGTTTTCGTCGATAAGCCTGTCCGCCCGCTCCCGCACGGCCGAGACGGAGTGTTCGTCGAGTTCGCCCGAAAGAAAGAGGTAGAGATTATCCCCTTTTCGGCTCCCCTGTAATTCCATAAAGCGACCTCCGCTTCCCAAATTTTGTTTCGAACCGATTATATCAGAACACACATAACGTATTTTGTCCCCTCTTGGAGAAAAGGTGCGGAATTTGCCGAAAAAAAAGTTGCGATCATTTTGCAAAAATGCCCGAAAAAACACTTGACTTTTGTCTCCGTTTATAATATGATAATCAAGCATTGCGGTTAACATCCGTTTTCATGGGCCTTTAGCTCAGTTGGTTAGAGCAGTCGGCTCATAACCGATCGGTCCGCGGTTCAAGTCCGTGAAGGCCCACCACTTCGTCGGTGCAACCCCGCTTTGCAGCGACGTTTACGGCCCAATAGCTCAGTTGGTTAGAGCGCCAGCCTGTCACGCTGGAGGTCGAC
>CAYLVU010000011.1:0-48821 GCA_964387225.1 uncultured Clostridia bacterium | reverse complement strand
AATCTTTTGCCTTACGTTATACTTTCTTTTCTTGCTATGCAGTTGTCAATCTTCGTTTTCCTTCAACAGAAGGGCTTTTTCCGAGAAAAAGCAAGCTGCCTTGAAGACAGCTTAAACATATTAACACTTATCTTTTTTTTAGTCAAGCGATTTTTGTAATTTTTTTCGGATTTTTTTTATGGAATTTTAAGGAAATTTGCGAAAGAATATATCCTGTGTTTCGGCTCTTCGAAAACCACAAAATACGGAACTCCTGCGTTGCGGTATCGGTTTTAAGCCCTCCGAAACGAATCCCTTTATACCCTTTATAACGGAAACGCCTTCCCTGCGGAAGGCGTTTCCGTCACTTGCAACCGGAACAGTTGCTGCAATGTCCCGAGCATTTTTTGGGCGGTTTCCCCGTGGAGGAGTAGACCGTACCCGACCAACAGCGCTCGGAGCGCTCTCCGCACGCAGGGCACCTGACCTCTTCGCTGCAATTTTTGACGAGTTCTTCGAAGACTTTCCCGCATTTCCGGCATTTGTATTCTAAGAGAGGCATAGATTCATTTCCTTCCGCCGCGGTGCTTTCGTTTGATCTGCTTGGGCGTCTTGATCTTGATGGAATTGGTCGAACGGATGAGAAAGAAAGAGGCGACCGCGGAAACGATCACGCAGATTGCGAGCACGACCCAGAACCCCCACCGCTCTCCCTCGAACGGAACCCCCACGTTCATCCCCCAAAGACTCGCCACGAGAGTGGGAATGGAGATGATGAGCGTGACGACCGTAAGGAGCTTCATGACGATATTCACGTTGTTGGAGATGACCGAGGCGTACGCATCCATCGTGCCGGAAAGAATATCCCGATAGATATTACACATTTCCACCGCCTGTCTGGTTTCGATCACGACATCGTCGAACAGGTCCCTGTACTCCTCGTTCTTCGCGATGGCGGGCATTTTTTCCAGCTTCGCATACGCGCTGACGTTCGAGCTGAGCGAGGTGGAGAAATAGACGAGAGAGTTTTCAAGCTCCAGAAGCTGTATGAGCTCCTTATTCTTCATGGAACGGTGCAGTTCCGCCTGCACGCGCAGCGACTTTTTGTCGATCTGGCGCAGATTGGAGAGGAAGCGCTTCGCGTTCCCCATCATAAAGGTAAGCATGAACGACACGGGCGTTCCCGTCTTGACGCTGACGCGGTTGGATACGAAATCGCCGAGCACGGGATTCCCGCGCAGAGACACCGTTACGACGCATTTTTCGTTGAACACGATCGCCATGGGAATCGTTTCATAGGTGTCCCCTTCGTCGGTATCGGTGATTGTGGGGGTATCGAGCAGACACAGGAGCGCGCTTTCGTCCCGTTCGACGCGGGCGGTCTCCTCTTCGTCGAGGGCTGCTTTCAACATCTCTTCGGCAAGCCCCGTAAAGGCGCAGACGTCCTCCACCTCGTCGTCGGTTGGGTTGACCATGTCCACCCAGCAGCCCTCGGCAAACTGTTCGAGCCCCTCGATCTTACCCGCTTCGTTCGTTCGGAAAAATTTAATCATAAGCATTTCCGCCTTGTTTTACTATCATTTTTCGGCAATAAAAAACGCACAGAAAATATTCTGTGCGGCGGAAAGGCTTTTTACGAGAAAATGACTATGCAAAAAAGTTTTTCTGAGTATGAATCGCACAGAAATGTATTCGGTTTTGGCAACGTCGGTTGTTTGGGACCGCGTCCATCTTGCACTCCTTCCCGAAAATAGATACTCTTATTATAACCGCCGAACACGATATTTGCAACTGTTTTTCGCAAATTTTTTTCTCATATCACGCAGCGCCCTTCCAGAAAGGAAGCGAAGATCCCCTCCGCCGAAGCGGGGAAGCAGGCAATCAGATCTTCCGGCTTTGCAATTTTTCCCCAACAGCGGCGGGCATACGTTTCGAGCGCGGAGAAAAATTTTCTGTTGCCGTACGTGCTCCTGAGGCGGTCGAAGAGGATCACCCCCTTATCGTATGCAATCGAACGGTATTCGTACTCCCCCGAGAAGGAGGCGAGCGGACGGTCCATGGACGTATCCGCGCCGCCCGCAAGCTGCGAACGGACGGCGTAATAAGTGCGGTACGCGCTCTCCGACGCGGCGACTGTTTCCGCATATGAACCGCCGTATTCGGGATAGGCGGAGAGAAAGAGCGCCGCCGAATATTCCGCAAGTCCCTCGTCCTGCCAGGCACATTCGAACTGATTGCTTCCGACAAACCCGTACCACCATTGGTGCGCCGTTTCGTGCGCGACGACAAACGGAATTTCCTCTTCCCGCAGATCGACGGAGATTGCGGAGAGCCCCGCATACTCCATTCCGCCGTAGGGGAAATCCGTCTGTACCACGACGTAGCGCGGATAGGCGTAATCGCCGAACAGACGGGAGAAACAGCCGAGACTGTCCGCCGCCGCCTTCAACGTCTTTGCGGGGAAAGAATCGTCAAAATAATAGTACTCTACGGGGAACGCTCCCGACGCGCATTCCACCGAAAACGCTCCCAGGACGAACGCCGTATCCCGTACGTTTTCCGCTATTACATGATACGCGGTTTTCCCGTTTTCCGTAACCGTTTCCACCGTTCCCGCGCACGCCGCGGTAAGATTTTGGGGAAGGGTGAGAAAGACCTCGAAATCCGAACACTCGTTTACGAAAGGCTCGCCGCAGGGAGAACAGACGTATTCGAGAAATCCCCCGTCGTAGGCGCACAGGACGGGATAGAAATGGGAGAGGTTCACGGTATGCTCGCCCACCCCCAGACGGTGGTTGACGTTTGCAAGAAGCACGGTGAAGGATATCCCGATTTCCGTGCGTTCCCCCGGGTAGAGCATTTCGCCGAGGCGGACGGAGAGAATATTTTCGTCCTCGCCGGCGATCGAATACTCCCCGCCGGAGAGCGAATCGATCCCGATGAAGCCGAAGCTTTCCCCGTCGTAATACGCGGCGGGCGCAACCGCTCCGGAAACGGCGCCGTACTCCGCCCCCTCGCGGTAGGCGTTGGGATAGAGAAAGAAGGAGAGCGTCTCCCATGCGGTCTCGCTCCCGTTGTAGATATCCGCCGTCATCTGCGCCGACAGCGTGCGCGTCTCGGGAAAATACTCCGCGCGAATGGTATATCGGCTGCGGGGAGCCTCCGTTCCGCAGGCGGAAAACCCTGCGGCGGCGCCCAGCATAACCGCGCCGCAGACGAGACAGGACAGTGTTTTGCGCATAAAAAAACCTCCCGACGGGGACGTCTCGTCCCACAGCCGACAGGTTATTTTATGCCGTTTCGTTTTCCGTTATTCTTCCGCGTCGCTTTCCGCTGCGGCGGTCTCGCCGTCCGTGGGAGGCACGGGTGCCGCTTCGGAAGCAGCTTCCGCGCCCGTTTCTAAGACGGGTGCGACCGTTTCCGCTGCCGCCGTTTCTTCCGCGCTTGCGGAGTCGGAGACGACAACTTCTTCGCGGGCAGGCGCGGTCTCTTCTGCGGACACGGGTTCCGCCGCAACCGCCGAGAACGACCCGCCGTCCTTCTCTTGCGTAAGAACGTCCCTCAAAAGACACTTCAACGCCGAAGTTCTGCCGTGATAGAGCGTTCCCGTTATGTCTACGACGTACACCTGCAAGGTCTTGAGAAGCTTCTTGCCGTTCTTGCCGTCTATCAAAACCTTTTTCAATTCCTCGACTTCGAGGCGGAAGGTGAGATTGCTGCGCTGCTGAATTACGATGCGCACGTCTTGCCCGAGATTCGCCTTTGCCTTATAGAGCGCCGTCAGATTGAAATTCGTCTTTCCGTTCTTTACGCCGATCTCGATAATGCTTACGTCGTTAAGCGACTTGTTCCCGACCGTAATCTGGGCATAGCGTTTGCGGGAATCGACCTCTGTCGAATAGAAGCCCAAAAATTTAAGCTTCTGCACCGCGATTTTGTTCCTGAGATCGAACATCAGGACGACGCAAAGCGCAACCAATACGATGGTGACGATCGCCGTAACGAGCACGATCACTCCGCTGTTTTCGTTCAACCACTCCATAACCTTACCTCTTTCGAAAACCGTAGAACCATTATACGCCATCCAAACGCAAAAATCAACCTGTTAACAGAAAAAATTCGAGGAATTTTTGTGAAAAAAACGGCCTTGCGTCCGTTTTTTCCGTCTTTTTCGGGAAAGCTTTACTTTTCCGACGAAACGATATCGAGATATTCGGCGGGATCGGCGTACTCGCCGTTCAATTTGACTTCGAGATGAAGATGGGTTCCCATGTCCTTTTCGGAGCCGTAGGCTTCGGCTACGACGGCGATCTGTTCGCCCTTTAAAACGGCGTCCCCCTCCTTCAAGCCCGTCTCCGGCTCGACGAAGCGGTAACGCGTCGTAAGACCGTCGGCATGCCGGATATCGATATAATTGCCCGTTCGGGAATCAAGGCTGATTTCGATTACCGTGCCGTCCGCCATCGCGTACACGGGAGTATTCGCTTCCGCCGCAAAATCGACCGCCTTGTGACGGGTGTAGCAGTACCCCTCCCAGACGACGTCGTTGAACGCGGTCGCGCTCTCGTACGAGACGGGAACGACGAAGCTGACCGCCTGATCCCCTCCCGTGGGATCGTCCGGCTCGTCGGAATTCTCCGGCTCGACGGGTTCGGAAGGCCCCGCAGGCTGTTCGGGATCGGTGAGATCGGTTACGGGGGGATTTTCAACAACGAGGTTGTCCGAACCGGTGACGAAATACACGGTGAGAACGGTAGCCGTCACGAGCAGCAGCACGCACACGGCGAGCGCCACATAGTAAAATATCTTCTTTTTGCTTTTGGTCTTGGTTTTTTCTTCTTTCATAGAATCCTCCGATAATTTTATGTAGATGATTGACCGTCTGAAAAATTTTATACACGCCCCTTAAAATCCGCCGAAAATGAGGGGAGTCCCCGCCGCCGTCTGCTCTGCCGATACGGCGATATGAAGGTTGACGGCATACCCGCCCAACAGCACGCACCCGCCTAAATCGGACGAATAGCAGTAATAATTGACGACGCCCGCCGCCTCCTCCGTAAACAGCACTTCCGCGTGATACTTCTTAGCGATCTCCTCCAAACGGTTGCCCTCGTAGCGCACGCTCTCCCCCGCGACGTTGCCGAGCAGAAACTTATCGAGCGCGGGATTTTCGGTACGCACCGTAAGGGCGGACGACGACGCGCCGAGATAGAGCTCGTAGCCCGTTCCCCCCTCGAATACGGGGGACAGGGAAAGGAACGCGGCGAACAGGACGCAGAGCGCCGCCGCGGCGATTACGCCGACCGTTTGAATCGGTTTGAATATTCTGCGCATAAAAAATCCTCCCGAACGTCCGGAAGGATTGTTGACAAGGTTTTTTCGTTTTATACCAAATTTTTTCACTCCCACGGGAGCGTTTCGCCGCCGAGGAGGTGAATGTGCAGATGGCGAACCGTCTGTCCCGCGTTCTCGCCCTGATTGACGACGAGACGGTATCCGTCCCCGAGCCCGAACTCCCGATAGAGTTTTCCGATTTTCCCCAAGGTGCGGCCCAAAAGGGCGGCGCGTTCCCCGTCCGCCTCGTCCAGCGTTGCAAAATGCTCCTTCGGCACGCACAAAAGGTGTATCTTCGCCTTCGGCGCCGCGTCCTTGAATACGACGATCTCTTCATCCTCGTACACCTTGGCGGAAGGAATCTCCCCCGCGACGATCCTGCAAAAAATACAGTTATCCATATTTTATATCTCCTCTATGATTTCGGCGGACAAGCCGTCCTTTTTCCTCTCTTGAAGGCGCACTCGGCAAAGCTTGCCCTCCTCCGCTCCCTCCGCGTAGACGCGGATGTAATTTTCGGTATAACCGCCGTCCGCCTCGAAGAGCACAGTCGCCTCCCTTCCCGAAAAACGGCTCAAATATTTTTCCTCCGCGATCCTGCCCGCCTCGAGCATGCGTGCCGTCCTCTCTTTTTTGACCGCGTGCGGAAGATCCTCCCGCTTCGCCGCCGCAGTTCCCTCGCGGGGAGAAAAGGGGAACGCGTGGATCCGCGCGAATCCCGCCTCCTCCGTTATAGAGAGCGAAAGACGGAAATCCTCCTCCGTTTCGGCGGGAAATCCTACGATGATATCCGTGGTGATTGCGGCGTCGGGAAAGAATTCGTAAATCAACGCGCATTTTTCAAGATATTCCCGCCGCGTATAATGCCTGTTCATGGCGCGGAGCACCCTGTCCGAACCGCTCTGCAAAGAGAGATGGAAATGCGGCTGAACGTTTCCCGCCTCCTTCACGGAGGAGAGAAACTCCCGCGTGATCACGCCCGCTTCGAGCGAGCCGAGCCGTATCCGCGCGGGCACGCCGCCCAGCATTTTCAAGAGCGCGCCGAGATCGACGTCGTTATCCCGATAGGACGAAAGGTCGATGCCCGTGAGCACGATCTCCTTTGCGCCGCACCTCTTAGCCTCTTGCAAGACGCTCCCGGCGGCACGCGAACGCGACCTGCCGCGAAGATAGGGAATGAGACAATAGGAACAAAAACGGTTGCAACCGTCCTGAATCCGCAAAAACGCGCGCGTCTTCGTCCTTTTGGGATCGGGCAGCTCGCAGAAACCCGCCTCCGCCGAAAGATCGACTCCGCGCGCCGAAGAGAGCAGCCGCCCGATGACGGCATCCTTGCCCTGCGCGCCCGAGACAAACGTCACGTTGCCGCGCTGAAAGCTCTGCGGATTGTTCTGGGCGGCGCAGCCGAACACCGCGACGGGCGCGTCTGCGTTGTACTTCATGATTTTCGACAGAGTTTGCCGGCTCTTGCGCTCCGCCTCTGCCGTCACGGCGCAGGTGTTGAGCAGATACAGATCCGCCTTACACAGCTCGTCCGTCGTCTCGTAACCGAGTTCTTCGAGGCGCGACATGAGAGAGGCGCTCTCCGTTTCGTTGACCTTGCAGCCGAGAGTGATCACGCACGCCTTCATCCGAGTTCCCCCAGGGCGGACATGACGACGGCGGTAAACGCGATGGCGGCGGTCTCCGCCCTGAGAATACGCTTGCCGAGCGTCACGCCGAAAAAACCGAGCGCACGGGCGGCTTCGAATTCCTCCCCGCTGAATCCCCCCTCGCTGCCCACGACGAGGGCGCAGGGGCTCTTCACGAGCATGGGGCTCCTGTCGCTTTTTTCCGCAAATTCGCAGGCGAACAGCTTCTCGCGCCCCTCCGCCGAACGGAGCGCCTCTTCGAGCGTTGAAAAGTAGACCACCTCGGGCGCGCGCGTTCTAAGACACTGCTTCGCCGCCTCGCGGGAGACGCGGTTGAGACGGTCGAGCTTGTTTTCGTTGATGAACGCCGAACAGTAACGGGAGGAAAATACTCCGATGCGGGAAACGCCGAGCTCCACCGCCTTTTGCACGACAAGTTCCGTCTTGTCCCCCTTCAACGCGCCGATCAACAGATATACGTCCGCCTTCGGCTCTCTGTCCGAAACGCGTTCGCCCGTCACATGCAAAAGCATATCCGCCCTGTTGACGCGGACGATGATCGCCGCATATTCCCGCTCGCCGTCGAGCAGGGTCACTTCGTCTCCCTCCGACAGGCGCAGCACGTTTTTCGCATGGCGAAATTCCTCGCCCGTCAGCGAGACCTCCTGCGAAATATTCGGTACAAAAAAACGTTTGGGCGCAGACACGGGGTCCTCCTGATTCAACGCGCGCGCATGACCAGCGCGCACCACTCGCCCTTGCGGCGCTCTTCGACCGCAACCAGCCCTGCGGCGGCAAACGACTCCTTCACGGCGTCGAGGCGGTCCCGAAGGATTCCGCTCAAAATGAGGGCGCCGCCCTCCCGAAGATTTTTAGAAACGGTCGGCGCGAGCATAATCAACACTTCCGCCGTAATATTGGCGAGAACGATATCTCCCTTCAGGGAGGTGTCGTCCAGCAAATTGGAAAGGGAGACGGAGACGTTCTGCACGCCGTTTTTCATAGCGTTGTGCCTTGCGCTTTCCACGGCGATCGGGTCGAGATCGGTGAGATAGGACGTCCGCGCTCCCAGCTTGCTCGCCGCAATCCCCAAAATGCCGCTGCCGCAGCCCACGTCGATACACGCGTCCCCCTCTTTTAAGTACTCCTGCAAAAGTTCGAGGCACATGGAGGTCGTCTCGTGTTCCCCCGTGCCGAACGCCATGTTCGAATCGAGCGTGACAACGACCTCGCCCGCCCGCTTCTCATAGTCGATCCACTCGGGCACGATGACGACTCTGCTGCCGATGTGAATGGGGCGGAAGTGCTTTTTCCATACGTCGATCCAGTCGTCCCCGTCGATCTCCCGCTTGGTCTCCTCCAACGTGCCGAAATCGATCGCGCCCGCGGCAAGCTCCCTGCGGACGCGCAGCTCCCTCATGAGCGCGGATATCTTCTCTTCCGCCTCTTCACATTCGAAATAGCACTTGACGAGAACATCCTTTTCGGGCGTGAAATCGTCCATATAGTCCCAGAAAACGGTGGTATCCCGCTGCAAGGCGATAATGTCGGCGGAGTCGCACACGGCGACGCCGTGAGGCGTGCGCTCCCACATGGCGTCCGCGACGAGTTCGCTCCCCTCCGTCGTCGTGTGTACGGTAAGTTCGGTGTATTTCATGCCTCTATTATAGGTTCTTTGTCGGAGAATGTCAAGAAAATAGGACGCTCTCCGCGCCTCGGCCATAAAAAAGGAGGGGCGGTTCCCCCTCCTTTTCCGTAAGTTCATTTTTGATAAGGTTCCTTCCCGTAAAGCGCGCTCATCGTATCGGAAAATTTCTTCGATTTGTCGTACTGTTTGAGCTCCATGGCGTCCGCCGCGTCCGCAATCTTCTTTCTCTGTTCGCGGGTGAGCTTCGTGGGGACTTCCACAAACACCCTCAGATAAAGATTTCCCGTCCCGCTGCGCGTTCTCAGTCCCTTCCCGCGCACGGTAAACGTCGTTCCCGACTGGGTTCCTTCCGGAATGGTATAGTCGAACGCGTCGTCGAGATCGGGCACTTTCACCGTGCCGCCGAGCACCGCGGTCTCGAAGGGAACGGGAAGATCTACGTACAGATCGAAATTTTTGCGCTGAAAAATCCTGTGCGGCTCCACGCGGAACACGACGATAAGGTCTCCCGCTTCTCCCCCTTCCGCGCTTGCCTGACCGTAGCCGCGCTTGCGGATATAAGAATTGTTGTCGGCGCCCGCGGGGATATTCAGGGAAATTTTCGTCTCGCGGCGAATGTAGCCCTTTCCCCTGCAATCCGGACACTTATCGGTAACGACCTTGCCTCTTCCTCCGCAATCGGGGCAGGCGCCGACGCGCACGGTCCTGCCGAACATCGTCTCCTGCGTAAAGCGGATCTGTCCTCTGCCGCCGCACTTGGAACAGGTTTTCATGGCGGTGCCGCCCTTCGCGCCCGTTCCCGAGCACGCGGGGCAGGGCTCGTTGCGCTGATAGTTGAGCTCCTTGACGCAGCCCTTTGCCGCATCCATGAAGGAAAGGTTCATCGTGATCTGGATATCCTCGCCCGACGTGTCGCGCTGTACGGACGCTCCGCCCCCGAAGCCCTGAAAAATCGTCTCGAAGATATCGCCGAAGCCGCCCCCGCCGCCGAAACCGCCGAAACCGCCCGCGCCGCCCATGCCGGGATGCTCCTGCTCGTAGTCGTACGCGGCACGTTTCTGCTTATCGGAGAGCACCTCGTTCGCATCGTTGATCTCCTTGAATTTTTCCGCCGCAAGCTTATCGCCGGGGTGAAGGTCGGGGTGATACTGTTTGACGAGCTTTTTATACGCCGCCTTGATCTCCTCTTCCGTCGCCGTCTTGCTTACGCCGAGAATCTCGTAATAATTTTTTTTGTTTTCAGCCATATTGCAGTCGCGGTCTCCGCCTCCCTGCGATCGTTTTCGCCGACCGCGCAGCCGCTCCTCCTCTCCGCAAACGGTCCCCGAAGGACGGCTTGCGGCTTTTCTCTTTTCATTTTCTCAAATAAGCGGAAAAACCGCAAGGCGGTTTTTCGCCGTTCAGCGGTTTTTTCCGGTACCCGCGGCAAACCGCCGCAGGGTTTTTTCGCAGAACCTTACTGGTGGAACTCTTCGTCTCCGCCCGCAGAATTGCCCGCTCCCTGATCGCCGCCCTGCTGCTGCGCCTGCTGATAGAGCTTTACGATCACGGGCTGTATTTTTTTGGACAGCTCTTCCGCCGCCGCGTTATATTTCTCCACGTCGTCCGCTTCGAGCTCCTTCTTCGCATCGTCCACGGCGGACTGAAGGGTTGCCTTATCCTCCTCCGACAGCTTGTCGCCGCTGTCTTTGAGGGTCTGCTCCACCGAGAAAATGAGCCCGTCGAGCTTGTTCTTCGCCTCGACCTTCTCCTTGCGCTTTTTGTCCTCTTCGGCGTATTGCTCTGCCTCTTTGACCGCCTTGTCGATCTCTTCGTCCGAAAGGTTGGTCGAGGAGGTAATCGTGATATCCGTGCTCTTGCCGGTTCCGAGGTCCTTCGCCTCGACGTGCACGATTCCGTTCGCGTCAACGTCGAAGGTGACTTCGATCTGCGGAATACCGCGCGGCGCGGGCGCGATGCCCGTAAGCATAAATCTGCCCATGGTCTTGTTGTCGCGGCAGAACTCGCGCTCACCCTGCAGAATGTGGATTTCCACGCTCGTCTGATTGTCCGCAGCCGTGGAGAACACCTGGCTCTTCTTCACGGGGATCGTCGTATTTCTCTCGATGAGACGGGTAAACACTCCACCGAGCGTCTCGATGCCGAGCGAGAGAGGCATGACGTCGAGCAGAAGCACGTCCTTGACCTCGCCCGTCAAAACGCCGCCCTGAATCGCCGCGCCCACCGCAACGCACTCGTCCGGATTGATTCCCTTGAAGGGCTCCTTGCCCGTGATTTCCTTCACCTTGGCAACGACTGCGGGAACGCGGGTGGAACCGCCCACGAGGATGACTTTATCGATATCGCTGTACGAGAGCCCCGCGTCCTTCATGGCAAGACGCATAGGCTCGGCGGTCTTTTCGACAAGATCGGAGATGAGCGTCTCGAACTTCTGACGGGTGATCTCGATTTCAAGGTGCGCGGGACCTGCGTCCGTCATGGAGATGAAGGGAAGGGAAACGGAGGTGGAGGTCATGCCGGAGAGCTCGATCTTCGCCTTCTCGGCAGCCTCTTTTAATCTCTGCATCGCCATTTTATCCTTCGAAAGGTCGACGCCGTGGCTCTTTTTAAACTCCTCCACCATGTAGTCCATGATACGTTTATCGAAGTCGTCGCCGCCGAGCATATTGTTGCCGTTCGTCGCAAGCACTTCGAATACGCCGTCCGAAATTTCCAGAATGGATACGTCGAACGTGCCGCCGCCGAGGTCGTAGATCATGACCTTCGAATTTTCCTTCTCCTTGTCGAGCCCGTAAGAGAGCGCCGCCGCCGTGGGCTCGTTGATGATTCTCAGAACGTTCAGACCCGCGATCTTGCCCGCGTCCTTGGTCGCCTGACGCTGCGCGTCGGTGAAATATGCGGGGCAGGTGATGACGGCGTCCGTCACCTTTCCGCCCAGATACGCCTCCGCATCCGTTTTCAGCTTGCTCAGGATCATTGCGGAAATTTCCTGCGGCGAATAGCTCTTTTCGTCGATTTTAACCTTGTAGTCCGAACCCATCTTCCTCTTGATCGAAATGACGGTCTTATCGGGATTGGCGACCGCCTGACGCTTTGCCACCTGTCCCACGACGCGGGATCCGTCCTTTTGAAATGCGACGACCGAAGGGGTCGTGCGGGAGCCCTCCGCGTTTGCGATTACGACGGGCTCGCCGCCCTCCATGACCGCCACGCACGAATTTGTCGTGCCCAAATCGATACCGATTACCTTTGCCATACTGTTTTTCTCTCCTTTTCGTTCCGTTTCAATTTATTTTGTTTGATTTATTTTGTCACTACCACCTGCGCAAACCGCAGAACTTTGCCGTTTTGTTCATATCCTTTCAGATAGACCTGCTTCACGGTACCGCTTTCTTCGCCCTCTTCGGGATCGATCACCATGATTGCCTCGCACTTCTCCGCGTCGAACGGCTCTCCCAAGGGATCGATGGGTGTGATTTTCTCCTCTTCGAGGAGCTTTTCGAAGGACTTGACGACCATCTGAATACCCGCTTTCGTCTTTTCGTCCGCAGCGCTCACGAGTGCGCGTTCGAGATTGTCCGCAATGGGAAAAAGCTTTATTACGACGTCTGCCCTGCCTTCCGCATAGGACTGCGACCGCGTAGCCGCCGTGCGTTTGCGGTAATTTTCGTATTCGGCGGTCACCGAATACAGTCTGCGCTTGAAGTCCTGCGCCAGGGCGTCCGCTTCGGCAAGCCGTTTTTGCAGACCGTCCAAGGACTCCGCAGTCTCTTCCGCAGTCTCTTCCGCGGTCTCTTCCGCAGCGCTCTCCGACACGTCCGCCTCTTCCGCCGTTTTTCTTTCTTCCCGAAGCTCTTCCGCTTTAATCGCACCGTTTTTTTCTTCCATACGTCACGCCCTGCCGATTTCTTGACACTTTTAATATAACGGAAAAGCAAGCGGATTAAACAAAAACCGCAAAAATTTTTGCCGTTCGCGGAAAAATTTTTCCCCTCCTCCCTTTACAACGGGGGATTTTTGTATTAAAATGGAAAGAAATAGGGAGGTCATCATGGAAACGAGAGCG
This sequence comes from uncultured Clostridia bacterium, assembly GCA_964387225.1. Taxonomy (GTDB): domain Bacteria; phylum Bacillota; class Clostridia; order Christensenellales; family Borkfalkiaceae; genus Gallimonas. The sequence continues at coordinate 36,163 of CAYLVU010000011.1, read as the reverse complement.
TTTGAACTTATTTCAAGACAAAACCGCGCGGTCGTGATCCGCGCTATGGAAGGGCATTTCGTCACCCAACATTCGCACGTTACCCATTGCATCGACATGACGCGCGCGAAATCGGAGATCAACTGCGCAAGGGAAGTCGCAAGACTGTTCGCAAAAAATTTCACGGATACCCCCATCGATACAATCATTACGCTGGAGAGAACCAAGATGATAGGCGCCTTTTTGGCGGAAGAGCTTGCGAAATCGGGCATCAACGCGGGACAAAACATCGCCGTCATCTCTCCCGAAGTCAGCAACGAACAGATGATTTTAAGGGACAACCTGCTCCCCTACGTCCGCAGCCGCCGGATTCTGCTTCTTACGGCGACCGCCACAACGGGCATGACCCTCACGGGCGCTTTGGAAGGGATCTGGTATTACGGCGGGACCCCCGCGGGCGCGGCGACCGTCTTCGGCGGAAATTTCGGCGAAAAAATCAATATGCACGGCGTGTGCGACGTGCCGGTCGTGAGACTGTTCCGCACCGAGGACATCCCCGCGTACAAATCGTACGGCGCTACGGACTGTCCCCTCTGCAAAGCCGGCGTCAAAATCGACGCGCTCGTAAATTCCTACGGCTATTCGAAAATCTAACCTTTGGGAAAGCGTACTTCCGACAGGGAGTAAAAAAGCGGAGAATTTGCAAATTCTCCGCTTTTTTATCATCGTCTGTCCGTTGCAATTGATTCGATATCCCGTTGATTGCAGGGTGCCGTGCGCCTGTTTTTGAATTCTGTTCCCGCTAAAATTTCCGATGGGAAGTGCGGCGAGCGCGGGAGGGGTCATTTCTGATTGAATTTTTTACGCATCATCCAGTCCGTAAACCGCTCGGGCAGCATTTTATTGAGATAGCGCAGAACGCCGTTCCTGTTTCCCGCCGAGGAAACGGGCGGCGGGTTCTTTTTTTCGGCGAGCTTTAAAACGGACGCCGCCACGAGAGAGGGATTCATGCCGCCCTGCTCCATGTTGGCGAGCGCTGCGGACGCCTTTTTCACCGAGACGGAATACTGCTTGCTGTCCTCTTCGCCGTACACCCTCCGCGAATAGGTAAAGTCCGTCGCCGTTCCCCCGGGAAGAAGGACGCACACGCGGATTCCCTGATTCCTCAGCTCCATATCACATTCCCGCGCGAGCATTTCGAGCGCCGCCTTGGAGGAAGAGTAGAAGCTGTCGTACGGAATGGGCATCTCGCCGCCGAGAGAGCCGACGAGAATAATCCGCCCGCCGCGTTTTTTGAGATAGGGCGCCGCCGCCCTGATCGCCTCGATCGCACCGAAATAGTTGACCTCGAACAAATATCTGTAATCGCCGCTTTTGGCGTGTTCTACGGGCGCCGCCATCGAGAATCCCGCCGAATAGACGAGAAGATCGACGGACTGCGCCTCCTCGCCCGCAGAGGCAATCGCCTTTGCAAGCTCCCCCTCCTGCGCCGCGTCCGCCGTGATCGTGCGCACTCTGTCTCCCTTGAACGGCGTGCGGGAGAGGTTGAAGACCCTCCAACCCTTCGCCGCGAGCTTTAAGGCGGTCTCCCGCCCGATTCCCGACGATGCGCCCACCAATATCGCCGTTTTTCTTGCCGCCGCAGGTATCTTTTCTTCCGTCTGCCCGTTTTGCTTTTCCATACCGATAAGTATGACCGTTCCGGAAAAAAATTATACTCATCCCGACGCAAGGTCGAGAATCATCATGAGACAGAATCCCAAAAGAATCCCCGCGCTTGCGACCGACTTATTGCCCGAAAAACACTCGGGCACGAGCTCCGAACAGACGACGGCGATCATCGCCCCCGCCGAAAATGAGAGCGCCCAGGGCATGAGCCCCGTGATAAGACTTGCCGCAAGCGCACCGAGGATACAGGCGGGAATTTCAACCGCGCCCGACCCCTGCGAAAAGAGAAAACTCTTGAACGGGGTCGCCCCTCTCGCCCGCAGCGGAAACGCGACGCACATTCCCTCCGGAAAATTTTGAACGGCGATGCCGATTGCAAGGAAGAGCGCGGAAAGCACCCCTCCGCCTCCCGCGGCAAACGCGACCCCCGCAGACATCCCCTCCGGAATGTTATGCAGCGTAACCGCGAAGAACAGGAGGGCGTTGTCCTTGCCGCCCAGCCCCTTGAAGCGAAGTCGGGTGCGGGATAACAGGAGGTCGCACGCGATGAGAAACGCTCCCCCGAGAAAGAACCCGATCGTCACCGTCAGATAGGAGGGAAGCGGGCTGTCGTAATCGATCGCGGGCAGAAGGAGGGAAAAAAAGCTCGCCGCGATCATGATTCCCGCCGCGATTCCCGTAAACGCCGTTAAAAACGTGCGGTTGAGTTTTTTGGAAAAAAAGACGAGGCCGGCGCCGAGCGCCGTCATGAAGTACATAAAGAGAGAGGCAAGAAGCGCCTGCTCCCACGCATCCAATGCCGTAAACCATTGCATTTGTAAAAGCCCCCGTAGGTACAGTCACTCCATCCTATGCCCGCCCGCCGCAATGGGTGCAGACCGCCGCGCACGGCAAGACGGCGTTCCGTTATCACAAAATTATCGCAAATTTTTCATTCGCGTCTTGACAATTCTCTATCTTCGTATTATAATAAAATCAATTCAATTATCGGGGGAAAGTTTTATGTTGGCTTTGGGTATTATTACCTTGTTTCTTACGGCGTTTATGCTCACATTTTACGCCCACCTTGCGAACCATACCGATCACGACGTTTCCTTTTTCATGTCCGTCGGCCTCATCTCCGTCATCATGAACTTGTGTACGAATGCGGGCGGAGTACTCGTTCTGTCGTGGGTGTATCTCGTCATCGACGTGCTCTTCCTTGCGCTCGGGTTTGCCGTGAGCGTCGAAGGCTCCGTCGCTTTTTACACCTCGATCGGTCCTTGGTTCAAGACGACCTTCACGAACGCGAAGCTGATCGGCTGGCAGGTCCTTTCGCTGATCGTATTTCCGGCGGGAATCGCCCTCTACTTCGTTTGGGCGAAGACGGAAAAACGCGAACTCGCGCTTGCCTGCGGAAAAAGCGCCGCGTGGGGCATTCTCATCTGGGCGGTCTTGCTTTGGATGATTTTGGGCGTTGCGCTCTGACCTTTGCAGAGGAATTTCCGTTACGTCACAGAGACATGAGATCGGGCGCGGTTTTTGAAACCGCGCCATAATATTTCGGAGCTCTTCCGCAAAGAAGCAGATCAAAAACGCTCTCGGATGTTTTCATCCGAGAGCGTTTTTGATACCGATTAAGAGCGACTGACCGCCGCGCGATTGATTGCCCCTGTTTATTCTTCCGTCCCGAAGCGATAAGCGGCGGTAAATTCGTAGACCTGCCCCGCGTCGTAAAAGGAGCTTCCCCTTGCGGCGTATTCGGGTACGTTCACGTTGTTGGGGATCGCCTGCGTTTCGAGACAGAATCCCGCGCGCTTGCCGTAAAAAGCGGTCTTCCCCTGCTGATGCAGACCGTTCCCTGCATAGAACTGAACGGCGGGCATATCGGTATAGCAGGACATTACGATTCCCGTTTTCTCACTCTTTGCAACGGCGTATTTGACGTATTCCCCGCACTTGTTTTTTAAAACGTGGCAGTGGTCGTAGCCGTTTCCCTGTTTCAGATCGACGTCCTCCGCGTCGATATCCCGCCCGATCTCTTTGGGCGCGTTGAAGTCGAACGGCGTGCCCTCCACCTTGCGGAATCCCCCTACGGGGATCATCGTGGGCGTAGTGGGCGTGATGAAGTCGCAGTCGATCCAAAGCACGTTGTCCAAAATCGAGCCGTCCCCCTCGCCGCTGAGGTTGAAATAAGCGTGGTTGGTGAGATTGATCGCCGTCTTCCTGTCGCTGACCGCGCGGTACTTGATTTTCAGTTCGCCCCGACGGAAGGAATATACGACGGTGACCTTCAACGTCCCGGGATAATTCTCTTCCCCGTCTGCGGACACGATGGAGAGCGCAAGCTCGTCCCCCCTGATCTCGTGCGCCCAGATCTTTTTATTGAAGCCGTTCTTTCCGCCGTGGAGGTGGTTGCCGCGGTCGTTGAGATAGAGCTGATATTGCTTACCGTCGACCGTGAGCTTGCCCTCTCCGATGCGGTTGCCGAATCTGCCGATGAGCGCCCCGAGATATCCCCCGTTCGTCTCGTAGCCCGCAACGTCCCGATAACCCAGTATCACGTCCGTGGGATTACCGTTTTTGTCGGGCACGATAATGCTTTGGATAATTCCGCCCAGATTTAAAATCACGGCGCTCCTTTCCCCGTCGCTCAGAGTGAATGCGAGCACTTCCTCTCCGCTTTGCGTCTTGCCGAATACGCGCGTTGTAATCATAGATGCCTCCCGATCGTTTTTCATATACCTCATTATACCATGAAAAGCCGCGCTTGTAAATAAAATCGCAAAATTTATCAAAACTAAAAGTATGCAAAAAAAGTATATTCCCCTCGCGGTATGCTTCGCGGTTCTCCTCGTAATTCTCGCGCACTTTGCGGGCAGAATGACCGCAGTCCCCGTATTCACCTATGCGGAGGAAGAGAAGAAAATCTATCTTACGTTCGACGACGGACCGAGCACCGTCGTAACGGGAAGAATCCTCGACGTCTTAAAACAGGAAGAGATAAAGGCGACCTTTTTTATCGTGAGCGACCGCATTTACGGCCGCAGGGAGGTCCTTCGGCGGATCGTCCAAGAAGGGCATACCGTGGGCGTACATTCCCGTTCGCACGTCTATTCCGAAATCTACGCTTCCGACGAATCGCTGTTAAAGGACATAAACGACTGCGCGGAGGCAATCGAACGGGTGACGGGCGTCAAGGCGGGCGTTTACCGCTTCCCGGGAGGCGGTAAAAAAGACGACAGGGCGCGCCGGAAAGCGCTCATCGAAAAAAACGGCTACAAGGTGGTGGCTTGGAACGCCGTATGCGGAGACGAGGAAATTCCAAACGCTTCTGCACAAGTGCTCGTTCAGACCGCCAAGGAGACCGCCAAGGGCAAAAAGACCGTCGTCCTTCTCTGCCACGACTCGGCACAGCATACCGCCACCGCCGAAGCGCTGCCTCAAATCATCGCGCACTTCCGACAAGAGGGGTACCTCTTTTGCTCCTTTTGATGCGGCGCTGCGCAACTCTCCACAGCTGTCTGTACAGCTCCCCGACGGGTACGATGAGAACGGACAGCGCGAACACGGCCGCCCACTGCGCGCCGTCCAGCGCCGTAAGATCGAACGCATAGCGGAGCGGCGGCAGTATCACGAGGAAAACGTTCAACAGAATTCCCGCAAGCACGGTCAGAAGCAACGCCCTGTTGGAGATAAATTCTTTGAGAGAAGGTCTCGCGCCTTCTCTTTTTACGTTAAAGGCGTGGAAAAGTTCGAGCAGGGACAGCGACAAAAACGCCGCCGTGCTTGCCGCGCCGTTGCCCCAGGCGTGCACGCCGAAGCCGAACAGCCCCACGACGATCGCTGTCTGCGCCAGTCCGAAAAAAATCATGTCGCATACGGCGCGCTTCGAAAAGATTTCCTTTTCCGAGACGGGCGGACGGTTCATCATGCCCTCGGTGCGCTCGACGCCGAGCGCCAGTACCGGAAGGGAATCGGTTATGAGGTTGATCCACAGGAGCTGCGTGGAGGTGAGAAAATCGTAACGCCAAAGAAAGAGGGTCGCTATGAGAACGGCGAGCACTTCGGCAAGGTTGGTCGCCAGAAAGAAGGCGATCGTCTTTTTTATGCTCGAAAAGACGTTGCGCCCCTCCTCCACGGCGTGAACGACGGTGGAAAAATCGTCATCCGCTATCACCATGTCTGCGGCGTTTTTTGTCACGTCCGTGCCCGAGCCCATCGCAACGCCGATATCCGCCGCCTTGATCGAGGGAGCGTCGTTCACCCCGTCCCCCGTCATCGCGACGATTTCGCCGCGCGCTTGCAGCGCCTTCACGATCTGCGATTTGTTGGCGGGGGAAACGCGGGCGCAAACCGAATAGTCCGCCGCGCGGCGGGAAAACTCCTCCCCCATGAGATCGATCTCCTCCCCCGTGACGACTTCCCCCCTGTCCTTCGCGATTCCGAGGCGGCAGGCAATCGCAAACGCCGTCTCCGCGCTGTCGCCCGTAATCATCACGGTGCGGATGCCCGCGCGCCTGCACGCGCTCACCGCCTCCTTCGCACCCGTGCGGGGAGGATCGATCATTGCGGCAAGTCCCAAAAAGACGAGATTTTCCTCCCCGAGCGTTTCCCCTTCGGCAAAGGCGAGCACCCGCATGGCGTTCCCTTCGAAGAGGGCGATTCTGCGCAGAATCGCCGCGCGCTCCTCCTCTCCGAGCGGGCGCACTCCCGACGGTGCGTAGAACCTGCCGCATTTTTTTAAAAGAACGTCCGCGCCGCCCTTCACAAACAGCCGTACGCCGCCCTCTGCGGCAGCCGCGACGCTCATCATCTTGCGTTCGGAGGAAAAGGGCGTTCCCCCGACGGCGCGCGCAGTATAGGCGTATCCGCAGCGGTCGGCATATTCGACGAGAGCGACTTCGGTGGGATCCCCCGCGTAGCCGCCCGCACCGCCCTTGACGGTATGACAGACGCGGATACAGCGCAGAAGCCTCCGCTGCGCCTCGGTGTCCGTATAGCGTTCGGGGGAGAAGGAGGAAAAATCGGTCGCAATTTCCTCGACGGTCATTCTGTTTTCGGTCAAAGTGCCCGTCTTGTCCGAACAGATACAGGTCACTCCGCCGAGCGTCTCCACCGAGGACAGCTTGCGCATAACGGCGCGGGACTTTGCCATGCGCTGAACGCCCATGGCAAGAATGATCGTGACGACCGCGCCCATTCCCTCGGGAATTGCGGCGACCGCGACCGCAACGGCGGACATGACGCTTTGAAGCAGGCTCGACCTGCCCGCAAGCAGCCCGCCGATGAAGAGCACGAGCGCAACGGAAAGCACGGAGACAGTTATGATCTTGCCGAGCCTCGAAATCGTCCTGTCGAGGGGAGTGGGGGCGGGCTTACTCTTTTCGAGCATTCCCGCAATCCTCCCCATCTCGGTATTCATGCCCGTCGCGACGACAACGCACCTCGCCCTGCCCTTTACGCAGAAGGTGGAAAAGTGCGCGGTGTTGAAGCGCTCCGCAAGCGCCGTTTTGCTCACAATCCCGCTCTGTTTTTTCGCGGGTCTCGATTCCCCCGTCAGCGCCGATTCGTCGCAGCGGAAGCCGTCGGCGTAGAGAATACGGCAGTCGGCGGGCACCGCATCCCCCTCCTCGATCTCGACGATATCGCCGACGACGAGTTCCTCCGCGTCGATCACCGTCAGTCTTCCGTCCCGCACGGCTTTGGCGCGGCAAACGGAGAGCTTTTTCAGCTTTTGCAGGGCGTTGTCCGCCCGATACTGCTGTAAAAAACCGACGACGGCGTTGAGAAGAATAATGAAGAGCAGAATCCCCGTATCGGCGAGCTCGTTTCTGTCGCCCGTTGCAAAGGCGAGCGCGCCCGAAAGAAACGCCGCGGCAATGAGAATGATGGACATAAGGTCCTTGAACTGCGCAAAAAAGAGCAAGATCCTGCTCTTTTTCTTTCCCTCGGAGAGCGCGTTCCTGCCCTGCCGTTCCAGACGTTTTTTTGCCTCTCGGGAGGAGAGTCCGCTCTCCCCGCTCCCCGTTTTTTTCAGAACTTCCCCCGTTTCCAGTTTGTACTGTTCCATACGGTTAACATATGAAAAAACGGACAGGAATATGATAGCGGACGAACAGAGTCCGTCCGCCGACAAAGCGATTTTTTCCTTTTTTTATTATGCGCCGTACTGCGCGCGGTAAGCCTTCATTGCCTCCAAATATTCTTTTCCGCCGATGATTCCTTCCCCGATCGCCTCGATGATATCGGAGACGGTGACGATGGAATACACCTTGATTCCGAACGTATCGAACGCCTCCTCCACCGCCGAGCGATCGCCCGTTCCCTTCTCCTGACGATCCACCGAAATGATCATCGCCTCGATCTTCACATTCGCCTCCGCCCTGATCTTGGGGAGAATCTCCCGCAGCGCCTTTCCCGAAGTCATGACGTCTTCGATGATGCAGACCCGATCGCCGTCTTGGAGCGACTGTCCCACGAACAAGCCCCCCTCGCCGTGGTCCTTGGCTTCCTTTCTGTCAAAGCAGAATCCCAAATCGACGCCGTGATTTTTCGCGAGCGCGATGCACGTTGCAACGGCGAGCGGAATCCCTTTGTAGGCTGGACCGACCAGCGTTTCGGCGTCTACGCCGTGTTCGAGATAGCACTCCGCATAATACTCTCCCAGCTGCGCGATCTGCGCGCCCGTACGGTATTTGCCCGCATTGACGAAATACGGCGCTTTCCGCCCGCTCTTTAAGGTAAAGTCGCCAAAGCAAAGCACTTCGTTTTCGACCATAAATTGAATAAACCGCTGCTTATAATTTAACATTTTTTACTCCTTTCCGTTCAGTTTCAGCGCGCCCGTCAGCTCGGAAATTTTTTTCACACCGTGGCGGTCGCACCACTCGGTCAATCCCGCGATGATCTTGGGACATGCCAGCGTATCGGTGAAATTATGCGTCCCCACCTGTACGGCGGATGCCCCCGCCAGCATAAATTCGATTGCGTCCTCCGCGCAGCAGATCCCGCCCATGCCCACGATCGGAAGGGACACGGCGCGGCTCGCCTCGTAGACCATGCGCACCGCGATGGGTTTGATTCCCGCGCCCGAAACGCCTCCCGTGTTGTTGGCGATGACGGGTTTTCTCCGCTCGATATCGATCGCCATGCCCGTGAAGGTGTTCACGAGGGAAATACAGTCCGCGCCGCCCTCTTCCGCCGCCCGCGCATTGGCGGCGATGCTCTCCACGTTGGGAGAGAGCTTCACGATAAGCGGCGTCTTCTTCAAGTGCTCCTTCGAGAGCTTCGTGACCTCCCGAACGTTTTCGGGACGGATCCCGAGCGCCATGCCGCCCGCGCGCACGTTGGGACAGGAGATGTTCAGCTCGATAAAATCAACCAAACCGTCGAGCCGCGCGCAGATCGCGCCGTAGTCCTCGAGCGTTCTTCCCGCAACGTTGGCAATCACGCGCGTCTTGCTTTTCAGCCAGTCGAGGTCGTTGCGGATAAACGCCTCCACCCCGGGATTTTGCAGCCCGACCGCATTCAGAATCACCCCGCCGCGCTCCGCGATCCGAGGCACGGGATTGCCCTGACGGGGCTCCGACGTGAGCCCCTTCGTAGCAACTCCGCCCAAAACGGAGACGTCGTATATTTCGTCGTACTCCCGCCCGAACCCAAAGGTCCCCGAGGCGGGAATTACGGGGTTTTTCAGCTCTACCCCGCAAAGATTTACGCTTAAATCAACCATACCGAACCCCTCGTAACGCTTATTTCCGACGCGCGTCACAGTTCCACGTCTTCGATTTCAAAGACGGGACCGTCCCTGCAAACTCTCGCGTGTCTGCCGTCCGTCCTGTCGCACACGCACACGAGGCACGCGCCGATTCCGCACCCCATGCGCTCTTCCAAAGAGGCATAGACAGGCACGCCCCTGCCCTTCATGGCGGTCTTCAACGCCCGCAGCATCGGCGTAGGTCCGCAGGCGAGCACCACGTCGGGAGAGACTTTGTTGTAATCGGAGAGAAACGCCTGCACCGCCGTACCGTGAAAGCCCTCCGAGCCGTCGTCCGTCGCGACCGTAAGCGACTTTGCCCGCAGCATCTCGTACTCCATACAGATAGCGCGGCGGTTGCGGAAACCCATATAAGCATAAATTTCCTTTTCGCCCGCATAGGCGCGGATCGCGGAAACAAGGGGGAAGATCCCTACGCCGCCTCCGACGACGGCAACCCGCCTTTCGGTGTCCCGTATGTAAAATCCGTTTCCGAGCGGAAGAAGAACGGAGAGTTTTTCCCCGATTTTGTAATCGCGGGCAAGAGCGTGCGTGCCCTCCCCTTTCAAACGGTAGCAGACGGTGATGCGCTCCCCCTCCGTCTTGCAGACGGCGATCGGGCGGCGCAGCGGAAATCCGTTTACCCCCACCATGCAGAACTGACCCGGGCGGACGGGAATTTCGCTCCCTGCGGAAAAGGTAAGCGCATAGATGTCCTCGGCGATCTCCTTGTTTTCTAAAATGACGGCGGTTATTTCGCGCATATCTCCCCCAATACGGATTGAAGATCCGCCTTCATGTCGAGCGCCGCCGCGCGTGCCGCCGCCGCAAAATCTCCTCCCCGTTTCCGATAGGCTGTGAGGATTCCGCGCGAATTGTTGACGATGCCGCCCAGCCCCCTGCCGTCGAAACAGTTTTTGAGCATCTCTGCGTTCGCTCCCTGCGCGCCGTATCCCGGAATCAGAAAAAAGGTGCGGCGAAGCCGCTCTCTCAATATCTTCGCCTCCTCGGGATAGGTGGCGCCCACGACCGCGCCGACCGCCGAATAGCCGTATTTCCCCACCGTGTCCGCGCCCCAGAGCTCAACCATGTCGCCCATGCACTCGTACACGGTACGCCCGTCGGCAAGCAGCAAGTTCTGAAGTTCGCCCGAAGAGGGATTGCTCGTCTTGACGAGAACGAAGATCCCCTTTCCGCCCTCCTTGCACCGCCGCACAAAGGGCAGTATCCCGTCCGAGCCGAGATATCCGTTGACGGTGAGATAGTCGGAGGGAAACGCGGAGACCGTCCCCCCTTCGAGCTGCGTTTCGCCGAGATAGGCGTCCGCGTACTTTTCCGCCGTGGAGCCGATATCGTTGCGCTTGCCGTCGGTAATCACAATCAAGCCCTTTCCCTTCGCATAGGCTGCGGTTTCCGCGAAAACGTCAAGCCCGCACGCGCCGTATTGTTCGTAGCAGGCGAGCTGGATTTTTACGGCGGGAACAAGGTCGGCGGTCGCATCTACGATCGCCTTGTTGAACTCCCCGATCGCCGCGGCGGCGCTTTCCCGATTGCAGGTTCCCTTCCTCATGCCGTCGGGAAGGTATTCGAGCACGGTGTCCAGCCCCACGCAGGTCGGGTTTTGTTTTTCGATGATTTTTTCAATCAATTCATCGGTAATCATTTATTTCTCCTCGTACTTTACGTCCCCGTCTACGACGGTGAGCTTGACCCTGCCGTACACTTTTCTGCCCGTAAAGGGCGTGTTTTTCCCCTTGGAGACAAACTCCGCGGGATCGATCGTCCATTCCTCGTCGAGATCGACCGCGGTGAAGTCTGCGGGCGCGCCGATTTCCAGCGTCCCGCCCTCGAGATTTAAAATCGCAGCGGGATTGACGCTCATCTTCTGCACGAGCCCGAAAAGACTCATGCTCCCTCCCCTCACGAGCTCTGTATAGGAGAGTGCGAAGGAGGTCTCGAGCCCGCTGATCCCGAACGCCGCCAGATTGTATTCCACGTTCTTGTCGTCCCGATGGTGCGGCGCGTGATCGGTCACGATACAATCGAGCGTGCCGTCTTTGAGTCCCTCGATGATCGCGAGCCTGTCCCGCTCCTCCCGAATGGGCGGGTTGACCTTCGTGTTCGTGTCAAAGGAGGAAATCACCTCGTCCGTAAGGGTGAAATAATGGGGGCAGGTCTCCGCCGTCACCCGAACGCCGCGCGCCTTTGCCTCCCGAATCAGCTGCACGGCGCTGTATGTGGATACATGGCAGATGTGCACGGGAAGTTCGAGGCTCTCCGCCAGACAGATTTCACGCGCAACAATGACGTCCTCCGCCGCGCGGATGCTCCCCTTTAACCCCGTCAGGGTGGAATAGTATCCCTCGTGCACAACGCCTCCGTCCACCAGCGAGGCGTCCTCGCAGTGACAGAGACATTTCAGCCCGAAGTCCGCGGCGTAGAGCATAGCGTTTTTCATGAGCCCCGTGGAGACGACGCTCTTTCCGTCCTCGGAGAGCGCAACGGCGCCCGCCGCCTTCATCGCGCCGATCGAAGCGAGATTTTTCCCTTCCTGCCCCTCCGTAATCGCGCCGATGGGATGCACCTTGCAAAGATTCACCTCGCGGGCGCGACTGAGAATGTAAGTCACGACCACCTTGCCGTCAATCACGGGTTTCGTGTTCGGCATACAGCAAATCTGCGTAAAGCCGCCCTTGACGGCGGCGCGGGATCCGCTTAAAATGTCCTCTTTCTTCTCGAATCCCGGTTCGCGGAGATGGACGTGCATATCGATAAGCCCGGGCAGCAGCGTAAGCCCCTTCAGATCCCGACCCTTGCCTTCGATCGAGGGAGCGATCTCCGCAATTCTGCCCTGTTCGACGCGGATATCCGCTCTTTGTGACCCGTCCTTTCCGACAACGTTCGCATTGTGAAAGATCATATCTCCTCCTTTGTAAGAAGAAACAGGATCGCCATTCGCACGGCAACGCCCGAAAGCACCTGTTCTTCGATGCGGCTCGTATCTCCGTCGATGAGACCGCTCGTGAGCTCCACCCCGCGGTTGACGGGCCCCGGATGCATGACGAGCGCGCCCTTCTTGGCGTATCGCATGATCTCTTCGTTTACGCCGTAGTATTTTGCATATTCGCCGAGGGAAGGAAAATTGCCCGCGTGCTGACGCTCCAGCTGGATCCTGAGCCCCATCACGACGTCCGCACCCTCCACCGCCTCCTCGCGGGAGGAGCACACCTTAGCTCCCATTCTTTCAATGCCGGCGGGCAGCAGCGTGCGCGGCGCGTAGAGAGACACTTCCGCGCCCAGTTTTCTCAGTCCGAAAAGATTGGATTTCGCAACGCGGGAATGGGCAATATCCCCGAGGATCGCAACCTTCAAGCCCGCAATCGAAGCGAAATTTTCCCGCATGGTAAGCATATCGAGCAACGCCTGCGAGGGGTGTTCGTTCATCCCGTCGCCCGCGTTGACGACGTGCGCCTTGACCGTTTTGGCAAGCAGCCTCGGCGCGCCGCCCATGGGATGGCGGATGACGATTACGTCGTTGCGCATGGCGTCGAGCGTCTTTCCCGTATCGACGAGCGTTTCCCCCTTCTGAACGGAGGAAGTCGCGGCGGCAATGTTCACGACATGCGCTCCCATGTATCGGGCGGCAAGCTCGAAAGAACACCGCGTTCTCGTGCTGTTTTCGTAAAAGAGCGTCGTCACGGATTTTCCCTGCAAATGCGGCAGTTTTTTGATGTTCTGGCGCAACAGTTTTTTCATGTTCGCGCCGACGGTGAGAATTTCATCGATCTCTTCCGCCGTAAGCTCGCAGAGCCCGAGCAGATCTTTGCGTGCGCTCACTGTTTTCTCCTCGCGATTGTGATTTCGTCCGCCGCCGCCCCGAGCTCCGTAAAGCGGACGTCCACGCGCTCTTCCTTGGAGGTGGGGACGTTTTTCCCCACAAAATCGGCGCGCACGGGCAATTCCCGTCCGCCGCGGTCCACCAGAACGAGGAGCTGGATCTTCTGCGGCCGCCCGAGACGGAACAGCGCCTCCACGCCCGCAACGGCGCTTCGCCCCGTGTGCAGCACGTCGTCGCAGAGCACGACCTTTTTCCCGTCAAGCGAAAAGCCCAAATCGTTTTTCTCCGCGTCCGGTACGAAAAACGCGCTCACGAGATCGTCTCTCGTCATGCCGATATCCAGACCCGCGCAGGGCAGTGAAATTTCCTCCGAACGAAGAACGTAGTCGCGGATCCGCTTTGCCACGATCTCCCCGCCCCGCTTCACGCCGACCAGCACGACGTCGCGGAATCCCTCGTTGCGTTCGTCGATCTCGTGCGAGAGGCGCACGACCGTACGATGCAGCCCCATGCCGTCCATAATGACAGGATTCATGATTTCCTCCTTTCTGTTTTCTTTTCTTCGGAAAAAGCAAAAAAGCCTTGCGGGCGCGCCGCAAGACTTTGGTTACCGAAAACATAAACGTATCTTGTCGGCATCACGGTACCGCCCTTAAAGATTCTACGCGTTCAGTGTATCATATGAATGATAACTTGTCAAGGGTTTGAAGAAATTTCGGTGAGGGAAAATTTCGTCTTGTCGCAGGAGGTAAGATAATACGCAATGCCGTTCTTTTCTGTCCTCAAAGGATAATATCCCGAGCCGTGGAGATGCCCGAATACGACCTTATTCACCCCGTTTTCCTCGAACAGGCGGGTAAACAGCGTATCCTCCCGTTTCACGCCCATGGGCGGATAGTGAATCAGCGCAATGAGCTCGTCCCCCTCCTGCCGCACGTTTTTGACCTGCGTGAAGGCAAGGCGGAACCGCTCCGCTTCCCGCTTATAGAGCGTCATGTCGTGCTCGCTGAAATCCGCGCTGCCCGGGCAAGCCCACCCGCGCGAACCCGCGACGACGTACTTTCCTATCCTTACGCAGTCGTTTTGAAGAAAACGGAAGGTGTGATCGGGCGCGCCCGCGCGCACGCGGGTAATTCCGCTCCACCAATAGTCGTGATTCCCGCGGATAAATACCTTTGTCCCCTTCAAAGAGGAGAGGGAGCGCACGTCGAAAAGCCCCTCTTCGAGCTTCATTCCCCAGGACGTGTCCCCGCCGATGAGCACGATATCTTCCTCCGATACCTTCTTTTGCCAATCGGCCTTGATTTTTTCGAAGTGTCCTTCCCAGCCCCCGCCGAAAATATCCATCGGCTTTTCCGTGAGACCGGAAAGATGCAGATCGCTGATTGCAAAAACCTTCATAAAACATCTACGTTGAAAACTTGCAAAATTAAATTTTGCAATCGGCGGGCGCCTTCTTTTCGTGCCGAAAAAGCGTTTTCCGTTTCATTCAGGCGCTCAAAAACCCTTGCAAACAAGTTTTTTCGCTTTGATTATAGCATATTCTTTCGGAAAACGCAACCGCGCTTTCCGACGATACCGCACGGCAAAGAGGACGGAAACTTATCGCCCGTCCCCGTCCGAATCGGGACGTTCGCGCGCGGCCTTGACCGCCGAGGAAAGTGTTTTATACCAGCCGCCGACGGGAAACGCGGTAAGACGGTACTCTTTTCCGTCCGTTTTGAGAATGATACTGCGGGTGAGAACGGGAATCCCTGCTTTGAAAACCCCGTAAATTTCGGAGAGCGGCAGTTCGAAAAACAGGTACTCTCCGCTCTCCGAATTTCCGCCGAAATAAAAGCGTCTGTCCGTGAGATATGCGTCCCCCATCACGGCGTGCCCGTATCCGCCGAGCACGTGGTAATTCATGCCGCCCTTTTTGAAGAGCGTTTCTCCGTTTTTCAGACGGAATCGATTCATTTTTCTCTTGCTCATGCTCCCTCCCCTTTCTCCGTCATAAAAGCAAAACATTTTTCGCCAAGAAAAAGCCGACGGCGCAAGCCGTTTGCAAAATTCTTTTTTGCGGGATTTTAATGTAATTATACCGCTGCGGACGAATTTGTCAAGATTTAAAAAAATCGCACCGTTTTGCGCTTGACAGACTGCAAGTTTTCCGCTATAATCTAACCGTAAAAGGTTGATTCGCAGGAATCGCCTAGCGGTATGGCGTCAGCTTCCCAAGCTGATTCCGGCGGGTTCGACTCCCGTTTCCTGCTCCAAACGGCTGCCCTTAAAAGCAGCCGTTTTTCGTTCTACGGAGAGTAGAGTTTTTTCGGGCAAACTCTGCGGAGCGTGCGTGTAAAAACAAGCCGCATCTGCCGTCATATCGACAGGAGGTCCGCTTGCGGCAAACGCCGCTACTTACAAAACGCCTGACAAAAGAATGGCCGCCCGCCCGTTCTCCGCCGAAACAAAAAGCGCCCTTGACGGGCGCTTTTTGTTATTGCAGCAGAGTAAAGTTATCGACGTCGTCAAAGAGGAAGGGGACCGTCAAAATCTCTCCGCCGCGGGACACCGTGAGCTCCAACGTATTTCCGAGCCGCACGTTGAAGAGCACCGCGTCCACCTGCGGGCGCAGCGTAACGACCTGCTCGATCACGCTCTCGGAGCCGCTTAGAATTTCCATGGAATAAATTACGTCGCCCGCCTGAAGTTTTCCGTACGCAAACGTTCCCGCCATGACCGACTTTACGACCACCGTCTGCATGAGATAGGTCTTACCGTCCGCCTCGTTATAAACGGCCTTGCCCGAAGCGATCTCAATCGTAATGCCGAGCGTCGCGCGCGCCGCCCCGAGATCGGTGCGGTTGTCGATGATGTTCTGCGCCACGGAGAGCACGAGATTCCCGGGAAGCGCGTAGCCGAACGCCTCCACGCCGGACGCCTCCGAACGCGCGTTGACCGTTCCGATAAACCGTCCCTCCGCATCGAACAGTCCGCCGCCCGAATTCCCGTGATTGACGGCGGCGTCCGTCCGAATTTCCGGAAGGTAAAGCTCCGTCGTCCCGTCTGCGGCGACGATGTCGATATATTCGCTCACGACGGAGACAGTCCCCTGCGTGACGGAAATCCCCTCCCCTTCCGGATTGCCGATCGCATAAGCCCGCTCGCCCACGGTGAGCGCGTCCGAATTGCCCGCGACGATTGTGCGCGCCGAACTTTCGGCAAGCACGGATTTGTTCGTATGCGAACGGCTGCCCGCCGTCTCGGTGTACGACACGGTATCGTCGCCCTCGATTGCCAGAACCGCAAGGTCGTAATTCATGACGCCGCCGACGTAAGTCGCCTGCATGACGCTGTCCGCGCCTTCGCTGCCGTACAGGCAGACGTAGATGGTATCGCTGACGTGAGAGACCGTCTCCGTCCCCACGCTATCGGCGTTGTACACGACGTGATAGTTCGTGATGATATAGGCGTCTCCCTCCTCTCGATCGAGCGCGTAGATAACTCCCGCGCCGAGACTGGATACGGCTTTCCTTTCTCTGCCGTCCACCACGCTGAACCGCGCGTCGATGCTGACGACCGAGTTGAGCGCAAGATTGACCGCCGCCGTATCGTCCGTCGCCGCGCCGACGCCGAGTTCCTTTAAAAATTCGGTAAACGAGCCCTCGTAGCCCTCGGCAACCGCTTCGGCATAAAGCTGTCTCCATCCCGTGCCCGCGCCGCTTTGGGCGGCGATCCAGTCCGCTTCCGACCCGTCGTAGCCGAGCTCGGAGGCGACTTCGTAGGGCGTTTGGGCGACGGGCGTCAGAAAATCGCACGCAGACAGGGCAAACGCCGCAACACAACCGATACATACCGCAAAAACCGCGGCAATTCTTTTCTTTGCCATATGGTACCTCTCTTGTACGCTGATATTTATTATATTCTTCCGTGCCGCCCGCAATTCCGAAGCCTTGTAAGCGCGTAAACGGGAATGAAACCGTTTTTATTATATCACAGACGAACCCGTTTTACAAATAAAAAAGAACGAAAATTGCTTTCCGTTCTTTTTTTCTTACAGATCGTCGGCGTCCTGAACGGGCTTTTCGTGCTTGTTTTCGCTCGAAATACCCGTATAACTGCCCAGACTGTCCTCTTCGGAGCGCATATCCGCACCCTTTCCGAGAGGTTTTTTCTTCATCGGTCGCAGTCCTTCGTCTGCTTGCCGCAGCCTCTGCCGCAGTTTTTCGCATTGCCGCTGTTCTGCGCGTTTTTGGCGTTTTTCGCGCTGCTGTCGGCGTTCTCGTTCGCCTTGTTGTTCGTCTTTTTCATAAATTCTCCTTTTTGAAAGGGAGATGAAGCTCGACTTCGCCCTGTTCCGCGCCGCAAAGCGGGCAGACCTTCCACGCTTCTTTCGACGTGTGCATATAACCGCACTCGCTGCAAATCCAAAGCATCGGTCGTTCCATGCTGTAGAGGGAGCCGTCCTTGAACGCCTCGTAAAGGTACTCGAAGATGATCCGATGGTTGTTCTCCACCTTCGCTACCTGTTCGAATTTGAGCGCGATTTGCTCAAACCCCTCCTCTCTTGCGATCCGCGCGAATTCGGGATAGAGGACTTCCTGTTCGTCCTGTTCGTCAACCGCCGCAAAATGCAGATTTTCTTCCAGCGTTCCCGCATGAAAAGGATAGCTTGCGTCGATATGAATGTTATCCCGACTGCCGGCATACTGTTGGATCGCCTCGAAAAACACCCGCGCGTGATTCGTTTCGTTTTTTGCAATCGTGCGCACGGTATTCGCAAGGACTTCGTAACCTTGTTTCATTGCCGTTTTCGCCGTGAGTTGGTATCTCATGCCCGCCTGACACTCTCCCGCAAAACCTCTTGCAAGATTCAAGTAGGTCTGCGTCTTGGTAAAGTCCATAATTCTCCTCCCTTACACACCTATTTTGAACGGAGAAGACGTTTTTTATACTTCCGCAAAAAAGAAAACCTCCCCGCAGGAAGGCTTTCATCGGGTTTCATCATCCTTTTGCACCTCCGCGGGAGGTTTTTCCGGCTCTATCAGCTCGCCGACCGTACTGACGAGCAAGCTCACAAATTCGTCTTTTTCGGCGGTTTCTCCCTCCACGGTGAGGAGATCCCCCTCGAAGAGAGCGGTATTTCCGTCGGGCGTCAAACGAAGATCGCCGCGCTCTAAAAGAACGATGCGCGCCTTTGCGGGCCACAGGACGTCCCGCACGTTCCTGCCCGCCGCAATGCTGCCCGCCGCGACGCGAAGACGGACGGAAATCTTTTCCGCCTTGATCTTTTTGCGCTGTTCTTCGAGAATGTCGTCGAGAAACTTGTCGTAGATGGGCTTCGTCCGGAAGAGACTTCCCATGAGATACCCCACCGCGACGCCGAGAATCACGGGAAGAAGGAAGGTAAAGTTCCAAGTCAGCTCCACCGTCATGATAATCCCCGTTATGGGCGCCTTTACGACGGTCGTAAAAAACGCCGCCATGCAAATCATGATAAGCGCGTCCGAATACGCCCCGTCCATGCCCATCTGCGCGCAGAGCAGGCTCAGGAGCCCGCCGAGCCCCGCGCCGATTGCCAGCATGGGAATAAACGCGCCGCAGGGGACTCCCGCTCCCATATTCACGACCGTGGCAAACAGCTTGATGACAACCACGACGAGAAGGGTAACCCAGAGCGGGGAAGAAAAAATCCTCTCGAGCGTGCCGAGACTTCCGAGCGCCCCTATAAATTCGCCGCCGCCCCCCATCGCATAGGAGGTGATCAGACCGAACGCCCCCGCGAGCAGAAAGGGAACGATCATCTTACCGGCGCCCTTGAAAAAGGTGATCTTTTTGAAAATTTTTCCCGCGCGGACGACGAGAAAATAGAACGCCACGCCGACGAGCGAGACGACGAGCGACGATAAAAGTACGTAGCCGAGAAAGGGAAGATTGAAGGACTCCATGCCGGCGAACGAATAGCTCGTAAACGCCGCGCCGGACGCTATACCGAGCAGCGGACCCAACAGGTTGCGCACGATGACCGCAACGACGACGGAGGAGAAGGAACAGACGAACACTTCGGGCGTAAACCGTTTATGCGCTTCTTCGAAGGCAAACGCCATACCCGTCAAGGGGGCGTTGAACGCAACCGCAAGCCCCGCGCATGCCCCGCCCGTAATCTGATAGCGGCGCACCGTCGCGTTGCTGCGGAACAGGTCTCCCGAGGCTCCCCCGCACGCCCCGCCGATCATGATGCTGGGTCCCTCGGATCCCGCCGAAAGTCCCATAAAAATGCTGAACAGACCGGCGGCGAACATCCCCGTGAGCGCTTCGTACCATTTAAAGCGCAGAAGCCCCCGCGTTGCGCCCTCCGTTTGCGGAATTCCGCTGCCGCGGATTACGGGAAGAAAGCGCGTTAAGCCGCCGATGAGAATCGCCCCCAGAAAGAGCGCGAGAAAGAGCAGCGGAATAAAGGCGGGGTTCTCGCGGAAAAATCCGTAATAGCCGCGCGAAAATTCTTCCGCCATACGGGCGACCGCGTTGTACAGCGTGACGACGAGCCCCACAAAGACGCCCGTTACCGCTCCTACTCCGACAAGCTGTCCGCCGTTTCCTATTTTTTTTAAAACTCCTCTGGTCGCATCCTTCATATCCGCCCCATTTTAGCACGTTCCGCCGAAAAAGTAAACGATTTCACCCTCCGCCGAAGATGAAATCGTTCTTCTTTCGTCCGATATCCGCCCGATCCGATGATCAGAACGCGAACTGCGCGTTGTAAAGTTCGGCATAGAAGCCGCCCTTTTCGAGAAGCTGCGCGTGCGTACCCTGCTCGACGACCCGCCCCGCGTTCATAACGAGTATCACGTCTGCATTCCTGATCGTAGACAGGCGGTGGGCGACGATAAAGCACGTCCGCCCCTCCATGAGAGTATTGAACGCCTCCTGCACCTTCTCTTCGGTACGGGTATCGATCGAGCTTGTCGCCTCGTCTAAAATGAGCACGGGCGGGCGGCAGAGCATGATGCGCGCGATGCACAGGAGCTGCCGCTGTCCCTGCGACAGGGAGCCCTCGCCGCCGATCACGGTGTCGTACCCTTCGGGAAGACGCATGATAAAGGAGTGCGCGTGCGCCGCCTTTGCCGCCGCGATCATCTCTTCCTCCGAGCAATCGGGATTTCCCATGGTCAGGTTTTCCCGCACGGTTGCGCGCTTTAACCAGGTCTCCTGCAATACCATGCCGTAATTCGAGCGAAGCGAACGGCGGGTGATGCTGCGAATATCCCTCCCGTCGAGCGAAATGCTGCCGCCGTTTACGTCGTAAAAACGCATGAGCAGATTGATGAGCGTCGTCTTGCCGCACCCCGTAGGTCCAACGATCGCAACGCGCATACCCTCCTTTACCTCGAGATCGAGTCCCTCGATGAGGGGACGGTCGGGACTGTAAGAAAATTCCACGCCGCGAAGGGAGATCTCTCCCGCCGCCCTGCCGAGCTGCTCGTTCCCCTCGTCGGAGCGCTCTTCCTCCTCTTCGATGAGCGCGAACAGGCGGGAGGCGCAGGCGAGCGCGTTCTGAAATTCGGCGACGACTTCGGAAATCTCGTTGAAGGGCTTGGTGTACTGATTGGAATAGGACAGGAAGGTCGTGAGATTCCCCGCGGTAAAGGGAACCGCCGCGCCGGCGGTACCGATCACGAGGAGCGCGCCGGCGAACGCGACGGCGGCGTACACGACCGAATTGATAAACCGCGTGACGGGGTTGGTCGTAGAGGAGTAAAACACCGCTTTGAGCGAGCATTTCCGCAGCCGTTCGTTCACCTCGCGGAAGTCCCGTTCGTTCTCGTCCGCGCGGGTGTACGCCTTCACAACCTTCAAATTGCCGATCATTTCGTCCAAAAACGCCGTCTCTTCGGCACGGACCTCCGACTGCTTTTTGAACAGCGAATAGGTGCGGGACGCGATAAACTTCGAGGCGAAGAGGGAGAGCGGCGTGATGCAGAACACGACGAGGGCGATCTCCCAGCGCATAACGAGCATGACGGCGAGCACGCCTAAGATGGTGACGACGCCCGTAAAGAGCCGGGTAAAGCCCAAAAGCAGTCCGTCCGAAAACTGTTCCGCATCGGTGATGATCACGTTGGAAACGTCCCCGTAAGCGCGGTCGTCGATATACCGCAGGGGAAGCCGTTCGATCTTCTTGAACGCGGAAAGCCGCACGTCCGCAAGCACATGGTAGGCGACTTTATTGTTGCAAAGGCTCATCACCCACTGCGCGACCGGCGCGGCGACGATACAGCAGCCCATTCCCCCGAAGATGCGGAAGATGAGCGGAAAATCAACGTTTCCCTCTCCGAGCATACAGTCGATCGCAAGCCCCGCAAGAAAGGGAGCGGCGAGCGAAGCGCCCACATAGACGAGCGCCATGACGATCGTAAAGGCAAGATAAACCGAATAGGGTCTTAAAAGACGGAGGATCTTCCGAAAAGTCTTGTCGCGCTTTTTCATGCGTCTTCCTCCTTGAACTGGGAAAAATAGATTTCGCGGTACACGCCGCAAGAGCGCATAAGTTCCTCGTGCGCGCCCAGTCCGACGAGTTTTCCGTCGTCCAGCACGGCGATCTGATCCGCGTGCATGACGGAAGCCGCCCGCTGGGAAACGATGACGACCGTACAGCGAAGCTCTCTGAGCGCGGCGCGCAGCCGCGCGTCCGTCGCATAGTCGAGCGCGGACGCCGAATCGTCCAAAATGAGAATTTCGGGATCTCTCACGAGCGCGCGGGCGATCGTGAGCCTTTGCCGCTGTCCGCCCGACAGGTTTTTTCCCTCCTGCGCGACTTCTCCGTCCAATCCCCCCTTTGCGTCCAGAACGTCAGACGCCTGCGCGATCTCGCAGGCTCTCAAAAGCTCCTCCTCCGTGGCGTCTTCCCTGCCCCAGAGAAGGTTGGAGCGGATCGTGCCGCGGAACAGCGCCGCCTTTTGGGGAACGACGCCCACCCGTTCGCGCAGCTCTTCCGCAGGAATCGCGTTCACGTTTGCGCCGTCCACGAAAACGGCGCCCTCTCCCGCCGTGTAAAAGCGGGGAATGAGGTTGACGAGGGTCGTCTTGCCCGAGCCCGTCCCGCCCAGTACGCCGAGCGTTTCTCCCTTTTTGACCGTAAAGGAGATATCTTTGAGCGCGGGAGCCCCGCCCCCTTCATAGGAGAAGGTCACGCGGTCGAAGCGGATGGCGGAAGCGTCCTCCTCCGCCGCGTTCCCAAGGACGGAGGATTCGCCCTTCTCGTCGAGTACGGCGCCGATCCGCTTCTGCGAAGACACCGCCCGCGTGATCGTAACGATGAGGTTGGCAAGCTTGATCAGCTCGACGAGGATCATCGCGAGATAGCTGTAAAGGGAGATGACATTGCCCTGTTCGAGAAATCCCGCGTCCACCCTTCCCGCGGCAATCCAGAGCAGCGCGACGACGGCAAGATTGACGAGGACGAAGGTGAGCGGCGCGGTGAGCGCGGCGATTCTGCCAACCTTTTTCTGCTCCTTTCGGAGGGCGCCGTTGCGGGCGTCAAACTCTCCGATTTCCTCCTCTTCCATGCAAAAAGCGCGCACGACACGGGCGCCCGCCAGATTTTCGCGGGCGGAAAGATAAACCCTGTCAAGTTTGCCCTGCACCCGCTTATACAGCGGAAGGCAAATTCCCATCACCGCGAAGACGACCGCGGCGAGCAGCGGAATTACGGCGAGAAAGACGAGCGCAACCGTAGAATCGACGACAAACGCCATGATCATGGCGCCGAACACGATAAAGGGAGAACGCAAAAAAAGACGCAGGGTCATGTTGACACCCGTCTGAACCTGATTGACGTCGCTCGTCATGCGCGTGAGCATCGCGGAAGTCCCCGTTTGATCGATTTGGGTGTAGGAGAAGGATTGAAGTTTGACGAAGAGCTTTTCCCGCAGGTCGCAGGAAACTCCCGCCGCCGCCCGCGCCGCAAAATACTGGGCGGTGAGCGAAAACGCGAGCCCGACAAAACCGAGCCCGACGAGAATGAGACAGCCGTAAACGATATAGCTTACGTTCCCGCCCTCCGCGCCGATTCCGTTTTCGACGATCGCGCCGACCACGATGGGAACGAAGAGTTCCAAGCTCGCCTCCAAAAGTTTGAAAAGAGGGGCTAAAATCCCCTCCGCCCGATAATTTTTGAGACAGGAAAAAAGGTGCTTCAAGACAACTCCTTCAGATTCCTCAGATCAGGAACAGATATGTGTAATAACCGATAAACGACAGTAAAAGCACGATGCCCGCAGGCCGCCCGAGGCGGTGTCCGTCGAACATCGAACAGACGTAGAGAAGAAGCGCCGCGGCGAGCGCCACCAGCGCGTCGAGCAGATTATTTTCGAAGGAGAACGCCAACGGATAGATGAGCGCGGAGATTCCCGCTACGATAAAGACGTTGAAGATATTGCTGCCGATGATGTTTCCTACGGCGATATCCGTCTCCCCCTTCGCCGCGGCGACGGCCGACGTGACGAGCTCGGGAAGGGAGGTTCCGATCGCCACCACGGTGAGCCCGATCACCCGCTCGGAGACGCCGAAGTACCGCGCGATAAACTTTGCGCCGTTTACGAACAGCGTTCCGCCGCCCACGACCATGCCCAGTCCCGCAACCGTAATGAGAATCAAAAACCACGTCTTTTCCTGCATGCGGGCAAACCATTGTCCCGCCTTTCCCTTCGGTTTTTTCTCCTCTTCCGTACGCACCGGCGCACACTCGAGCCTCGCACGCTTTTGCTCCTTTCTCGCCTTTACAAGGAGCACCGCCATATACGCGGCGAACACCGCAAGGAGAATCAGACCGTCCCACCATTGAAGGGCGTTCCCCCACCCGCCGAGCACGACTAAAAGCACGCTCGCGACGAGCAGTACGGGAAAATCGAGCCGCAAAGAACTCTTTTGCACGGGCAGTTTA
Source organism: uncultured Clostridia bacterium (assembly GCA_964387225.1). Lineage (GTDB taxonomy): Bacteria > Bacillota > Clostridia > Christensenellales > Borkfalkiaceae > Gallimonas. The sequence continues at coordinate 12,016 of CAYLVU010000011.1, read as the reverse complement.
TGGATGACCGCGGACAACCCTAAAATGAGCAGTATATTGCAGATATTGCTGCCGACGACGTTCCCGATCGCGATATCGGTGGAATGCTGGACTGCGGAAGTGACTGAAACGGCAAGCTCGGGCGCGCTCGTTCCGAACGCGACGATCGTCAAACCGATGACGAGCGGAGAAACCTTGCATTTTTCCGCAATGCCGGAGCTGCCGTCCACAAACCTGTCCGCCCCGACCACGAGGAGCGCAAGCCCCAATACGGTGAGCATAATCCAGAGCACCAAATCTCCCATACCCAAAAAACTCCTCTTGCCGACGGAAGTCTTGTCATTCTTGCGAACCGACGCGACACGCCCTTTCGGGCGGGGTATGTTGCCGCGACGCATTAAAGGACTACTCCCTTCCGTAATCTTTCCGATTTTATCTTGTGCGCTCTGGCGTGTCGTTTTTCCGACGCAGACGCGCAGATCCCCTCTGTTCCGTATTATAGCAACCGCGGAATGGATTGTCAAGTTTTGCAACCTATTTAAAGGAGCCCTTCGGCGAGCAATTTGATACCGATGACGACGAGAACGGCGCCGCCGAGCAGTTCCGCCTTATCCGAGAGAAGTCCGCCCGCCTTCTTGCCGAGCAACACGGCGGAGAGGGAGAGGACGAACGTGACGGCGCCGATGACGAGGGAACAGTAGTCGAACGGCAACGGAAGCCCCCGCGCGGTTTCGGAGGCGAGAAGGGTCACGCCCACCGCGAAGGCGTCGATGCTCGTTGCGACCGCCTGCATCAGAAGCCCGCCCACCGTGAGCCCGCGTGTCTTTTTTTTGAGAGGCATGCGCCCCTTTTTCGCCTCTCTCAGCTCCTTCGCACAGTCGAAAATCATTTTGCCGCCGATAAAGGCGAGCAGCACGAAGGAGAGCCACGGCGCGATTGTTTCGACGATCCCCACAAAGACCGACCCGAAAAGATACCCCAGCACGGGCATGAGAAACTGAAAGAACGCGAACGCTCCCGCGATCATGACGGGCTTATACGGCGGCATTTCGGACTCGGTCATTCCGTCGGTCATGCCGACGGCAACCGCGTCCATCGAGAGCGCCGCTCCGATAATTATAATCTCCCAAATCGTCATAAAAACCTTTCCGAATAAAAAAAGACTTACGCGCAGAAGACCGCCGGACGGTTTTGCGCATAAGTCTCGCCGTTTCAGATAACACCCGCAGGCATCCCCGCATGATGTGGACGTTACCGTTTCCCCTCTACGACGGAGAAACCGACTACTCCCCTATGACTGATTTATTATATCATTTTCCCGAAAAAGTTGTCAATCGTTTTTTACGGCATTTTTTCACAGCACGCAAATGATTTCTTTGACGCGGTTTAACGGGCAGGGCGCGGTCTGCTTGCCGCACCGCTCCACCCTGACGACGGTCCCCGCCGCCGTGCCCCGCCCCAGGGGCACCAGAACGCGCGCGCCCTCCTCCACGGCGTCGGGTGCGAGATACCAAAAAGTCCCCTCTTTAGTCTCCGTCTTCGCAAACGTATAAACGGTGCCGTCGGCGAGCACCCCGCCGCTCATGGAATGAATCATGCCTTTCTCCTTTTCAGAACAGCGGCGCGAACAGCTTGGCAAGAGACGCAAGCCCCCGCGACACGACGTTCTTTTTGGCATCCTCCTCCGTTTGCAGCACGGAGAGCGAGAAACAGTTCTCCATATCCGCCTTCAATCCGGGAAGCGCCTTTGTCCTGTACATGAAAACCGCGTCCTCGTAGTGATGCAAAAGGGAGCGGTAATCGAGATTGATCGTGCCCACCACGCCCGCCTCGTCGTCCGCCAAAAAGCTCTTCGCGTGCACAAAACCGGGCGTATATTCGTAAATTTTTACGCCGCTTCGGATGAGCGCCATGTAGTTGGAGCGTGTAAGCGCGAACGCCAGCCGTTTATCGGGAATGTGCGGCGTGAGAATACGCACGTCCACCCCCCGTTCCGCCGCAAGGCAGATCGCCTCGCTCATACGGTGGTCGATGATGAGATAGGGCGTCGCAATGTAGACGTATCGCTTTGCCTTATTGAGAATGTTGATATAGACGTTCTCTCCCACCTGCTTGCGGTAGAGCGGTCTCGGTCCGTCGTCGTAGGGTTGAACGAACCCTTCCCCCTCGAACACCTCGCAGTTCTGCGGAATATAGAGCGCGAATTCGTCCTCGTCGCAGGTCAGTGCGCGCTTGTCCCGCAGATGCCAGACCTTGAGAAACATGACAATAAAGCTCTTTACGCCCGCCCCTTCGAGACGGACGGCGCTGTCCTTCCAGTAGCCGTACGGCTGCTCTAAATTCACGTATTCGTCGGCAAGATTGAGCCCGCCCGTATAGGCGATTTTTCCGTCTATCACCGCGATCTTGCGGTGATCGCGGTTGTTGTGCACGTTCGAAATGACGGGAACGAACGGGTTAAACTTTTTGCACTTGATTCCCGCCTTCTCGAGCGTTCGGGGATATCCCGCGCGGACCCGCCCCATGCTTCCGATATCGTCGTAGACGACGCGCACCTCCACGCCCTCCGCGACTTTCCGTTTGAGAATGGAGAGGATCCCGTTCCAGAAAGCTCCCTTCGCGATAATGAAATATTCCAAAAAAATATACTCTTTCGCGCTCTCGAGATCGGAAAGAAACCGCTCGACAAAACGCTCTCCCGAGGAAAAATATTCCGTTTTGGTCCCCGTATAGACGACGGCGAAGGGATTTTCGGCGTGAAGCGCCTCGGTCACGTCCGCCCAGTTCTTCATGCTAAGATCGATTTCCTCTTGGGAGAGGGCGCGGACGGAATGATTTTTCGCCGTCTCGTGCAGCTTTTTGTAGATGCGGCGCTGCCGTCCGGAAGGACGGTTCGCGGAAAAGACGATATAGGTCGCCACCCCCAGAATGTTGAGAACGACGATGCAGATGAGCCAAGGAATTTTCGTCTCGGGCACCATATCGCGGTTTGCGCAGTGGATCACGGTGACGGCGACGATCAGCCAATCGATGATCTGCAATGCCCACTGAATATAGATCGCCGTCTCGGGGAAAACCCTTTCGACGATAAACCAGCCGAAATAGAAGCCGAGAACGACAATCGCCACGCCGAGGACGAAAAGAAGTATGATTGCCAGCGCCACCAAGGAAAAACGACTGAATATCTTTTTAAGAGTCCGTTTCACGTTTTGCTCCCGCTAATATCCTTAATATAACCCCGTTTCTTCCTCTCTAAACGGTTCTGCGGTAAACCGTACAGCCGCAGGGCGAGAGAGAGGATTCGAATTCTCCCGTCAAGGGAAAATCCGCAAGCGGCGCACACAGCAGACAAAGAGACGCCATTCCGAGAAAAGAATCCGGAGAGATGTTCTCCGCCTCTACGCCGCAGACGCGCACTTCTTCCACATAGGGACAGGCGTAAAACGCATAGGCGTCGAGTACGCCGCCGCGCACGGCCGCCCTTTTGAGGCTTTCGGGCACCGCATACTCGCCTCCGTCCAGAAACAGATAGGCAAATTCCCCCGCGCGGTCGCTTCCCGCCGCCGAAGACGCGCTGCCCGCAAACGGAACGGAGAGCGATTCGAGCGAACGGCAGGCAACGAGCGCGCCCGCATCGGCAAAATCGCAGTCTTCCACGGTGAGCGCCGTCAGCGCAGGAACGGCTCCCACGAGCTTCTTCCCGCCCGTCTCATCCAGATAGACCGCACCGCCCGAAACCGAATAGGGCGGTTGCGCCAAGACCTCGCTTACCGCCGTGCCCGCCAACGTCTTCGCCGTAAATTCCGCTTCCGACCTGAGATACAGCCTCTCCGCGCCCGACCGCGCGAGCAAGGAAGCGCTCACCCCGCCCGCAAGCAGAACGAACTCCTTACAGGAGACGTCCGCCGTCGGCACGACCCGTTCGCCGTTCCAACGGAACGCCTCTCCGTCGTAATAGACGCGCTCGCCGTACGCGCGCCAGAGCGCGGCGCGCTCGATCCGATTCGGGGAAGGGCTCATCGCGTACAGTTCGCCGAGATTCCCCTCTTCGAACACGGAAACGGCGCTCAAAAGCTCCCCGCTTCCCGCGATTCTGCCCGCAACGCCCCCGCGCAACAGCGTGACGCCCTCCCCGTCCGTCCCCGTAAGGGAAGCAAACGCCGAATCGTAGCTCTCCTCCGTCGAAGAGCCGTCCGCCCAGTCGCAAAGATAGCTCTCCTCTTTGCCGTAGGCGCGCGCGGGCAACGGAAACAGAATCGCCGCCGCGCAGCCGAGCGCCAGAACGAGCACAAACAATACGGCGGCGAGCCGCCTTAAAGTTACCAGTTGAGACGATGCAGACTTCCGCACTGTTCCAGCCCCCGAAAATGATTCTGCCTGAGTCCCTCGTAAACGGCGACCGCCACCGCGTTGGACAAATTGAGCGATCTCGCCTCTCCGATCATGGGGATCCGCACACATTCGTCCGGACGGGAAACGAGAAATTCCTCGTCGAGCCCCTTCGTCTCCTTTCCGAACACGAGAAAATCGCCCTCGCGGTAATCCGCTTCCGCGTATGTGCGCCGCGCCTTGGTCGTAAACAGGCGCATCCGCACCGAAGGATATTCTTTCAGAAAAGAAAGAAGATCTTCATGCACGCGCACGTCCACGAGATGCCAGTAATCGAGCCCCGCCCTTTTAAGGTACTTATCGGAAATTTCAAACCCGAGCGGTTTTATAAGATGCAGAACGCACCCCGTCGCCGCGCAGGTACGCGCGATATTTCCCGCGTTCTGCGGGATCTCCGGTTCAACGAGAACAATGTGAAACATACCCGATCTCCTTTGAAAATATTGTACGCTACTTTCGGCGAAAAGGCAAGAAAAAACGGAAAAACAAATTTTGAAAAAATACTTGACAAGAAGCCCGCTTCACGCTATACTTTGAACGTTCGGCTTTGCCGGACGCCGAATTAGACCATCCCACCCATATTTTTTCTCATTAAAAAGCCGAGCCTTCCGCTCGGCTTTTTAACGCTCTTTTTATCTGAGGTAGCTCCCCCGGGCGCTCTCGCGCACGCGGTAGACCTGAATTTCCTCTCCCGTGGACGCATCCAGATAGACGATATATTCGTCCTCGCCGAGCGCGCAGTAGAATTCGTAGGCGAGCGTCTCCCGCCCTTCGACGGGGATGAGCGCCCGATGCGCTTCCCGTACGGTAAGCTCCGGAGAGAGAGCATTGCGCGCCTCTTCCTCGCTTATGCCTGCGGAAAGATCGCGCTCCCCGCTGTTGGTAAGGTAGCCCATCGCCTCCATGCCTACAACCCTGCCGCGGGATTCGCATACGCGCACCCGTACCATGTCGGGATAGGCGCGCACGCCGCCGTCGTTGGAAACGTAGGTGATATCGGCAACCATGCCCGTGTCGGAGAGCCATACTGCCTCCACGTTTTCGATTCCGAGAGAAGAGAGGAACTCACGCGCCAGAGAATCGCACGCCGCAAGATCGAAATTCTTTTGCGTGCACACCTCGTAGGTGTCGAAAAAGGCAAGCTTTCCGCCCTTTTTGGTGATTTCCGCGTAAATTTCCGCATCGTTTTCATCGGTGAGAATAAAGTTGTAACATTCCGCAGCTTTTGCGTTCGTCTCACCGGTGAGCCTGACTTCGCGGACATGGTAGCCCGAAAGATACTCTTTGACGAGCTCTTCGGCGCGCGACGCGGATACCTCTTTCAGGGCGTCGAGCTTGTTCTCGCCGACGTTGCCTTCACCCGAGAAGGGCGCGTCAACAGTCTCTTCGGGGCGGGCAAGCGTACCCTGTCCCATCTCGCCGAATTTTTGGGAAATTTTCCCCTCCTTGCCTTTGAGAAAAGCGCGGAATTCGCTCTCCGTCATGTGCGTCGCAAGCTCGTTCAGCTCCGCATAGAGAGCGGAATTGATCCTGTCAAGATAGGCAAGCGTATTTTTTTCCGTCTCGCCGAGGCTTTCCCCTGCGGCAAGCCGCGCGAGCAGGGTGCGGCAATAGCTTCCCGTCCTGTTGACGAACGCGGAGATATCCGTTCCCGTCGCGCTGTCCACGGGAATCCGTTCGAGCGCGCTCTCCATAAGCGCGGAATCCACGAGCAGATCGGTGAGCAGCCTGCGCTGTTCGTTTTCGCCCGAGGACGCGCGCAGCTTAGTGAGGTTGTCGTCCATATCCTCCGATACGGACACCATTTCAAAGAGTGTCGCGCGGTAACTGCCGGCAATCTCCGTCTCCGTACGGCCGATATTGATCGCCCCCGCCGTCACGACCGTGGCGAGCGCCAGAGAGAGTACGCCCAAAGAGATGACCGCGGCAAGCCAGCCGCCGAACCCCGGCGCGTGCTTTCTGCGCTCCGTCTTCTGTTCGCGCCTGTGCTTTTTATCCTCCGCTTTGCGTGCATGAGCGGCTTCGCGGGATTTTCTCTTGTTCTCGCGCGCTTCGTTGCGCGCCTCCCGACGCTGCCGTCTGAGTGCGAGCCTGTCCTTCTTCTCGCGGGCGAGACGTTTTTGCTTTTCCGCCTTGCTCTCGTGGCGCAGCGTTTCGCGGCGGGCGATCTTGGCGGCGCGGTTTTCCGCCTTCTTGCTCTTCAGCTCTGCGGCGCGGTCTATTTTCCTCTGCTTCCGTTCCGCTCTTCGCTCGGCTGCCGCCGCCTTTTTTTCGAGCTTTTTCTCCCTGAGAGCCGCCTTCTTCTCGATCTTTGTCTGTTTGAGCTCCGCTCTGTGCATGAGTTTTTTCTCTTTCTTCTGCGCGCGCGCCTTCGCCTTTTCCACCCGTTTTTCCGCAGCTTCCTTCTCGCGCTTTTCCGCCCTGCTTTCCGCCGTCTTGCGGGAAGCGGAGGCGTGCGCGTCTTTCTTGCCGGCTGTCTTGGAAGCCGTCTTCTTTACCGCCGTTTTCTTTGTTTTGGCGGAGGGCTTGGGATCGACGTCCGCCGCGGAAAGCTCCTTTTCCACGGTCTCGACCTTTTGCGCGCCGCTCGATATATTTTTACCGATTTTCTTTTCCATATCTCCTCCTTAAATCGCAAATACGTGTTTGCCGATCACCGTAACCGTCTGACGGTTGAATATCCACGAGCTCGTCGCAACGGCGGGATTATAATAGTACAGGCAACCGTAAGTGGGGTCCCACCCGTTCATGGCGTCCCGCGCCGCGTCGTATGCCGTTTGATTGGGTTCAAGATTGATCTGCCCGTCCGAAACGGCGGTAAACGCTCCCCTTTGGTATATAACTCCCGCGACCGTGTTGGGAAAAGAAGGGCTCTTTACGCGGTTCATGATGACGGCGCCGATCGCAACCTGCCCCGTATAGCTCTCCCCTCTGCCCTCGGCGTAAATCGCCTTCGCCATCAGATAGAGGTCGGACGAGGTGTAATTCGAGGACGAGCCTTGCTGCCTGTCGAGCACGTTGTACGAATCGTTCATGCCGAGCGCCGCATAGGTCGACTTGCCCACGATTCCGTCCGCGGTAAGTCCGTTCTTCTTCTGAAAGGCGATAACCGCCTGTTTCGTACCCGCGCCGAAGATTCCGTCAACGGCGCCGGAGTAGTAGCCCCACATTTTCAATCTGCGCTGAACTTCCTTGACTTCTCCGCCCGTGCTTCCCTGCTTTAATACGGCGGCTTCCACGGTCTGTTCAAACGCAGGATCGGCTTCATCGCGTTCACGGGAAACCGTAACCGCCGTAACGGTAGCCGCGGCGGAAGCGGTAATCGCAAGCGCCAACGCGCCGATTGCCAAAAACTTCTTCATAATTTCCTCCTACGGCTAATGTGAGCAATCGAAAAAATATTATGCGAAAATCTTGCGCGCATCAAAAAACCGCCCGAAGTTCGGACGGCTAAGCGGGCTTTCCCCCGACGGAGTGAAATTTTACGAATTCCCTCCCCAAAAGCTCCTTATGATTTCCGCGATTTTGCTCTTATAGACAACGTTGACGTTTCCGCCCGAAAAACAGAGCGGAGGATACACCACGCACCACCAGTTATCTCCCTCCCCCGTGCCGAGCTCCAAAATGAGCGCGTCGTACACGCCCGCGTCCAGGGTGAGATTGTCGTAGACGCGCGTGGGAAATTCCTCCTTTCTCAGACTCGCCCGCGCGCCGTAATCATAGCCGTTTTCTCTGAGAACGGCGTCGGCGACCGCCGCCGCTTCGTCCAGCTTGGAAGCAATCTTCTCCATCGCCTCCGCCTTCGTTTTGCACTCCGCGACCGTCGGGGTCAGAAATTCCACCACCCTGTCGCGCACCTGATACTTGACCGCCTGATCCTCCTCCGAATCGGAGTTGGCGCGGATATGCACTCTCAGATACGCGGAGTTTTCCTCTGCCGCCCCGCTTTCCGCAAACGCGAACGCTATCCCGACGATTCCCGCAATGAGACATACGATGAGTATGATTTTTTTCACAGACATGACCTCCGTTTCCTGCACGGAGGTTATTGCCCTGTGATTTTATTTTTATACATGAAATTTTTATTTCAGTACCCTTACGTCCGAACCCGCGTGCAGGACGGCGCTCTTCACGCGCACCCGAATCAGATGAAATTTTTCGTCGTCCGCTGTGGCGTGGTGCTTTCTTAAATTGGGACAGTCTTCGAGCATATACGCCTTTTTTTCGAGAGAAAAGCACTCCTCCGCCGCCCCGTCGATCCTGATCCAGTCGCGCGTTCCCGCTTTCAGCGCGACGATCTGAACGTTGGGATTTCCCATGATCTGACGGTATACCGCTTTGTTCGCGCCCGTAGAAAGATAGAGATCGCCGCCGATCTCCGTCACGGCGCCGAACGGGCGTCCCGCAGGCTTGTCCCCGTCGAGCGTAAGCAGCATAAATGCCCCGCATTCCTTTAAAAACGTACACGTTTCTGTCATAAAACTCCTCCTTGACCGTTTACAGCCGTCCCCTTGAACTGATACTCGTAGAGCGACCGGTATAACCCCTTACGCGCGACGAGCTCTTCGTGCGTTCCGCGCTCCTCTATGCCGTCCTTCGTTACGACAATGATCTCGTCCGCATTCTTTACGGTGGAGAGCCTGTGCGCCACGACGAGGGTTGTTCTGCCGCGCGAAAGCCGGTTGAGCGCGTCCTGAATCAGCATCTCCGTCGCGTTGTCCAGCGCCGAAGTCGCCTCGTCTAAAATGAGGATGGGAGGATTTTTCAGAAAGGCGCGCGCGATCGAGATGCGCTGCTTCTGCCCGCCCGAAAGTTTTACTCCCCGCTCGCCCACGTTGGTATCGTAGCCCTGCGGAAGCGTCGTCACATAGTCGTGAATGTTCGCCCGTTTCGCCGCCTCTATGATCTCCTCGTCGCTCGCATTGAAATCGCCGTAGGCGATATTTTCCCGGATCGTACCGTTAAAGAGAAACACGTCCTGCTGGACGATTCCTATATTTTTCCGCAGCGCCTTTCTGTCGAGCTTGCCGAGATCGTAACCGTCAATCGTGATTGTTCCGCCGTCGATCTCGTAAAAGCGGGGAATGAGATGACAGAGGGTCGTCTTGCCCCCGCCGGAGGGTCCCACGAGCGCGATCGTCTTGCCCGCGGGAATCCGCATGGAGAAATCGCGGATGACCTCGTGCGCGCTCTCGTCGTTTTTGTAGGAAAAACTCACCCTGTCAAACACGATATCGCCGCTCAGCGTTTCGGGCGCGAGGGCGTCCTCCGCCTGCTCTTCGGGCGGAAGATCCATGATATCGCAGAAGCGGCGGAAGCCCGTAGCTCCCTCCTGGATCTGATCGTATATCGTCGTGAGGGTGCGGATCGGCGCGATCAAGGCGGTGATGTACAGCACGAACGCGGTAAACTCTCCCGAATCGATCATGTCGTAATAGAAGAACAATCCGCCGGCAAGCAGTACGGCAAAGTACAAAAAGTCGGTAAAAAAGGTCATCAGCGAATGAAACTCACCCATCACTTTGTACTGCCTGCTCTTCGACTTGACAAAGTAACCGTTTCCGCGCTCGAACTTTTCGCACTCGTGGCTCTGCGCGTTGTAGGCGCGCGACACCCGCATTCCCGAAACGGCGCTCTCGATATCGGCGTTAACCTCGCCCTGCGCGACGCGCACTTCCTTATACACTCTCGTCATGCGCCTGCGCATAAAAACGGTATAAATCACGATGAGCGGGACAAAAGCGAAGACGATGAGAGTAAGATAGATATTGAACGTAGCGAGCACGGCAAACGCGCCGATCAGCGTGACGAAGGACAAAAAGACGTCCTCGGGCCCGTGGTGGGCGAGCTCGGAAATTTCAAACAAGTCGTTCGTAATGCGGCTCATAATGACGCCCGTCTTGTTGTCGTCGAAGTAGGAGAACGGAAGCTCCTCGAGATGACGGAAGAGCTCCCGGCGCATATCCGCCTGAATACGCACGCCCACGACGTGCCCCCAGTATTGCAGAAAGTAGTTCAGTCCCGCCTTAATTGCGTAGAACGCAAAGAGCAGCCCCGCGCCGCACAGCATATACGAAAGCAGGCGGTTGGGAACGTAGTTGTTGATAATTTCCTTGGTCACGTACGGGTACACGAGATTGAACGCAGAAATGATAAACGCGCATACCATGTCGATTGTAAACAGGGTTTTATGGGGTTTGTAATAGCGGACGAACCGTTTGAAAAGTCCCCTTTTTTTCTCTTTTTTCATAGTGCCTCCGATGGGATATCTTTAATTCCGCCTGAAAGACTGCGTGATCACGCCGCCGCCGAGGCACTGCGTTTCATCGTACAATACGGCGTACTGTCCTTCCGTTACGGCACGCTGCGGCTCGGCAAATTCGATTTGCACGGTCGCCTCGCCCGTTCTCTTTACGCGCACGTCCTGCTCATCCTGACGGTAGCGGAATTTTGCCTTGCAGAAATATTCCTCCTCCTTGGGCGCAGACGGGATATAATTCATCTCCTCCGCAAAACAGCCGTCCGAAAAGAGGGGCGCCTCGTCGCCGTGCGACACATAGAGCACGTTTTCCTTTAAATCCTTCTTCACGACGAACCACCTTCCCGTTTCGCCCCGCCGCCCGCCGAGATCGAGCCCTCTGCGCTGACCGAGCGTATAATACATGAGCCCGATATGCTCGCCGACCTCCTCCCCGTCGAGGGTGAGGATTTTCCCCCGCCGGGCGGGCAAATACGTCTGTAAAAACTTTCTGAAATTGCGCTCGCCGATGAAACAGATCCCCGTAGAATCCTTTTTCTTCGCCGTGGCAAGCCCGTACTTCTCCGCAATGGCGCGTACCTCCGATTTGTCGAGATCCGCAAGCGGAAACAAAACCCCTTCCAACTGGTTCTGGGAAAGCTGATTTAAAAAATAGGTCTGATCCTTGCCGCGATCCTTGGCTTTCAACAGGCGGTGAACGCCCTTTTCGTGCGAGATGCCGCAGTAGTGCCCCGTCGCGATCCACTCCGCGCCGAGATCCTTCGCATACTCTTTGAACGGTCCGAATTTGATTTCGCGGTTGCAGAGCACGTCGGGATTGGGCGTCCTGCCCGCCCGATATTCTTCGAGAAAGTAGGAAAACACGCGGTCCATATACTGCCGCGCAAAATTGACGGTGTAATACGGGATATCGAGGAGCCCCGCGACCCGCTTGACGTCCTCGAAGTCTTCTTCCGCCGTGCAGGCGCCGTTTTCGTCCGTCTCTTCCCAATTTTTCATGAAAAGCCCCACGACGTGATAGCCCTGCTCCTTTAAGAGCAAAGCCGCCACGGAGCTGTCTACGCCCCCGCTCATTCCGACTACAACCGTCTTTTTCGTCATTTTTTCTTACGACCGGGAAAATTTTTCTTATATTTTACCATAATCGGACAAAAATATAAAGCATTTTTTCGGGGAATGTGCTATAATGGCTTGCGTAAATGCACTCGTAGCGCAATTGGATAGCGTGTCAGCCTCCGACGCTGAAGGTTGTGGGTTCGATCCCCGCCGGGTGCACCATAAACGAAGGATAGGTTTGATACAGTCGTGTCAGACCTTTTCTTTTTGTAAAAATAGGGATTTTTGCCCTTTTTTCACTGCCAACGGCAATTTCCGATAAATTTTGCGAAA
>CAYLVU010000010.1:0-56405 GCA_964387225.1 uncultured Clostridia bacterium | reverse complement strand
TAGCTTAATCTGCGTACTTTTTACAAAACGAAAAACACATCAAAAAAACGGAGGTATGTTATGAAAAGAAAAACTGTAACTTTGTTGCTCGCCTTATGCGCGGCAATGTGCCTGTGCTTCGGCTTGGCAGCTTGCGGCGAAACCGGCGGTGAAACGGGCGGTGAAACCGGTGGCGAAACCGGCGGCGAAACGGATACAGGAATCATTTCCGAAGCAGAGTGGCAGGCGGCGCTTTCCCAAGACGCGTTTGTAAACTTTACCGTAACTATGGAAGCGAACGAAGTACAGGTCGTTTTCAAAGCCGATTTGGGAAAAGGCAAGTGGTTCTGCAACAGCGCGGGAGAGACTTGCTACTACGAAAAAACCGCCTCGGACAAATACTACGTGTACTATAAAGGGAGCTCCGATTCCGGATTTGCGAGAGAGGAAACGAACGAAAACGGTTACAACAGTTATATGAGTTACGAGTGTATGTTCGTTATAAATTATGCCGATAGCTATTCGTCCTTTACGTACGACGCCGAAAACAAACAGTACAAAGCGGACAGCGTTACGGTTACGGTGGACGAACGGGAATATACTTACGGCGTAATCTTTCAATTCGAAAACGGAAAATTGGTATATGCCGATATCAACACGGGCAACCACGGAGATTTGATTATGACCTATACCCACGGCGATGCTACCGTAACCCTGCCTACGGAATATACGGAAGTCACGGCGGTTGCGGGGAAAACTTTCGTGTTTTCCTCTTTGACCGACTCAAACGGCAATTCGGATGCTACCGGCGCGCAACAATATTCGGGTTCTACCTATGTATTTAACAACGACGGCACGGGTGTTTTTACGTTACCTGCCAATAAATTAGTCGAACAGATTACGTATACGCAAGAAGACAATCAAATTACGGTTACCGTAACAAGCATGACGGTTAACGATGAAGTGCAAACTATCCCCGCCGGCGTTGAACCCGTGGTACTCACTTACGACCTTTCCGCGGGAACGTTAGTACAGCAATTTTCGGTACAATCTTCGGATAATGACGTAACCAATTATACCATAACCTATATTTCCGAAGCGGCGGAATAAAAGCCAGAGATTATCCTTGAACGGTCGGTAACGTCAGAAAGCAGACAAAAAAGCGTTCCCGCAAAATTGCGGGAACGCTTTTTTTTATCATTCCTCACGGCAGGCACAGGCGAATCCAATATACCAAAATTCGGCGAGCAATCCAATCATAAAAAAGACTCGTTCTTCCTGCGTCCGGCAAAAATATCCGCAAGAAAAGATTTCCTGATTTTCAAAAAATCTTTTTCAATCGCAATTAAAATATTTCAAAAATATATTGACAAATAGAAAGCTCGTGGTATAATACAGGGAGAAAAAGTCCGTATTTGCGCGCAATCAAAAAGGAAGGCGCATACGGCGGGGAGTGAGGCATGATTCGTTACACATTGGATGCGAAAAAACGCGGAGTCGATATCTCAAAACACCTTTACGGGCTATTCTTCGAAGATATCAATCAGGCGGCGGACGGCGGTTTGAACGCGGAAATGGTGATCAACAATTCGTTCGAATTCGAGTACTTCACCTATGACGACTATAACTGCGAGAGCACCGTGGAATCCCGTAAGCAAAAAACGTTCTATTGGGATATTTACGGTGCGGGACCTAAAAAAATAAGCAAAAAGGGAGGGATGAACGAAAATAATCCGTCCTATTTGCTCCTCGAAGTGGGAGGAATTTTCCATCTTGAAAACCCCGGCTATTATCTGAGCGGCGGTTACGATATGTACGGTATGCCCGTAGAAAACGGTGAAACCTATCATTTTTCCATGTGGGTGAAGCGATTGGGTTTTAAAGGCGTGGCTAAAATCTATATCCGCGGCGCACACGGAAGGCACACGAGCGTAGGCACCATTAAAATCCCGGAGGGAACGGACGGGGACTGGATTAAAGTTTCCACCTCCGTCGTTGCGGAAAAGGACACGATGGGAAGGCTCTGTATCGTCCTTGAAGGCAACGGAAAAATCGGTATCGATTATGTTTCCCTCTTGCCCGCAAAAACGTGGGGAGACGAGAAAAAATACAAGTGCGGAAAGCTTTCGCCCCGTCTGGTACAGGTGCTCAAAGACTGTCATCCCTCCTTTCTTCGCTTTCCGGGAGGATGCGTCGTAGAAGGGGACGTCGCTTTCGATTATCTGTATAATTGGAGAAATACCGTAGGACCGCTCGAAGCCAGAAAGCAAATTCCAAACGTATGGTGCTATATGCAGTCGTACGGCATCGGCTTCTATGAATATTTTGCCCTGTGCGAGGATATCGGCGCCACGCCGCTCCCCGTGCTTCATTGCGGGTTGCTCTGTCAGATCCGCATGGGAGAACAGCGGAAAACGGGATATCAACGCATTGTTCCCGGTACGGAGAAATTTCAGACGGAGGTCATCGACAACGTTGCCGACCTCATCTACTTTGCCAAGGGAGACGTTTCCTCCTCCGATAAAAACGAGGCGTATTGGGCAAAGATCCGCGCCGATATGGGGCACCCCGCGCCTTTCGATCTTCACTATATCGGAATCGGAAACGAAAACTGGGGCTACGAATATTTTGACAATTTAGAGTCCTGCCTCTTGGGCGTCAAACAATATATGTATCAGGGGAAACTCACCGACCTCTTAAAACTGTTCGATATCACGGTCGTCACGACGGCAGGCGTTGATATTCGCCCTCAGGATTCCAACGATTCCTGGAAACTCATCAACGAAAAATACCGCGATATGATTGTAGACGAGCACGTATACAATTCTTATCAATGGTTTATCGACAATACCAAACGCTATGACTGTTATGATAGAAACGGAGCAAAGGTCTTCATGGGCGAATACGCTATGCACACGATGGCAGACGGCAGAGGGCGGCTGAACGGCGACAACAACCTTCGTTCTGCGCTTGCCGAAGCCGCCTTCCTCACCGGCTGCGAGCGTAATTCCGACGTGGTTCGCATGACCTGCTATGCGCCGTTGTTCGCGTCCACCTATCACTACCGTTGGACGCCGAATATGATTTGGTTTAACGCGCGCGATGTTATGCTCACCCCCAACTATTATGTCCAGCAGATGTTTGCGGGAAATACGGGCGCTTACACGCTCACCGACGTAGCGCCCGTGGACGACGACAACTCGGGCGGACTTCTCATCGGCGGTCACCGCACGGCAAGCGCCGTTTCAAAGGTTGTCGTAAAAGATATTGCAGACGGTAAGGTGCTCTATAGCCACGACTTTAAAGACGGTATGGGAGGTTGGAAGGTATATCCCAACTGCCGCGGCGGACACATTGAAAACGGCGAACTTATCATTGAAGAGAGCGACGCTTTCAACGGGTTCTATTATGACGATGAAAAATTCGGAAACTGCGAGGTGGAAATTTCTTTCCGCCGTCTCTCGGGTGAACAAAGTTTTATCGGCGGCGTGGGAGTTTCGGATGTCCGCGATGCGGGTACGATGGACTGCGCGGGATTTTCGATCAGCTGTCAGTACGGTAAAAACCACAAAGGTTACGACGTTTCGTTTGACAAGCGGGTAGATTTTATAAGAACCGTCTGCGAGATGATGGGAAAGAACAAATTCTTGGGTTACGATCCCGACGGAAACGTTCTCAAGCTTGTCTACACGAGAAAAACCTTTACGGCTTATATTAAAAAAGACGGGAAATGGCATGAAGTTCTCTTCAAAAACGTCTGGAAGGTCAACGAACGCGTCTTCCAAAGCGCGACGGTAGGAGAAGACGGAAAAATCTATCTGAAAGTCGTCAACGTATCCGGCAGGGATGAAAAGCTTGAAGCGGATATCGTCGGTTTCGGGGAGAAGAAGAGAGCGACGCTTACGACGCTTTGGCACGAAGACGTAACGGCGATCAACGAAATCGGCGTAAAATCGGGAAAGCGGACCAATATCGAGCCGGAAACGCACGTACTGTCCATTGACGGCGGCACTCTTCGCGCCGTAGTCAAAAACAACAGTGTTAACGTATTTGTAATCGAATAAAGATATCTCAACAAATAATCCCCCGCACGTTGTGCGGGGGATTTCATATTTCGGGGATTTGTCCCATATATTATATAGATGTTAGAATTTCTTCCTCCGCGGCTGAAAGCCGCCGTCCGACATTTAAACGGCAACCTTTTATACGAGCTGCGCATCCGTACGGACAAGCCTTTACGCGCCAATTACGGAGGGACTTACGTCTATCTGGGAGAAAACGGTGCGGTCGGGAGCGAGAGGGGAGCCCTTTATCCGACGGCGGAGGAAGTCGAAAATACGCTGTTTGCCGCGAGCGGGTATTCGGTTTATTCCGTTGAAAATCAAATCAGAAACGGATTCGTGACCGGTGCGCGGGGAGAGAGAATCGGACTGGCGGGAAGTTTTGTCTACGATGAGAAGGGCGTTTTGTCCGTCCATTCCGTGACTTCTCTGTGCGTGAGAATTCCGCACGCCGTAGAGGGCTGCGCGGAGGAAATTTACCGCCGGTGCCTTGCGGACGGCGTAAAATCCATCTTATTGCTCTCTCCTCCGGGGGAGGGAAAGACGACGCTGCTGCGCGATCTTACCAGAATCGTCAGCGAACGTACCCGACTGAATATTCTCGTGAGCGACGAGCGGGGAGAACTCTCCGCAGGATATATGGGAGGGACAAGCGATATTGTACGCTTTGCGGACAAATTGACCGTATTTACGGCGGGAATCAGAGCAATGCGCCCCGACTTGATTGTGACGGACGAACTGCTTCCCGAAGATTACGCCGCCGTTCGCCGCGCCCGTGACAGCGGTATCTCCGTCTTTGCGTCCGCCCACCTCGTGCGGTATGAAGACGTACCGGAAAAAATTTTTTCCAGATACGTTTTTTTAAAGGGAATCGGCACAATCGGCAGAATATGCGGGGAGGCGGGCGATGACGTGGCTTAAAATTCTCGTCTGCATAGTCATTATCGCTTTCTGCGTCTTTCTCGGTTACGTCGCTTCGGGAAAATACCGCGCGCGGAAAAAGTTTTTTATGCAACTATCCGCATTTAACGACCGATATTTAAACGAGCTTTCCTATGCAAGAAAACCGCTCGGCGAATTTTTGCAAGCATATCCGTATACGGGCGATTTTCAGAAGGCACTCAGCAGTTTTTCCGAAAAACGGGAAACGCAAATCAAATTCGGCTATCTAAGCAAAGAGGAAAAAAAAGAGTTCGGGGACTATTTGAAAATGCTGGGGACGGGAGACTCGGCGTCCCAGAAGAGCTTTTTCGCGGCGCAAAAGCCGGGCATCGAAGAAAAGCGCGCAGAGAGTGAAAAACAGGCAAAAGTGCGGTGTGAACTCTATTTGAAGCTCGGCTTGCTCGCAGGCTTGGCGTTTGTCATCTTAATCGTATAATGGATATCTCAATCATTTTTAAATTGGCAGCGATCGGCATTATTATTACCGTCGTGTGTCAGGTGTTAAAAAAATCGGATCGCGACGACGTGGCAACGGTCGTATCCATTGTCGGACTCGTGATTGCGCTTACCGTCGCCGTGACGATGATAGGGGATCTTTTCGAAACGGTCAAAGAAATTTTCGGAGTTTATTGACGGTGGAAATTTTTCAACTCGTCGGAATCGCCTTTATTACGGCGGTCGCGGCGCTGCTTCTGAAAGGGACGAAACCGGAACTTGCGCTTGCGGTTACAATCGCAGGCAGCATTATTCTGCTTCTGTTTGTATTCGAACTCCTCGCCGGAAGCATATCCGTTTTCGCAACGATCGCCCAAACGACGGGCATCGACTCATCGCTTGTCAAAATCTTATTGAAAATGGTCGGAATCGGTTATCTTGTGGAATTCAGCGCCGGAATTCTGACCGATTTCGGTCAAAATTCCCTTGCGGACAAGCTGGTTTTTTGCGGAAAAGTCGTTGTTCTGATCCTTGCAATTCCGATTCTCGAAAGCGTGCTCACGCTTATCAATAATCTTTTGGGGCTCGTCAAATGACGCTTTTGCCTGCATTGAAAAAAACAAGAAAAAAAAGCCGTTCGTTCCTTTTTCTTTTTTGGATCGTTCTTGCGGTATTGCTCGTCGTACTTTTGAGCGGCGGTGCGCTGTCCGTCTGCGCGCAGACGGCGGAAGAAGCGGCGGCAATCGAAGAGCTGCAAAACCGCGTGAAAGAATTGATCGTTTCGCTCGACACGGAGGAGCTTCAAGATTATCTCGATTTCCTCTCGCAATTCGGCGGCATTACGGTAACGGACAAGCTTTACGAGCTTATCACGGGCGATTATTCGCTTGACTATGCCAATCTCGGAGAGGTGATCGTTGGGCTCGTATGGGACGAAGCGCGAACGATGCTTCCCGCTTTTGCCGTAATTTTAGCGGTTGCGTTGCTCTGCGGAATTTTAAACTCTGTAAAAAATGGTTTTTTACAGAGTACTATGTCAGATATAATTTATTTTGTCGGCTACATTTCGGTGGGAGCAGTCGTCCTCGCGTGCCTTTTAGAGGTACTAAATACCGGATTTTCGGCAGTCAACGCCATGAAAAGCCAGATGGAGCTCGTCTACCCGCTTCTCCTTACGCTGATGGCGGCGAGCGGCGGAACGGTCTCCGCGGCAGTCTACCGCCCTGCAGTTGCCTTTTTGTCGAGCGCAATCGTCGATTTGTTTTCCTCCATTGTGATGCCTACCTCCGTCATTGTCGTCGTGCTGGCTTTCGTGGGCAATCTCTCTGCGGACGTTCGCACCGAAAAGCTGGGCGACCTATTTAAGAGCGTCAACAAGTGGCTTATCGGTCTGACCCTCGGAGTGTTCGGAATTTTTCTCACAGTGCAGGGGATCACCTCGGCGCAGTACGACGGCATGAGTCTCCGCGCGGCTAAATACGTCATATCGGGCTCCGTTCCGATTGTGGGTGGATTTTTGGCGGGAAGCGTCGATATCGTAGTGGCGGGAAGCGCGCTCATCAAAAACGCGCTCGGATCCTTTTCCTTATTTATTCTGTTCGGAACAATCCTTCGTCCCGTTCTCTTATTCGCGGCGTTCCAATTGTTTCTGCGCATATCTGCGGCGGCAACGGAACCGATCGGCGGAAAAATATCCGCTTTTTTATCCCGTCTCGCAAACGATTCCGGATTTTTTCTCGCCGGAATCCTGTGCGTTGCGTTTTTGTACTTTCTTACGATATTACTTCTCATCTTTTCGACGGGGGCAATCGTGACGTGACGGCATATATTCTGAGTATTGCGGGCGCAGTTTTACTGTCTGCGGTCGTTACGATTTTGTCCCCCAACGGGAAAATGGGCAAGTTCGTGAAGGGGACGATGAAGCTTTTAATTCTGATCGTCATGCTGTCTCCCGTCGTTTCATGGCTATCCGATCAAAATTATTCATTCGATACTTCCGTCATCGGAACGGATACGGGATATCTCGAACGGTGCGCCGCCATGCTCGAACGGGACGACGAGCGCGAAATTGCAATTTATTTGAGCGACTCCTTTTCCGTGAGCGGAGACGTAGAGGTTACGAGAGCCGCCGAAAGCGGATTTCCCATAAAAAAAATTTCCGTAAAAATCAATGATTTCGGTATAATCGGACAAGACGGGCATATAGATATCATGAGCCGCATCCAAGAGGCGATCGAAGAAAAATACGGCTGCGAGGCGGTGGTAGCGTGAGTCGGGAAAAAGTGAAAAAATTGTTCTCGGACAAACGGACGCGCGTCATCATCATACTCGTTGCGGCGCTGCTTTTGCTTCTCTTGGTGTGGAAGGTATTTTTCGAAAGCAAGCAAACGGCTCTCTCCGCCTATCAGCCCACGGAAACGGAAGAACGGCTCGCGTCGATTCTCGAAAAGATAGACGGCATAGACGGGGTCAGCGTGCTCGTAGGCGAAAGCGACGGAACCGCGGTAAGCGCCGTAATCGTATATGAGGGAGAGAACTCGATTCTGACGAGAATACGGATTCTGGACGTTACGGCGAACGCGCTCAACCTCAAAAAGGAAAACATTCTCGTCTATCCCGCATAGGGGAAATCAAATCGTAATCTTTAATTGTGAAGGAGATAGATACCATGTCAAACACGAAAAAAATCGCACTTATGTCAACGCTTGTTCTGCTGCTTGCAGTTACGGCAATTTTCAACTTCGTGCTTGCGGGAACGCGCACGACAAACGTGTCGGGAAGCGGATCGACCACGGTCAACTATTTTACGAGCTTCCGCACCGAACGCAGCACGACGCGTAGCGAAGAATTCGTCCAGCTCGACAGCATTATAGCGGCGTATTCGTCGGACAGCGACGAATACAAAGAGGCACTTGCCGAAAAGCAAAAAATGGTCTCGATTATGGAAGACGAGCTCGTTCTGGAATCCATTATCAAAGCAATCGGATTCTCCGACGTGGTCGTGTCAATCGGAAGCGAGTCGGATAACATCAATGTGTTCGTCAACACAAGCGAGCTCAGCGAAGAATCCATGACAAAAATCTTCTATGCGCTTGAAAAAGAGTACAATGTGCGCAACGGAAACGTAGTAATTATGCCTATTTATGCGGAAAGTTGAGAAAAAACAGTAGTAAAATCAGAAAGAATATGCTATAATGTTATCTATAAGGAGTAGCGTTATGGCAAGCATCAAATATAATCCCAACGGACAAAAGGGCAGAATTACTTACAATGCAGATATCGTGAGCGGGATCGTCGTGCTGAGCCTGCGCGAAACGGAAGGCATCGAATTGATTCCTTCTAAGAGCAAGGGAATCAAACTTTGCTTTGAAAAAGAGGGAATCTATGTTGACGTTTCCGTCATCGCACATTACGGATACAGCGTTCCGGAGCTTGCGTTCCGTATCCAGCAGACGATCAAACAGATGGTCGAATCCATGACGAAATTTAAAATCGCAAAAGTTGACGTGCACGTGCAGAGCGTAGTTTTTCCCAATCCCGCTCAACAAGCGGAGCAGCACACGGAAGAAATTCACGCCGAAGAAGAGGAACAGAAAAATAAGTAAACTGCGACGTTCCCTTTCCTTCCAAGGAGGGGGAATTTTGTCGCATAAGAGGAAATTATGAGAAGCGACGCGAGAGAAGCTGTGTTCAAAATCGTATTTGCCGGACTTTTTCACGACGACTGCGACGAACGCTTTCGGAAAACCGTTTACAAAAAAGACAAGCTGGATGAAGAGGAGTGCTCTTTTGCGGAACGGCTCTTTCTTCTCGTACAGGAGCACCGCGAAGAACTGCTGGCGCGTATTGCCGAAAAAGTCGGACGGTTTCCCGAATATCGGATTTATATGGCGGATAAGGCGATTATGCTTGTCTCGCTTGCGGAGATTACCTATTGCGACGACGTTCCCAACGTCGTTTCCGTCGACGAAGCGGCAAATCTCGCACAAAAATATTCCGCGGAGCACTCTGCGGAGTTTGTAAACGGCGTACTCGGAGGGTTTATCAACAAATGAAGCTTATCGACGGAAAAGCGATCGCTTCGACGATCCGTGCCGAGATCAAAGAGCGCGCCTTAATGTACGAATCCCGTAAGGGAAAAAAAGCGGGATTGGCGGTGATTTTGGTCGGTAATAACGGCGCTTCGGAAATCTACGTCAGAAATAAAATCAAAGCTTGCGAAGACGCGGGCATCCGCTCTTTTTCCTATAAATTGCCCGAAACGGCATCCGAAAAAGAAATCGTCGGACTCATCGGCGATCTCGTCAGCGACGATGCGGTACAAGGGATCTTAGTTCAACTTCCTTTGCCGAACGGACTGAACGAGGAGAGGATTCTTGCGGCGATACCGCCCGAAAAAGACGTGGACGGATTTTCTGCGGAAAATATAGGGCGGCTCGCACTCCGCAAAAAGGGAGGCGCCGTTGCCTGCACGCCTCTCGGAATCATGGAGCTTCTGCACCGCACGGGCGTTCAGCCCGCAGGGAAACGGGCGGTCGTCATCGGAAGAAGCAATATCGTGGGGCGGCCCATGGCTCTTCTTCTTTTGAATGACGACGCAACCGTAACGGTCTGCCATTCGAAAACCAAAAATCTCAAAGAAATATGCCTTCAAGCGGATATCTTGATTTCGGCAGTCGGAAAAGCAAACTTTGTCACTGCAGATATGGTAAAGGAGGGCGCCGTCGTAATCGACGTGGGAATGAATCGGGACGCCGACGGAAAATTGTGCGGAGACGTCGATTTCGGGCAGGTAAAGGACAAGGCTTCCCTGATAACTCCCGTTCCCGGGGGCGTCGGTCCCATGACGATTGCAATGCTTCTGAAAAATACGATGGACGCCGCGGAGAAAGAAGAGTGAACACCTTTTCAAAACAATACGACGTATACTATAAGGTATTTGAGCGCGAACTGACGCGGCGCTGCGCCGACATGAAATTTTTTCCGCCCGTACTTGCGGAAAGTATGCAGTACTCTCTGCTTTCCGGCGGAAAGCGGGTTCGTCCCGTTTTGTTTCTGAGCGCGCTCGACGCGCTCGGGGTCAATTTTGAAGAAGAACTCCCGTTGGGCATTGCGCTCGAAGCCATTCATACCTATTCTCTGATTCACGACGATCTCCCGGCGATGGACAACGACGACTATCGGCGCGGGCGACTTTCGAATCATAAAAAATTCGGAGAGGCAAACGCGATTCTTGCGGGCGACGCATTGCTCTCGTATGCGTTCGATATTATCGTCAAGGAATGCGGTCGGGATCGGAATCACCATGCCGCGGCGCAGGTAATCTCGGATGCGGCGGGGGCAAACGGAATGATTGCCGGGCAGTCCGCAGATCTGTATTACTCCGGCAGGAAAGCCGGAAGGGGCGCGCTCCAATTTATCTATCTTCACAAGACGGCAAAGCTGATACGGGCTCCGCTTGTTGCCGCCGCGTGTATTGCGGGAAAAGACAATCAAGAGCTCGGCGATTACGGAGAGGCGTTGGGCGTTTTGTTTCAATTGACGGACGACCTGCTCGACGTAAAGGGCGAACAGAAAGAAATGGGAAAAACCCCGGGCAAAGATGAAGCCGAAAACAAGCTGACCTGTGTAAAGCTTTTCGGCGTAAACGACGCAGAGAAACTTGCCGACGAATATGCGGAAAAATGCCGCACGGCAATCGGCGGTATTTCGGTTTTTTTGACCGAATTCGTTGATTTTGTCCGTTATAGAAATCATTAAGGAGAAATAGGGGGTGTTTTTTACGGACCTCCTCGTGTTTTTATGAGAAATATTTCGCAGGCGGATTTAAAGTCCGCGTCCGTTCCGCAGTTAAAGGCGCTATGTGAAGAGCTGCGGGAGGAAATTATCCGCACGGTTTCCGTGTGCGGAGGACACCTTTCCTCCAATCTCGGTGCGATAGAACTGACCGTAGCGCTTCATCGGGTGTTTGATTTCCCGCAGGATAAGGTCATTTTTGACGTGGGGCACCAATGCTATGCCCATAAATTGCTGTCCGGAAGAGCGAATCGGTTCCATACTTTAAGAAAGCGCGGCGGAATCTCCGGCTTCCCCAAGCGAACAGAAAGTCCGTACGACTGTTACGATACCGGTCACGCGGGCACCGCACTTTCCGCAGCGCTCGGCATCGCAAAAGCGCGCGATCTACAAAAAAAGGATTTTTACGTCATCGCGCTCATTGGCGACGGATCTTTTAATAACGGCCTGATCTACGAAGCTTTAAACAGCCTTACAATATTGAACAGCCGCGTTCTGATCCTCCTGAACGACAACGGAATGTCGATTTCTCCTACCGTGGGGGGAACGCACGAGATCCTCGCGGAGATGATAAGTTCGCTTCCCGCAGAGGATATTAAACTGTTCGAGCGGTTCGGTCTGACGTACGAAGGGGTGTACAACGGAAACGACCTTGACGAAATGATTCCCGCCTTGGAGCGCGTAAAGGAAAAACTGAAATCCGGAAGCGTTCTCATGCACGTTACGACAAAAAAAGGGCAGGGACATCCGTTTTGCGAGAACGCGCCCACCGAAACACACGGCGTTAATCCGTTCAACAGTGAAATAAAATCGGAATATTCCGCCGCTTTGGGCGAAGAACTGCTGTCCCTTGCCGAAAAAGATTCCAGAATCGTCGCCGTAACCGCCGCCATGACGGACAGTTTAGGGCTGCGGAAATTTTTCGAGCGGTATCCCGACCGCGCTTTCGACGTCGGAATTTGCGAAGAGCACGCTTCCGTGTTGTGCGCCGCCATGGCGACGGAGGGGTTGCGCCCTTACTATGCGATATATTCCACCTTTCTCCAACGCGCTTTCGATGAAATCATACACGACGTCTGCGGACAAAATCTTCCCGTAACGTTCTGCATCGATCGTGCGGGCGTTTCGGGGGCGGACGGAGAAACCCACCAGGGAGTATTCGATTTATCTTACCTTTCTTTTATCCCAAACCTTACGGTTGCAATTCCAAAGGACATCGGCGAATTTCGTTCCATACTCCGCGAAAGCGTCGATTGGGAACGCCCGCTCGCGATTCGTTATCCGCGTTTTGGTTGCGAAGGGGAGATTTGTCATGTTGAAATTGGAAAATTTGAAATTTTGCATAGTACTATTTCAGACATAATTG
The DNA here is from genome assembly GCA_964387225.1 of uncultured Clostridia bacterium. GTDB lineage: Bacteria > Bacillota > Clostridia > Christensenellales > Borkfalkiaceae > Gallimonas. The sequence goes on along the minus strand of CAYLVU010000010.1, from coordinate 43,826 downwards.
TTTTTGCTGCGGGCGAACGCTGTATTGCCGTCGCCCGAGAGGCACTGAACAGATTGCAGGGCGAGGACGATTTCACGCTTGTAAACGCCCGCTTTTTAAAGCCGCTCGATACGGAGATGCTCTCCTTGCGCAAGGAAACTTGCGTGATTACCGTAGAAGATAACGAAGTGCACGGAGGCTTGGGGGATTCGATCAATCGATTTTATCTCAACAGCGGAAAAATTTTGTACAATATCGGCTACCGCGAGGCTTTCATTCCGCACGGTAACGCGCACGAACTTGCGGAAGAATACGGTATGAGCGCCGAAAAAATTATTTTCGCAGTGAGAGACTACCGTGCGCGCAGATAAGTTTTTCGCGGAAAGATACGGTTCGCGCACAAAAGCGCAGGAAGCTTTGTCGCGCGGGCTGATTCTTTTTAACGGTACTCCGATTTCCCCTAAGACCGAGGTGAAAGAGGACATGACTTTTACCTTTCTTTCGCCGGAATCCGCATTTGTCTCGAACGGCGGATATAAACTCGAACAGGGCATGAAGGTGTTCGAAGAGAGCGCGCAGGGAAAGGTCTACGCCGATCTCGGCGCAAGCACGGGAGGGTTTACCGACTGCCTTCTGCAAAGAGGCGCCAAACGGGTATACTGCGTTGACGTTGGAAAGAGCCAGCTTACGCCTTCGCTGGCGGGAAACGATCGCGTCGTCGTCATGGACGAACGGAACGCCCGCTATCTTACGAAGAAAGATTTTCCCGAGGAGCTCGACGGAATCGTATCCGATCTAAGTTTTATTTCCCTGAAACTCATTCTTCCCGTCGTTGCAAACCTGCTGAGCGAGGGGGGACGGGCGATCGTGCTGTTGAAGCCGCAATTCGAATGTGGCGGGCGGGGTCTCAACAAGCGCGGAATTCTACCCGTTCGCCTGCACAGACAGCTTTTAAAAGGCTTTTACAATGACTGCGTCGGTGCGGAGCTCAGTCCGTTGAACGTCGTCAACGCGCCCTTGCGGAAAAAGAAAAACGTGGAATACGTCGTTCTCCTCGGAAAGGGCGGTCAAGCGATTTCCGAGGAAAGTTTTTTGCAAAAAGCGGAAAATTTTTTTGAAAATCCTTCCTGAATTTCATGCAAAAAACTTGCAATTATACAAAATTGCGAATATAATGTTATTCGATGAGAATCGGTATTTACTATAACGATAAACAAGTGACGCGCGCAGTCGCGGACAGTCTCAAACAATCGGTTTTATCGCTGGGGGGCGAGGCGGTCGTTTTTTCTTTTGAGGAGGAAATCCGCGAGACGGACAGGCTGATCGTGCTCGGCGGGGACGGAACCGTTTTGCGTGCCGCGCGCCGCGCCGCCGAACTGAATATTCCGCTTGTAGGGGTAAATTACGGCAGATTGGGATTTTTGACGGAATTTTCGCGCGAGCAGACAGAGGAATCGGTGATTTTGGCACTGTCCGATTGTCCGGTTGTACGTCGCTCCATGCTCGAAGTCGATTTAAACGGACAAAAATCGTATTGCCTCAACGAGCTGGCATTGCTCAAACGGACAGCGCCCGGTAGCGGCAATATCGCCAAAATTTCCGTAAAAATAGACGGAAGTCCCGCGGGCGAGTTTTCCGCCGACGGGCTCATTGTCGCAACTCCGACGGGTTCAACCGCCTATTCTCTCTCAGCGGGCGGCTCGATCATGACGCCGGACTGCGAAACTTTTCTGCTGACCCCCGTCTGTGCTTTTTCGTTGCGTAGCCGTCCCATTGCCTGCCCCGATAAACGCACAATTTCATTTGCTTTTACAAACGACGAACTGTCCCTCTACGGCGACGGTTGTCCGTTGGGAGTTGCGGGCGTCAACGATACTTTAATCGTCCGCAAAGCGGAACGGACCGCGGCATTTATGACGCGGGATCCGAGCAGCTATTTCCGCCGTTTAACAGAAAAAATCAATTAAAATATTTATAAAGGGAACATTATGTTAAGAAACGCAAGACACGGCAAGATCCTCGAACTGATCGAAGAGAAAGAAATCGAAACGCAAGAAGAACTGTGCGAAGAACTCGCCGCCTGTAACTTTTCCGTTACGCAGGCGACAATCTCCCGCGACATCAAAGAACTGCACCTTTTTAAGGTAAAGGGCACGAAGAAACGCTTCCGCTATGCCTCGATCAGCGAAAACGAGGGGGGGCTTTCGGATAAGATGCGTTCTCTGTTTCAGACCTGCGTCGTAACGATTCGCGCCGTCGGAAATATCATCGTAATCAAAACGCTGAACGGCAATGGCGGCAATGCGGGCGTTGTCATGGACAGATTGGATTATCGCGAAGTGGTCGGCAGCATCGCGGGCGACGATACCGTGCTTTCCATCTGCGAATCCTATGATGCGGCCAAACTTGTTTGCAGTCGTCTGGAAGCAATCGTAAAAGGCTGATTCATGTTAAAAAAACTCACGATTAAAGGCGTTGCGCTCATCGATTATGCCGAGTTTGAATTCTCGGAAGGACTTAACGTGCTTTCCGGAGAAACGGGAGCGGGAAAATCGGTGATTCTCGATTCTATCGACTTCGTTCTCGGCGCCAAAGCGGACAAAAATATGGTTCGTCACGGCAGCGATTATGCGCTTGTCCGCGCTGAATTCGAAGACGTTTCCAAGACGGTTCAAAATACGCTCTGTGAGTTGGACATCGATGGCGGCACGACGCTCATTCTCTCCCGAAAATTGACGGCAGAAGGAAAAAGTTCGCTGAAAATCAACGGCTGTGCCGTCACCGCCGCTATGCTGAAAAAAGTAAGTTCGCTCCTTGTGGACGTCCACGGGCAGAGCGAGCATTTCTTTTTACTCAACGAACGTAACCAGCTTCGCCTTTTGGACTCGATCGCGGGCGAGCGGGTTTCGGGCTTAAAATCCGAATTGTCCAAGCTGTTGGAACAGCGGAAAGATTTTCAATCCGATTTGAACCTGTTGGGCGGGGATGAAAACGAACGGATCCGCAGAGCCGATATCCTCTGCTATCAGATCGACGAGATCGAGTGCGCGGACTTAAAAGAAGGGGAAGAAGAGGAGCTTGCGGAAAAAAAGGCGATTTATGAAAACGCGGAAAAAATTGCGGGCGGGCTATCCTCGGCGCGCGACTGTCTTTTGTCGGATGGCGGGGGAATCGACCTAATCGGCGCCGCACGCCGTTCGCTCGGCGCGCTCTCCCGCTATGGAGAACGTTACGGTACGCTCGCCGAACGGCTGGAAAACGTATCTGCAGAAATAAGAGATATCGCCGAGACGGTGGATGAATACGCCGACGGACTCGATATCGACGAAGCGGAAGCGGAACGGATTGAAAACCGTCTCGACGAGATCAAGACGCTCAAGAAAAAATACGGAAAATCCGTCGCCGAGATCCAAGAATTTCTTACCGGCGCGAGAGAGGAACTCGAGCTTCTTACCGACAGCGGCGAACGCAGGGAAAAACTTGAAAAAGAGATCAAATCTCTTAACGGACACATCTATGAAAGATGCATTCAGCTTCGTAAACGGCGCGAGGCGGTCGCTCTTGAGTTTACGAAAAAGGTCACGGAAGAGCTGAAAACGCTCAATATAACCTCCGCCGAATTCGAGGTCGCGTTCGATGAATTTGCGGAAGAGGACTGTGAGCGGGCTACTTCGAACGGCGTGGGCGGGATCCGTTTCATGTTCTCCGCCAATGCGGGTGAACCGCTGAAAGAACTCGGAAAGATCATCAGCGGAGGCGAGATGAGCCGCTTCATGCTTGCCGTAAAAACGCAGGGCTCTGCAGAAGAAATCGAAACGTACCTGTTCGACGAGATCGATGCGGGACTAAGCGGAAAAACGGCGCGCGTAGTGGGAGAAAAGTTTTGTAAAATATCCCGAAAGACGCAAATCATTGCGGTATCCCACCTGCCGCAGATCGCCTCATATGCAGACAAACAATTTTTGATTGAAAAACGTGAAGAAGGCGGGATGACGCTTTCGACCGTTCGTGTTGTCACGGGCGAAGAGCGGGTAAAAGAAATTTCCCGTTTGGCGGGCGGCAACGATGGAAGCGAAATTTCCCTAAAATTGGCGCGGGAAATGCTGAAAAACGCGCAGATTTACAAAAACTCCCTGCGTTCCTGCTGAAAAGAGTACGCATATTAAGCGAAAAGCCTACGCAAAATAACCCCCGTGGAGGTTTTGATGCGTAGGCTGAATTTTTTATTCGCGGCGGCAATTCTGTTTGTTTGCGCTCTCGTCGGAGGGAATGCGGTTAAAGCCGACGCCGCAGAGAGCGGTTATTATATCGGCGGTATGACTGCAGGATTTACGCTTTCTGCGGGAGGTACGGAAATCGTGGGACTCAACGACGTTTCGGCGGAAGACGGGCTTCACCGTCCCGCCGAGGACGCGGGCTTAAAGACGGGGGATATTCTGCTTGCCGTGGACGATATCCGTATCAAGACGATCGCGCAGCTGAATGCCGCGATGGAGCGAAGCGGCGGGAGAACGGTAAAACTCTCCGTGAGAAGAAACGGGGATAACGCCGAAATACAGATTACTCCCGTCAAGGAAAAAAAGAGCGGTAAATTCAAGATCGGAGTGCTCGTTCGGGATTCTCTTTCCGGAATCGGAACGGTAACGTACATCGAGAAAGCGACGGGACGGTTCGGCGCGCTTGGACACGCCGTATCGGAAGACGGAGACAGTGCGCTGGAAATATCCGATGCAAAAGTATTTCTGTGCAGCGTGATCGGCGTCAATAAAGGAATTCGGGGCAAAGCGGGAGAGCTCAGAGGTCTTTTCCTCAACGACAAGGAAATCGCAAGAGCGGAAAAGGTCTGTATAACGGGTCTTTACGGTACGTTTGAAAAAAAGAATTATGACTTCTCTCATGCAGAAACGGTTGAAGCGGCGCCGATTGCAGAGGCAACGATCGGAAAAGCCGTCATTTACTCGACGGTAGACGGCATTTGCCCACAGGCTTATGAAATTGCCATCGCAAAGGTGGATGCCGACAACCGCGACAATAAGAATTTCGTGATTAAGGTAACCGACGAAAAGCTTATCGAAGAGACGGGCGGAATCGTACAGGGCATGAGCGGAAGCCCAATCATTCAAAACGGAAAATTGATCGGAGCGGTGACGCATGTGTTTTTAAACGACCCGACGCGCGGTTACGGAATCGGAATTGAAAAAATGCTGGCTTCCTGAGCAGTGTTAATTTCAGAGGAAATCTCATAGAATGAACTATGAGATTTCTTCCCGTTCAGGATTGTTTCGGGCGCGTATTGGAACGAAAAAAGACTCTCATCGTCTTTTCCGTCGTTTTTTTTGTCTTTTTTATCTTCGGAATCGCGCTGATCGGAACGCCTGCGGCTTACGACTATCATTTAAACGCGTGCGACCGTTTTATTGACAGAATCTGTTTTTCCCAAAACAGCGTGATTCTTATATTTTTCGAGCGTGCGGCGGGAAATGCGCTTCTGCTTGCGACTTTTTGTATCTCCGGAATTCATGTTGCCTGCCTCGTTCTGCCTCCCGCTCTGCTTGTATACCGCGCTTATACCTGCGGCGGAAGCGTTGCAATCTTTTTTTCCGTCTACGGCGTTACGGGTATCCTGATCGCCCTCGTATTATATCTTCCCGTTCATCTTTTAATAGACGGCTGCTGTATTTCGGCAACCGCGCTGTCGTTTGGTCGGGCTCGCGGTTTCAGATTTTGTAAAACGGATTTTATCGGGCTCTTTTTCGATTTTCTCATTCTTCTTCTGATGGTAATTGCAATCTGTCTGCTGGAAATGATTCTGCTTTTAGCGCTGTTTCATCCCTTGGGGAATATTCTGTAATTTTTTTTAAGAAAACGCACAAACTGCGGGTATGAAAAAAATATTCTTACTGTGTGGCGAACTGCTCGCCGCGGGAGGTTTGATTTTCACGGGCGGCGCCGCGATCCCGACCCGCGCGGCGGAGGAAATCGGCGTTAACTGTAAAGCGGCGTACCTTTGCGATTATGACAGCGGAACGGCGGTCTATCAAAAGGAGGAGACAAAGCGTCTTCCCATTGCCAGTATGTGTAAGATCATGACGTTAATATTGTCCTTCGAAGCCGTGGATGAGGGGAATCTGACTTATGAGGAACAGATAACGGTAAGCGATCACGCTTCCGGAATGGGGGGCTCGCAGGTCTTTCTCGGTGCTAATCTGTCCTATCCCGCGTCAGAGCTCATGAAGTCGGTTGCGGTATGTTCCGCGAACGATTCCTGCGTCGCTTTGGCGGAGCGCATTTCGGGAACGGAAAGCGCCTTTGTGGAAAAAATGAACGAGCGTGCGAAGGAGCTGGGCGCCGAAAATACTCTGTTCGCCAACTGTACGGGATTGCCGAAAGAACCGCAGTACTCCTGCGCGAAAGACGTTTCGATTATGTTGCGCGAACTTCTGACGCATCGGAAATATTTTGAATTCTCGAAGGTATGGCTCGAAGACTTCGCCCATCCTGACGGCAGAACGACGCAGATGACGAACACAAATAAACTCTTGCGCTATTACGACGGCTGCGACGGCGGGAAAACGGGTTTCACAAGCGACGCGGGTTTCTGCCTTGCGGCGACCGCCAAGAGAGGAGAGACGCGTCTTATCTCCGTCGTAATCGGAGCGGGAGACTCGAAAACGCGCTTTTCCGACGTAAGCAATCTCTTCAACTATGCCTTTAATACCTATGAAAACAAACCGTTAATAAAGGCAGGAGAGGAGCTTGAAGAAAAAATCAACGTTCGCGGAAGCAGACAGGAAAAAATAGGCGTATGCGCCGAAAACACGCTATCCGCGTTTATAAGAAAGGGAAAGGGCGAAAATCTCGATGTGGAGATGAATCTTCCCGAGGAGGTCAAGGCGCCCGTAGCGCAAGGAGACGTGATCGGCGAAGCCATTCTGTATCGGGACGGAGTCGAGCTCGCCCGCACCAACCTAATCGCCGCGGAAGACGTTAAGCGGTTTTCCTGGTGGGATGCCGTGCGCGAATCGGCACGAAATTGGAATTAAATTAAAATATTGATATTTTAAATAGTAATATGTTAGACGTAGCATTTTGTAATAAAAGTGCTATGTCTATTTTTCTTGACGAAACCGAAAAAAATGTGCTATAATTTTTTTATGAATACGCGAGATACTTTAAAGATAAACAAAGCGGGACATCTTGAAATAGGCGGCGCGGATTGCGTTGAGCTCGCAAAAAAATTCGGCACTCCGCTCTATGTGTTCGACGAACGGCACATACGCGAAATGATGCGAATTTATCGCACCACAATCGATTCCGAATACGAAGGAAACGGTCTTGTCCTGTATGCTTCCAAGGCATTTTCCTGTAAAGCGATTTACGAAATCGCAAAGCAGGAAAATATTGGAGTAGACGTCGTCTCCGGCGGAGAGCTATATACGGCGCTGCAAGCGGGTTTTCCCGCCGAAAAGATTACGATGCACGGAAACAATAAGCTTTTTAGCGAATTGGAACTTGCGTTGAACAGCGGGGTCGGAACGATCGTTGTTGATTCGGCAACCGAGGCGGATACGATTGATGCGCTCGCAGGAGAAAGAGGGATTTGTCAGAAGATTCTGCTGCGAATCAATCCGGGCGTTGAAGCGCACACGCACGCATATGTTCAAACCGCGACGCCGGATTCCAAATTCGGTTTTTCGGTGCAGAGCGGAGCCGCCGAGGAGATGGTACGGTATCTGCTTTCCAAACAAAATCTTCATCTGTCGGGTTTCCATTGTCATATTGGTTCACAGATTTTCGAAAAGGAATCCTTCGTGATCGCCGCCGAAAAATGCCTCGATTTCATGAACAAGCTGAAAGAAAAGTGCGGTTACGAAACGGAAACGTTGAATTTAGGAGGCGGATTCGGCATTTGGTACACGGAGGAAGACGTTAAAATACCGGTTGCGGGATATGGCGATTATCTCTCCGCTCTCATCGGCGCCGTTAAATCGGGATGTGAAAAATACGGATTGAAACGGCCATTCCTCAATATCGAGCCCGGACGTTCAATCGTGGGCGAAGCGGGCATAACTCTCTATACCGTGGGAGCCGTCAAAAATATCGCGGGAATCCGAAAATATCTCGCGGTGGACGGCGGAATGTTCGATAATCCAAGATATTGCCTTTACCAAAGCAAATATACGGCGGTTTTAGCAAACAGAGCGAACGAAGCTCCCGTAGAGCGGGTTGCAATCGCGGGGAAATGCTGCGAAAGCGGGGATCTTATCGGCGTTGACTTTGAGCTTCCGTCTGCCAATACGGGCGATATTGTCGCCGTTCTCTCCACGGGAGCATACAATTATTCCATGGCAAGCAACTATAATCGGAATCCCGTTCCTCCTGCAGTACTCGTCCGCGACGGCTGCGCGGAATATATCGTCCGTCCCCAGACCTACGAAGATATCGCGCGCAACGACGTCATGCCCGAGTATTTGAAATAGAATTTTTCAAACACAATATCTTGATGAAAAGTACGGCTTCCGTCGTACTTTTTGTGTTTTTTTATATTCATTCGGTTGATTTTTTAATAAAAAACATTTATAATTGTTTTGTATGGATTTTTTGTACAACGTGCTCGATCTTGTTGCGAGTTTTCTCGCCGTTATCGTCGTACTTACTTTGCACGAATTTGCGCACGCTTTCGTTGCGTACAAATGCGGAGATCCGACCCCGAAGTGGAACGGAAGACTTTCCGTCAATCCTTTGCGTCATTTCGATCTCGTCGGGCTGTTATGTTTTACGCTTGTCGGATTCGGTTGGGCAAAGCCCGTACCGATCAATGCCGACAATTTTAAACATTACCGTAGAGGGCTCTTTTTTACTGCCGGCGCAGGAGTATTCATGAATTATCTCTGTGCGTTTTTGTTTTATCCGCTTTTCCTTGTCATCTTAAACTACGTCGATATTCCCGTATTCGGTACGTTTTTACGGACGTTGACGCTCTATTTATATGCTTACAGTCTTTCTTTCTGCGTCTTCAACCTTCTTCCTTTTTATCCGCTTGACGGATTCCGGATCGTAGAGGCATGCAGCAAAAAACGCGGAAAAATATATCGCTTTCTCAGAAAATACGGCTACTACATTCTGCTGTTTTTGATCGCGGAAAGCTTTATCTGTCGGTTTTTTACCGACTATCTCGGCGCGGGATTGATAGGCGCGGACGGGGTAACGATAATGGGATATTTGAACATCTTGAATTGGATCATGATGTTTGCTACCAAATATCTCGGCTTCCCGATTCTTGCGATCTGGGGACTTGTATTCGGAATGCCCGTAGAAAGTTTGTGGAGTTTGTTGCTATGGTAAACCGCGAAAATTTTGAATCCAATGTGGATTATACGACGGTGCTTAGCGGGTTCGAAGGTCCGCTTGATCTTTTGTTGTTCCTCATCAATCGGGAAGAAATTGAAATTAAGGATATCTTCGTATCCGAGGTTACGGCGCAGTTTCTTGATTATATGCAGGGCTTGCCTTATCTCGACGTAGATAAAGTAACGGATTACCTGAATATCGCGGCGGCAATCATCAAGATCAAAGCGCAGTCCCTTGTGCCCAATCTGGAAGAGGATCCGGAATTGGAGGCGGAAATCGAAGAGGATAAAGCTCAGCTTATACGCGCCTTGGAAGAGTTCCGTCTGATCAAAGAGGAAACCAAGAAACTGAAAGAGCTGGAAACGATCGGCTACTTTTTTAAAGAACCCGATAAAAATGTGGGAGAGACAAAAACGGTCTATTCGGTTGAAAATCTCACATTAGACGGCCTTCTGACGGCATTTTCCGCATTGCTTTTAAAACAGAAAAAAGCTTCCGCCGAACAACTCATACGCGAGATACCGCGCGATGAATATACCGTCGAGCAAAAAGTAACTTTTATTCTCGAAAGCTTGGAAACGCAGGAGAAAGTCCGTTTTGAGGAGCTTTTCACCAAAGATTTTACAAAATCGGAGATCGTAACAACGTTTCAAGCTATTTTGGAATTATTAAAACACCAGTTCCTGCACGTCATGCAGGAGAGCGAATTCGGGGAAATTACAATCACCCTCAACCCCGACAGAAAGGAGGAAGAACTTGGAGAACTTGACGAATATAATTGAGGCAATCCTGTTTGCTTCCGGGAAGGCGGTAGCCATATCCGATATTGCCGATAAGATCGACGCCACGGAGAGCGAGGTCAAAAAGGCGCTGAAAGCCTTAAAGGAGAAATACAGCGAGACGGGCGGAATACAGCTTCTCGAATTCAATAAAAAGGCGCAGCTGGCTTCGAATCCGGTTTATAAGAAGGAAGTGGAAGCCGTTCTGAATCCCATTCGGGAAAAAGAACTCACGCGTACCATACTGGAATGTGCTGCAATCATCGCCTATGAACAGCCCATCACCCGAACGGAAATCGAACGCGTACGCGGCGTAAACAGCGATTACGCCGTAAACGCGTTGATCGAGCTCAAGCTCATCGAGCCGTGCGGAAGAAAGGATGCGGTCGGTCGTCCCGTTTTGTTTGCGACGACGGACGAGTTTTTAAAGCGTTTTAAATTAAATTCCCTTGCCGATTTACCCGATTACCAAGCGCTGATGGCGGCGATCCGTCCGGAGGAAGCCGTGGACAGCTATCTCTACGCAAGAGATTCGCTCCCCGAAGAAGAGACGGGAAGCGAGGAAACAAACCGCCCGAAGAGGAAACCCGCCAAGGAGGATACGGCGGAAACGGAAGGAGAGGTCGAACCGCTCTCCGAAGGCGGTTACGAGATACCCGATTTCCTGCGGGGAATCGACGGCGAGGATATCGTCAAAATATCTTAAAGATGAAATAAAATCAAAAAGTTCGCTCATATTAAGGATATGAGCGAACTTTTCGTATACGCTTTTTTTTTCGGAACGCTCCTTTTCCTGTTTCCGATTTTCGTCTATACGGACGGATATCTTGATGTAAGGGAAAACAGACTCTGGTTTTCGGTCAGCCTTTATAACCATCTTAAACTGTTCGGCGGATATGCCCAACTTGACCGAGAAGGGATCGCCGTACATCTGACGAAAAAAAAGGCCGTTTTTATCGGTTACGGAAAAATGACAGATACGAGAAAAAAATTCGAAATCACGCAGGGATTCCAGCTATGGCGGTTCCATCAGATCGTAGAAACGGGCGGCGCGGAAAAAATTTACGGTATCCTGCTTGCCGCAGGTATGCAAGCAATCGGCGGCGCGGCGTTTTCATATCTGCAAACGAAATATCCCTTTATATCGCTCAAAAACGGGATCTTGCTTACGGAAAGTTCGAATTTGAAGATCACGTTACAGGTCGCGGCTGTTTTTAACGGACTCGTATTGAGCGTAGCGATAACAAAAAAATTATTGGAGGTGTTCATAAATTGGATAAGAAGCAAAAAATCGACAGCATACTCGAAAAGACGGCGGAACAGCTCACAAGCCTTATAGACGTCAATACGGTCATCGGAAAGCCTGTATTTTCCGCAAGCGGCGCCCAAATCATTCCCTTTACAAAGGTAACCATGGGATATCTTTCGGGAGGCGGAGAATACGGCGAAGTCAAGGCGATTAAAGAAGACGAATGTTTTCCCTTCGCGGGCGGCGCGGGAACGGTTATCAACATAAAACCCGCCGGATTTCTGATCGACGACGGATCGGGCTGTCGCATCGTGAAAGTGACCGACGATCCTTTGGACAGCGTAATCGAAAAGGCAGGGGAGTTGATCGAAAAACTCTCGAACGGGCATGAAAAAGACTAAAACGGCTATTTTCATATTCCTTGCCGCGCTTTGTGTTTTGATGTTTCCGCATACGACATATGCGGAAGCGGCTTCGGAAAGTCTTGCGGAATGTGTTTTGGAAGTTTCCTCCCGACGGATTTTATCCGAAAAGAACGCAGACCGGACTTTGCCCATGGCGAGCACCACAAAGATTCTGACCGCAATCACGGTTATTGACGACTGCGAACTGGACGAACAAGTGACGGTTCCCCGCGAGGCGGCGGGAACGGAAGGTTCCAGCGTTTATCTGAAGGCGGGCGAAATTCTCACCGTACGGGATCTCCTTTACGGACTTATGCTGCGCTCCGGAAACGACTGCGCGGTAACGCTGGCAATCTATCACAGCGGCTGCATGGAAAAATTTGCCGAAGCGATGAACAAAAAAGCCGTTTCTCTCGGAGCGGAACAAAGTTATTTTGCAAATCCTCACGGACTTCCCGATAACCGTCATAAAACCACGGCGAGGGATCTTGCCGTGATATCGGCATATGCTCTTAGTAACGAAACCTTTCGCGAAATCGTATCCACAAAATATTATCAACCGAAAAACTGGTACAATAAAAACAAAATGTTGACGGAATACAGCGGGGCAACCGGCGTAAAAACAGGTTTTACCGTCAATGCCGGACGGTGTCTTGTGACAAGCGCCGTTCGGGACGGTATGGAACTTGTCTGCGTCGTTTTGAACAGCCCGCAAATGTACGAGCGTTCGGCAGAGCTCCTCGACAAAGGATTTTCCGCATATCGACTATACGAGCTCGCCTGCGCAGGGGAAGTTTCGGAAGGTTTAAAAGCGTGTTACGGCTTTTCCTATCCGCTCACGGAAGCCGAAAAAAACCTTGTAAAAACGGAAATCGTGCGCTTTGAAACGAAAGACCGCGAAACGGGAACAATCGGCGGCATTATGAAAATATATCTTGAAAATCGCTTGCTTTTTTCGCAAAATTTATATATCATGAAACGGTAAGGAGGGGGCTGTCTGCCCCGTACGGATCATGCGCATCAACAAATTTCTTGCCGAACAGGGCATTGCTTCGAGAAGAGGCTGCGACGATATCATTGCCGAAGGTCGGGTCAGATTAAACGGTAAACCCGCCAAAGCCGGAGATGACGTATCCGCAAGCGACGTTGTGGAACTCGACGGTAAAATTCTTTCTCATAAAGTGAAGTATGAATATTATCTTTTGAACAAACCCAAAGGATACGTCTGCACCGCTTCGGACGAAAAGGGCAGAAAGACCGTTCTCGATTTGTTACCCGAGGGGGCGGGCAGAGTGTTTCCCGTAGGCAGGCTCGACTACGATACAGAAGGAATGCTTATTCTGACCAACGACGGCGCCCTTGCTTTCCGTCTTACTTCGCCCAAGAGCGAAATTCCCAAAACCTATCTTGTCAGAGTAGAGGGAACCGTTACGCCCGCTCAACTCAACAGACTGCGCGCGGGCGTGGAGATCGATAAAGGGGTCGTCACAAAAAAATGCAAAATTACCGTTACGGAAACGAATAAGAGTTTTACGAAACTTCACGTCGTATTGACCGAAGGTAAGAATAGGGAAATCAGAAAAATGTTTGAAGCGGTCGGAAAAAACGTCGATTTTTTGAAACGGATCAAAATAGGAGATCTTACGCTGACGGGACTCGATCGCGGAAAATACAGAAAGTTGACGCAAGAAGAGATTTACTATTTGCAGAATCTATAAAAAACCGCGCGGAAAAAATCCGCACGGTTTTTTAAACAACGATTTGCCGGGGTTTATTTCTATAACCGGCGAGGCTCACATACTTCTTAAAAGACCGATCACCTTACCCAGTATCTGGACGTCGTTCTCTTCGTTCAGTACGAAGTCGCTCAATTCTGCGTTTTCCGGATGCAGAACAATCTTTCCTTCCGAGCGAAAGAAGCGCTTTATGGTTGCACCTTCCGAAATGCCGTCGTTAAACATCGCCACAACGATATCTCCGTTTTCCGCCGTGCTCTGCCTTCTTACGACAATCTTGTCGCCGTCATAAATACCCGCCTCGATCATGCTTTCTCCGTGTACCCGCAGCATAAAAAGGTCGTCTCCCTTAAATTCGGCGGTGGGCAGAGTATAATAACCGTCATAATTTTCAACGGCGAAAATGGGCTGACCCGCCGTAACCGTACCCAAAAGAGGAACGCGGACGCAATCGCTGCGCGTGACCGCAACGGCGCGCTTCTTATTTTCCGTCTTATTCAACAAACCCATCGAACGAAGACGGTTGATATAATCGTAAGCAGTCGCCGTCGATTTGATATTCAATTCCCTGCAAATATCCCGAACGGTAGGGGGAAATCCGTTTTCGTCGCAATAACGATTGATAAAATCAAGCAGATCGTAAAGTTTATTTTTATCAAGCATCCTATCACCTCTTTGATTATAGTATAACACAGAAAAAAACAAATTGCAAACATATGTTCTATGTTTTTTAAAATTTTTTTCATAAATTCTTGTTTTTTTATGAAAAGGGGACTATAATAGACGCAGAGGAAATCAGCCATGAACCGAAAAATCTGTATATTGGACGATGAAAAAGAATGCGACGGATGTTTAGAATGTGAAGTTTGCGATAATTGCGGAAAATGTTTGGATATCAAGGACTATGCCGCCATTAAGATCGACAAAATATATCTCGATCCAAAAGCTTATCGGGAAAAATAAATATTGTGTACTATGCCACGCATAATACACAACTACTTGCAAAATTTGATAAATTGATCTGAATATATAGTCGGAATAATCACCTTAACCGTCATGCCGCCGTCAAAGTAATCGACGGCTTTTTCTATAAGCATATGACGCAGAGTGCCGTATTCCGCCATATCCGCATAGGGAACGGCGAGCGTCGTAAAAACGAACCTGTCTCTTACGCAATCGAGGATCCTATCTTTCAGCTCTTCCAGTCCCGCGCCCGTTCTGGCGGAAATACATACGGCGTCCCGAGGAAGGGATGCTACGGAAGCGATTTCGTCGCATTTGTTCATGACAACCAAATAGGGAGCCGAGAACCCCATATCTTTTAACGTTTCCGTCGTCGTCTTCAGCTGCATTTCATACTCTGCCGCCGCATCGCACACAATCAACGCCAGATCGCAATTCAGGGCGCTCTCAAGCGTCGATTTAAACGATTCTATCAGATGATGGGGAAGACTTTGCAAAAAACCTACCGTGTCAACAAGTAGAAATGGAACGCCGGAAATCTCGAATTTGCGCGCCGTAGGATCAAGTGTGGCAAATAATTGATTCTGAACGAAAACGTCCGCACCCGTCAATGCGTTCATGAGCGTCGATTTTCCCGTATTTGTATAACCTACCAGCGCTACCGTAAGAACGCGCTCCTTCTTTCTCCGCTCCGTCTGCAGTGTGCGTCTTTTTTCCGTTTGCGCCAGTTTTTCTTCCAGAGCGTGAATGCGGATCCGAATATGGCGTCTGTCTGTTTCCAGTTTGCTTTCTCCCGGACCTCTTGTACCGATACCGCCACCAAGGCGGGACAGCGCTTCGCCTTTTCCGCGCAAACGCGGGTAAATATATTTCAGCTGGGCGAGTTCAACCTGTATTTTGCCTTCGCTGCTCTCCGCGCGGAGAGCAAAAATGTCGAGGATCAGCGTCGTACGGTCAATCACTTTTCTGTCGCCAAGGGCTTTCGAGATGTTCAGCGTCTGGGAAGGGGAGAGTTCGCCGTTAAACAGTACCGTCAATTCCAATCCCATCAGTTTTTCCCGAATTTCGTACAGTTTTCCTTCTCCAATATAGGTAGATGGATTTACTTCGCGAATATTCTGGTAGGTTGTTCCGGCATATTCGGCGCCCGCGCTGCCGATCAGCGCTACGATTTCTTCGTGCAAAATCTTATAATTCGGGCTTTCGATCGGTTGTATTACATAAACGATTTCTGCCAATTTTACTCCTCGTCGTCCGTTTTTTTATGTAAACGAACTGCGTTCGCAACGGACTTTCTATGATCTTCGGTAATGGCGGCATAGTGCTTTCTGGTCGTATTGACGTCTTTATGCCCCAACACGTCGGCAACAATATATATGTCTCCCGTTTCGCGGTAAAGGCGAGTACCGTATGTGGAACGTAATTTGTGCGGCGTCACTTTTTTAAGAGGAGATACGATTTTGGCGTATTTTTTTACGAGGTTTTCAACGGCGCGGACAGTAATACGGCGGTATTGCATCGAGAGGAAGAGGGCATTTTCACCTTGCGGGACGCGAGGATCGTCTTCTTTCTGTGCCAGATAGGCGCCGAGAGCATCCCCAACCTCCTCCGAAAAGTACAGAATCGCCTTATTCCCGCCTTTTCGCGTGACGACAAAAGAATTATTCGTAAAGTCAATGCTCTCGTTATTGAGCCCGACCAGCTCGGAAATACGAATTCCGGTTCCGAGGAAGAGGGTCAATATCGCCGTATCCCTGATTTTTGTCTTCTCGTGATAACCTTCTGCATGACGCGGCAGTCCGATTCCGTCTTCTGCCGTATCGAGAAGAGAGGAGACTTCATCGTTTTCGAGACGGATAATTTCCTTTTCGTGTAGTTTCGGCGTAGCAACTTTCGAAACATGATTCACTTCGATCAGCCCCTTATTAAAAAAATATTTGAACATCGAGCGAATCGTCGAAAGTTTGCGCGCCTTCGCGCGCTCGTCGCATGCGAGCCGCTTACCGTTATAGCGGTAATTCGAAAGATAGCTTAAAAATATTTCCACGTCCGTATCGGTCACGCGCTCCAAATCCTCGAGCGTGATATCCCGTACCTGTTTTCCGCGATATTTACGATTCGCAAGAAAATCAAAAAAAATACGGAGATCATAGCAATAATTCAAGCGAGTAAGCGTACTGGTACGCGTCTCTACGCCGCGAAAAAAATCTTCGCAAAAATAGGGGAGATCCTGCAAAAGCCTGTCGATTTTGTCGAGATTGCTTATATTCCGTTCTTGATAGTAATCTGATTTCATAACGGATTCATTATAGCACAAAGGGAAGAGAGAGTCAATTTGCGAATAGTTATCTTTTAAAAAAATCACGCAGAGACTTTTGTACTAAGGGGGAAATCGTTTTTTTGAATTTTCGACACACATAACTATTCGCAAAAGACTAATTTTACGAATAGTAATAGGTAAAAACAGGGTAATTTTGTCGTTTAAGCGTTTTTCAATCACATTGCTTAAATGTTCCAACAAAAAACTGCAGCCTGCAATATTGTTTTTTTTTTGCAAATTTTGCACAATTGCAATTTTTTCAAATGAGCGATGAATTAAACAAAATTTTTATTGATTAAAACCTTTTTTCGACCCATGTTGTCAATAAACCACGAACCAAAAATTGTATTATTATGTCACGCATACTATCGAGATTTTGCGATAATACCATAAGAATATTTTCCGAAATGTACTTTCCCGGAAATACGCTTGCCGGTGAGATAATCTGTGTATTCACCGTCAAGCGTAACGTTATAATCGCCCGCTGAATTATTGACGTAAACATAAGCCGCCCCCGCCTTCGATCTTCGTTCAAATACGAGACAAGAAACATCGGCATAGACTTCGCGATAGGTTCCGTCCTTAAAAATATCATGTAACCGATCAGAACGAATTTGACCCAAATGATAATAAAACTGATGAAGATCGCGATCGATATGCTCCCAATCGTAACATTTTCGGCAGAACGGGTCTTTATAACCGTCCATACCGTTTTCATCACCGTAATATAAGCAGGGAACACCCGGTAGCGTAAACTGAAGTACTGCCGCCATTTTTAATTTTTCCTTGGCACGGCTGCGTTCTTCTTCCGTAAGCGTTGTAACAGCCATTTCGTCTTTTGTAACGCAAGATTTTCCGCCGAGAACGGTTAAAATACGCGGCGTATCGTGCGTTCCTAAGATATTCATCAAACAATCAACCGTATCTTTCGGATAGTTATCCAGCAGCATTTTGATCGTTTCGCGCAGTTGCAGCGTTTTCCCGAATTGCACGAAACTGATTATCGCATCCTTCAAGGGATAATTCATGACACTGTCAAGCTCGTTTCCCTGAAGATACTTTTTTCGATTGCTGTAAGATATTTTATTGGATGCATCCTCCCAAACTTCTCCGATAATGATTGCCTCGGGATTTTCCTCTTTGACTGTTTCGCGCAATTTTTCCAAAAAGAAATCCGGCAACTCGTCCGCCACGTCAAGCCGCCAACCGCTGATTCCATGCCGCAACCAATATCTTAATACGCCGTTTTCTCCGAATACAAATTCTTGATATCCGGTCGAATACTCGTTAAGCGCAGGCAGAGTCTCGATTCCCCACCAACTGTCGTATCTGGTCGGGAACTCGCGAAACGTGTACCAATCGGCATACGGAGACTCCTTGGATTGGTATGCCCCGACTTCATTGTATCTTCCGTATTTATTAAAATAGCGGCTGTCGTCACCCGTATGATTAAAAACGCCGTCGAGAATAATATGAATTCCTGCCTCTTTTGCGGCGGTTACAAGCTCGTCAAAATCTTCAAGCGTTCCAAGAAGCGGATCGATCTTCAAATAGTCGCCCGTATCGTAACGATGATTCGAGTAAGCTTCGAAAATCGGATTAAAATAAATTACGGATACGCCGAGCGTTTTAAGATAACCGATTTTTTCGCGTACTCCCCTCAGGTTCCCGCCGAAAAAGTCGTTGTTTTGCACTTTCCCGAATTCGTTGGGCCAATAGCGCGGCGTCCCGCCCCAATCTGTTCGTAAAATCTTATTTTCCGATATGGGAATTTCCCCCGATTTATAGAACCGATCGGGGAAAATTTGGTACATAACGCCACCCTTGATCCATTCGGGCGTAGAATATGTTTTTGAATAGACGGTAATCTGCCATGAAGGCGTTTCTTCCCCGAATTGTCCGCGGCGCAGTTTTCCGCATCCGAAAAAGCAGCCGTCGATGCAAAATCTGTAAAAATAGAGACCAATTTGATGAAAACGAAGAGTCAGTTCCCAACCTTCCTCCGTCTCCCTCATTGGAATTTCGATGACGGGTTCCCCGTCCGTATGATACACAAAAGTACAAATTTGAGCGGAGAAATCGTCTTCTCCGCCGCTTTTTTTATAAATACGGAAAGTGACCTCGCTCTCACAGGCAATGGCTCCCGTAAGACTTTTGCAGTCCTTATCCAAAGGATCGTAATATAAACTCATTGCAATACTCTCAAAACTCCGTAATGCTGCGGACGGTTACTTAGTCTAATTGTTTAATATTCCAAATGCGTTGAGCATATTCGCGAACGCTTCTGTCTGCAGAAAAATAACCTGCCGCCGCAATATTATTGAGAGATTTCTTATTCCAAGCCATCTTATCGTCACGGTAAAGCGAAGACAACGCCGCCTGCGTCTGCGCATACGATTCGTAATCGGCAAGACACATATAAGGATCAGCAACGGGCGAACGACGCAGGAGATAATTTGCAATTTCGGCAAAAGAAGTTCCGTTGAAGCCGACAATGAGCGATTCTATAATTCTACGCATTCTCGCATCCTGATTATAATATGCGCTTGAATTATAGCCGTTGTTCCAAATTTCACGAACTTCGTTTGCTTTTAAGCCGAAGATGAAGATATTATCCTCTCCTACACGCTGCGACATTTCAACGTTGGCACCGTCCAAAGTTCCTATGGTGAGCGCTCCGTTGATCATAAACTTCATATTGCCCGTTCCGCTTGCCTCTTTTCCGGCAAGAGAAATCTGTTCGGATATCTCGGATGCAGGCATCAACAGTTCACTCATCGTCACATTATAATTTTCCATATAAACGACGTTAAGTTTTTCGTTGATCTTGGGGTTTTTCTTGATATCTTCGGCAAGAAAACAAATTAATTTGATGATTTGTTTCGCCATATCGTACCCTGCTGCAGCCTTTGCACCGAAAATATAAGTCTTTGGTACAACGTCAAGATCCGGATTTTCTCTAAGCGCATTGTATTCGGCAATGATATGCAACACGTTTAAAAGTTGCCGTTTGTACTCGTGCATACGCTTTGCTTGAACATCGAAGACGGTATTCGGGTCGATTACGATACCCTGGTGCTTTTTCGCAAAGGCGGCAAATTGCTGTTTTTTAACCAGTTTGATCTCGTCAAGCCGTTTCAGAACGCTTTCGTCTTTTTCAAACTTCTTGAACTGCGCCAATTTTTCTGGATTCTTTGCGTATCCCGTTCCGATACATTCATCCAGCAACGCGCACAGTTCGGGATTGCTTTGGTTCAGCCAACGACGATGTGCAATACCGTTGGTAACGTTCCCGAATTTTTCGGGCGTATAATCATAAAAATCCTTAAAAATATTGTCTTTAATAATATTGCTGTGCAATTCCGAGACGCCGTTCACGCTGTGACTTCCGACGATGCAGAGATTGGCCATGCGCACGACGTTGTGCGAAAGAACCGCCATGCGCGAAATTTTATTCCAATCACCGGGATAACGTTTCCACAAATCATCGCAGAAACGACGGTTTATTTCCTTTAAAATCCCGTAAATTCTGGGAAGCCGCCGGGATACCAAATCTTCCGCCCACGTTTCAAGCGCTTCTGGCAATACCGTATGGTTCGTATAGGCGCAAGTCGCCGTCGTAATATTCCATGCGGTCTCCCAGTCGAAATAATTTTCATCTACAAGAATCCGCATCAGCTCGGGTACGGCAAGCGCCGGATGGGTATCGTTGATATGGATCGCAGCCATTTGCGGAAGCAAAGCAAGCGAACCGTAACGGCGCTTATGATCGGAAACAATACATTGCAAAGACGCCGATACAAGGAAATATTGCTGTTTCAGGCGCAAAGATTTTCCCTCATAATGGTTATCTGAGGGATACAAAACCTTGGATATCAGCTCGGCTTCGCTCTCGTCGCGCATAACTTCGTCATAATTTCCCTGTGAAAACAGTTTCATATTGAAGTTTTGCACCGCACGCGAACGCCATAGTCTGAGAACGCTCACTGCCTGCGAATCGGCGCCCGAAACCATCATATCATAGGCAATCGCTTCAACCTCTTTTGCATTATGATAGACGGTTTCCATACCGTGGTCCGTCCATTTTTCTTCAAGTTCTCCGTCAAAACGAACGATAAACTGCCTGTCCGTTCTCTGCGTAAGCCATACTTCGCCGCCGGGAAGCCATACGTCCGGCAGTTCTATCTGCCATCCGTCTATAATTTTCTGTTTGAATAAACCGTATTGATAACAGATTGAAAATCCCATTGCCGGATAGTTTTGGGTAGCAAGTCCGTCCAAAAAACATGCCGCAAGTCTTCCGAGACCTCCGTTTCCAAGTCCTGCATCCGGTTCTTCTTCATATAAATCGTCGAGATCTACCTTAAATTTTTTCAATGCACCCGAAATTGCCTTTTCGATTCCGAGATTGTAAATGCTGTTTTTAAGCGATCTCCCCATCAAAAATTCCATGCACAGATAATATATCCGTTTCGCACGCTTTTCTTTTATTTTCAGATAAAATTGCTGGCGTTTTTCAAGCATAATATCGCGAACGCTCATGACGACCGCTTTATAAATTTGCTCGCGCGTTGCTTCTACAGGGCTTACGCCGAAATATCTGGTCAGTTTTTCGGCGATAAGCTCTTGTGCTTCCTGTTCGGTTAATTTTTCCATAGTCTTGTGTTGTTACTCCTACAAAATTGATGATTAGTTGAGCATTCCGAGATACAGACCCTCGTAATATTTGGCGGACGTCGCCCACGAAAAGTCGGTCGTCATGGCGCGTTTAACAAGTTTTTTCCATTCTTCCTTGTTCTGATACACGCTAATCGCTTCCCCGATCACATAAAGCATATCGTAAGCGTTATAGTCGCGGAACGTAAAACCGTTTCCGCCTGCTCCGTACGGCGTTATACTGTCGCGCAACCCGCCCGTTTCCCGAACGACGGCGATCGTTCCGTAGCGGGAAGCTATCATCTGAGACAGCCCGCAGGGCTCGCTCTTGCTGGGCATCAGAAAGATATCCGCGCCGGAATATATTTTACGCGAAAGATCGGAATTGAACGAAATGACCGAAACGACCTTGCCCTGATACCGCTTTGCGAGATCGGCAAAATAGTTCTCGTAGTGAGAGTCGCCCGTGCCCAAAAGGACGAACTGAACGTCTTGACGCAAAACCTGTTCGATCACTTCCTTCACAAGATCCAAGCCCTTGTGGGATACAAGGCGGGAAATCATGGCGATAATCGGCGTATTCGGTTTCACGGGCAAATTCAGCATGCGCTGTAATTCTTCCTTACATATAGCTTTCCGCGCGGGATTTTCCGCGTCGTAATTGGCAAACAGAGCCTTATCGGTGGCGGGATCGTAATAATCGGGATCGATACCGTTCAAAATACCGCAGAGTTTAAATTCGTTTCTGCGAATGATCCCGTCCAGTCCGTGCGCATAATAAGGATCTTTAATTTCGGAAGCATACGACGGCGACACGGTCGAAAAACGCTCGCAACATTCGATCGCGCCTTTCATGAGATTGATACAATGATCGAATTCGACGAGATTGCGGAAGCGGTTGGAGATACCAAACAGATCCTCCAAAATGTCAAGCGAGAACTGACCCTGGTACTCGATGTTGTGAATCGTAAAGACCGCCCTGATAAACTGATATTCGGGACGGAAGCAATAAATCGTCTTCAAATAGAGCGCGGCAAGTGCTGCCTGCCAATCGTGACAGTGCATGATATCGGGATAAAAATTGATAAATCCGAGAATTTCCAGCACACTGCGGCAGAAGAATGCAAAACGTTCGCCGTCGTCGTAATATCCGTAACAGCCGGGACGCTTGAAATAATATTCGTTATCCACGAAATAGAAGGTTACGTTATTGGCGACGTATTCGAAAATACCGCAATATTGATTACGCCAGGAGAGCGGTACGAAAATATTTCCTATAAAACGAAAATCTTTTCTGTATTCCTTTTTAATGTCCTGATAGAGCGGAACGATAACGCGTACATCGTACTTCTCGTCTTTTGCAATCGCTTTGGAAAGCGAACCGATTACCTCCGCCAAACCTCCGGTTGCGATGAAAGGCGACGCTTCGCTTGCGACAAAGAGAATTTTCTTTTTCGCCTCCACCTTGATTTCAACAGGTTCGTCTTTGATTGAAACGGGCGCCGCATCCTCTACCACTTCAACGGCGGGAACATTCTTATCTTTTCTAACGGCGGGCTTTTTTGCCGTCTGTTTTTCTACCGCAGTTTCCGCAACGGCAACCGCTGCGGACTTTTCCTTTTTGGTTTCAGAATCGCACTTTTTAGCCGCACTCATGATATATCCTCCTTATCTGTTTCCCATGCGTCTTCTTCTCTTACAACATTCTGCCCTTTGCGATGAAGTACGGAAGCTCCGCGCATCCCGCAAGGTGCCGCCTGTCTCTGACGACGACGTTTTTATCCGTAATCACGCAGTCGAGCGAAACGCCCGTTCCGATGACGGTGTCCTGCATTACGATCGAATTTCTAATAACGCTCCCCTTTCCTATTTTAACGCCGCGGAACAAAATACAGTTTTGTACCGTTCCTTCTATAATACATCCGTCAGAAATGAGAGAGTTCGTTACCACCGCGCCATCAAGATATTTGGAAGGCGCGGAATCACGCACTTTCGTATAAATATCCCGCGCGCCGAAAAGTTCGTCGCGAACTTCCTTATCGAGAAGTTCCATACTGTGTTCGTAATACTTCGCCAGAGAATTGACGCCCGCGTAGTAACCGTTGAATTTGTATCCGTAGATCCTGAGCGTATCCACGTTCTTCGTCAGAATATCCCTTCCGAAGCTCGACAGTCCCCTTGTCGTTGCGTCCTGAATAATGTTAATCAGAAATTCTCTGCTCATCACCATAACGTTGATATAGAGATTGCATTTCCCTTTGACTTTGGGATTGATCTTAACGATCTTCACCCTGCCCGTATCATCGGGGTTCAGCGTAATGTAATAGGAAGAGCTCACGTCCTTCTCTTCGTGCCAAACCATGGTGATATCGGCTTCGTTTTCTTCGTGTGTGCGCAGGATATCGTCGATATCCAAACGTGCGATTCCGTCGCAATCGGAAATAACGACGTACTCCTCGTTGCGGTGATTCAGAAATCCGGTAATCCCCTTCAACGCTTCGAGACGGCTGGTGTAGGGCAAGTCGGTCTCGTCGGAATAGGGAGGAAGAAGAATAATGCCGCCGTCTTTACGCGCAAGATCCCAGTCTTTTCCGCTGCCGAGGTGATCGAGAAGGGACTGATAGTTATATTTTGTGACGATACCGACCGTAGTGATGCCCGAATTCACCATATTGGAAAGCGCAAAATCAATCAGACGGTATCTGCCTCCGAACGGAATGGAAGCCATTGTTCTGTGACGGGAAAGCTCCGGAATGTTCTCGTCGTGTATATTGGAAAAAATAACGCCCACTGCGGAATGTGCCATTGCTTACTCCCCCCTGTAATCCTTATCGATAATTTTGCCGCCGCAGACGTCCGCGGCAACGGTAATGTCTCTGCCGAGCACCGCTATTCCGACATTCTCGGCCTTGTCCTGCCCGACTTTTACGCCCTCGTTGATCACCACGTTCTCGTCTACGATCGAGTAATTGACGACGGCGCCCTTCTTCACGACGGTACCCGCCATAATCACGCTGTCCCTGACGACGGCGCCCTCCTCCACGATAACGTTGGAGGCAAGTACGGAGTGCTCGACCGTCCCTTCAATCTCACAACCGAGCGCGATCATAGAATTCTCAACTTTTGCGTGCGTGCCGATATACTCGGGCGGAGCAAGCGGGTTGCGGGAATGTATCTTCCAATCGGCGTCCCCCACGTCGAATGCGGGATCGTCGCCGAGCAAATCCATATTCGATTCCCAAAGCGAAGAAATCGTTCCGACGTCCTTCCAATAACCGCTGAAACGGTAAGAGAACATCTTTTCGCCCGCATTTAACATGGCGGGAAGTACGTCTTTCCCGAAATCTTTGCTTGAATTGGGGTTCGCATCGTCCGCCTGTAAATAATGGAAGAGCTTCTTGGCGGTAAAAATATAAATTCCCATCGAAGCCAGCGTGCTCTTGGGCTGCTTGGGTTTTTCTTCAAATTCGTAAATGGAACCGTCCTCGTTGGTGTTGAGAATCCCAAACCGCGACGCCTCTTTCAACGGAACTTCGATTGCCGCAATCGTACAATCCGCCCCCGTCTCCTTGTGCGCGCGCAACATTTTCGCATAATCCATTTTATAGATATGATCGCCCGAGAGAACAAGCACGTAATCGGGATTATACTTTTGTATAAAGTGCAAATTCTGATAGATCGCGTTTGCCGTTCCTTCAAACCAGGAGGATTTCTTTTTCGCCTGATAAGGAGAGAGAATATGAACGCCGCCGAAAGCGCGGTCCAAATCCCAAGGCTGCCCGTTTCCGATATACTCGTTGAGCTCGAGCGGCTCGTACTGCGTTAAAACGCCTACCGTGTCGATACCCGAATTGATGCAATTGCTAAGAGGAAAGTCGATAATCCTGTACTTCGCCCCGAAAGCAACCGCGGGTTTTGCAATGTTATTCGTAAGCGCGTAAAGGCGACTGCCTTGTCCGCCCGCAAGCAACATTGCAACACATTCTTTCTTTCTTAACATTTTTCCTGCTAACCCCCTGGTTAATCCTATTTATTTTTTCGGCTCAGCCGATTTTGCCTTGTTTGCTTCGCACGTCTTTTCCTTATCCGTCTTGACCTTGGGGGCATCCGGCTCCCTGATCAAATAGAGACAAGTCAGTTTGGGCAGATTGATGGGCAACGAATACTGTTTCCCGTGGCTCGGGCGGGGGAGCGCAGTATACACTTTTTTCCTCAGTTTCCCTTCTCCGCCGTATTTTTTGTCGTCCGTGGAAAATACGACCCTGTATTTTCCCTTTTGGTTGACGCCCAAAAGATAATCCTTCGCGTCCGCGCCGGAAAAACTGACGAGGGCGATAACTTCCCGTCCCGCTTTGTCGCGGCGAATAAAAGAGACAACGTTTCTGTCCGCGTCGTCGGGCGCAAGCCATTCGAAGCCGTCCCAAGAATCCTCGATTTCGAACAGTGCCGGCGTCGATTTATAATATTCGTTGAGCGCTTTCACCATGACGGAAAGTTTTCCGTGCAATTCATATTTATCTCTGAGGAAAAACTCCAATCCCTCGTGATAATCCCATTCCTTGAACTGCCCGAACTCATATCCCATGAAATTCAGTTTTTTCCCGGGATGCGCCGTCATATAGCCGAGAAAGGCGCGGACTCCCGCAAATTTTTCTTCGTAAGTTCCCGGCATTTTATTGATAAGAGAACATTTCCCGTGTACGACTTCGTCGTGCGAAATCGGCAAGACATAATTCTCGGAAAACGCATACATCATCGAAAACGTGAGCTTGGAATGGCTGTTCATGCGGAAAAACGGATTTAAGGAAACATAAGACAAGACGTCGTTCATCCACCCCATATTCCATTTGAAATTAAAACCGAGTCCCCCCATAGAACCGGGTTTCGTGACAAGCCCCCACGCCGTCGATTCCTCGGCAATCATGAGTGCGTTCGGATAGCGCAGGAAGACCGCCTCGTTCAGCTTTCTCAAAAAAGCGATTGCCTCTAAATTCTTGTTCTCGCCGTAAATGTTCGGAACCCATTCCCCGTCGCGCTTATCGTAATCCAAATAGAGCATCGACGCAACCGCGTCCACCCGCAAACCGTCTACATGGAATTTATCGAAAAACAGACAAGCACTGGATATCAGAAAAGAAATAACCTCGTTTCTGCCGTAATCAAAACGGCGCGTCCCCCAGCTCTTATGCTCCATTCTGTCCCATTGACTGCTCTCATACAGCGGCTGACCGTCAAATTCGTACAATCCGTGCGCATCTTTCGGGAAATGAGCGGGAACCCAATCCATAATCACTCCGATTCCCTCTCTGTGGAATGCATCCACGAGCCGCATAAAATCGTGCGGCGTTCCCAAACGGGAAGTTACGGCAAAATAGCCCGTTACCTGATATCCCCAGGAACCCTCGAAGGGAAATTCGGTCACAGGCATAAATTCGACGTGAGTATATCCCATCTCTTTTACATAAGGGACGAGTTCCTTGACGAGATCGGTATAAGAGAGGTAATTTCCGTCCGCATGACGCTTCCAGGAGAGCAGATTCACCTCGTAAATATTCATCGGCGAGCGATATACGTTGACGCGGGACGCTTTTTGACGGTACTTTTCGTCCTGCCATTTGTAGCCGTCCAGATCATACAGTTTCGAGGCGGTCGCGGGCGGCGTCTCCGTATGAAACCCTACCGGATCCGCTTTCATCAGCTGGCGGCCGTCCTGCGCCGTCACACAATACTTATACGTGTCATACTGCTTTAACCCGGGAATGAACAGTTCGAACGATTCGCCGTCCACCATGCGGTACATGACGTTGTGATTGACGTTCCATCCGTTGAAGTCTCCGACGACAGAAACGCTTTTGGCATGGGGCGCCCATACGCGAAACGTGTACCCCTCCTTTCCGCCCCGCACTTCGCGGTGCGCGCCGTAAATTTCGTAAATCCGGTCGTTCTTTCCGTGATGGTAAAGATAAAGCGGAAAATCCGTTTCTTTTACCGTTTGTTCGGACGTCTGCTTCGACATATCCCCCTCCGTAAACGCTCTTCCCTCTGCAAGAAAATCAGGCAAAACAATATATTCTGTCTGTCAGCTTATTTATTATACTATATTTTGCGCCGACTTTCAATACCCATTCGGAAATTTTTTTGCCATTTTCAAAAAAATTCCGTTCGGCGTTTCGCGAAAAAATCCCCCGCAAACGCGGGGGAAAAAGAATTTATTTTGTTTCGTCGTATTTGTCTTCTTTGTTCCAGGAATAAAGCGTTCGCAGTTCGGCTCCGACTTTTTCCAGAGGGTGCTGCGCCTCCTTTTCACGGCAAGCGTTAAAATGCGCTCTCCCGCCGCTCTTATTCTCGGAAATCCACTTGGAAGCAAACGTTCCGTCCTGAATTTCCGAAAGAACCTTTTTCATTTCCTTTTTCGTTTCCTCGGTGATAAGGCGCTTACCCGTCTCGTAATCGCCGAATTCCGCCGTATCGGAAATCGAATAGCGCATCTTCCGGAATCCGCCCGCATAAATCAAATCCACGATAAGCTTCATCTCGTGTATGCACTCAAAGTATGCGTTTCTGGGATCGTAGCCCGCCTCGACGAGAGTCTCGAAACCCGCTTTCATGAGCGCGGTCACGCCGCCGCAGAGTACCGCCTGTTCGCCGAACAAATCGGTTTCCGTCTCGCACTTGAAAGTCGTTTCGAGGACGCCCGCACGCGCGCCGCCCACGCCGAGCGCATAAGCGAGCGCAATATCCAACGTATCCCCCGAAGGATCCTGATAGACCGCCACAAGATCGGGAACGCCGTGCCCCTCCAGATACTCGCTGCGAACCGTGTGACCGGGACCCTTGGGCGCGATCATAAATACGTTTACGTTCGCGGGGGGAACGATTTGCTTGAAATGGATGTTGAAACCGTGCGCAAAAGCGAGATACTTCCCCTCCGTAAGCACGGGCGCAACGCTCTCTTTATAGATATCCGCCATCTTCTCATCCGGAGTCAGCATCATGATGATTTCCGCTTTTTCGGCAGCTTCTTTCACCGAATAAACTTCGAATCCGGCTTTCTGTGCAACGGGATAGCTTCTGCCGCCCTCGCGCAACCCGACAATGACGTGAACGCCGCTGTCTCTTAAATTGAGCGCGTGCGCATGACCTTGGCTTCCGAAGCCGATGATCGCCACAGTTTTTCCATTCAAACGCTTCAGATCGCAATCGCTCTCATGAAAGATGCGCGCTTCCTGTGTTTCGGGATCGTAAATTTTATGTGTCATATGAGAACCTCCGAACTTTCTTTCCAATTATTATAGCCCGAATCCCTTTCTCCGTCAAGCAAACGATCGGAATTTTTTCGGATATTTTAATAATCGTTTGATTTTTACGCATAAATCGTCTATAATAATTCGAAATAAGAATTCTACGGTGAATATATGAACGATCTATGCAAACTGTCCGTTCTCGGCAGGCTTAAAAACGATCCCGTCCTGTCCGCTCTCGAAAAACTTGACAAAAGCGAAGAGCGGTTTGCCGATTTTCTTTCCGCGCTCTTTCAAAAAGACGCGCAGGACGACGTTCTCGGTTATATCTGCAGACAAATTCTTTATGACGACAACCCCTTCTCCCGCGCTTGTTGCCGCAATCCGGAAACGGTTTCGCCCTATATAACGCGGGCGTTCGTTTCCGATTTGAAACGGCTGGAACGGCTCGTGCACGGCAAAGACATCGGAAACGCCTGCGCGGCGGGTGAAGAGCCCCCTCTTTTTGCGGGCTGGAACGAAGAGACGGCAAGACGCCTCTCCGCTTACTACTTTAAAAACGGTTACGGGATTTATGCGCAATACAGGGCGTTCCGTTATTCGCAGGGCGTCCTTCTGCCCATCTTATCCCCCTCTACCGTTACGCTGCGCGATCTCAAAGGCTACGATCGGGAACAAAAAGAAGTTCGGGATAACTTCGAAAACTTTATTATGGAACTCCCTTTTTCCGATATGCTTCTCTACGGGGACCGAGGAACGGGCAAATCTTCCACCGTTCACGCCATGATCAATCTGTATGCCGACGAAAAGCTCAGACTGGTTGAAATTACCAAGGAAGACCTTCTTTCCCTGTCTGCGCTCAAAGCCATGCTTGCCCGCGAAGCCATGAAATTCGTCATATTCATCGACGATTTCTCCCTCTCGGAGGGCGACGAACGCGTTTCGACCGTGAAAGCGTGCCTTCAAGGAAGTATGGAAGGTCTCGCAAGCAATGTGATGATTGCAGCTACCGGTAACCGCAGGCACATCGTAGAGGAAAAATTCGATACGAGGCGTAACAGCGTACACGCCGGCGACAGCGAACATGAACTGTTGTCTCTTTCGGACCGATTCGGCAAAACGGTGCTTTTCTCTCAAACGGGAAAAGCCGAATACCTGTCGATTGTGAGAGAACTTGCCGAGGACTGCGGCATATCCGCTCCGTTCGAAACGCTCTCTGCTCTGGCGGAGCGCTGGGCTCTGTATGGCGGCGGGCGCTCTCCCAGACGCGCCAGACAATTTATCGATTACTGTCTTGCCTGTGAAAAGAAAGGAAAGGAGATCGATATATAACGGCAAGGTCCACGCAAAAAATAACCCGTCGGCTTATCGAAAGCCGACGGGTTATTTGAGTTCCCCCGATGGTCTGGACGGACCTTCATCGAGAATATGTTTTGCGATTTCATAAATATCCCCCGCACCGAGAATCAAAATAAGATCGTCGGGGCAGAGATTCTCCTGCAACCTGTTTTTCAGTTGCTCGGGAGACTGTACGTAGCGCGCCTCGGGTATACGGGAAACAAGGGCGGGCGCGCTTCCGTCAAAATCGAATTCTTCCCTTGCCGCAAAAGTCTTATAGACGATCGGATTATCCGCACGCTTTAAAACGGAGACAAATTCCTTCATAAAGTCGCGCGTGCGCGTGTAGGTATGCGGCTGGAAAACAAGCCGCACGGTCCCCCTGCACAGCCGTTCCGCCGTCCGGTACGTCGCGGCGATCTCGCGCGGATGATGCGCGTAGTCGCATATGACGGGGACGCCGCAAAACGTTCCCGCACGTTCGAACCGCCGTTTTACCCCTTCGAACCGTTCAAGCCCCCGTTTAATTTCCTCTGCGGAGATGCCGATAAGCCGTGCCGCGGCGAAGGCGGCGAGAGCATTATAAATCTGAAACTCCCCCGCAACGTTCAATCTGATGCGCACGAGCGGAATCTCCCTTTCGCAGACGGTAAAGATATATTCTTCGCCCTCCGAATAGATTTTTTCCGCCCGAATATCGCCCGTACGAATACCGAATGAAAGAGCGTGCGGGATATCCCGCACGCGAACGTCGTCGGCATTGACGACGACGTTTTCCGCTTGCCGCGCAAACTGAAGGTAGGCTTCGCTCAACTCCTCCTGCGACTTATAACAGTCGCTGTGATCGAGATCGGTATTCAAAATCACGGCAACCGAACTTTTCAAAGATAAAAAACTGCGCTTAAATTCGCACGCTTCGGTTACAAAGACATCTTTTCCGGAAGAAAAATAGTTGGAAAACTGCAAATCTTCGCCGCCGATATGGCACGTAAAGGCAAAATCTGCCGCATGAAGCACGTGAGTCAACATCGAGGTCGTGGAAGTTTTTCCGTGACAGCCGGCTACGGATATGACGCAAGGAAATTCTTCGGCGATGCGTCCCAAAAGCCGAGAACGCGGCATCAGCCGTTTTCCGAGACGCTTTGCCGCGGCAATCTGCGGATGTCCTTCGTCCACCGCCCCCGTATATACAACGGTTTCCCCGTTGATTTCTTCGTCTTCGCCGATAGATACGGAAATGCCGCGTCTTTGCAACATTCGGGTGAAACCGCTCTCTTTCGAGTCGCTCCCTCTCACGCAGATTCCGTTGTCATGGAGAAACAGCGCCAACGCGCTCATGCTTACGCCGCCGATTCCGACAAAATATACCGCCCCGCCCAATTCGGAAAACATACTCCAATATATGAATGAAATTAAAGTCGGGTGCTTTTTTGCAATAAAAAAACGCGCCCAATCAAGTACGCGTCTTTTTCTCTTCGGTAATCCGCTCTTATTAAGAAACGGGTACGACGTTGACAGCACGAAGTTTGCCGCTGTCTTTGGGGTCGGGCTCGGTCTCGAAAGTAACTTTCTGCCCTTCCTTTAACGAACGATATCCTTCCGTCTGAATCGCGGAGAAATGCACAAACACATCCTCGCCGCCCTCATCGGGAGAGATAAATCCGTAACCCTTACCGTCGTTGAACCACTTAACAGTTCCGTTCACCTTTTTACCTCCTGTGGCGCCGAACAGGAAAACCCGCTCTCTCAACCGCCTTGATTATTATAACAGCGTTTCAAAGCGTTGTCAATAGCCGCCGCGAAAATTTTTTACTTTTTCAAATATTTTTCAAGCAGAGCGGCGTGATTTTCAGTAAACTTTTCCAAATCTTCGGGCGAGAGCGGTTTATAGCTCATCAGCGCCAAAAGCCAAATCTGTTCAACGGCTATTTTTTGCGCTTCCGCGTCCGCCTCTTTGATTGCGTTGACCGCACCGTTAGCGGTGTTGACGACAAGCGTCATATCCGCAGCGGATTCGCCCATGTCGTAAAAGCTGTTCATCTCGCTCATTCGGCGCATAAATTCGGCAACGTTGACGACTGCGGGAATCGACGCGTTTTTCAGCTTTTCGCACTTGATTTTTACCTTTTTCCCGGACAGAACTTCCTCGAATATCTTTTTGATTTTTTCATCTTCTCCGCCCTCTTCCCTGAGCGCGCCGTCGAGATCGGCGTCTATACGCAAAAAGCGCACGCGGGTAGGGTTTTTATATTCGATATAGCTGATAAAGTGCGGATCGATATAGGTATCGCATACGATTGCGTCCAGTCCGGCGTCCTTGAACATCTTGATATACTGCGCCTGTTTGTTTTCGTCTGTAACGTAATAGACCGCCTGAGGCTCCTTCCCTTCCTTTGCATCCTCTTCCTTAACCTCTTCTCCGAAGAACGAGGAGAGGGTGCGGTATTCTCCGTTCAGATTCTTGTATATAATAATGTCCTTTACTTTTCCGTAAAAATCGTCGTCTTTGATACAGCCGAATTTGACGAACGTCGCCAGGTCTTTCCAACAGTTTTCATATTTTTCTTTATCTTTTTTATACAGATCGGAAAGCTTATCGGCAACTTTCTTCGTGATATGCTTAGCAATTTTCTGTACTTGTTTATCGTTCTGCAAGAAAGAACGGGAAACGTTCAGCGGAATATCGGGACAATCGATCACTCCGTTCAGGAGCATGAGAAACTCCGGAATCACTTCCTTGATGTTATCCGCAATATAAACCTGATTGCAATAGAGCTTTACCTTCCCCCGTTCCAGCTCGACCTGTTTTTTCACTTTCGGGAAATACAGAATTCCTTTCAGGCGGAAGGGATATTCCATGTTAAGGTGAATCCAGAACAGCGGCTCGTTATAGTCCGAAAAGGTGTCTCTGTAAAATGTTTTATATTCCTCCTCGGTGCAGTCTTTGGGCTGCTTCATATAGAGCGGAAGGGTCGTATTGACAGGTTTTTCCTCTTCGCCCTCCTTCGGATTCAGGTAAATTTCGACGGGCATAAAGGCGCAATATTTTTGAAGAAGCTTGCGAATCTCGCCCTCCTTGGCAAAATCCTTTTCCTCTTTCGCAAGATGCATTACGATCTTCGTGCCGCGCGTCTCTTTGTCGCAGTCCCCGATAGTGTAGGTGCTGTTTCCGTCAGACTCCCAGTGCACGCCTGTCGCGCCCTCGCGATAAGACTTCGTAAATATTTCAATGTTTTCCGAAACCATATAGGCGGAATAAAATCCAAGACCGAAATGGCCTATGATTCCTTCTCCGTTCGCCTTCTCATATTTTTCAACGAAATCGGCGGCTCCGGAAAAAGCAATCTGCGTAATATACGTTTCAACCTCTTCGGCAGTCATGCCGATGCCGTTATCCTCTACCGTAAGAGTATTCGCCTTTGTATCCGTCGTCACCGTAATCCGATAATCTTCGCTGACGGAAGCTTCTCCGAGATCGACAAGCTTTTTTAGTTTGGTAATGGCGTCCGAGGCGTTTGCAACAATTTCACGCAGAAATATATCCTTTTCCGAATACAGCCATTTTTTTATAATCGGCATCATATTTTCACTTGAAATTTTGATATTACCCTGCTTTTCCATAAGTAAAACTCCTTTATTGCATTGTTTATCGGAATATTTATAAACAAAAAAATCCGCCGTTAAGCGGATTTTTTATAATTTTAAGAACTTTATTTTCTGTCGTCTTCGCCGCGAAGGAGATCGGCAATCGATGCGCCGCCGTAGCCGCCTTCGTTCCATTCTCTGTACTCGTCGTCTTCGTCCGGAGCATTGCGTCTGCCGCCCTTTTTGCCGCCCTTGCGGGGCTTTCCTTCCTCGCGGTCGTAGCGGCTCGCCTCCTCTTCGGGACGGGGCAGGAGCGCTTTAATCGAAAGGGTGATTTTATGTGCCGCAGGATCGAACGCAAGTACTTGCGCGTCGATTTCTTCGCCGATTTTAAGGGCGGAAGTAGGATTTTCAAGATACTCGTGAGAGATCTGGGAGACGTGCACAAGCCCGTCGATACCCTTTTCCAATTCGACGAACGCGCCGAACGGAACAATGCGAACCACTTTACCGTGTACGATATCGCCCTCCGCATATTTCTCGGCAGCCAAATCCCAAGGCTGAGGCTGAAGCTGCTTATAACCGATCGAAACTTTCTTGTTCTCGCGGTCTACCTTGAGAACCTTGAACTCGTAACGCTTTCCGATCTCAAGCACCTCGGTCACTTCCTTGACTCCGGTCCAGGACAAATCGGAAATGTGGGCGAGACAGTCGAAACCGTTTACCGAAACGAACGCGCCGAAGGAAGTTACTCTTTCGACCTTTCCTTCCACGATCGCACCCACTTCGATGGATTCAAAGAAAGCAGCCTCTTTTTCGGCCTTCGCAGCCTCGCGCGCCGCCCGCTCCTCTTCGAGAATTACGCGCTGGGAAGCAATGATTTCCTTTCTCTTGGATTTTCTGATTTCAAGAAGTCTTAAACGAAGTTTCTTGCCGACGTACTTGTCAAGCTCTTTCACGTAACCGGGACGGATTTCCCTTGCCGGAACAAAAACGGGATAAGAACCGAGTTCGGCGGTAAGACCGCCTTTATTGTAGCCCGTGCAGGTAACGGTAAACTCGTTCCCGCCCTCGATTTCGGAAAGCACCGCTTCCTCTTCCTTGATCTTTTTCACGGCTTTTTCGGAAAGCTTCACTTTGGGCGTAGTTCCAACGACCATCGCGGCGATTTCTTCGCCGACGCGGGCGGCATACGCTTCGCGCGTATATTCTTCGCAGTCGAGATCGGCTTTATCGATCAAAATTTCCCCTTTGCCGGATACGGAAACGTAAATTCCGTCGGGCGCCGCGGATACGATGGATACGGTCAGAATTTGACCCTTCCGGTATTTTTCTTCCTTACCCAGATCCGCCATCACCTCTTCCATTGTGGGCTGGGATTCCGGTGCTTCCGCTGCGGGTGCTTTTACTTCTTCCGAAGTCGTCTCGGGAACAACGGTCTCCGCCGTCTCTTGTACTTCTGCGTTGTTTTCTGCCATCTTGACAAGAACCTCCTGAGTCTGCCAATCGGGAGTGCTCGCTCCCGCTATGACGCCGACCCTTTTACAAAATTTGATTTTTTCATATTTGAAACCGTCAGCATTTTCCAACCGTATCACGCGGTTGCAATACGCCGAAGCGATCTCACAAAGTTTATTGGTGTTGCTGCTGTTTAACCCGCCGATGACGATAACGGCGTCGCAGCTGCGGGCAAGATCTTCCGCTTCCCGTTGTCTACACACAGTAGTATAACAAATCGTACGAAAAATCTCAACTGTTTTCGGGGCAACTTTTTGCAAATTTTCCGCAATTTTCGAAAATCTTTTCTCCGAAAAGGTCGTTTGCGAGACCAAAACCACGTCTTTGCCCGCCAAAACGGAAAAATCCTCGTCCTCCGAAGAAAACACGTACGCTTCGCCCGAGATCCAGCCGACGAGTCCCCGAACCTCCGGATGTTCCCGATGCCCCGCTATCACGATCGTCTTACCGAGTCCGCTTTCCCGCTCGACGATGCGGCGAATTTTTTTTACAAACGAACAGGTGCAGTCCACCGTCTTGATCCCGCGGCTTCTGCACGCCTCGAAAACGGCACGCTCGGCGCCGTGCGACCGAATTAAAAGCGTTGCGCCGTCCGGCACCTCGTCAAGCGAATTTGCCGTCTTGACGCCGCGCGCGGAGAGGCGCGCCACGACGTCCCCGTTATGGATCAGTTCGCCAAGTACGTAAGTGTTTTCGGACGGAATGCGGAAAGCGGTTTGAACGGCACGCCTCACGCCCATGCAGAAACCGCAATTTTTCGCCACGACAACCTGCATCAATCCTTCCTCTTTTTCTTCGCATAAGCTCCTGCGCGGTACCGCGCACGCAGCTCGTACAATTCGTTGACGATTTTTGCTTCCGCCTCCGCCAATTCTTCGGACGAAAGTTTTTTGCCGTAATATTCCGAAAATTCCATCGGTTCCCCGAACACGACATGCGTTACACGGAAAAGACGGGGACGGGAACAAATCACATAAGGAACGATGGGCGTTTTCGTCTTGATCGCCAGCATCGCCGCCCCTCCTTTAAAGGGAAGAAATTCCTCCTCGGAGTTTTTATTGCGCGTTCCCTCGGGAAAAATACATAATTTTTCGCCGTTTTTAAGGACTTTGATACATTCCATCACAGATCTTATGTCGGATCCGTCCCGCATCGCCCCGATCGCGCCGAGTTTGCGCGCCAAAAGACCGACGACGGGTTTTTCCATCAACGACTGCTTCGCCAAAAAATGAACCCCTTCGTCCGTCGTATAAGTGCAGTAAAAAAGATCCCACATACAGTAGTGATTGCTGACGTAAATATACGCCCCCTGCCCGACCTTTGCGCTACCGTGCAGTCTGTGCGGATAGAAGAGACAATTCCAGGGATAGAGCAAAACGCGCAAAAAATCCATAAGGCGCATTTTATGACGCCCTTTTTTATCGGCGGGAAACAAAAGCTTGCGCTGTTTTTCTCTCTTAATGTTCTTTTTTTCTTTGCGCAGACGCCGTTTTTCTTCCTTCTTTTGACGCCTTTCTTCCCTGCGGGAATTTACGCTGTCCGCCATCAGATTTTCTCCTGAATTTTTCTTTTGATTGCGGCAACCACTTCGTCAACCGACATGGCGGAAGTATCGATCAAAACGGCATCGTCCGCTTGTTTTAAAGGTGCAATCGCGCGGGTGGAATCCTGTTCGTCCCGCCTTACGATTTCCTCCTTGAGCGCCTCGAAATTCACGTTATAGCCCTTCGCCGTCAACTCGTCATAGCGACGCCGTGCGCGCACCTCTGCATTCGCGGTGAGAAAAAATTTAAAGTCGGCATCCGGCAGCACGACCGTTCCGATATCCCTACCGTCGATGACGCAGGAAATTCTGCCGGCGATTTCGCGCTGTTTTTCGACCATTTTCAAGCGCACTTCCGCATACTTCGAAACGATGGAAGCCGCCATGGAAACTTCGGGCTTTCGGATCTCTTCGGATACGTCTATTCCGTCGAGCACGGTTTTTTGCGCGCCGTTTTCGTACTCGACTTCAAGAGAAATATCCCGCATTAAATCGATGATTGCTTCTTCGCTCTCCAAATCGGTTTTGCTGCACAGCGCTTTCAATGCGCAAGCCCTGTACATCGCGCCCGTATCCAAATAAAGAATCT
Organism: uncultured Clostridia bacterium; assembly: GCA_964387225.1. GTDB lineage: Bacteria > Bacillota > Clostridia > Christensenellales > Borkfalkiaceae > Gallimonas. Next base: position 6,575 of record CAYLVU010000010.1, on the reverse strand, counting down.
TATAATCGCGCGCGATTGCCTTGGCAACCGTCGATTTTCCGCTGCCCGCGGGTCCGTCTATCGCAATATTGATTTTATCCGCGATGTCCTTACGTAACACTTTGGCTCCGCGCAAATAGACGTGGCGGGGCGAAATATTCTGCTCGACAAAAAGCATAACACGAATACAGAGCGGCAAACTGCCTTCGATATCCGGTTCCTGCGCGGAAAAAAGCGAACTCGTCTCGTAGCCCGCCTCCCGAGCAGCCTTCGCGGGATAATAGGAATGAATATCGGACGTACTGGAAAATACGATACTCATAATCTCGTCCCGCGTTATGCGGTTTTGGTCGGCGATATAATCCAACAATTCTTTCACCGCATCCTTGATCTCGTCCGCACCGTCCCGCGCAATCGTCGTCGCACCGCGTATTACCACCATTTTATGCCTCCGTCCCTTCTTGCCATTATATCCCTTCCCCGTAAAAAAGTCAATAACACATGAAAGATAATCTATATATTATGTCTGAAATACTACTGTGCAAAATGTCTATTTAATGGCGTTTCCGGCCGCAAATCCACTGGAAAAAGCAAGTTGAAGATTGAACCCGCCCGTAAAAGCATCAATATCCAGCGTTTCACCCGCAAAATACAAATCCTTGATCAACCTGCTCTCCATTGTTTTGGGATTAATTTCTTTCAGATCTACTCCGCCGGAAGTCACTACCGCCTCTTCAAATCCGCGCAGCGACAGGACGGGCGCCAGCCGAAATGCTTTCAGCGCCCCCACGAGCCGACCGCGCTCCTGCTTCGTCAATGAGTTCGCCTGTTTTTCGGGCAGAATCTCCGCTTGACGCAAAACAAACAACCCCATTTTCCCCGGCAACAGCCCGCGCATCACATTTTTCATTTGCTCGTTTTTCCGCTCCGACAGGTCGCGCAGCAGCCGAGCGTCGAGTTTGCCATCATCGAGCCCCGGTTTTAGATCGAGATACAAAGTAATACGCTCCGCCGGTTTGCGGTTTATTAACGCGGAAAGAGCGAGTACGAGCGGACCGCTGACGCCGTAATGGGTAAATAGCAGTTCTCCCGATTCGGAATAAATCACCTTTCCGTCCAGTCGGGCGCTGAGCACGACGTTTTTCAGCGATTGCCCCTGAATCTCCGTATAATCTCCGCGCAGGTTCAGCCCCGTTAAAGAAGGTACGGGAGGAATGATCGAATGACCCGCCGCGCGCGCGAAACGGTATCCGTCTCCCGTTGATCCCGTAGACGGATAGGACAATCCGCCCGTCGCGACGATTACCGCGCTGCATTCATACATTCCCTTTGCCGTTTTGACCGCACAGACGCGATCGCTTTCCAAAATGATTTTTTCAACACCTTCGTTCAAACATATCTGCGCGCCCGCCTCACGGCACGCGCGCTCCAACGTCTTCGTAACGTCGCTTGCATGACCGCTGGCGGGAAAAACGCGATTTCCGCGCTCTTTTTGAAGCGGAAGACCGTATTTTTCCATAAAACCCATCAGATCCTGCGGAGAAAAACTCCACAAAGCGCCCGTCATAAAGCGCTCTCCCCGAACTACCTTCGCCAAAAATTCATCCGGCGCGCAGTCGTTCGTCAAATTACAGCGCCCCTTCCCCGTGATATAAATTTTTTTACCGAGTTTTTCGTTTTTTTCAAAGAGAAGGACGGAATTTCCGTTACTTGCCGCAGCATAAGCCGCCATAAGTCCCGCCGCTCCTCCGCCTATTACGATTACTTTCTTCATAGTTTGTTTGAGAAAGCGAGGGCTTCAAGGCCCTCGCTTTCGAAATCATTTCGTTTTATACGGGATAAACGCCGGTCTTGGCAAGATCGGAATCCACGCCCTCGTTTTTTGCCTTTCTCCATTTAAAGAAGTTCTCCGCCACTTCGGGGAAGGAAGCGTAGGAAAGAACGTCCTCTTCCTGCGTATAATATCCTTTTTCCACCACTTCGGATTTAAGTTTTTCGTATTCGGGCTCCAAATCGTCGGCGGGACGGTAGGTAATACGCTTTTCTCCCTTGAGAACTTTTTGCGCAATTTCCTCGTTGACGGGCATGGGAAGCTGACCGTATTTCCCCGCAAAAAGATCCCGCGTTTCCTTTGTCACCATCTTGTACCGCTCGCCCATAACGACGTTCATGACGGCTTGCGTACCCACGATCTGCGAACTGGGCGTAACAAGAGGAGGATAACCGCAGTCCGCCCGCACGTTGGGAACTTCCGCCAATACTTCGGGCAATTTTTCCTCTTTCCCTGCTTTTTTCAGCTGGTTCATCAAGTTTGAAAGCATTCCGCCCGGGACCTGATAGATGAGTGTATTGACGTCCACCTGACGAACTTTGGGATTGAGTGACCCTTCTTTTTCAAGCTCCGCTGCGACCTTTTTGAAATGGGCGGCAATCGGAATAAGCTTTTCCAGATCGATCCCCGTATCATACTCCGTGCCTTGGAGCGTCGCCACAAGCGGTTCCGTTGCCGGCTGGGAGGTGCCGTTTCCGAGAGGCGACAGCGCCGTATCGACAATATCGACACCCGCCTTGATCGCCATCAGATTTACCATATCGCCGGTGCCCGTCGTATTATGGGTGTGAAGATGGATTTTCGTCTCGGGACGAAGCTCTTTTTTGAGAGCGCTCACAAGTTCGTAAGCGGCGAACGGCAGCAGGAGATTCGCCATATCCTTGATGCAGATATTCTCCGCCCCCATGTTCTCATAGGTCTTTGCAAGTTTTACAAAGTATTCGAGCGTATGGACGGGGCTCGTCGTATAAGAAATCGCCGCTTCGCATACGCACTTCCCGTCCGCGCCGTATTTTTTGATCGCCTTCATGGAAGCTTCAATGTTGCGGGGATCGTTGAGCGCGTCAAATACGCGGATAACTCCGATCCCGTTTTCAATCGATTTTTCGACGACTTTTTCCACGATATCGTCCGCATAGTTGCGGTAACCGAGAAGATTCTGTCCGCGCAGCAGCATTTGAATGGGCGTCTTTTTCAGATATTTTCTCAGGGTGCGCAGTCTTTCCCACGGGTCCTCGTTTAAAAACCGCATACAGGTATCGAACGTTGCGCCGCCCCAGCCCTCCAACGAATAGTATCCCACCTCGTCAAGCTGTTCGAGCACGGGGATCATTTGCTCCGTTCTCATGCGCGTAGCCGCCTGCGATTGGTGCGCGTCGCGCAGAATCGTATCCATTATCATTACTTTATGAGCCATAATTTACTCCTTAAATCCGTCAGAATATCGCAAGCAGTATACCTGCGGCAAGGGAAGACCCGATAACCCCGGCCACGTTGGGACCCATAGCGTGCATCAGGAGGTGATTGGAAGGGTCGGTTTCCCTCCCGACGTCTTCCGATATACGCGCAGCCATAGGAACCGCCGAAACGCCGGCAGATCCGATGAGCGGGTTGATCTGCCCTTTCGTAATTTTACACATGAGCTTCGCCACAAGAAGCCCCCCGATCGTGCCGAGCATAAACGCAACAATACCGATTACGAGAATACCGAGCGTCTGCGTTGTAAGAAAAATTTCTCCCTTCGCTTTACAACCGACTGCAATTCCGAGAAAAATCGTGACCGTATTCATGAGCCCGTTCTGAGCCTGAGAAGAAAGCCGCTCCACTACGCCGGATTCGCGGAAGAGATTCCCAAGCATCAACATTCCGAGCAGCGGAATCGCATCGGGCAAGAACAGTCCCACGATCAGAGTGACCGCCACGGGAAAGACCACCTTTTCGAGTTTGGATACCTGACGCAGCGGCTTCATGCGAATCGCGCGTTCTTTTTTGGTCGTAAGCAAACGCATGAGCGGTTTTTGGATGACGGGGATCAGCGCCATGTAGGAATAGGCGGCAATCGCTATCGTAGGGACAAGGTTCTCCGCCAAAATTTTGGAAACGTAAATCGCCGTCGGTCCGTCGGCGCCGCCGATTATGGCGATCGCTGCCGCCTCCGCACCCGAAAATCCAAGCAACACGGCCCCGAAGAGCGCCACAAAAATGCCGAGTTGCGCACCCGCGCCGATCAACATACTTTTCGGATTTGCGATGAGCGGTCCGAAATCGGTCATCGCGCCGATCCCGAGGAAGATAAGAGGCGGATAAATGACCTTATCGACACCGTAATAAAGATACCAAAGCAAACCGCGGTCCTGCACCAAATCGTAAGTATGCGCCTCGTCGGTGTAGGTCCCCCAAAGCACGCTTTCCGCCCCGGGAAGATTGATCAAAAACATGCCGAATGCAATCGGCAACAACAACATGGGCTCGAATTTCTTAACGATTGCAAGAAACATGAGCACGAAAGAGATGAGCAGCATAACGTAATTTTGCCACGTCCCTTGCGAAAGCCCCATGTTTTCCCACAAATCGGAGAATATCTTCCCAACGTCTATGAGTAGATTCGTCTGCATAGCCGCTCCTTAACCGATCACTGCAAGTACGGCGTCCGTTTCCACGTTTGCGCCCTTCTGAACACTGAACGTTATCGTTCCGTCGCAAGGAGCGGTAATATCGTTGTCCATCTTCATCGCTTCGAGTACAAGCACGGGTTGATCCTTCTTTACCTTTGTACCGTTCGCCACATACAAATTTTTAATCAGTCCGGGGAAAGGAGAAAGCAGTTTCGTTCCCTCCGCATTCGTCTGAGGAACGGACGCAGGTGCGGGCGCCGCAGCAAGAGGAACAGCCTGAGGAGCGGACGGAGCCGTTCCGCCGACTTCCTCCACGCCTACCTCGTATCTTTTTCCGTCAACCGTGATAATGAAATTACGCATAATTTACTCCTTATATCCGCCGAAATTTTATAATTTTTTGATTCTTCTAACAATAAAGTCGCAAGGTATATTTTCGCCTTCATAATAGGCGGCGATCGCCGCAGAAATCACCGCGATCGTTTCAGACGGGATCTCTTCCAAAGCCGACGTCTTTCCCGTATCCTCCGCCTCTGCTTCCGCTTTAACGCCCGTTTTCTTTGTCCGATTCTTCTGTTTCGGTTTTCTGCCGTTCGCCTTCTTCATGACGAGACCCAGCAACGTAAAGACGATAACGAGCAGCGCGATTCCTATGAAGACGAATATAAACCCGAACACCGCGTAAAAGGCGGCTTCGCCGACGTCGAAATGAAACCAAGACAACAAGCCGTTTAACATCTTGCCCTCCTTATCCGATGAGCGTTTGCAGCGCGGCAATCAAATATTGTTTGATAAACTGCGGTTCAATCACATCGTCAAGATAACCGTTCTTTGCCGCGTTTACAGGGTCGGCGTGCTCGCTGTCATACAGCGCCGCAAGCTTATTTTTATCCGCTCCTTTCGCCGAGTATTCGATTTCCGCTCCCTCAGCGCTCTCGAACAGTGAAATTTTCGAGTCGGCAAGCGCAAAGTTATAGTCGAAACCGACCGACTTCGAGGCAAACAGCGAATAGCCGAGCCCAACGGCTTTCCCCGTGACGACGGCAACTTTCGCCGTATCGATCGCATCCAGAATAGAGAGATATTCCGCAATCTCCTTTAACACGGCGCTGTCGTTCACCTTCATCTCCGCCTGAACCCCGCCGCAATCGACAAAGGAAACAAACGGTAGCGCGTAACAGCAGGCAAGTTCCGCAAAGTTTTTAATTTTTCTTACGTTCTCCGCATTGAGAGAGGCGTTATCGAAGACTACCGCCGCAACCGCGATTCCTCCTACCCGCCCGAGAACCGTCTTGACTTCGGGACAACTTTCCGCCCCGATCTCCAAGCCGTTCTCGATAAGCGACAGAACGGACTCAGCGTCTATCTTTTTGTTGAGGGCGGGCAGCGACTCGTTGAGCTCGGCGTCCACAACGGAAACGCTCAATAAATCGGTAATTTTAGCGATATATGCACCCGCTTCCTTTGTGCCATTCACGAAAATTGCGGGAAGTCCCGCGTTCTTAAGCGCCGCATAGCCGCCGATCTCCTCTTTTTTGAGATTCTTTCCCGCTTTTGCGGAAAGAACCAAAGGGCTTGCTACGGAAAGAACGCTCTTCTTTTGGAAGAATATAAAATCGCACACCGCGGCAAGCGCCGCCGCGGAGCCGTAGACGTCGCCCAGAAGCACGGCATACTGCGGAACGGTACCTTTCAGCTGCGTCGCTTTCAGAAGGAGCTTGGAAATACCGTCCAACACGTTGACGCCTTCCCCTATCTGTACGCCGTGGCTCTGCAGGAGATAGACGACGGGCGTATTATTTTTTTCTGCCGCGTTTAAAATCTGAGAAATCTTTTCGCAGCTCGCCTTGGAAAGGCCGCCGTCGTAGACCGCAAAATTCTGCGCTACAATATAAAAAGGATATCCCGAAATCGTTGCAAATCCCGCGATTATCCCTTCTCCCTTGGCGTCTTCGTCATAAAACAAATTTTTGGAAAAACTGAGCGCGGACAGTTCGACGAAACTCTTGTCGTCAACAAACAAATCGATTTCCGCGCGGATAGATTCGCTCGCCGCTTTCAACGCAGCTTTTCTCTCCCTCAATTGGGTGATTTTGTCCATATCTGCCTGCCTTTTCGAAATCATGCGGAGAAAAACTCCAATTTTCTAC
>CAYLVU010000009.1:0-59621 GCA_964387225.1 uncultured Clostridia bacterium | reverse complement strand
ACAAAAGTCAACCACCCAAGAAAGGGTAACGGTATCCATAATTCAATCTAACATCCACAAGGTAACCGACGCCTTTCAACTTCTCGTCTTTGTTTACTTTGCTGACGCTGTAAACTACTTTTTGCATTTTCTTAAAACCTCCAAAATTTATTAGCCTTTCGGCAAGGACGACTTGTAGCACTGCGCGGTCATAAGCATATTCATTTCGTAATCGTGCTGTAAATGTAAACGACGGGCTTTCATTTCCGTATGGCAACCGAAAAATTATTGCGTAAAAGGACATAAGAAAAAAGCCAAACATTTCTGTCTGACTTTTAACTCGTATTCGTATTTTAAGCGATAATTTTTTGCCGTTTACATTTACGAGAGCCGTGCTACAACCGAAGTCCGGAAGGCGGAATTTTGGAGGACACCCAAAAACCGCAAAAGGTTTACTCCGAACGGCAAAGAAAACGGGAAACGAAAGCGGTTCTATTGGGGTTGGGTAATGGCATAAACTGCAATCGTCAACGTACTGTTCTTAATTTCATATGCGCCCGACAGGGAAGTTTTTGCTTTTATCAAATGCTTGCCGATATACAGTACGTCGTTTTCCCAATTGCTTTCGTTGTTATAATATGCCGTCGAAGAGAACGCCGAATCTCCTATGTATTTCACGTCGTCGGGAAGGGTGATACTTTCAAGCGAGGAGCAATTCTCGAACGCCGAATCTCCTATGTATATCACGCTGTCGGGAAGGGTGATACTTTCAAGCGAGGAGCAATTCTCGAACACCGAATCTCCTATGTGTATCACGCTGTCGGGAATGGTAATACTTGTAAGCGAGGTGCAATCCTCGAACGCTTCATAATAGATCGCTTTGACCCATTTTCCGTTATACCAAGAGGCGATTTCGATCTCCGTTGCCGTTGCCGTGCCGATTCCCGAACAGATGTAAAACGGTTCGGATTCTTCGTAATTCATTTCGAGGGAAAGCAATGTTCCGCCCTCGACGAATGTATATTCAAGTCCTTCGGTGCCCGCCGTCTTTTCAACGGTAGTTCCGCCGCCCTGTTCGTTGCCTTGTTCGTCGCCTTGCTCGCCGCACGCCGCCGAACCAAAGCACAGGCAGATTGCCGCAACAACGCTCAAAAAGATAAAAGTGAGTCTGTGTTTCATGATTTCCTCCCCAAAATATCCCTAAGGGGATATTTTTTCTTGATTATATCACCATGGGGATATAATGTCAACAAAATTTAAGGGAAAAACATGGAAATCAAATTTGCGGATCGGCTCAGAGGGTTAATGAAGGAAGAGGGGCTTAACCAGGTAAAGTTGGCGGAAAGGGCGGGGGTCAAGCAGAATACCATCAGTGCGTGGCTGTCGCGGAAAAAGGAACCGAGCATAACGAGCCTTTGGCTGCTTGCCGACTTTTTCAGCGTGGACGTTGATTATTTAATCGGCAGGAAGGACGATTGAACTTTTTGCGAAAAAGTTAAAACAAGCTCTTGTCTTTTCTTTGAGAATGTGCTAAAATAGACCGGAAAGTTTTATATGGAGGAATTACAATGCAATATTCACGCGAAGTAGAAGAGATGTGTTGCGTTGCAAAGGGTCCCAAACACGACCCCGCGCCCATTCCCGAAGAGGGAAAATGGATCTGCGCAAAACAGATTACGGACATCAGCGGCTTTACCCACGGCGTGGGTTGGTGCGCCCCCCAGCAGGGTGCGTGCAAACTCTCGCTCAACGTCAAAGGGGGCGTTATTCAGGAAGCGCTTATCGAGACGATCGGCTGTTCGGGTATGACCCATTCGGCGGCAATGGCGGCGGAGATTCTGCCCCACAAGACCATTTTGGAAGCGCTCAACACCGACCTCGTCTGCGATGCAATCAACACCGCTATGCGCGAGCTGTTTTTGCAGATCGTGTACGGCAGAACGCAGTCGGCGTTCTCGGACGACGGTCTTACGGTCGGCGCGGGATTGGAGGACCTTGGAAAGGGGCTTCGCTCGCAGGTCGGCACCATGTACGGCACGGCGCTCAAAGGCGTACGCTATCTCGAAATGGCGGAAGGCTACGTCACCCGGCTTGCGCTCGATAAAGACAGTCAGGTGATCGGCTACGAGTTTGTCTCCTTGGGCAAAATGACCGATTTCATCAAGAAGGGTCTTGAACCGAACGAGGCTTGGACAAAGGCAATGGGACACTACGGCAGATTTTCGGAAGAACAGGGCGCGGTGAAGTACATCGACCCTCGTAAGGAATAAGGAGGTGCGAGATGGCTTTATTCGAAGGTTATGAAAGAAGAGCGGACAAAATCACGGGCGTACTGAAAGAGTACGGCATCGGCTCGATTGAAGAATGTAAAGAAATCTGCCTTTCCAAAGGGGTAGACTGCGATAAAATCGTGCGCGGAACGCAGCCCATCTGCTTTGAAAACGCGGTTTGGGCGTACACGGTCGGCGCGGCGATCGCCATTAAAAAGGGCTGCACCAAAGCGGCGGACGCGGCGGCGGCGATCGGCATCGGTTTGCAGTCCTTCTGTATTCCCGGCTCGGTTGCGGAGAACAGAAAGGTCGGTCTCGGTCACGGAAACTTGGGCAAGATGCTCCTTTCCGAGGAAACGGATTGCTTCTGCTTCCTCGCAGGCCACGAATCGTTTGCGGCGGCGGAGGGCGCGATCTCCATTGCGATGAACGCCAACAAGGTCCGTAAGAACCCTCTGCGCGTCATTTTGAACGGTCTGGGCAAGGACGCGGCGATGATCATTTCCCGTATCAACGGATTTACCTATTGCGAAACGGTGTTCGATCCCTATACCGAAACGGTCACGGTCACGGGCGAAACCCCCTATTCCGACGGTCCCCGTTCCAAGGTGAAATGCTACGGCGCGGACAATGTTCCCGAAGGCGTTGCAATCATGAAATTGGAAAAGGTGGGCGTCTCCATTACGGGCAACTCCACCAACCCGACGCGCTTCCAGCACCCCGTCGCGGGAACCTATAAGAAGTGGTGCAACGAGAACGGCGTGGAATACTTCTCCGTTGCTTCGGGCGGCGGTACGGGCAGAACGCTTCATCCCGACAATATGGCGGCGGGTCCTTCCTCCTACGGCATGACGGATACGATGGGCAGAATGCACTCGGACGCGCAGTTTGCGGGAAGCTCTTCCGTTCCCGCGCACGTCGAGATGATGGGGCTTATCGGCATGGGCAACAACCCGATGGTCGGCGCAACGGTCGCAGTCGCCGTCGCCGTTCAGGAAGGCATGACGAAGTAAATCGAAACAACAATCAAAAAAGGCTTCCGCAGTCGGCTGCGGAAGCCTTTTCAATCGAAAAACCCCTTTCCGCGGGGAAAGGGGAAAAGACGGCTCAGCGCGGAAGCGCGGTTAAAAACCTCGTCACCAGCGCGGCGAGCGCGACAAGCTCCGCGTCGGGGAGCGCGGGCTCGCAGTAGGTTTGCAGCGTCTCCTTGACAAAGGAAAGAAGTTCTTCGCCTTCCCTGTTTTCGCTGCCGCCGAGCAGGGCAAGCTCCGCCTCCGCGCGTTTTTCTTCGGGAACGTATCCTTCGAGCAGAGGGGAGAGCGCCGTCGCGCCGTCGTCCGTTTTCGTCCGGAAGAACTGTTCGTATACGACGTAGTAGAGCGTTGCCGCGCATCCGCAGGAAAATCCGCCTTCCAGCGTGGAGGCGAATTCTTCCGTAAACGGCGCGGCGCTCATGGTGACGATCGCGCGAAAACTCGCATAGAGGAGGGTCCCTATCAAAAAGGGAAGAAACACGAACAGCTTTTTCGGACAGCTTTTGAGCGCCGTCTTTTTGAGAAGGGCGGTAAGAAGCGTTACCGCCGCAGCGATGAGAAGCACATCCGCGCCGTAATAGCGGAACGCACCGAGATATTGGATTGCAGTCATAATGTCCTCTCTTTTCCCGCCGCAATCATTATTATAACACGGCGAACGAACCGCGCCGCAGATAGCTGCCTTTTTTATCCGAAGCCGAAAAAGTGCGCCCGAACGCTTGACTTTAAAAGTCGGTTTTTGCTATAATGACAGTGTCATGAAAACGTGTGTTGTGTTTCGCCGCGGAAAGCGGAAAACGGAATAGTATCGAGGCAGGCAGCTTTTTCCGCATAGGATGAAACTGCCTCCTTTTCCTTTTGCGGAGGTATTTTATGAAAAAGGTTGCAATCATTATGGGAAGCGACAGCGATCTTCCGGTCGTCGAAAAGGCGTTTTCCGTGTTCGGAGAATTCGGCGTGCCCTACGAGGTGCACGTTTATTCGGCGCACCGTACGCCTTTGGAGGCAAGGACGTTTTCCGAAAACGCCGCTCGAAACGGCTTCGGCGTGATTGTGGCGGCTGCGGGCATGGCGGCGCACCTCGCGGGCGCGATTGCCGCGAATACCGTCCTGCCGGTGATCGGAATTCCCGTCAAGAGCGGAAATCTGGGGGGGATGGACGCGCTGCTTTCCACGGTCATGATGCCCTCCGGAATTCCCGTGGCGACGGTCGCGATCGACGGCGCGAAGAATGCCGCTTACCTCGCGTGCGAGATCCTCGCCTTAGAGGACAAATCGCTGCAAGAAAAATTACTTGCCGCCCGCAAGGAGGCGTCCGAGGGAATCCTGAAAAAGGACGCGGAGTTGTCGCGCAAATACGGCGACTGAAATCCGAAAAATCATTTTTAAGAAAGGAGATAAACAAATGGAAAAGAAGGAACAGCTCTACGAAGGTAAGGCGAAAAAAGTTTTTGCAACGGAAGATCCCGCCTATTGTATCGTGTCCTATAAGGACGACGCCACGGCGTTTAACGGCGAAAAGCGCGGCACGATCGTCGGAAAGGGCGTCGTGAACAACCGCATGACGAATATGATGATGCGGCTGCTCGAAAAACACGGCGTTCCCACGCACTTCGTCGAAGAGCTGAACGATCGCGACACCGTTGTGAAAAAAGTAAAGATCGTTCCCCTCGAAGTGATCATCCGCAATGTTTCCGCAGGATCGTTTTCCAAGCGTTACGGCGTGCCCGAAGGCATCGTTTTCGATGCGCCGACCATCGAATTTTCCTATAAGAACGACGCTCTCGGCGACCCCCTCATCAACTCCTATCACGCGCTCGCGTTAAAGCTCGCGACGAAAGAGGAGATCGATTTGATCGAAAAATACGCCTTTACGGTCAACGAAGTTCTCAAAGCGTACTTCTTAAAACTGGGCGTAAAGCTCATCGATTTCAAGCTCGAATTCGGAAAGCTCGAAGACGGTACGATCGTGCTTGCGGATGAGATTTCCCCCGACACTTGCCGCTTCTGGGACGTCAAAACCAACGAAAAACTCGACAAAGACCGTTTCCGTCGCGATATGGGCGGCGTCGAGGATGCTTACAGGGAAATTTTCAAGCGCGTCACCGCAGGAGAGTAACATGACGGAGCACATTCACGAAGAGTGCGGCGTGTTCGGCATCTATGCGCCCGAAAAGCAGGAGGTTTCTTCCACGGCGTACTATGCGCTGTTCGCCCTTCAGCACCGCGGTCAGGAGTCGGCGGGCATCGTCGTGAACGACGACGGCGTGTTTACCGCGTATAAGGACGTCGGACTCGTGAACGATATTTTCACGGCGGACGTTCTCAAACGGCTGGGCGCGGGCAATATGGCAATCGGACACGTGCGCTACGGCACGACTGGCTCCGGCGGCAGAGAAAACGCGCAGCCCATCGTTGTTAACCATCTCAAAGGGAACATGGCGATCGCCCATAACGGCAATCTCATCAATTCGAGCGAGCTGCGCGCCGCGCTGGAGAACGAAGGCTGTATCTTTCATACCACGTCGGATACGGAGGTCATCGCCTACGTTATCACCAAGGAGCGCGTCAAGACCCGCTCCATCGAGGAAGCGGTGCTGTCCGCAATGGACAAGCTGAAAGGGGCGTATTCGATCGTCGTCATGTCGCCCAGCAAGCTCATCGCCGCGCGCGACCCGAACGGATTCCGTCCGCTGTGCTACGGTACGCGGGAGGACGGAAGTATCCTCGTCGCGTCCGAATCCTGTGCGATCAACGCGGTCGGAGGACATAAGACGCGCGAGGTCGAACCGGGCGAAATGCTCGTGATCACGAGAGAGGGCATAAAGAGCGACGTCTCCCACTGCGGCGGCAAGAAGGCGTTCTGCGTCTTCGAATACTTTTATACCGCCCGTCCCGATTCGGAGATCGACGGCTGCTACGTGCACGATGCGCGCAAGCGCGCGGGCGCCTTTCTGGCGGAACAGTATCGGATTGACGCCGATATCGTCGTCGGCGTACCCGATTCCGGTCTCGACGCCGCGCTCGGCTATTCGCAGGCGTCCGGCATTCCCTACGGAATCGGATTTTTGAAAAACAAATATATCGGAAGAACGTTTATCGCGCCCGATCAGAAGGTGCGCGAGGATAAAGTAAAGATCAAACTCAACGTGATCGCTTCCGCAATCAAAGGCAAGCGCGTGATTCTGGTAGACGACTCCATCGTGCGGGGCACGACCAGCCGTCCCATCGTAAAGCAGCTTCGCGACGCGGGCGCGAAGGAGGTGCACTTCCTTTCTTCGGCGCCCAAGTTTCTCAATCCCTGCTATTACGGTACGGATATCGATTCGCGCGACAATCTCATCGCCTGCCACCATTCGACGGAGGAGATCGCAAAGATCATCGGGGCGGATTCGGTAGGATATCTCGATATCTCCAATGCGGGAAAGATCGCGGGCGGCGACGGAAGCGGATTTTGCATGGCGTGCTTCGACGGCGTGTATCCCACCGAAGCTCCCTCCCGGCCGAATAAAAACAGATTCGAGCGCCCCATCAGCGAAAATCCCAAATTTCAGAAGAAAAACTAAAACCGATCCGCCCGCGGCAGCTTAGCTTGAGGGCGGATACGTTGCAAAACAGGAGAGTTTCATGGATAAGAGCTATTCGGAAAGCTATAAGGACGCGGGAGTGGACATCACCGCGGGGTACAGGGCTGTGGAGCTTATGAAAAAGCATGTTGCCCGTACTATGCCCGCGGGAAAGGCGGATATCGGCGGGTTCGGAGGGCTTTTTCCTCTCGAATTATCCGGCATGAAGGAGCCCGTTCTCGTTTCCGGCACGGACGGCGTCGGGACGAAACTGCGCATTGCCGAACTCCTCGACAAGCACGACACGATCGGGATCGACTGCGTTGCCATGTGCGTGAACGACGTGCTCTGCTGCGGAGCAAAGCCTCTGTTTTTCCTCGACTACATCGCGTGCGGAAAGAACGTGCCGGAAAAAATCGCCCGAATCGTAGGCGGCGTCGCGGAGGGCTGCGTGCAGGCGGGCTGCGCCCTGATCGGCGGAGAGACCGCCGAACATCCCGGCATGATGGCGGAGGATGATTACGATTTGGCGGGCTTTACCGTAGGGATCGTCGACAAAAGCAAGGTAATCGACAACGGCACGGTGAAGGAGGGCGACGTCATGCTGGCGCTCCCTTCCTCCGGCGTACACAGCAACGGCTTTTCCCTCGTGAGAAAGGTGTTCGACGTTGAAAACTGCGACCTTGTTTCCCCCGTGGAGGACCTCGGCGGGAGATCCCTCGGGGAGACGTTGCTTACGCCCACGAAAATTTATGTAAAACCGATGCTCGCCCTCATGGAAAAGGTGCGGGTGAAGGGGGTGTCGCACATCACGGGCGGCGGATTCTATGAAAATATGCCACGTTCCATCCCCAAGGGGCTCGGCGTGCAAATCAAAAAGAGCGACGTGAAGGTGCCTCCCGTTTTTACCCTTCTTCAAAAGATGGGAAAAATCTCCGAGCACGATATGTACAACACCTACAACATGGGCGTCGGCATGAGCGTCATCGTCGCAGAGGAGGACGTTACGGCGGCGCTAAAAATTCTGAAAGACAGCGGCGAAGACGCCTACGTTTTGGGAGAGATCGTGAAGAGCGACGACGGAGTGATTCTCTTATGAGAAAGCAGCGCATTGCCGTGCTCTGTTCGGGCGGCGGTACGAATTTTCAGGCGATTGTGAACGCCGAAGAGGCGGGGCTGATTCCCCACGGCGAACTGACGCTCGTCGTAACCGACCGCGCGGGGGCGTATGTATTGACGCGCGCCGCCCGTTACGGCATCGAGACCGCCGTTTTCGACCGGAAAGCGATTCCGGACCGCGTGGAGCGGGAGGAAAAAATCCTGTCTCTGCTGCGGGAAAAGGAGATCGATTTTATTGTTTTCGCGGGCTTCATGACGATTTTGAGCGGAAATTTCGTAAGGCACTACAAAGGGCGCATCATCAACGTGCATCCCGCGCTCATTCCCAGCTTTTGCGGGGAGGGGTATTACGGGCTCAGGGTGCACGAGGCGGTGCTCAAAGCGGGGGTCAAGGTCACGGGCGCGACCGTACACTACGTGACAGAGGTATGCGACGGCGGTCCCATTATTTTGCAGCGGGCGGTTTGCGTGAAGGATGACGACACGCCGGAAACCCTTCAAAAGCGGGTCATGCGGGAGGCGGAGTGGATTATTCTGCCCGAAGCGGTCGAACTGGTATGTAAAAAACTTGCAGGAGAAGAAGAATGAGAAAGAGTATGCAAAGAGCGCTGAGCGGAAAATCCTATGTGGGACGCGGAATCGTGCTCGGAAAGAGTAAGGACGGCAAGAAGGCGGTCTTTGCCTATTTTATTTCCGGCAGAAGCGCGAACAGCCGCAATCGGATCTTCGTCGAGGACGGAGAGGGCTTAAAAACGGAGCCGTACGACGCGAGCAAGGTGGAGGATCCGTCCCTCATCATCTATTCCCCCGTAAAGGTTGCGGGGCGGGACGTGATCGTAACGAACGGCGATCAGACGGATACGATCGAAGAGTACATGGCGCGCGGAGAGTGCTTCCGCCGCGCCCTTCAGACCCGCACGTTCGAACCGGACGCTCCCAATTTCACCCCGCGGATCAGCGGCGTGCTCCATTTGGGCAAGCCCTTTTCCTACGAACTCTCGATTCTGAAAAAGGGAGATAAAGACGGAAAGAAGTGCAACCGCTTCTTCTATCTCTACGAGCCCGTGAGCGGTACGGGGCACTTTATCAGCACCTATATGAAGGACGGCAAGCCCCTCCCTTCGTTCGAGGGAGAACCCGTGCCCGTCATGATTCCCGCCGACCTGAAAGAATTTGCCGACGAAATCTGGAACGCGCTCGACGAAGAGAACAAGATTTCCCTCTATTGCCGCGCGATCGATTTAAAGACGGGCGAAACGGAAAATATTCTCTACAACAAATACGAAAAACATTCATAAGGAGCGAGGTACGACAGTGAACGAATTTTCTTTGAAATACGGCTGCAATCCCAACCAGAAGCCCGCGCGCATCTATATGGCGAACGGAAAAGACCTGCCCGTGAAGATCCTCAACGGAAGACCGGGCTATATCAACTTTCTCGACGCGTTCAATTCGTGGCAGCTCGTGAAAGAAATCAAGGAAAACACGGGCATGGCGGCGGCTACGAGCTTTAAGCACGTCTCTCCCACGTCCGCCGCGGTGGGCAAGAAGCTGCCTGCGGAACTCAAAAAATCCTGCTTCGTCGAAGATATCGCAGGGCTCGACGATTCTCCTTTGGCGTGCGCCTATGCGCGCGCGCGCGGAACGGACCGCATGTCCTCCTTCGGCGATTGGATCGCGCTCTCCGACGAGTGCGACGAGGTGACCGCGCGGATCATTTCGCGGGAGGTTTCGGACGGCATAATCGCCCCCGCTTATTCCGCGAAGGCGCTTGAAATTTTAAAGGCGAAGCGGAAGGGGGGATACAATATCGTAAAAATCGATCCCCGGTACGTTCCCGAAGAGATCGAACGCAAGCAGGTGTTCGGCGTTACGTTCGAGCAGGGCAGGAACAATTTCAAGATCGACGGATCGCTTCTTGAAAATATCGTGACGGAAAATAAGGAGCTTCCGAGGGATAAGGCGATCGACCTCATCATCTCCCTCGTGACGCTCAAATACACGCAGTCCAATTCCGTGTGTTTTGCGACCGACGGGCAGGCAATCGGCGTGGGAGCGGGGCAGCAGTCCCGTATTCACTGCACACGGCTTGCGGCGCAGAAGGCGGACCTCTGGCATCTGAGACAGCACGAAAAGGTGCTTGACCTTCAATTCGCCGACGGAGTGGGGCGTCCCGAAAAGAACAATATTATCGATCTCTACCTTTCGGACGAGTGCGACGAGGTGCTTTCGGAAGGCGAGTGGCAGAAAAATTTCGCAAAGAGACCCGCGCCCTTCACGCGCGAGGAAAAGGCGGAATATCTTGCGGGAATCAAGGGCGTTTCGCTCGGGAGCGACGCGTTCTTTCCCTTCCCGGATAACATCGAGCGCGCAGCCGGGAGCGGCGTTACCTATGTCGCCGAACCGGGCGGCTCCGTCCGCGACGATCTCGTGATCGAGGCGGCAAACAGCCACGGCATGGTCATGGCGTTTACGGGAATGAGGCTGTTCCACCACTGACAAAAGAGCGCCCGGGCGGGCGAAGAGCAATCATGACAGGAGCTTTAAGATGAATATACTCGTTATCGGCGGCGGCGGAAGAGAACACGCCGTCATCCGGTGTTTAAAGAAAAATCCCTCAGTCGAAAAGATTTACGCCCTGCCGGGAAACGGCGGCATTGCCGCCGATGCGGAGTGCCATCCCGTAAAGGCGACCGATCTTGACGGAATCGTTGCGTTTGCAAAGACGCATCGGGTAGATTTTGCCGTCGTCACGCCCGACGATCCCCTCGTTTTGGGCTGCGTGGACAGGCTCGAAGAATTGGGGATTCCCTGCTTCGGACCCCGCGCGAACGCAGCGATAATCGAGGGAAGCAAGGTCTTTTCCAAGCAGCTCATGAAAAAATACGGCATTCCCACCGCGGAGAGCGAAACTTTTTCGGACGCGGAGAAAGCCCTTTCCTATCTGAAAACCTGCCCTTACCCCGTCGTAATCAAGGCGGACGGATTGGCGCTCGGAAAGGGGGTCGTCATCGCGCAGAACCGCGGGGAAGCGGAGCGCGCCGTTCGGGAGATCATGTGCGACAAAATTTTCGGCGCGAGCGGCAATCAAATTCTCGTCGAGGAGTTTTTGACCGGTCCCGAGGTCTCCGTTCTCTCCTTTACGGACGGCAAAACGGTCGTTCCCATGGTGTCTTCCATGGACCATAAGCGCGCCCGCACGGGGGACGAGGGACTGAATACGGGCGGCATGGGAACGGTCGCGCCCAATCCCTTCTATACGGAGGAGATTGCGCGGGAGTGCACGGAAAGGATATTTCTCCCTACGGTCAGGGCGATGAACGCGGAGGGACGCACTTTTCAAGGGTGTCTTTACTTCGGGCTCATGTTAACGCCCAAGGGACCCAAGGTGATCGAATACAACTGCCGCTTCGGCGATCCCGAAACGCAGGTCGTTCTGCCCCTTTTGAAGAGCGACCTTCTCACAATCATGCAGGCGGTGCGCAACGGAGACCTGAACGCGGACATGGTGCGCTTTCGGGAGGGTGCGGCATGCTGCGTCGTGCTTGCCTCCGAGGGCTATCCGCAGAAGTACGAGACGGGCTACGAGATAACCATGCCCGAGACGGCGGAGGGCGAATACATATTCGTGGCGGGCGCAAAGCTCGAGAACGGCAAACTGCTTACAGCGGGCGGCAGAGTGTTGGGCGCCGTCGCTTGCGCGGACGATTTAAAAGGCGCGGTCGCGGGGGCATATTCGCTTGCGGAGCGGATACGGTTTCGAAACGCATACAAGCGGGAGGATATCGGAAAGCGCGCCCTTGCGCGTCTCACGGAGGAATGACCAATGGTATACAGAATTTTCGTCGAGAAAAAAGAGGGGTTCGAACAGGAGGCGAAGAGCCTCCTTGCCGATTGCAGGGAACTTCTCGAAATTGCGGGCGCGGAAAAGATCCGCGTCATTAACCGCTACGACGCGGAGGATATCGATAAGGAACTGTTCGACTACTGCGTCGGAACGGTCTTTTCCGAGCCGCAGATGGACAGCGCGGCGGCGGAGGTCGATCTTTCGGGCGCTGCGGTCTTTGCCGTGGAGTATCTGCCCGGGCAGTTCGACCAGCGCGCGGATTCCGCCGCGCAGTGCATCCAACTCATTTCCAAGGGGAAGAGACCGCTCGTACATACCGCAAAGGTCTATGCGGTGTACGGGACGGTGACTCCCGCAGAGCTCGAACAGATCAAGCGCTACGTCATAAATCCCGTCGAGAGCCGCGAGGCGTCCCTCGAAAAACCGGAGACTTTGAAAATTTTCCACCCCGTTCCCACCGAGGTCGAAACCCTGCACGGATTTTTAACGCTTGACCGCGCGGGGCTCGAAGCGTTCGTATCGCGGTACGCGCTTGCCATGGACGCGGACGATATCGCGTTCTGTCAGGACTATTTTAAGAGCGAAAAGCGCGATCCCACGTTGACGGAAATACGGATGCTCGACACCTATTGGTCCGATCACTGCCGTCATACGACCTTTCTCACGACGATCGACGGGGTGAAGTTCGAGGACAAGTTTTTACAGGACGCTTACGACGAATATCTTGCCGCGCGCAAGGAGCTCGGGCGCACGAAACCCGTAAACCTCATGGACGTTGGAACGCTCGCCGCAAAACTGCTCAAAAAGCGGGGGCTTCTCGATAAGCTCGACGAATCGGAGGAAATCAACGCCTGTACCGTCAAGATCAAGGTCGACGTAGACGGCGAAGAACAGGACTGGCTGCTTCTTTTCAAGAACGAGACGCACAACCATCCTACGGAGATAGAGCCGTTCGGCGGCGCCGCCACCTGTATCGGCGGGGCGATCCGAGATCCGCTCTCGGGCAGGAGCTACGTCTATGCCGCCATGCGCGTGACGGGCGCGGGCGATCCTCTGAAACCCGTGAAGGAGACGATGAAGGGGAAGCTACCCCAGCGCAAGCTTGTGACGACCGCCGCGGCAGGTTACTCCTCGTACGGAAACCAGATCGGTCTCGCGACGGGACAGGTGGACGAACTGTACCATGCGGGTTATACGGCTAAGCGGTTGGAGATCGGCGCCGTCATTGCGGCGACCCCCGCGGAAAACGTCCGTCGGGAAGTGCCCTCTCCCGGAGACAGGGTGATTCTGCTCGGCGGCAGAACGGGACGAGACGGCTGCGGCGGGGCGACGGGTTCTTCCAAGAGCCACACGCTCGAGTCTCTTACCCGTTGCGGTGCGGAGGTGCAGAAGGGGAATGCGCCCGAGGAGCGGAAATTGCAGCGTCTCTTCCGCAATCGGGAGGCGATGCTTCTCGTCAAGCGCTGCAACGACTTCGGAGCGGGCGGCGTTTCCGTTGCCGTCGGCGAGCTTGCGGACGGGCTGAATATCGATTTGGACCTCGTTCCCAAAAAATACGACGGATTGGACGGAACGGAGCTTGCCATTTCCGAATCGCAGGAGCGCATGGCGGTCGTCGTGGAGGCGGACAAAGCGGATAAGTTTATCGCGCTCGCGAACGCGGAAAATTTGGAGGCGACCGTCGTCGCGACGGTTACGGAGGAAGCGCGCCTCGTGATGACCTGGAAGGGCAAAAAAATCGTGGACGTTTCGCGCGAATTTCTCAACTCCAACGGCGCGGAAAAGCATATCGTGATCGCGCCCGAAAAAGCGAAGGATTACCGCAGGCCTTCCGTTCGGGATTTCTGCGGCGCGTATCTGTCCCTTGCGGGCGATTTGAACGTGTGCTCCAAACGGGGGCTTTCCGAAAGGTTCGATTCCACGATCGGCGCGGGCACCGTACTCATGCCGTTCGGCGGGAAATACCAAATGACCCCGCCGCAGGCGATGGTGCATCTCGTATCCGTCGAGAACGGACATACGCAGACCGTCTCCTACATGGCTTGGGGCGGAAATCCCTATATCAGCGAAAAGAGTCCCTATCACGGCGCCTATCTGGCGGTTGTGGAGAGCGTTTCGAAGCTCATTGCCTCGGGCGCGGATTTTCGGGACGTGTACCTCTCCTTCCAGGAGTATTTTTTAAAGCCGCAAAAGGATCCCGCCCGCTGGGGACAGCCCCTCGCGGCGCTGCTCGGTGCCTTTAAAGCGCAGCTCGATTTGGGCATTGCGGCGATCGGCGGCAAGGATTCGATGAGCGGTACGTTCGAACACATCGACGTTCCGCCCACCCTCGTTTCCTTCGCCGTTACGACGGGAAACGTCCGCGAGGCCGTATCGCCCGAATTTAAGGCGGCGGGGCGAAAAGTTTTCCTCCTGAAACCCGAATACGACGAAAACGGTCTTCCATCGGCGGCGTCTCTCATCAAAAATTTCTCGCTTGTGACGGAGCTTCTGCGCAGCGGGAAGGCGGTTTCGGCGTACACGCCCGTCTACGGCGGCGTTGCGGAGGGGATCTTAAAGATGTCGCTCGGCAACGGAATCGGTTTCGCGTTCGGCGACGGCGTGTCGCCCGACGATATTTTCTCCTACAATTACGGCGCGTTCGTGCTCGAACTTACCCAAGGCGAAGCGGGGATTCTGCTCGGCGAGACGACGGAGGAGAGAGCGATTTCCTACCGCGGGGAGAAGCTTCCGCTCGGCAAGCTTCAAAGCGTTTACGAGGAGAAGCTCGAGCCCGTATACGCCTGCAACATTCCTACGAAGGGAAGGGCGGAAACGTTTACGGCGGAAAAGCGCGTCCTTCCCGCCTGTTCGCACAGGTGCGCGGAGCCCAAGGTTCTGATTCCCGTTTTTCCCGGCACGAACTGCGAATACGATACCGCGAAAGCGTTCGGGGACGCGGGCGCCCGTGCGGAGATCTTTGTCGTACGCAATCAGACGAAGGAAGAGGTCGCGCGCTCGGTCGAGGCGTTTGCGGGCAAGATCAAGGAGAGTCAGATCGTCTTTATCCCGGGAGGATTTTCGGGCGGCGACGAGCCGGACGGCTCGGGTAAATTTATCACGGCGTTTTTCCGCAATGCGGAGGTCAAAGAGCAGATCAACGACCTTCTCGGGCGCCGCGACGGGCTTATGGGCGGCATTTGCAACGGATTTCAGGCGCTTATCAAGCTCGGGCTGGTGCCCTTCGGCAAAATCATCGAGACGGACGGGAACTGTCCCACGCTCACCTATAACGATATCGGGCGGCATCAAAGCCGTATCGTGAGAGTGCGCGTCTCTTCCGTCAATTCGCCCTGGCTTGCGGGTGTGAAGGCGGGCGACATTCTTTCCGTCCCCGTTTCACACGGCGAAGGGAAATTTATCGCATCCGCAGAACTCATCCAAAAGCTTGCCGCAAACGGGCAGATCATGACCCAATACGTCGATCTGGACGGAAACGCCACCATGGACGTCCGTTTCAACCCCAACGGAAGCGCCGCCGCGATCGAGGGGATTCTCTCGCCCGACGGCAGAGTGTTCGGAAAAATGGGACATTCCGAGCGCAAGGGCTTCGGGCTTTACAGGAACGTGCCCGGAAATTACGACATGAAGCTGTTTGAAAGCGCGGTCAAATATTTTAAGTAAGACCGCCGAAGAGGGCGCCGTTTGCCGGAAGCCGTCCCGAATCCGGACGGGAAGAAGAGAAAGGAGATAAAAACATGAAAACGGATATCGAAATCGCGCAGGAAGCGAAGCTTTGCCCTATCAAGGAGGTCGCCGCGCGCGCGGGACTTTCGGAGGACGAAATCGAATATTACGGGAAATTTAAAGCAAAGATCGACCTGTCCGTCATGGAGCGCGGCGGCGCCGACGGAAAACTCGTGCTGGTGACGGCGATTACGCCAACGCCGGCGGGCGAGGGGAAGACGACGACGACCATAGGGCTTGCCGACGGCTTGAGCCGCATCGGCAAGAACGCCGTCGTAGCGCTCAGAGAGCCCTCGCTGGGTCCCGTCTTCGGGGTCAAGGGCGGCGCGGCGGGAGGCGGCTATGCGCAGGTCGTGCCCATGGAGGATATCAATTTACACTTCACGGGAGATTTCCACGCCATCGGCGCGGCGAACAATCTGCTTGCGGCAATGCTCGACAACCATATTTTTCAGGGAAACGAGCTGGGGATAGACCCCGAAAAGATCACCTGGAAGCGCTGCGTGGACATGAACGACCGCCAGCTCCGCTTTGTCGAGGACGGGCTCGGGGGAGGCAAAAACGGCGTTCCCCGCAAGGACGGGTACGATATCACCGTCGCAAGCGAGATTATGGCGGTGCTCTGTCTTGCAACTTCCCTCACCGATTTAAAGACCCGTCTTGCGCGCATCATCGTGGGCTATACTTACGACGGAAAACCCGTGACGGCGGGCGACTTGAAGGCGGCGGGCGCGATGTGCGCGCTTTTGAAGGACGCGATGAAGCCCAATCTGGTGCAGACCCTCGAGGGCACGCCCGCCATCGTGCACGGCGGACCTTTTGCAAACATCGCGCACGGATGCAATTCGGTTGCGGCTACGAAGACGGCGTTAAAGCTCGGGGATTACGTCGTGACCGAAGCGGGGTTCGGCGCCGATCTCGGCGCGGAAAAATTCCTCGATATCAAGTGCAGAATGGCGGGGCTTACCCCTGCGGCGGTCGTCGTGGTCGCGACCGTACGCGCCCTCAAAATGCACGGCGGGCTGGACAAGAGCGAACTCTCCGAAGAGAACCTCGGCGCGCTCGAACGGGGACTTCCCAATCTGCTGCGGCACGTCTCGAACATGAAGAACGTCTATAACCTTCCCTCCGTGGTGGCGGTCAACCGGTTCCCCGCCGATACGGATGCGGAGATTTCCCTCGTAATCGAAAAATGCAGAGAGCTCGGCGTCAATGTCGTGCTTTCCACCGTCTGGGCGGAGGGCGGAAAGGGCGGAGAGGCGCTTGCCCGCGAAGTCGTGCGCCTTACGGGCGAGGAAGGCGGCTTCCGCTATTGCTACGACGAGGCAAGTTCTATCAAGGAGAAGATCGATGCAATCGTAACGAAAATTTACGGCGGCGACGGTGCGGATTATACGCCGGAGGCGGATGCGGAGATTGCGCGGATAGAGGAGCTCGGGTTCGGAAAAACTCCCGTCTGCATGGCAAAGACGCAATATTCCTTTTCGGACGACCCCAAAAAGCTCGGCGCGCCTTCCGGTTTCAGGATTACCGTCCGCAGCGTAAAAATATCGGCGGGCGCGGGCTTCGTCGTCGCGCTTACGGGGAACATTCTTACGATGCCCGGTCTTCCCAAAGTCCCCGCGGCGGAAAGAATCGACGTGGACGCGGACGGGAAAATTACGGGACTGTTTTAATCGATGAATTGTTTATTGTACGGCGCGGTACCTCTTCTTTTGGAGTGGTACCGTATTTCCAAGCGCACGCTTCCCTGGCGCGGGACGGAAGATCCCTACCGCGTGTTGGTTTCGGAGGTCATGCTTCAACAGACGCGGGTGGAGGCGGTAAAGGACTATTACGTTCGTTTTCTCGAAAAATTTCCCACGGCGAACGATCTTGCCGCGGCAAGCGAGGAGGAGGTTCTTAAAAGCTGGGAAGGGCTCGGCTACTATACCCGTGCGCGCAACCTTCACAAAGCCGCCGGGACGATCGCCGAATGTGGATTTCCGCAGACCTACGAAGGGGTCAGAAAGCTTGCGGGGGTGGGCGACTATACGGCGGGCGCGATCTGTTCGATTGCGTTTAATCTGCCCTGTCCCGCCGTGGACGGGAACGTATTGCGGGTCTTGACCCGTCTGCTCGGCGACGGACGGAATATCGACGAGCCCTCGGCGAAGGCGGCTTTTGCGGAAGAGTTAAGGGAAGTGTATCCGCCTCAGGCGTCCGACTTCTGCCAGGCGCTCATGGAGCTGGGGGCGATCGTCTGCGTGCCCAACGGAGAGCCTTTGTGCGGGGCATGTCCCTGGTCGGAGCGGTGCGTCGCTCATTTATCCGGTCGGGAGAACGAATTTCCCGTCCGCAACGAAAAGAAAGCGAGAAAGACGGTACCCATGTCCGTGCTTGTCCTCGAAAAGGAGGGCATGTATGCCCTTGAAAAGAGGGAAAACAAGGGACTTCTTGCGGGGCTTTGGCAGTTTCCGCTTTTCCCGGGCGAGGCCGATCCCGCCCGATACGGCATCGTGACCGAACGGAAATCCGCCAGACATATCTTTACTCATATCGAATGGAATCTTTCGGGATATCTGATCCGTGCGCGGGAGTTTTTTCCCGAATACGTCTGGCGCACCGCCGAAGAAATCCGCTCGGACTATGCGCTTCCCTCGGCGTTGAAGGCGTTTTTGCCGTGGTTGAAGTGACAGGCTTCGCAGCGCGCGGGGAGAAATAAACGGAAGAAATAGGGCGTCCGCGTTGACAAAAACGCGGGCGTTTGGTATAATATACGCAATCATGGCAGAAAAAGGTAAATTTATCGTATTCGAAGGGACGGACGGCAGCGGAAAAAGCACGCAGATGAAGTCCCTCGGCAAATATCTCAAGGAACGGGGCGTGGACTGCGCGCTTACCTGCGAGCCCACGAACAGTCCGTTCGGTGCGCTTTTAAGATCCTGTCTTTCGGGGAGGATCGAGGCGGACGAGTACGCGGTTGCGGCTCTGTTTGCGGCGGACAGGCTCGATCATATCCACAATTCGATGGACGGGATTTTAAAGAAGCTGGATTCGGGCGTTACGGTGCTCTGCGACAGGTATTATTTTTCTTCGTTCGCCTACAACGGGGGATTCGTTCCCCTCGAGTGGGTGATTTCGCTGAACGCGCCCGCCATGCGGACGCTTCGTCCCGATCTCGTCGTATATCTCGACCTTACGCCCGAAGAGGGCATGAAGCGCGTGTCGCGCAGGGGGGAAACAGACCGCTACGAGACACTTGACAAGCAGAGACGGATACGGGACAATTATTTTGCGGCGTTTGAACGGTTTCGGGAAGAGAACGTCGCCGTCGTCGCGAGCGAAGAGGACAAGGAACTCACGCAGAAAAAAATACGGGCTCTCGCGGACGG
Organism: uncultured Clostridia bacterium; assembly: GCA_964387225.1. GTDB lineage: Bacteria > Bacillota > Clostridia > Christensenellales > Borkfalkiaceae > Gallimonas. Next base: position 40,706 of record CAYLVU010000009.1, on the reverse strand, counting down.
GCTTTTCGGGTGGTAAAATGGAAAAAGAACTTACGGTCGGCGAAATTTTAAAGCCGCAGGGGATACGCGGCGAACTCAAAGTAAAACCTTTTACGGATACGGCGGACGTATTCCGCTCGTTCAAGCGTGTTTTTCTCGACGGAGTCGAGTATAAAATTCTCTCCGTGCGGACCGGCGGCGGCGCCGTCTATCTCGGGCTGAGGGGCGTTCCCGACCGCAACGCCGCCGAGCTTCTTCGCGGCAAGGCGGTGACGATTCCCCGCGAGGAGGCGCCCGAGCCGGAGGAGGGAAGCTACTATATCGCCGATCTCCTCGGGGCGCGCGTCGTCACGGACGAAGGGGAGCTTTTGGGCGTTTTGACGGAGATCCGTCAGGCGGCGACGGACGTTTACACCGTAAAGCGGGAGGGAAGGGAGATCATGTTTCCCGCCGTCAAAGGTCTCGTCACGGAAGTGGACGTCGGGGGCGGAAAGATTGTGGTGAACGGAAAGCGCTTCCGTGAAGTGGCGGTGCTATGAAAATCACGATTCTGACTCTCTTTCCCGAGATGTTCTCCGCGCTCGAAGCGAGTATTCTGGGAAGAGCGACAAAGGAGGGAAAGTTCGCGCTCGAAATCGTGAATATCCGCGATTATACGCAGGATAAACACTTGAAGTGCGACGATTATCCGTTCGGCGGAGGCGCGGGCATGGTCATGACCGCGCAGCCCGTGGGGAGCGCGATCGAGGCGGTCGATCCCGATCATAGCGCGCGGCGCATCTATCTTTCCCCCAAGGGGAAGACCCTTACCCAGCAAACGGTCTATTCCCTCGCGGAAGAGGAACATCTCGTTCTGCTCTGCGGACATTACGAGGGCGTGGATCAGCGCGCGATCGATCTGTTTATCGATGAAGAGATCTCGATCGGCGACTATGTGCTTACGGGCGGCGAGCTGCCCGCAATGGTGCTAACCGACTGCGTGGCGCGCTATGTGGACGGCGTGCTTTCGCCCGGGTCCCTCGTTCAGGAGAGCTTTTCGGAAAATCTGCTCGAATATCCGCACTATACCCGTCCCGTAGAGTACAGGGGGCTCTTTGTGCCCGAGGTGCTCCGCAGCGGGAACCACGCCGAAATCGACGAATGGAGACGGCAGAAGTCTTTGGAAATCACCCGAAAAAACCGTCCCGATCTTTTAAAATAGAGGCGGCGTTGTATTTGGAAGCATGAAACAGATCCAATGGTATCCGGGGCACATGGCGAAAGCCGTGCGCATGATGGAAGAAAATTTAAAGCTGTGCGATGCGGTCGTGTTTGTCCTCGACGCGCGCGCCCCCGCCGCGAGTTACAACCCGCGGCTTTCCGTCCTGGCAAAGGACAGACCCGTTCTCTACCTCTTCAATAAAAGCGATCTTGCGGACGGACGGGCGGAAACGCTTGTATCCCTTGTGAAACGGGCGGGAAAGAACGCGCTGCTGTTTACGGCGGACGCGTCGGAAAAGAGAAAGCTCGTTTCCGCAATGCAGGCGCTCGCGTCGGAAAAGGCGGAAAGACTGAGAGCGAAGGGCTCCGCGCGCCCTCTGCGCTTTTTGGTCGCGGGGATTCCGAATACGGGAAAGAGTACGGTCATCAACCTGCTTTCGGGCGCAAAGAGGGCGCAAACGGGGGACAAAGCGGGCGTCACGCGCGCCAAACAATGGGTAAAATGCGTCGATTTCGAGCTTCTCGATACGCCGGGGACCATGCCTCCCTCCTTCGAAAATCAGACGCTTGCGCGGCGGCTCGCCTATCTCGGGAGCGTCAACGACGATATTCTCGCGCTTGACGAGATCGCCCTCGCGCTGTTGGCGGAATTGTCCTGCCGATATCCCGCGGGACTGTCGGAGCGCTACGGAATCGAAGGGGGAGAACCCTTGGAGATGCTCGATTTGGTCTGCGCGCGCCGCGGCTTTGTGCTGCGCGGGGGGGAATACGACTACGAACGGGGCGAACGTGCGCTCTTGGACGATTTTCGCAAGGGAAAGCTGGGAAAGGTCTGCCTCGACGACGAAGAGGATCTGAAAGAGGTCGGTTTGACGTAATGGATTTGTTGACGTTGGAAAAGGAATATTCCGCGCGGGGCTTTTTTGCGGTTGCGGGCGTGGACGAGGTCGGCAGAGGTCCGCTGGCGGGTCCCGTCGTCTGCGCGGCAGTCATTCTTCCGTTGGAGGAGGAACGGCGGATTATCGGAATTGACGACAGTAAAAAGATTTCCGCGCGAAAGCGGGAGGCGCTTGCCGAACGGATTCGGGAGAGAGCGCGCGCCTATGCGGTCGAAGAGGTGAGCGAGACGCTCATCGACGAAATCAACATATTGCAGGCAACGAGACTGTGCATGAAACGCGCCGTGGAGAAATTACAGCCCTCCGCGGATCTGGTATTGACCGACGGAAACATGACCCTCGACATCGCGCTGCCGCAGAGGAGCATCGTCAAGGGAGACGCGCTCGTTGCCTCGATCGGCGCGGCAAGCATTTTGGCGAAGGTGTACCGCGACGCGCTGATGAGAGAATACGATAAGCTCTATCCCGAATACGGATTTTCCCATAACGCGGGGTACGGCACGAGAGAACACATCGAGGCGATCAAAAGGGTTGGGATATGTGCGATTCACCGAAAAACTTTCATAACAAAATTTTGGGACGGAAGGGAGAGACCTTAACCTGCAAGTATTTGAAAAGGCACGGCTATAAGATTCTCAAACGCAATTATACCACGCCGTTCGGCGAAGCCGATATCGTCGCGTTCAAAAACGGGTATTATTGCTTTGTGGAGGTGAAGATGCGTGCAAGCGACGTCTTCGGCTTGCCTTCCGAGGCGGTGAACCGTGAAAAACAGCGCCGTTACCGCATGATCGCCAAATACTTCTGTACCGAACGGCGAGAGGAATTGCCCTGCCGCTACGACGTAGCCTCCGTCTGCGGCGACGAGCTCGAATATTTTGAAGACGCGTTTATTTGATGCGGTCCCCCGCCTTGGAAGGAGGGGGGACCGCTTCTTGTAAACAAACGCCTCCGTATGCTTGCTATTTTGCAGACGCAATGGTATAATAAGGAAGAAAAATCACGATAATTTCCCCCGCGGAATCTCAGGTTGAACATGGCACAGAAAAGACAAAAAAGTATTTTAAAAGAAAAAATCGAACTTTCCGTCGAAGCTCCGTCCCGCGTCGGCTACGTCGATTGCCTGCTCGGAACGCCGGTGAAATTTCGGATCAAGAGCAATTTTTCGGAGGCGGTGACCCTTCGCATCCGAGCCGAGAGCGAGGAAGGAATCATCGTGCCGTACGAGGCGACCGCCGAGGTGCCCTTCGAGAGTACCGTATCGCTGAGCGCCGCGCAGTTTTCGCCCCTCGTTTTGGCGGAAAACGACGCCGTGCGCACCTGTTCGATTGAGACCGTCGTCAGCTTCGAGGACGCCGAACTGGTTCGCAGGCGCACCGAAATCGTCGTCCTGCCTTTTGATTGGTGGGAGGGACTGGACGGCAATCCCGAACGCGTCGCCCTGTTTGTCCGTCCCCGTCTCGCCGAGGTTGCGGGGGTGCTCGCCGACGCGGGAAAGCGGCTGAAAAAGTGGAAATCGGACGCCGAGTTTTACGGCTATACCGGAGCGGACAAAAACGCCGTCCGTCAGATCGCGGCGGCGATTTTCGCCGCAATCAAGGCGTGTTCCTTCGAAAAATCGGAGGAGACCGATCTGTCCGTGCCGCTGCCTGCGGCGAAAGAGGGTCTGATGAAGGAGAGGGCGTGCTCTGCCTTCCGCCTCGCCGTGTTTGCGTGCGCCTGTCTCGAAGCCGCGCGCCTTCATCCCGTGCTCGCGCTCGGAAAAAATTCCGTCGGCGTGGGGGTCTGGCTCTACGACAGCTGCTTTCTCGACAGCGTGACGGACGATTGTGAGATCGTGGAAAAATACGCCTCGGACGGGATCAATAACCTTGCGTTTTTCGACGCGGACGATCTGTTTGCGGGCAGATCCGTCGCGTTCACCCCCTCCGAGCATCATTTCCGCCAGAAGCTCAAGGAAGGGTATTTCGAAAGCTTCGTGGATATCCGCCGCTGCCGCATCGGGCAAATTCCGCCCTGCCCTCTGCGCGGAAAGGGACTGCACGGCTACGAGCTTTTGCGGGAGGAGGAGATGTCTTCCGAGGAGGCGCCGCGCCCCCTGCCCGTGTTCAGAAAGCTCAATCTTGACGGGAAACAGCCCAAAAACAGACAGTGGGAGCGGAGGTTGCTCGATCTTACGACGCGGAACGCCCTGCTCAACTTTACGGGGAAACACGCCCTGCATATCGCGGCGGGCGGGTGCGACGAGCTGTACGCCCGTCTCAGCGGTTCGGACGGCATGAAATTGCGGGCGTCGCAGGAATCCGTGCCTCCCTTCGGCGAAGCGCTCTCCCCCCAGCAGCGGGAGCTTATCCTGCTCGAACAGGGGAAGGGATTCCTTCGCGCCTATACCGACGCCAAGACGCTGTCCGAAACGGCGGCGCGGCTCGTGCGAAAAAATCGCGAGGCGGACGAAGAGTCGGGCGCGAAGATCTTATACGCCGCGTTCGGATTTCTCCGCTACCGCGCCAAGGAGGACGGCGCTTTCCGCTATGCTCCCCTCGTGCTTGCTTCCGTCGGATTTAAGCGCGCGAAGGGGAACGAAGAATTTCTGATCGCGCTCGAAGAGGGGGAATACTTCGTCAATTCGACCTTGCTCGAATTTTTAAAACAGGAATTCAATATCGACGTCCGCGGGCTCGGCGGGGACGTTTCCGCCCTCAAAATCGCCGAGATCCTCGCCATGGTGCGCGCGGAAACGGCGGGCATGAAGGGCTGGGACGTGCTTTCCGACTGTTATCTTGCGGCGTTTTCCTTCCAGCGCTATCTCATGTGGAACGATCTGAAACGGCATTTCGGAGAGCTCAAAAAGAACGAGCTCGTCGCCGCGCTGCTCGAAAACAAACCGTTGAAGCAGGAGTTCGAGCCGCCCGAAGGAGAGGACGACTACGACCCTTCCGCCGTCATGCTTCCCCTGTCCTCGGACAGCTCCCAATTTTCCGCCGTCGCGCTTTCGGGGAAGGACGTAAGCTTCGTCCTGCACGGTCCTCCCGGCACGGGTAAGAGCCAGACGATCACGAACGTCATCGCAAACGCTCTCTACGCGGGCAAGAGGGTACTGTTCGTCGCCGAGAAAAAGGCGGCGCTCGACGTCGTAAAAAAGCGTCTCGACGGAATCGGGATCGGGGAATTCTGTCTCGAACTTCATTCGAACAAGACGGACAAGGGAGACGTCGTAAAGCGTCTCGAAGACACGCTCGCGCTGAAAAACGGGGAGGCCGCGGGAGATCTTGCCGCCCGCGCGGAGGAGATCGCGGCGCTGCGCGACGAATTGAAGGCTCCCATGCGGGCGCTGCACAAAAAGCGTCGGCTTGGCGTATCCGTGTATCAGGCGATCGTCTCCTATCTGCAAAACAAAAACGCGCCCGATATTCTCGATATCGAGAGCTCGTTTTACGATACCCTCACCGAGAGCAAGCTCGCGGAATGTAAGAGCAAGATTCTTTCGGCGTCCTCGGCGGCAAAGGAGTGCGGCGGGGTCTGCAACTCCCCCTTTGAAAACGTCAATCTGACCGAGTATACGGGGGAGATCCGCGACCGCGTATTTTGCGCGAGCGAGGTGCTCGTCACCGAGATCCGCCATCTCAAATCCTTTCTCGCTCTTTTCCTCGAATTTTACCGCCAACGCGTGAGCACGCTTACGGAGGGGAAGCTCGAAGTTCTCTCGGAAATTGCGCGCGAGCTTCTCTCGGGCACATTCGATAAATATTTTGCGGGAGCGGACGGCGAAAAATTCTATCTCTTTTTCAATGCAAACAAGCGCTTCGACGCCTGTCTCGAATACTATTTCAAAAACTTCAAGGTTCTCGTTGACGCGGATAAGGAATATCCCGAACTCAAACGGTGTCTGGAGAGCGGGGGAGACTGGAAGCTCTCGAAAGCGGCGAAAACGGTCTTCAAGAGGCTGGAACGCACCGCGCTGCACCCGCTTTCGGAGGAGGACGTTCCCAAGTTTTTGCAGACCGTGTGCGAGATTTATGCCGCGGAAGAGCGCATCACGGGCAATACCTCCCTTGCAAAAAATTTCTGCGACCGCGGCGGCAGGATCGTGTTAAAACGCCGCAGCGAATATCTCGCGCCGCTTTACGCTTTGCACGAAAAGTGCGCGCAGGCGTTTATGGACTACAATCCGGACTCCTTCAACGGAATGTGCATCCGCGCCGCCGGCGGCTATACCGCGCCCGTTTTAGAGGGCTTTTTAAAGGCGATGGACAGCTTTAAGAGCGCGCTGGAAAGCTTTTTGCTCGTGACCAACGCCGACAGAACGCGCGCCCACGGCGAAGACGTGCTCGATTATTATTCCGCAAAGGCGGGCGCGCTCATCGACAACGCGGATATGCTCGCCAACTGGTGTATGTACAAAAAGACGGCGAAGGAGCTTTCCGCCCTCGGGCTCAACTTTATCGCCGAATCGCTCGAAAGCGGCAAGCTCAAGATCGAGAACGTGCTTGCCGGCTTCGAGAAGAACGTGTATAAAAACTTCCTCGAAATCAACATACCCTCAGACCCCGACCTTTGCCGCATGACGGCGGGCACGATAGACGAGACGGTGGAAAAATTCCGCATCGCGTGGGAAGAGTTTGCCCGTCTTGAAAAGGAAGAGGTGCGCCGCGCGCTCATTTCGCGTCTCCCGGGCGAGGAGGAGGGAAGCCTTTCGTTGGAGCTTGCCGCCTTCCGCCGTCTATCCAAGAGCAACCTGCGCGGGGTCGGAATCAGGGGTCTCTTTCAGGAAATCCCTTCGCTCGCACGGGTTCTGTGTCCCTGTATGCTCATGAGCCCCGTAACGGTGGCGCAATATCTGAAACCGGAGGCGGATATCTTCGATCTCGTCATCTTCGACGAGGCGTCCCAAATGTCCACCGCCGAGGCAATCGGTTCGATCGCCCGCGCGAAAAAAGCGATCATCGTGGGCGATCCGAAGCAGCTCCCGCCCACCGCCTTTTTCCATACGGCGTACGTGGACGAGGAGAATCTCGAAAACGAGGACCTCGAAAGCGTTCTCGACGACTGTCTTGCGCTCGGTATGCCCGAACGGCATCTTCTCTGGCATTACCGCAGCAAGCACGAATCGCTCATCGCGTTTTCCAACGGCATGTATTACGACAACAGGCTGTGCACCTTCCCTTCGCCCGACAGTCTCGAAAGCAAGGTGCGGCTCGTGCAGGTGGACGGCACTTACGACCGCGGGTTTACAAAGCGGAACAGGAAAGAGGCGGAGGCGCTCGTAAAAGAGGTTGTACGCCGCCTTTCCGATCCCGTTCTGTCCCGTTCGAGTATCGGAATCGTCACCTTTTCGGGCGCGCAGCAGGAGGACATCGAACGGCTTCTCGGCAAGGAGATCGTCGCGCGTAAACTGGACGCCGCCGCCTACGACAGGGAGGAACCGCTGTTTGTAAAAAATCTCGAAAACGTACAGGGGGACGAGCGGGACGTGATTCTGTTCTCCGTCTGTTACGGTCCCGATAAAGCGGGGCGGGTCTCTCTCAATTTCGGTCCGCTCAATCAGGCGGGCGGCTGGCGGAGGCTCAACGTCGCCGTTTCCCGTGCGCGAGAGGAGATGGTTGTCTTTTCCACGATGACGGGTTCCATGATCGACCTGCAAAAGACCTCCTCCAAGGGCGTGGCGGGCTTGAAGGCGTTCCTCGATTTTGCCGAGCGCGGAAGAACGAATCTCGCGGTGAGTTCGGCGAGTCTGAAGGGCGGCGCGGGAATCGGGAAATTTATCGCCGCAGAACTCAAAAGCTACGGATACGACTGCCGCTGCGACGTGGGTGCGTCCGATTTCAAGATCGACGTCGCCGTTATCGATCCCAAAAACAAGCATCGCTTCCTTCTCGCCGTCGTCTGCGACGGCACGGATATGTTTTCCGTGAAGGACAGAAACGTGTTGCAGATGCTCTCCCTCAAAAGAGGCAACTGGAACGTGATGCGGGTGAACAGCGTCAACTATTACAGCAATCCCAAGCGCGAGATCAAGCGAATCAAGGAAATGCTCGACAGGCTGACGGGTGCGGAGAAAAAGGCGGGCGCCTGGATACAGAAATATAAAAAGCCCTATCGCGCGGTTACTTCGGAGGGCGCGGAAAACGCCTCCTTTATTACGGGCGGGGAGCACGACGGGGAAATCGCCGCCCGTCTCAAAGAGATTGTGTCCTGCGAAGAGCCCATTTCGCGCTCCTTCCTCAAAAAACGCTGTCTCATGAGTTTCGGCATCGTAAAGAGCGGCAGCAAGGCGGACGGGCGGCTGGACGCCCTCATCGACGGCTGCGCGTTCCTCCGCGAGCGCGTGCTGGGGCAGGACTACTATTATAAGAATCTTCGGGCGGTACAGATCGGAAAATTCCGTACGGAGTCGGGAACGCCGCTCAGGCGCGAGGAGGACTTCACCCCGTTCGAGCTTGTCTCCTTCGTGAAGGCGGCTCTCGAGGAGCGGGTGGCGCTCTACATGGACGAACTCGCCGCTCTGGCGGCGGGCGTGTTCGGGATCCGCTCTACGGAAAAATTTGCGTCCGTTTTGCGCGACTGCGTGACCTACGGCGAGGATAAGGGGCTGTTCGTACGGTCCGTTTCCGATCGGATCTCGCTGGCATAACGGCCGTGAACGCTTGCGAGGAAACACCCATGTCCGCAGAGGCGCGGAAGGCGCGAGTCAATTTCCGCCCCGTTCTTTTCTGCGCTCTGGGGATGATTTTCGGCATCGATCTCTATGTCCGCTGCCGTTTCGGCGGATTTTCTTTTGCGGATATCGTCTTTTTTGCGCTTCTTCTTCTGCTTGCCTATTTTCCCGTGTCCTGGAAACGGCTGCTTGCCGTAACCCTTCCTTTTCTGCTGTTTGCGGGCATGGGTGCGGCTTTTATCCATCTTTATACCTGTAACTACCTCTCGTGCGCGGAGGAGGGGGAATATTCCGTCGCGGGCACGGTGGTCTCCTTTACGCCCGAGAACGGCTATACGAGGGTGCGTCTGAACGACCTTACGTTTGACGGGCTCTCCGCGGGCGGCAGCGCGGAACTCTATCTCTCCTCCGAAGAGGTGCGCACGGGCGACAGGGTGAGCTTTGAAGCGGCGGTGACGAGGACGGAGCTTCCTGCAAACGGGTCGATCGGCAACGAGTTTCTCTCGGATATCCGCTATCGGTTTTCTTCGGTCGAGTGGACGGGAAGCGAACGCTCGTCCAATCTCTTTCTGCTCCTCAACGGCGCGCTCTACGACGTAACGCATGACAATATGGGGCTTGCCGAGGCGGACGTCTCCTATGCCCTTCTTACGGGCAATTCTTCCGTGCTCGACGAAACGCTTTCTTCGGCGGTGAGAACGGGCGGGATCGCACATATCTTTGCCGTTTCCGGACTTCATATCGGGATTCTGTACGCCGCCGTCTTCTTTTTGTGCCGTCCGCTCAAACGTCTCCGCTTTCTTCCCGCAACCGCGCTTGCGCTCTGTTACAGCGCGGTTTGCGCTTTCTCCGTTTCTTCGCTGAGGGCGGTCATCATGTGCGCCGTGCTCGGCTTGAACGGCGCGCTGGGACGAAAACACGATTTCATCAACTCGATCGCCTTTGCCGCGACTGCGGTGCTCCTCCTCTTTCCCGCGCAGTGGTTTGCGGCGGGATTCCGCCTGTCTTTCGGCGCGTGCGCGGGACTTGCGTTGTTCTCCGGCTCGCTTTCCCGCGGCTTTAAAAAACTTCCCGCTTCCCTCGGCGGCTATCTCTCCGCCAATCTTTCCGTCCAGACGTTCACGTTTCCCATTCTCGTAGACAGCTTCGGCTATTTCTCGGTTTGGGGCTTTTTTCTCAACTTTCTGCTGATTCCGCTTCTGCCCGTGCTGTTTTTAACGGTGCTGCTCTGTTCTCTTCTGTCTCTCGCAATCGCACCCGCCGCCGCAGTTTTGATGGCGCTTCCTTCGGGCATGGTATCGGCATTTTTGTTTTTGATATCGCTTACGGACTTCTTCGTTTTAACGGGCTTTACCCTCGGGGCGGGCGGCGCCGTCTGGATGATTGCATCCGTTCTCCTTTCCGAGCGGGTACGGATGGGGAAGCGGCTCCGCGCGGGCGTCGCCTGCGGACTTCTTCTAACCTTCGCCCTGATCCTCGTGTTCGAAAACGCGGTCGTTACGGGGTGCAAGTGGACGGTGGGAGAGGACGTCGCGCTCTTACAGACTACTTCGGCGAACGTTCTCGTGCTCGGAGAGGCAGCGCTGTCCGATTGCGAAGGGCTTTTGAACCGCTCCTATGCGGGCACGCTGGACGCGGTGGTGATCGTCGCGTCGGACGAGCTGGCGGCGATCAACGTAGCCGCCTTTCTGCCCGCCGATGCCGTATACGCCCGCGAGGAGATTCCCACGGGGCTCAGGGAAACGGAGCTCGTCTTTGCGGAGAGCTTTTGCATCGACGGGCTGGAATTCCGCTTCGAAGGGGCGGAAAAGCTTTCCGTGCAGGCGGAAGGAACGGTCACGGAGTTCGATTTTGCAAACGGCGCCGCGCTCGACGCCGATTTGTTCGTGGGAGAGGGCTGCGGGGGCTTGATATTTTATCTGAAAGATGGTATAATTTACGCAAGATGAAATTTACCGAACTTGCAAACAGCTTAAAGGACGGGGTCGCTCCCGTCTATCTCATTGAGGGGGACGAGACGTATTTCCGCGATCACGCCGTCGAATTTATCCGCAAGGCGTGCGGCATATTGCAGCCCGCGCTCAACGATATCCGCTGCGAGGGAGATTCTTTGAAGGGGGACGCGCTCTCGGCTTTTCGCGACGAACTCTATACCATGCCCTTTTTTGACGAGAAGCGTCTGACCCGCGTCTATCGGTTTTATCCCACCGAACGGGAATGGGACGCGGTCTTAAAAAATTACGTTGAAAATCCCTGTCCCTCCACGGTGCTTGTCATCGTGAACGAAGGGGGAAAGAGGACGAACGCCGTCGACCTGAAGCGAAAAAAGGGGATCGTCTACGTGGACTGTTCCCGTGCGGACGAGGAGGAACTTTCGCGCTGGCTCTTCGGGGTTATGCGCCGCGCCGGTTTGTCCGCGGACGGGGACGCGGTTTCGCTCATGGTCCGCTACTGCGCCAGAGACGCGGCTCGCATGAAAAAGGAAACGGAGAAGCTCCTGCTTCTTCTCGGTACGGGCGGGCGCGTCACCTGTTCTGCGGTGGAAGAATATGTTGCTAAGGACTCCGAATACTTTGTATGGGCGCTCACGCAGGCGGCGTCCGGACAGAACGCCTCTTCCTTTTTCGAAATTCTCGACGAACTCCTAAAAAAGGGCTACGACGAGAACGCCGCGCTTTCCTCGCTCACGGCGCATTTCCGAACGCTGTTGGAGGTGGGAAGGTCGAAGATGAGCGACGGGCAGATCTGCAAAGTGTTGAACATGAAGGAATACCCCTTAAAAAAGAACAGGGAAATTTACCGCCGTCTGGGGGATGAAAAATGCGCCGAGCTTTACGGGAGGCTCTACGAGCTTTCGTGCGGGGCGAAGAGCGGTCTTTATACGAAGACGGGCGCGCTCTCCGCGGCAATCGTAAAAATATTTTTCGGTTGAGGAGAAAATCCTTTGCTTTTTTCTCCGAATTCGCTATAATAAGGTAACAGGAGCCGTTTATGGAAGATCTTACAAGAGTTTGGGAAGCAATAAAATCGGTATTTACGAACTTTCATTGGACGTTCGTACTGGAAGCCGTTTTTTTGTTTTTGCTCATCTATTTCGTATTCAAGACGCTGCACGAAAACAACGCGGGGAAGCTCATCTTCCTGTACGTATTTCTCATGCTCTGTCTCGGCGTCGTCGTACTCTTCTCCAAGAGCTTTGACGTAGAAACGTACTATGTGTTTATCATGATCCTTTCGCTCTTTTTTCTGCTGCTGTTCAGTACGGAAATCAAACGCTCCATCTGGAACGTAGGACGGACGGCGGCGGTCGGCAAGGAGATGACAACGAAAAAACAGGGCGCGGCGGTTCTGCATGCGGACGAGTGCGTTACGGGAATCGTCAAGGCGGTTCAGAATCTTTCGAAAAACAATATCGGCGCGCTTATCGTTCTCTCGGGCGGAAACCTGCCCAAGGAGATTTTGGACAGCGGCGTTTCGCTGAATGCCGCGATCTCCAACCAGCTTATCGAGGGGATCTTCATTCCCAAAGCCCCCCTGCACGACGGCGCGATGATCATTTACGGGGATAAGATACAGGCGGCGGGCTGCTTCCTTCCGCTTACGCAAAAGGATTTTCCCAAAGATTACGGCACCCGCCACCGCGCAGGGATCGGCGTCACCGAAGTCGCCGACGTTTCCACGATTATTGTCTCCGAAGAGACGGGAATCGTCTCCGTCGTAAAGCGCGGCGAAATCACGCGCTATGTCGACTCGGAGAGTTTGAAGCGGTTTTTAAAGGACTACTACTGGAAAGAATTTAATTCGGAGGGTAAGAAATCGTGAAGTTTTTAGAGGCATTGAAAAAGGTTTTTACGCATAATATCCCGCTCAAACTTTTGGCGCTCGTGCTTGCGTTTGCCGTCGCCGTCGTGATAGGAGCGGTCACCGCGCTATGAGGGGCTGTATCGCCGTTCCCCGTATCGTACTGCCCCTGAGCGGATTCGAAAAATGGGCGGTCATCGCGTGCGATCAGTTTACGTCCGACCGCGAATATTGGAAACGCGTCGAGCGGGAGGTGGGGGATCAGCCCTCCGCCCTCCGCTTTATTCTGCCCGAAGCCTTCCTCGGCGAGGACGACGGGAATAAAATCGAGGAGATACACGCAAATATGTACGCGGCGCTCGAGCAGGGCGTCACCGAAAAGCTGCTAAGGGGCTGCGTGCTCACGGAACGGGTCACTTCATCGGGGACGCGGCGGGGGATCGTCGCCGCGCTCGATCTCGAATATTATACGACGGAACGGGGAGTCAGTTCCCCGATCCGTTCTTCGGAAGAGGTTGTTCCCTCCCGTCTTCCCGCGCGTGTTGAGGTCCGCAGGGGCGCGCCGCTCGAATTTTCGCACGCAATGGTCTTTTACAGGGATCCCAAAAACAAGATCGTGCGCGGACTTCTGGACGAGGAGCTTGAAACGCTGTACGATTTCGACCTCATGGAAGGGGGCGGTCATATCAAGGGCAGCTTTATTCCGGAGGATCTCGCCGTCGGCGTGCTGCGCGATATGCACATGCGTCAGGAGCCCTCGTTTGCGGTGGCGGACGGAAACCACTCGATCGCCGCGGCAAAGGCGTGCTGGGAGGAAGTGAAAGCGGGACTGGACGGGAAGGAGCGGGAAAACCACCCCGCGCGCTACGCCCTTGCGGAGCTTGTCAACATCTACGATAAAGCAATCGTATTCCGTCCGATACACCGGCTTGTGAAGAACGTGGACGCGGATGCGTTCTGCGACTTTTTTTTAAAATCGGTCAAGGGGAAGAGAGAGGGAAACGTGATATATCCCCGCCTTCCCGCAGGCGCCGAAGGCGTGCGCCGCACGGACGAACTCTGCGAGCAGTTTATAAAATGCAACGGCGGTTCGGTGGATTACATCCACGGCGAAGAAGAGTTGAAAGCCCTTGCGGGGGAGGGTTGCGCGGGAATCGTGCTTCTTCCGCCCGATAAGGACGATTTCTTCCCGCAGCTCAAAAACGGAGGTAATTTTCCCAAGAAGACTTTCTCCATAGGAGAGGCGCGCGATAAACGGTATTATATCGAGGGCAGAGAGATCAGTTATGATTAAGGTGTGTAAATTCGGCGGTACGTCCATGGCGGACGGCACCAATATCAAGCGGGTCGCCGCGATTCTAAACGAGGACGAATCCCGCCGTTACGTCGTGGTGTCCGCACCCGGGAAGCGGTACAGCGGCGACGTGAAAGTGACGGATCTTTTATACGAAGTCTATCGGGAAGTCAAGGAGACGGGCGCTTGCGGCGCTGCGTACGAAAAAGTCAGCGAGCGTTTTCGCGGAATCGTGAAAGAACTCGGGATTTCCTTCGATATCGACGGCGTGCTCAAGGAGACGGGTCGCGGCATCGAGGCGGAGACGACGGAGGATTTCTGCGCTTCGCGCGGCGAATATCTCTCCGCGCGGATCATGGCGGCGCTGTTGGATATTCCCTTTATCGACGCCCGCTGCTGCGTAAAATTTACGGCGGACGGCAGGCTGGATCCCCGCTCCTTCGGACTGCTTGCGGCGGAGTTGAAGGGGAAGAAGCGCGCCGTCGTATCCGGTTTTTACGGCGAAGACGTCAACGGAAAGATTAAAACGTTTTCGCGGGGCGGCAGCGACATTTCGGGCGCGATCGTGGCGCGCGCGGCGGGAGCGGATCTCTACGAGAACTGGACGGACGTCAGCGGATTTCTTGCCTGCGATCCGCGCATCGTGGAAAATCCGGAGCGTATTTCCGTTCTCTCGTATAAAGAGCTGCGCGAGCTTTCGTACATGGGAGCGAACGTGTTGCACAGCGAATCCATTTTTCCCGTGCGGGAAGCGGATATCCCCATCAAAATCAAAAACACCTTCCGCCCCCGGGACGAGGGGACGGAGATTCTCCCCTCCTCCAAGTACCGTTTTACCGGCAAGACGGTTACGGGCATTGCGGGAAAAAAGAATTTCACCGTAATTTTCCTTGAAAAATCGCTCATGAACGCAGAAATCGGTTTTACCTATCGCGTTCTCTCCGTGCTGCTCAAATACGGCATCTCTTTCGAGCACATTCCCTCGGGAATCGATACGCTCTCGCTCGTGATCGACAGCTGCGAGCTGAAGGACGGCGTTCTCGAACGGCTGTGCGAGGACATCAGAGAAGCGGTTTCGCCCGACAATCTTCGGGTATACGACGATATCGCGCTGATCGCGGTCGTGGGACACGGAATGATGAAAAACGTGGGTACCAGCGCCCGCCTGTTTACGGCGATCGCAAGGGCGGGCGTGAGCGCGCGCATGATCGATCAGGGCTCCTCCGAGCTGAACATTATCGTCGGTGTGGACAACGGGGATTTCGAGCGCACGCTCAAAGCCGTATACCGTGAATTTTTCGGCTGAGAAACAACAGTAAAATAAAAAAGCACGCTTGCCGTTATAAACTTGCCGAAACAAGAAGGAGATTTTTAAGACATTGAGCCGTCCCGCGCAGTTTCGGCACAAAAAAACCTTGCACAACGCAAGGTTTTTTTGTTTGACAAGCCTGCCGCGCGACGGCAATTTTCGTACTTATTGCATCGGTCGAGCTTGTACCTTCTTAAATGTCGCTCTACGAGACCGTCCGTCGCAAAGAGTACAAAACCGTCCGTCGGATAATGCGGGCTGTGGGAAGCGTCGGCAGGACGGGTATGCAGACCGTCGGTTCGCATGAAATTGTAGCGCGTTTGGTGGGAAAAGTAAACCGAAATAACTATATAACATAAAACGTCTTTCAATATCTTTTATCAATTTATTCTCCATTGCTGTCAGTAAAATATCCCCTGTGTGTTGAGCAGGGGATATGTGCGATAGTTTCTTCTTTTTCAATGACGGACAATTTTTGTTACAGTATAATTCGGATATTTAGCCAGAAATCTCTGCAAAGCGATTGCCTCGCTACAAGCGTGCACAATAGTGGTTCCGTGATTATGGTAAACAGTCCACGTCACTGCGTTACCTTCATAAGAATTAAATCCATCGACCATTGTTTTCAACTCCTCGTATGATGTATTTGCTTGGTTTTTGCAAGGAACCCAGCAGAAAACCTTTATAACTAACCGCCCCTTTTATCGTCAAACCGATAGCTCTCCGCGCGTCAATCTAATTGAGATATTTGCTCGTCAAAGTATTCGGTAAATCCCGACACTTCTTTGCATTTTTTTAAGAATCCTTTTTCCTTTCTGACAACACCGAAATCGTTTATATAGGTATTCTTGTCGAACAGCCACTGACTTCCCGCTATGTCAATTTTGGCGGCATTTATCGCAAGGAACGATAAAATTTTTCCGTATAAGGCGAACTTATCTTGGAAAGTGCCAAGAGCATCGTCTTTCAACTCAAAAATATTAAAATTCTTGACGAAATATAATACAGGGTTTTTCTCTACGGATACAATTTGCTCGGGCGATAAAACAGGCTCGCAAATTTCCGGTTCACCGTCGTCGTTTATGTAAAACGACTTCGCCATTATTTTTAAGAGTCCGACAAGCACATTGCAAGGACCGACGTATTTTAACGGTTGAACCTTTATATTGTCAATCAGTGCTTCAAAATATTTAGAAGGGATTTTTTCATTCGGATGATAAACATGGAAAAACACTTCAAAACTTGTGTCGCTATTGCCGTATTTCCTTTTGTATTCTTCTTTTATAGTGTCTTCAAGCATATAATTTTGCGGGGACGTATAAATTTTAAAAGTTTCCAAACCCGCCTCGGACGTAAACCATTCAAGAGGCTTTCCTTTAGGATTATTGTTGTTTGTTGCAGTTGATTGTGACTTACCGCCATTTGAAACGCTCGATTGTGACTTACCGCCATTTGAAACGCTCGTGCCGTTTAATAAAGATTTTGTTACGTTCTTAATTTTTTCAAATAGACCCATAGTGACTCCTTTTTTAATTTATTTATGGTTTTTATTTTTTAGTAGCTGAATTATTTTCCGCGACGTACCTGAATATCGAACGTATAAGTACGCCTGTCCGTATTGCTGCAAGCGGAACAAGGAACAGAACCGACGTTAACAATATGCCCCTCCATACAACCGCACGAAAGGATTGTCGCCGTATCCACGTTTCCGCACCTTGGGCAACGCGTTCGGTAACGCACAGTGGTTCCGTCGTCGCTGACGACGACGCCGTTTACAACATAAGCTTGACTCATAATTTTCTCCTTATTTGAATTATATTTAGGATGATATATTATCCTACGATTTGTATTATATCAAATTTAGGATGATGTGTCAACCAAAAGTATGACCTATCATCCTAATAATTCCATTGATTTACCCTAAAATATTGTATTGGAGGTATTAACAATGGAAACACATAAAACACTAAATGAAGCGGTAATTGACCGCATCAATTTTTACTTGAATGGACCGATTCAAACTCAATACTCATTGGCGGAATTCAGCGGCGTGCCTTATCCCACCATTAAAAGCATTATGCAGGGACGGACGAAAGGGATTACGCTAAAAACCGTCGTTATGCTGGCACGCGCATTTAACGTCAGTATAAGTGAATTTTTCAGTGATGAAGCATTTCATTATGATAATTTGGATTTAGATTCATAATTGACAGCATTGAAAAAAGAGGGCTGCCGCAAAACTGCGGCAGCCCTCTTAATTTTGGTTCCTTCAATCTTATTCTTGCACTAATTCAAAATATGTAGCACTACGAGGTCGTCCGTCGCAAAGAGTACAAAACCGTCCGTCGGCGCGTAATGTCGGGGCGGGAAAGCGTGTTGTATAATTAAAATTATGTCGTATGTTTGGCGGGAAAAGTAAACCGAAATAACTATATAACATAAAAATATAGAAAAAAGACCCCGTTATTCACGAAGTCTTTCATATTAGTGATTGTGTTGTGCGCTGTAAAGTTAGGCGGCTCCATATGAAAGAAGGTTTTTGTACCCTTCGCGGAAATGAGTGTTGTAACTTTACAAATTCGCCGATCAGTCCGCTTTGAAGGGGAGAAGAGCGGCGACTCTCGCGCGCTTGATCGCGGTTGCAAGCTCTCTCTGGTGCTTGGCGCAGGTGCCCGTCATTCTGCGGGGAAGAATCTTGCCGCCCTCCGCAATGAATTTGCGGAGTTTTGCAACGTCCTTATAGTCGATGACCGACTTTTCCTGGCAGAACAGGCAAACCTTCTTATAAGCCTGTTTCTTGTAATTTTTCTTTGCGGGACGGTCTTCGCGAGCCTCTCTTGCGGGAGTCTCGGCGGCCTCGGCGCGGGGTGCCTCCGCCTCGACCGTTTCCTGAACCTGAACTTCGTTCTCTTCCATGATTTGCTCCTTATTGATTGATTAAAAGGGGATGTCTCCGTCGTCGTCGAACGATTGGAGAGCGGGTTTTTTCTTCGGCGCCGCCGAAGAGGGTGCGGGCGAATCGTAGAAATCGTCGCCCGAATTGGTGCTTCTCGGGGTAAGGAATTCGATATCCTGTGCAATAATGTCCACAGCGGTGCGTTTATTTCCTTGGTTGTCCTCGTAGTTGCGGATTTGAATACTGCCTGTGACCGCAATCTTATTTCCCTTCTTCGAATAGCGCGCAACGGTATCCGCGAGCCCGCGCCATGCGGTTACGTTGAAGAAATCCGTCTGCCGTTCGCCGTCGGAAGAGGTGTATGAGCGGTTCACCGCGATTGCAAAGTGGCATACGCTCACGTCGCCCGCGGTTTTGGTAAGTTCGGGATCGCGCGTAAGATTCCCGATCAAAAACACCTTGTTCATGTTATTCCTCCCTATCTTATTCGACTTTCGTAATCATGCGGCGCAACACGTCGCCCGAAAGTCCCGCAACGCGGTCAAGCTCTGCGACCGCATTGCCCTCTGCCGTGAAAGACATGAGCGCGTAGAAGGCTTCGGACTTAAACTGGATGGGATAAGCCGTTTTCTTTACGCCCCACTTGTCCGTGGACTCCACGGAGCCGCCCATGGCGGTCACGATGTCGGCGTACTTTTTCAGTTCCGCCTCTCTCGCTTCCTCCTCCATGTCGCTTCTCAGCAGGATGAGCATTTCGTACTTCTGCATTTTTTCACCTCCCGGTCTTAATCGGTATGCCTTTGGGCATACAAGGCTTGTCGGGTTTTCACCCGTTTTTTTATTTTACTATATTTGAAAAATTAAGTCAACGGGTTTTTGCCTCTCCCGACGACTTTTTTTGTCAAATCGCGCGAGTTTCGCAGTAATCAAGAATTTGAGACGAGTCTTTTTACAAGCCCGATCACCTGATAGACACACAGCATGTTCAAATTATTCTCCCCGTCGTATGTCTCACTCAGTTGGACAAAGGGGTTCTCGTCAATAAATTCGTGAAGATAAAGCTTCCACAGGGGCAATTCGTTGATCTGATTCGACGTCTGCGTGACGCGTTCCGAAATTTCGAGCGCGGCGGTATCCGTTAAATCGATCACGGAGAGGGTTCCGTCTTCGTTTTCCTCCTCGCCGCCGAAGAGGAGATACCAGGTGCCGCTCAGATAGCGGTCAACTTCCTCCGCTTCATGGGACGTTCCGTCTGCATCCGTCCAGGAGGCATAGAACTTTTCTTCCGCTTCGTCTGCGCCGTACAGCACTATGGTTTCCGCGTTTTCTTCGTAATAGCCCTGAACGACCGTTTTTTCGATCACGATATAATCGTAGGCGGGTTCGCCGTTCTCCTCCGCCTGCGTATATACGCGGTACGAAGCGCCTTCGCCGTCGGTCGCCTTCCCGTTCCGATAGCCGTATGTAACCGTTTCCCCGTCGCCGTCCGTCGCGGTATAGCCCGTTACCGTCTTTTCGAAATCCATCCGCTCGACGGCGCCGCTTGCGCTGTACGTCATGCAGTATACCCCGTTTTCATCCGTGTAAAGAGGATAGTAGATCTCCTCGGAGGGGACGGTATAGACGAGCGCTTCGCCGTCTTCGGTATAAGCGTTGCCGATGCTGTTCGTGACCACCTCGCGGTAGCCCTCCGCCTGCGCGCCGTCTGCGGTCGTAATCCTGCCGTCGTCGAGGGGGACGAGCCTGTTCGCATCGTAATCGACGGCGCTCCAGCCGTATACGGGCGATACGGGAAGACGCGTCTTGGCGTAATAGAACGTAACGCTCTCCGTGATTCCCGTTTCCTCGTTTACGAAGCTCTCCGTCTTCTTGTAAAGTTCGTCTTCCTGTACGGCGACGTAGCTCCCGTTCCTTTCAAGGAAGCTGCCCCATACGAGCTCGGTATTCGTATCTTTCAAGTAATATTTGGTTGTTGCGGTGGGGTTTTCGAGCGCCTCGGGACGGATGGACGATTTTCCTTCGATATTCTTGTAGGGGTTTTCGCCCTGAGAATAGGCGTTGACGAGTTTTTCGTAGGTCATGCCGTTTTCAATGACCATATAGGAATAGATTTCCTCGTTGAAGACGTCTTTCACGGAGATCGCCTCGATGTCTTCTGCGAGGGTGTCGAGGGTGCTGTATTTGAGATTGCGCAAGAGTTTGTTGTTCTCTAAATCCTCTTTGCCGAGGATATCGACGAGGCGGAGATTGTTTATCGCTTCGGAGAAATCGCCAATGCAGGTGTTTTTGAGCGATTGCAGAATCATGGGGCTGTCGCCGTCTACCGCGATCACGTCGGAGAGAACGAGGGTGTCGATCTTGTTCTGATCCTTCAAATCGGCAATCCGCCAGTCCTTCATTGCCTGCATGATGGAGGAGGACGAAGCGTTGATCGTGATGATTTGGCTCAGTTTCAGCCGCTCGATGCGGTAGGTGTTTTTGAGGTCGTTCACGCTCCAGTTCTTAATCGCGGCAAGAAGTCCCGTCTCCGCGTCCACATTCACGAGATCGCCTATCTTTGCGTCGCCCAAAAGATCGTCCGATTCGGAGAGTTCCTTGAGCGTTTTTTTCGCGTACGGCTCTCCCGTGGCGGGATTTACGAGCATTTCGACCGTCCGATTTCCGTTTTCATCCGTCACGATGCGGTAACTCTCGCCCTCCGTTCCGTAGGCGATGTACCGAAGCGAGGCGTCCGATTCCGCCGTGACGCTTAAGACCGATTCCACATAGATCCGGTCGAGCAGGGAGGAGGCGTCCTCCGTGAGGTCGCCTACCGTGACCGCGGATTTTCCCTCGTTCATGACGATCACGCCGTCCACGACCGTATAGTCCTCGCCCTCCGCCCCGTAGCAGATGCCGAGCATGAGCGGATCGCTCTCCGGTGTAAGTTTCAATACGTCGCCCAGCACGATAGAGGGGACGATCGTTTCGCTCACGTAGGAGCCGAGGGAGGAGACGGGCTGTGCCATCATGTCGTCCACGTCGATCGACACGCCCGCATCGCCCGCGATATCGGCAACCTTGGAAATCGCCGTCTTCAAATAGGGCGTATATTTGTTCAGAAGGGAGAGCGAGATGTTCTCCGTTCCGGTTTGGCGGATATCTTCGATGATATCGGACGTGATCTCGAACACGCTCGCGTCCGCGTAGTCGGCGGTGACGTATTCGAGATAGTTTTCTCCCAAAAGATCCTTCACGGAAATCTTCGTGCCGGCGAAGACGCCCGCGCCCACGAGCCCGCCCAGCGTCGCAAACGCGCCCATGAGAAAGGCGAGCGCGACGGCGAGCGCGTTCCACAGAAAACTGCGGGGAAGGTACTTGACGCGGGGAGAGATCTTGCCCTCCTCCAAAAGCCGCTTTTCATTCGCCTTCTGCTGTTTCAAGACCGCTTTGCGCTGGGCTCTTGTAAGACGTTTTTTCTTTTCTTTTCCCATATTTTACTCCCTTACGACGAAGAAGGAACACAGTCCGTTGATTTCGTATTCTCCGAGTTTTTCCGCGCGGAAGACGTCTCCCGCCGTGAATGAGGTTTCCCCGCGCGCCCATTTGAAATGTCCGCTGCCTTCCGTAAACAGAATCAGATCGCATCCCTCGCCGAACAGTTTGTACCTGCCGCCGCTCTCGATAAAGAGCTTGTTTCCGAGGGCGCGTTTTTTTCCGCCCTGCACGGGGACGGGTTCTCCGAAGTCTTGCGGAGAGCAGAGGAACGCCTCTTCCGCCTCCCGTTTTGCAATGCGTTCGAGTTTCATAAATCTATTATAATATAGTTGCCGAAAAAAAGCAAGAAATTAAGCGTCGGAATCGCCATTGACGGAAAACAGCTTTTGCGCGCGGGCAATCAGAGCGTTTTTTTCGTTTCGCCTGCCGTCTTCGGCAGCGTAACAGAGCAAGTCGTCCAGCGCTTCCCCCGTTCGTTTCGGGGAAATTCCGGCGGCTTGCAGCTCTTTCCCGTTTACGGCGAGCTCTCCCGGAGTGCGGGGCGCGCCCTCGCGCTCCATTTCCGCGAGGATCGACTTCCATTTCCCGACGACGGGCGCTTCGCCCGTGTCGTCCTTGCATGCGGAGTAATCCGCCTGAAAGAGGGCGAGCAGCGCGGGAAGGAGGGGGGCGTTTTCAACGATCGCCCGCCGCACTTTGACGCCCTTCATTTGCAGGTTGTAGTCCCGCATATGCAGCAGTACGAGCCGTTTCGTCTTCTCCGTCAGGGCTTTGGGCGCTTTCAGCCGCGTGAGAATCTCCTCCGCAATCCGCGCGCCTTCGCGGGGGTGCTCGTAAAAGTTTCCGTCGCGAAGATAGCAAAAGGGCTTTCCCACGTCGTGCAGGAGCGCCGCAAAGCGGATTTCGGGCGGGGCGTAGAGCGCGCAGCGGAGGGAATGTTCCAGAACGTCGTGGTCGTGAAAGTCCCTTCTCTGGACGATTCCCTCTCCTGCGGCAAGCTCGGGCAGAATGACCGCGAGAACGCCTGCTGCGTGCAAAATTTTCAGCCCGCGGTAATGAGCGTCCCCGAGACCGCTTTTTCGGTCGGCGGTAAGGAGCAAAGACAGTTCCGCAAAGATGCGCTCGG
This sequence comes from uncultured Clostridia bacterium, assembly GCA_964387225.1. Taxonomy (GTDB): domain Bacteria; phylum Bacillota; class Clostridia; order Christensenellales; family Borkfalkiaceae; genus Gallimonas. The sequence goes on along the minus strand of CAYLVU010000009.1, from coordinate 18,070 downwards.
GCACGATGTCGCCGATGAGCGCCGCGTTTTTTCTCGCTCCCGCAAGGCACTCTTCGTCGGGAGAAAACCCCGTTTCGGCGGCAATGCGGGCAAGTCTCATGAGCCGCAGCCCGTCCTCGCCGAAGACCTTATCCGCAGGCGCGACGGTGCGAAGCCGCCCCTTTGCAACGTCCTCCCGCCCGTTTAAGGGATCGACAAAGGTCCCCGAGGCGATCTCGTAATAAACGGCGTTGGCGCAGAAATCGCGGCGGCGGGCGTCGAGAGCGATGTCGTCGGTAAAGAGAATTTCGCTCGGCGCGTGAAGCCCGCGCACGTACTTGTCCGTGCGGAAGCGGGTGAATTCGTAGCCCGCGCCGTCTGCATCGGTAAGCTTGACTGTACCCGTCCGTTTGTAGACCGCTTTTACGGTGAACCCGCATGTTCGGGCGGCGGAAATCAGCGCCTCCTCTGGCGCGGGGGAACACAGGTCCCAGTCCGGCTTTTCGGACAGGGCGCCCCGCAGAAAATCGCGCACGCTTCCCCCAACGAGATAGAGCGGGAACGGACAGCTTTCCGCAAGGCGGATCAGGTTTTCGGGCAAAAACTGTTTCATCATGAAAATTTTCCGAAAACAGTATAACAGGTTTTAAAAAAAATTGCAATTTGCGAAAAGATATTGTATAATATTCTTAAAAAAATACTGCTCGCGGCGGGAAGGAGAATTTTTCCGTTCGAGTGGGTTTTGAGATGAGACACTAACGGTATGTTGAACATTATCGTCAATCCGAACGCTCTGATGGGAAGAGGCGGAAGACTACTGAAAAAAGCGGAAAAAAAACTCGGCGAGGCGGGCGCCGAATACCGGATCTGGCATTCGGATAAGAAGGGGGCGATTACGGGATTTGCCCGCACGCTGAGCGAAGCGGGGGAAACGGATATCGTGGCGTTCGGCGGAGACGGCACGTTGAACGAAGTGCTCTCCGGCATACAGCCCGAAAAGGTGCGGCTGGGATTGATTCCCGCGGGGACGGGCAACGATTTTGCCTGCGCCGCGAATATTCCCGTCGGGGTCGGCGCGATCGATCTCATTCTCAACCGCGAGCCCGTCTATACCGACTTTCTCGAATTCGACGACGGGAGACGGAGCATGAATATCGCGGGAATCGGCATGGACGTCGATATTTTAAAGCGGAAGGAGAAACGGGGAGGAACGTATTTCGGCGCCTTTCTCGCCAGCCTTTTCCGTTACCGCGGCACGGACATTTCCGTTACCGTGAACGGGGAGACCAAGGAATATCACGCCATGATCGCCGCTATGTGCAACGGAAAAAATCTCGGCGGGGGAATCCCTCTCTGCCCGCCCGCCGATATCGAGGACGGACTTATGGAGCTTCTCGTAATAGACTGTCCCAAGCGCAGCAAGCTCTTGGGAGAGCTGATAAGGCTCATGCGCAAAAAACTGCTCACCCGTCCGATCGCCCACCGTTTTTCGTGCGAAAAGGCGCAAATCGTCCTCAAGGAGCGCGGGAGCGCACAGTACGACGGGGAGATAAAGCCCTGCGAGCGGCTTGCGGGGCGCATCGTAAGCGGAAAACTGAGAATGTACCGAGGTTGAGATGCCCAATCTTTACAAAACGGTCTTAGACAATATCCCCACCGCCGTGCTTGCGGTGGACGGAAAAATGCGGGTGCGGTATACAAACCGCGCTTTTCGGGAATATTTTCGGTCCGGTCGCGGGAGCGGGAGTTTTCGCGACGTTCTCTCCTGCAAGGAGGGCGGTAAGTGCGGGAAAGGGGTGAAATGCGCCTATTGCCCGCTGAGAAGCGTATTTTCGGAGGCGAAGCAGGGGGACGGCACCGCTTTCCGCAAGCTGATCGTCCGCAACGGGGAGGCGGGGGATTTAAAATTCCGCATCAAGATCACGCCGCTCGGGAAATGGTTTTTGGGCGTCGTGGACGGCGCGTACGAGACGGAGATCGCACGGGAAATGTCCTCCGCGCAGAATATCCAGCAGCGCCTTCTGCCCGCGGCAAAGGGCGGCGAACCCTATTCGTTCATGTATATTCCCTATCGGGAGATCGGCGGGGACCTGCCGGACGTGTACGAGACGGAGGGAAACAGGATGGGATTTCTTGCCGACGTCTCGGGCAAGGGGATTTCGGCGGGCATTCTTACCGCCTTCGTGAAAGCGGGCTGGGACAGAAGCGAGCTCTCTCCCGCGCGCGCGCTCAGGGGGCTCAACGCCAAATTTCAGGAGCTCAATCTGGACGAACAGGCTTATGTCACCGTTGCCGCCGTCAGGATCGACGGGCACACGCGGGAGATCTGCTATTCGGTCGCGGGGCACAACGCCCCGCTGCTCCTCAAAAGCGCTATGGGGATCGACGAGATCGTGATGCGGGCGCCGCCCGTCTCCAACTGGATTCCCGACTTCCGCTATGAGGACAGAAGAATCGGGTATCAGACGGGCGACATTCTCGTGATGCTTACCGACGGCGTGACCGAAAGCCGCAACGAAAAGGGGGAAATGTTCTCTCTCGAACGGGTGGAGGAGGTCTTGCAGCGTTCGCACGGCGCCGAAGAGTTTATCGAGGGGCTCAAAGCCGCGCTGACCCGTTTTTGCGGGGTGTTTACGGACGATCTCACCGCAATCGCGTTCGACCTTTAAAGAAAACGAAAAGCCGCCTTTTAAAGGCGGCTTTCTTGTTTTTCGCAGGATCAGGTCAAAATAAGTTTCTTGAATAACAGGCAAGAGAACAGGTCGATCCAGCCCAACAATACGCCGGTGGGAAGGATCGCGAAGATGAGAACGATGAGCTGTAAGGTCGCCTTCCCGTGCAGTGCAGCCGAACCGCGAACCAAAATTTCCGTAAGCCAGTTGACGACGGGAATTAAGAGCAAAATAATTTGCACCAATCTCGGCAAAGATTTAAAACTGCTGTTGAATGACATGTTTATTTCTCCTTTATTTTTTTGATGACTTTATTTTATATGTTTTATATATGCTTGTCAAGTAACTTTTGAAAATTAACTGCGAGAATCAACAAAATTTTTTATATCATAAAGTTTACAGTTCCGCCCGCATAAAAGGTTCGCCCGTTTCCACGTCTTTCCAGACGAGGCGGTTTTCTTCCAGAATCAGATAGGAATGGGGGGAGTTTTCCTTGGGGATCGAGACGGAGCCGCAGTTGACGTAGGTGTAGTCCTCCCGTTCCTCGATCGCGGGAACGTGAAAATGTCCGTTGAAGAGGACGTCGCCCTTGTTGAGCGCCGCGGGCATAAAATGCCCGTGGGTTGCGACCGCGGTGCGTTTTCCCGCAGGGAAAAAGCAGTAGGCGGCGGTAATCGGAAAGTCGAGCACCGTTTGATCCACGTCGCTGTCGCAGTTTCCGCGCACGCACAGCAGATGCCCGCGCACGCCGTTGAGAAGCTCCGCGCACTTTAAGGTGTCGTATTCGGGCGGGAGGGGATTGCGCGCGCCGTGGTAGAGCAGATCCCCTAAAAGAAGCATCTTTTCGACGCCCTCTTCCCGAAAGCGCGCAAGAAGGAGCCGCAAATAATGCGCCGAGCCGTGAATGTCCGATGCAATCAAAAGTTTCATAATTCCTCCGTTTCCGCGAGAATTTCTTTGATTTTCGTAATGACGCCCCTCTCCGTGTTCGCGGGCACGGTCCGTCCCACCAGCTTTTTCAGCGGGGGATAGGCGTTTTCGGTGACGAACGGGCGGCCGCATTCCACGAGCATTTCGTAGTCGTTCATATGGTCGCCGAAGGCGGCGCACTCCTCCCGTTTGAGGCGGAACGCCTTTCTGACCACCCGCATCGCCTCGCCCTTGTTTGCCTCGGGCGCCGAGACGTCGCACCAGTCGTAGCCGGAAATGATCGTTCTCAGCCCGGGGAGGCGCTGGGGCAGCACCTTGATGCAGTTTTCGGCGGCGGCGATTTCGTCGTACACCGCGATTTTCAGAATATCCTCTCTCCCGATGACCGTTTCGAGATCGTCCACCTTTTCGCAGTTGGTGTAAGAGTGCATCGAGTAACGGTAAAAGGGCTGGTCGTCGTTTTCGATATAGGCGCAATCCGCGCCGCAGAACATGGGGAAGAGGTGGGGAAGCGCGCGGATCTCGCGCAGGGCGTCTTTGAGATAGAGGTCCTTGATGGGGTGCAGGTGAAGGGTCTCGCCGCGGTATTTTACGAGCGCGCCGTTCTCGCATACGAACACGACCTTGTCGGCGACGGGGGCGAACAGTTTTTTCAGGTTGGCGTACTGTCTCCCGCTTGCGGGCGCAAACAAAATGCCGCGCTCCGAAAGTGCGTCGATGAGGGGAAATATTTCCTCGGGAAGGTTGCGGTCGGAATCGAGCAGCGTTCCGTCGAGATCGCTCGCGATGAATTTAATCATAGGCACGCAAAGTAACGCGCCCCGTACGGGGCGCCTCTTTTCAGACGAGATTGAATACGGTCGCTTCGATCTGATCGAAGTTTCCGTTTACGTATTGTTCGAGAACGACGGAGATGTCCGATACGTCTCTGCTCTTGAGACGCACGGCGCTCAGATCGATCGCTTTGTTGGCGATGAGGTTGATGGCGGTTTCCAGATGGTCGAAAGCGTCCGAGACGCTGGTGACGGTGATCTGTTTGCGAATCGCCGTATCGAGCTCGATCCGTACGGAATAGCGGTTGAGTCCGCACAGCACGACGACCGCCTCCCGCGCGCAGATGCCGAAGGGGAATTCGTCGGTATCGCCGTCGATCACGTAAACCGCGCCGTCCGCAAGTCTTCCGCCCGTGAACGCGCCCATGCCGTCGATGAGAGCTTCGTCCTTTAAAAGGGTGTAATAGACGCCGCACTTCTTCGCATAGTCGAGGCGCTCCTGCCGTTCGTCTACGAGGACGGGGGAAACCTGCTGATAGATGAGAAGGAGGGAAATCAAGATCCCGAGGCAGTCGCCTCCCACGACGGCGATGTGGCTTCCCTTGCTCGCGCCCAGTTTTTCGACGACCGCCTTAGCAAGGGCGACGTAGTGTACGAGCAGAGCGTCGTTTCCGTTGACCGAATCGGGCAACGGCGTCATTTCGTCCTCGGAAAGGTACACGAAATCACGCAGAAATCCGTCCTGTGTGAGGCCGCAGACGCCTACGTCGTCTGCGGTAAAATCTTTACTTGCCGTTCCCGTGTCGGGCGCGGGGCGGTAGGCGTTGAGAAGAACCCTCGTCCCTCTCGGATAGAGCGCGCTTCCCCCGTCGTCCGCAACGAAGCCGATCGCAAAGCGACCGGGAACAATGGGCATACGCGTTTTTCCCTTGCCGCTGTAAAGATAGACGTCTTCTCCGCCGAGCAGGACTTTGGTTACGCGCACTTTGAGCTTCCCCTGCTCCGGCGCGGGCGTGGGGCACTCCTTCCGTTCAAGCCGCCCCGGGGCGGTGAGAGTCCAAACGTTCATGCTATCTCCTTGGATCAAAATTCCGTCAATCGGCAATTTTTACATTCTTAAATCATATTATACCGCAGGAAATGAATTTTGGCAACCGTTTTTATCAATTTTACGGAACGCGCATATTTTCGCCCCTTCCCCGAAAAAATTTCGGAGGGAGACGCAAATTCTTTCGTTTCTCTTTTAAAATCGGTTGACGAACGGCGAAAAAACGGATATAATATCGTTGTATTTTCGGAAATTTCCCAAAAGAGGTGAAAATATGAAAGCGGACATTCATCCCAAATACCACGAAGTAGAGGTCGTTTGCGCCTGCGGAGAAACCTTCCGTACGGGCACCACGAAGGACGTGGACGTGCTCAAGGTAGATATTTGCAGCAAATGCCACCCTTTCTTTACGGGGAGACAGAAGCTCGTAGACACGGGCGGTCGTGTCGATAAGTTCAAGAAAAGATACGGCATTTAACCGCAGTTCAGCCTCTCGAAAAGAGGCTGTTTTGCTATCTGGAAGTTATATCGGGTATAGAATGAAAGAAAAAGTCGAACAAGGGGCGAAGAGTTCCTCTCCCCGCAAGCAAAAGAAGAATAAAAAGCGCTGCACCTACATCGGGGGGCAGGCGGTGATACAGGGCGTCATGATGCGCGGAAAATGCGGCATGGCGACCGCCGTGCGCGACGACCGCGGCGTCATGCAGCTCGAAGCCAAACGGATCACCCCGCCCGAAAAGCGCAAAAAAATCACGCGCTTTCCCTTCGTGCGCGGCGTCGTCAATTTCTGGCACTCGCTCGCGGACGGCATGAAGGCGCTTTTGCGCAGTTCCGAAGTCGCGATCACGGACGAGGAGGAGTCTCCCTCAAAGTTTTCCAAATGGATGGAGAACAAGTGGAAGGTCAGCGTCACCGACATCGTAACGGTAATCTCCACCGTCCTCGGCGTCGTCCTTGCGGTTTTGCTCTTTCTCCTCCTGCCCCAGTATCTTGCGGGATTGATCGCGGAGGCGGCTCCCGTCGTCGGGGGACAGGGCAGCATATGGTTTAATCTGATCGAGGGAGGATTCCGTCTCGTCATTTTCCTTTGCTATATTCTCTTTACCCTGTGTTTTCCCTCTCTCAGGGAAACTTACCGCTATCACGGCGCCGAACACAAGACGATTAATTGCTACGAGCGGGGTCTTCCCCTCACGGTTGAAAACGTAAAGGGCTGTTCCCGCCTGCACGACAGATGCGGCACGACGTTTATTTTTATCGTGCTCTTTATCTCCATTTTGGTGTTTGCGCTCGTCGGCTGGCTGATCGTGGGACTGGCGGGTTTCTCCACGGGCTATCCCTTCCTCGACCGTATCATTATGATTGTGCTCAAACTGCTGTGTATGCCCATCGTGGCGGGTATTGCGTACGAGATTTTAAAGCTTCTTGCCCGCACAACCTGTCCCGTCTTCCTGCCCTTTAAGGCGCCCGGCTATCTCATGCAGAAGCTTACGACGCGCGAGCCCTCGGGCGACATGATCGAGTGCGCGATCGTCGCCTTCGAGAAGGTTCTGGACATGGACGCCGATCCGGAGTCTCCCGAAAAGACCTTCGCGACCGAGACGAAGCTCTCCAAGCTGCTTGCGATGATGAAGAAGTCTTTTGCCGAAAAGGAGATCGACGAGGCGGACGCCGAGTGGATCGTGAGTCTTACGCTAAATATTCCCCGCAGCGGGTTGAGCGACGAGCGCATCGTCAAACAGGGGGAATGCAGAAAGATCCTCGACATCTTCGAGGAGCGGCTCACGGGAAGGCCGCTTTGGTATATCTTGGGCAACGCCGAATTTTACGGTTACACCTTTCAGGTGGACGAACGCGTTCTCATTCCCCGTCCCGAGACGGAGATTCTCGTGCGCCACGCGCTCACCTTCGTCCGCGACGGAGACAAAGTACTCGATTTGTGCACGGGAAGCGGCGCAATCGCCGTATCGATCGCGGCGGAAGCGGCGAAGGATAAAAATATTGCGGTGACGGCTGCCGACATTTCCGAAGACGCGCTCGAGGTCGCGCGCGAAAACGCCCGCATCAACAAGGCGAACGTCACTTTCGTCAAGAGCGATCTCTTCGAAAACGTGCGCGGGCGCTTCAACCTCATCACCGCCAACCCTCCCTATATCAGGAGCGGGGAGATCGATTCACTTCAACGGGAAGTCAGAGACCACGAGCCGAGGCTTGCGCTTGACGGCGGCGAGGACGGTCTGGACTTTTACCGCCGTATCGCGGCGAAGGCGGGGCGGTATATCGCGCGCGGAGGGCTCGTCATTCTGGAATGCGGCGAGAATCAGGCGCAGGAAATCATCAAGATATTCAAGGAGGCGTCCCGTTTCGATTATGCGATGGTCGAGAAGGACTTCGGGGGAGTCGAACGGGTCGTCAAAATAGGTTATTGAGCCGTGTTCAAAAAGCTCGAAGAAATCGAACGCAGATTCGAAGAAACGGAAGAACAGCTCTCTTCGCCGGAGATTTATTCGGATACGGAAAAGTTTGCGCGCCTCTCCAAGGAGCGGGCGGAGACGGAGGAGATTGTAGAAAAATTCCGCCTGTACCGAAAGACCGTGCACGACCGCGACGAGGCGTTTTCCGAGGCGGAGAAGGAATCGGGAGAGATGAGGACGCTCCTCACGGAAGAGGGCTATGCCTTGAAGGCGCGGGGAGAAGAACTCGAGCGCGAGCTCAAGCTGCTGCTTCTGCCCAAGGATAAGAACGACGACAGGGGCTGTACGCTGGAGATCCGCGCGGGCGCGGGAGGAGAGGAGGCGGCGCTCTTTTCCTATGAGCTCTACCGTATGTACATGGGTTACTGCGAAAAACACCGTCTCAGCTGGGAAGTGGTCGATTTAAACGAGACCGAGCTGGGCGGCATGAAGGAAGCGGTCGTCAATATCAGCGGGAAAGACGCCTACAAGCGTCTGAAATACGAGAGCGGCGTGCACCGCGTGCAGCGCGTGCCCGAGACCGAATCGCAGGGGCGGATCCATACTTCCACGGCGACGGTCGCCGTCCTGCCCGAAGCGGAGGAGGTCGAGGTGGAGCTCGACGAAAAAGACGTGCGCGTCGATCTGTTCCGTTCCTCGGGCGCGGGCGGGCAGAAGGTCAACAAGACGGAGACGGCGATCAGACTCACGCATTTTCCTACGGGGATCGTCGTGACCTGTCAGGACGAACGTTCCCAGCTTAAAAACAAAGAAAAGGCGTACCGCGTACTCAAAGCCCGTCTTTACGATTATTACCGTTCCCGCGCAGACAGCGCCGAGGCGCAAAACAGAAAGAGCCTCGTGGGGACGGGTGACAGGAGCGAGCGGATTCGCACCTACAATTTCCCGCAGAGCAGGATCACCGATCACAGAATCGGACTCAGCCTCTTTTGCTTGGAGGAATTTCTCTCGGGCGAACTGGACGAGATGATAGACGCGCTCGCCCGTGCCGACCGCGAAGCCCGTCTTGCCTCGGGGGACGGTTAAAGCGCAAACTTTTTTAAGAGGTAGGATATATGGAATCAAGACTTGCGAGAAGGATCAAGACCATTTCTCCCTCCCTGACGCTTGCGATCAGTGCAAAGGCGAAGGCGATGAAGGCGGCGGGAGAGGACGTCATCAACTTCGGCGTCGGCGAACCGGATTTTTCCACGCCCGAACACATCGTGGACGCCGCGATCGATGCGCTTGAAAAAGGGCACACGAAGTACACTCCTTCTTCGGGGCTCATGGAGCTTCGCCGCGCAATCGCGAGCAAGTTTTTAAGAGACAACGGTCTCGACTACGAGCCTTCGCAGATCATCGTTTCAAACGGTGCGAAGCACTCGATCTTCAACGTCTGTTTCGCGCTTTTGGACGAGGGGGACGAAGTGATCATCCCCGCGCCCTACTGGCTCACCTATCCGGAAGTCGTCAAAGTGTGCGGCGGCGTGCCGGTGTACGTGAAGGCGAGTAAGAAGACGGGTTTTAAAATTACGCCCGAACAGCTCAAAGCCGCCATTACGCCCAAGACGAAGCTTTTCATCTTCAATTCGCCCTCCAATCCTACGGGCGCGGTATATTCGGAAGAGGAAGTGCGCGCCCTTGCCAAAGTGTGCGAAGAGGCGGATATTTTCGTGCTCTCGGACGAGATTTACGAGAAGCTCGTCTATACCGATACGAAGCCTTTTTCCATGGCGGCGTGTTCGGATAAGCTCAAGGAAAAACTCGTAATCACCGTCAACGGCGTCTCGAAAACGTACGCCATGACGGGGTGGAGGATCGGCTATCTCGCGGCGCCCAAGGACGTCGCCAAGGCGATCGACTCCTTCCAGAGCCACGCGACGAGCAACCCCAATTCGATCGCGCAGTACGCGACGATCAAGGCGCTCAATTCGCCCGAGGCGGCGGTAGAGGAGATGGTCGCCCGTTTTGCGAGAAGAAGGCTCGCCATGATCGAACGCATTTCGGAGATGAAGGGCGCATACTGTATTATTCCCGAGGGCGCGTTTTATGCGATGCTCGTGGTAAGCGAACAGTACGGCAAGAGCTTCGGCAGTAAAAAGATCACCGACTCCGTATCCTTTGCCGACGCGCTGCTCGACACCGCTAAGGTCGCCGTCGTTCCGGGCGTTTCCTTCGGCGCGGACGACTGCGTGCGGATCTCTTATTCGCTCTCCATGAAGGATATGCTCGAAGGTTTGAACCGGATTGACGACTTTCTTATGAGTCTTCAATAAAATTTTCGGGGAATTTTCCGAAACCCCTTGAAAAAGAGATAAAAACTTGCTAAAATGAAATCGATAAATATAGCCGAAAGGCGTCAGGAGGACAGCATGATCAAAATCATCTACGGACCCAAAGGAAGCGGTAAGACGAAGAAAGCCATCGACGCGGCTAACGAAGCGGTAAACGTCGCAAAGGGTCACTTGGTTTTTATTACCGATACGAAAAGATATATGTACGACTTAAAGCGGGAAATACGCTTTATCGACGTAACCGATTATACGGTCGCGGGCGAAGACGCGCTCTGCGGATTCATCAAGGGCGTCATTGCGGGCAGCTATGACAACGAATACGTCTTTGTGGACGGCGTGGCGCGCATCGCGGGCAAGAACATCAAGGATATGGCGAAAACGTTCTATATGCTGGAAAAAATCGCAAAACTGCGCTCACTCACCATCTATATCACTTGCAGCTGCTCGGAGGAAGAGCTTCCCGATTTTGCGAAAAAATATCTTTGACGGCGAAGGCGTCTTTTAAGAGGCGCCTTTTAGGAGATCAACAATCCTTGCAAAACACCCTTCCCCCGCATGAGGGAAGGGTATCTGCGTAAAAGACAGGAGAAAAAAACATGAACTTTGTAAGCACGAGAGGAGCGGAAAAGGTTACGGGAGCGCGGGCGATCGTGCAGGGTCTTGCTTCGGACGGGGGGCTGTTCGTGCCCGAGACCTTTCCTTCGGTCACGCGGGAAGAGCTGGAAAGCATGCTTTCCCTGGATTATCCCGAGCGGGCCGCGCTCGTCCTCTCCAAATATTTCGACGAATACGACGGCGGCGAGCTGCTCGAAGCGCTCCGCGAGGCGTACGCGCGGTTTGACGACGGCGATGCGGCGCCCCTCGTAAAAGTGGAAAACGGGATGTATATCCTCGAACTTTTCCACGGTCCCACCTGCGCGTTTAAGGACATGGCGCTCACCGTTCTGCCTTATCTCCTGCGCAAAGGATGCGATTTGCTCGGTATTCGGGAAACCGTTCTCATTCTCGTCGCCACGAGCGGCGATACGGGCAAGGCGGCGCTCGAGGGATTTAAGGACGCGAAGGGCGTTAAGATCATGGTCTTTTATCCCGAAGAGGGCGTCTCGAAGATGCAAAAACTGCAAATGTGCACGCAGGAGGGGGAAAACGTGAACGTTGTGGCGGTCAAGGGCAATTTCGACGACTGCCAGACGGGCGTAAAAAAGATTTTCCATTCCGAAGCCTGCGTCAGGGAGCTCAAAGAGAAGGGGGTTTTACTCTCCTCGGCAAATTCGATCAACTTCGGGCGGCTTGCGCCGCAGATTGCTTACTATTTTTCGGCGTATCTCGATCTCGTCTCCTCCGAGCAGATCGAAATGGGCGATAAGGTCGATTTTACCGTTCCCACGGGCAATTTCGGCAATATTCTTGCGGGATACTACGCCAAGAAAATGGGGCTTCCCGTCGGAACGCTCGTCTGCGCGTCCAATAAGAACAACGTGTTGACCGAATTTTTTAAGGAGGGAAATTATAACAGCAAGCGTCCCTTCTTTAAAACGATGTCGCCCTCCATGGATATCCTCGTTTCCTCCAACCTCGAGCGGCTTATCTTCGAGATGTCCGGAAGAGACGCCGCGCTCACCGCAGAGCGCATGAATTCCCTTGCCGAAACGGGACAGTATTCCGTCCGTGCCGAGGAGCTTAAAATGATGCACAAGAACTTTGTTGCGGGATGCACGGGCGAGGACGATACCGTTGATTGCATTTATGAATTTTTTACCGAGTACGGCTATCCCATGGATACGCATACGGGCGTCGCGATGAGCGTAGCCGAACGCTACCGGGAAAAGCGCGGGGACGACCCGTCCGCAGAGGTGCGGCCCATGGTTGTCGTCTCCACGGCGAGCCCCTATAAATTCCCGCAGGACGTGCTCTATGCGCTCACGGGGAACGACGTAAAGGACAGCTTTAAGAGCATCAAGCGCATCAATCTTCTCACGGCGATGAAGGTGCCCGAAAGTCTGAAAGCGCTCCGCAACAAACCCATTCGCTTCAAGGACGCGACTTTGCCCGTGAAGATGTTCGAAGAGGTCGAAAAGTTTATCGGCTGACCGCGTACGGTCATGAAATACGGAAAAAATGCGATTTTTCCGCGCGTTCGGGGTGCCCGTTATTGCAACCGACGATATGGTTGCAATAACGCGAAAATCAAAATTATGTTATAATATTTATGTAAAAAAGGAGGCGAATTTATGTTTTGCAAGCATTGCGGAAAAGAGCTTTCGGACGAGGCGTTTATGTGTCCCGATTGCGGAGAACCGACGGGCGTTATACCGAAGTTCGCAAACAATGTAAAAAAGGAGTCCGCAAAAAACACGGATAACGATTGCGCTCGGAACGCGGGAATGAACCCCGAAGCCGTGGCGGTGATTGCCTTGATATTCTCCTGTATTGCATTGGTGACGGGAGTTGTCTTCGGCGCGTTTTTCTTCGTGTATTCGTATTCCGTGTATCTGCTGTTCGTTCTCGGCGCGACGACCATTCTGCCCGCTTTTGCAGGACTTGGGACGGGCGTTTATAGCTTGATGACCGGGAAGGAGGGAAAGTCCGTCAAAGTACTTTCAATCATATCGATCGCATTATCGGCTTTCACGCTTTTGTTTCTGTTTATCGGCGGATGCGCAATCGTCGCCGCATAGGGCAACAACATGCGAAAAAGACAGCCCGCTACTTCGTTTTTGAAGATAGCGGGCTGTTTGCTGTTTTTCCGCTGCCGCGACGAACGGGTTAAACGACGTATGCGGGATCGCTGTCCGCTTTGTCGAGCTCCTTCTTCTGTTCGGCATAGCCGGGCTTGCCCAAAAGGGCGAACGTCGCCTTCTTGCCCGCTTCCACGCCGGGCTGATTGAAGGTGTTGATATTGTACATTGCGCCCGTGTATGCCGTCTGCAATTCGAAGAGATACAAAAGCTGTCCCATCGTAAATTCGTTCACTTCGGGAAGGGTTATGGTGTAGTTGAGCCGTCCCGCTTTGGTGAGCGCATAGGCGGTTGCCTTGTTTTCCGCCTGAATGAGCTCTTCCATGGTGTGTCCGCCGAGGAAGGATACGTCGGGGATATTCTCGCATCCGTGCGGAATGGGGGATTTGACCTTGTACGATCCCACCGAGAGGAAAGTAACGACTTTATCGTAAGGGCCTTCGGTATAGAGCTGAACCTGCGAGTGCTGGTCGGTAACGCCCAGCGCCTTGACGGGCGTCTGTCCTACGTTGCAGGGTTTTTTGTCGAGGGTGACGTTTTTGCCGAGGGATTCCGCCCAGAGCTGAGCGTACCAGTCGGAAACGTAGCGCAGATTGTCCGAATAGGGCATCATGACGCCGATATTCTTTCCGCTCTCCATCGAGGCGTATTGCAGTACCGCACACAGCAGCGCGGGGTTTTTCTTATAATCGGAGGATTTTGCAAGCTTGTCCATGTACGCCGCGCCTTTGAGAAGGAGACGGATGTCCACGCCGAGGACCGCCGCAGGGAGAAGTCCCACGGGGCAGAGTTCGGAGAAGCGCCCGCCTACGCCGTCGGGCAAGACGTACGATTTGACGCCGCCAAGCTCGTTTGAGATCTTTACGAGATTGCCTCTGCTTGCGTCCGTCGTGAAAATGACGTGATCCTTCACGTTCTCTCCCGCCGCTTTCAGAAGATCGGCGATGATCAGGTACTGGGTCATCGTCTCGCTCGTCGCGCCCGATTTGGAAATGACGTTAAAGCAGGTCTTCGTCACGTCGATGACGTCGAGCAGCTCCTTCATGCGGACGGGATCCACGTTGTCCTCCACGAAGAAACGGGGACCCCTGCGCTTAGACTTTGGCAGGTCGTTGTAGTGCAGGTGGCAGAGCGCCGTAAACATCATAGAGGGACCGAGCGCGCTTCCGCCGATGCCGAGCACGACGAAATTGTCGAATTTTTTGCGAACGAATTTTGCGGTTTCGAGAATATCGGCAACGATTGCGTCCTGGTTGTAGGGAAGTTCCGTCCAGCCCATAAAGAGCTCGTCCTTGCCGCGGTTGCCGTTTACATAGGCGTGCGCCTCTTTCGCCAGTTTCTTATAGCCGTCGAGCTGCTTTTCCGAGAAGCCCCTGTCTCCGAGATATTTGTCCGTCATGTTGGTGTAGTCCACGGTGACGCGGAGCGCCTTGCGCTGTTCTTCCGAAAGTCTCATAGTTAATATCCTCCGATTTGAATTTCGCTATCTATTGTAAATCACTTTTTCTCCGTTGTCAAGCGGGAGGAGAAAATTTCTATGCGGACGCTGTTTTGCCCTTCCTTCGCCCGCCGAAAAAACGGGCGAAGAGCGCCTTGAAGTCGAAGAGCTTGAAGAGGTGCAGGAGGGGCAGTTCCACGGCGAGCACGAGGATCATGGTGACGACGGTCGCCGGAACATAGCCGAGAACCCGCATGAGCAGGGTCTGCGCCCCCATTCCCGCCGCGGAGGCAAGCAGAACGACGGGCAGGAGTTTGAGACAGTATTTTTTAAGCCCCAACCTTCCCGTCTTTTTTCTGAGCAGTACGAGGGAACAGACCGCCGTAATTACGTAGTCGCACGCCATGCCGAGAATCAGGGCGCCGCTGCCCAGATAGCGGGGCAAGATCCATACGCATGCCAGCATTGCAGCCGAGCCGCACAAAAAGAAGAGGAGGGTCTGTTTTTCGCAGTTCATCGAGTTGAGGATGCTCGTCAAAATCATCGTGACGGAGAGGGGGAGAAGCAACAGAGCGCTGTGCGCGATCAGACTGCCGCTCTCTGCGTTGGAATAGAGGAAAATGCCCACACTTTCCCCGCAGGAGAGGAAGAGCGGAATGAGGATACAGGCGATGAGCACGGAGGAGTTCAGCGCTTTTTCGACGAGCGCGGCAAGCTTTGTTTTGTCGTTTTTGTAGAAACATTCGCTCAGTTCGGGCACGAGAACGAGGGCAATGGAGCTTATCAGCGTACCGGGCAGCATGAGCACGGGCATGACCATGCCGTAGACGACGCCGTATTCGCTCATGGCGCGCGCAGAGCTCATGCCAGCGGAGATCAGTCTCATGGGGAAGAGAACGGAGATGAGAGAGCTCATCAGGGAGGACGAGGAGCGCATGGCGGTGACGGGCAAAGAGGATTTGAGCAGGGGCAGAAATTCCCCGCGGGGAGAGGCGAGCTTTCCTCCCTTTGCGAAGAAATAGACGACTGCAATCGAGAAGGAGGCGAGATAGGAGACGAGCACGGCGACCGCCGCGCCGTTGACGCCGGAAAGTCCGGTGGGGAGAACGACGATGAGCAGTACGCCCGCGATGATCATGACGATTTCTTCGAGGAGTTCGATAAAGGAGTAGGCGAAAAATCTTCGGTTTCCCCAAAAGCATCCGCGGATAATCGCATACACAGAGGTAAAGGAAAGCCCGAATATCATAATATAGAACAAATCGGCGCTGCGGGGGTCTGCGAATATCTGCGTGAAGGGCTTTCGTATCAGGAAGAGCAGGAGGGTGACGGGAACGCTGAACAGCAGCGTGATGAGGAGGGCGGAGGAGGTCGCCGCATATTCGCCCCGCTTATATCCGCGGGCGCGGTGTTTGGAGATGACGCGCGATAACGTGATCGGAAGCCCGCTCGACGAGACGGTGATAAAGACCGCGAAAACGGTGAGCGCGACCTGATAAATTCCAAGCCCCTCCGAACCGAGCGTTCGGGAGAGTATGATTCGGTATAAAAAGCCCAAAAAGTGTTCGAATGCGGTAAACACCGTGACTACGGCGGCGGTTTTGTACAAGTTTTGCATAGAGTATTCTATTCGGTTTTGTCACGCTTTTATGAAAACGCGCATAGATTGAAAGCATGAAACTCTCTCTCGACAGGAAATCCTACTACCGCGTAAAGAGAGGACAAACGGTCTCTTCGATCGCCGCCGTCTACGGCTGCCCGCCCCGCGTGCTCGCCGCCCTGAACGGTCTCAAAGAAGAAGTGCGGGAGGGACAGGTCCTGCTCCTTCCCGAAAAGAAGTACGATCTCTATACCGTGCGTGGCGGTGAAAGCAGAGCGCTTCTGTGCGGTTCGCAGGAGAAATTCGCGGAAAAGAATATGACGAAGCGGCTCTATCCCCTTCAAACGGTGTTTTTGTGACCGTTCCCGCAAGACGGCACACGCGGGAAGGGCTGCCGCATACAATGGAGTAAAGCCGATAAGGCTCTTTACACGGAGGTAACAAATGTCATTTTTTTCCAATTTTTCATCGGATCACTGCCCCGGAACGATATCGGGCAACCCGTTGAACGGTTTGTGCGAAAAGGTGTGTATTCAGGCGGAAAAAATCTTTGACGCGGGAATGATTCAGACCCGTCTGCAAAATTACGGCGTAACGCTCGAAGATATTACGCCCGCAGATCCTACATATCCGCTTACGTTTATCAGCGCGCGGTCGCTCTCTTCGGAGGGGGCCGTCTCAAACCTCTCGGTGGAGCGGCAGGCGGAAGGTCAGTGCGCCCGCGTTCAGGTCACCGTCACGATCCCCATCGAGATCGTCTATGTCGACGCTGCCGGAAGGGAGGGCAAAGCGAGGAGCGCGATCGTGCTTGACGAAGACGTCATGATGTACGTTCCCGCGCCGTCCGTTATGCCCTTTGCCGTGACGGCAACGGCCTCCTGCGTTTCTCCGGAAGGGGTATATGACGCGCAGACCCGCGGATTTTCGATCAGCGCCTGCGTAACGCTCATTCTGAAAGTCGCGATGCGGGTCGAGATTCTCGTTCCCGGCTACGGCTATTGCGCCATTCCGCCTGCGCAGGAGTATTCACAGGAGGTGTGTTCGGGATTTTTCGAACTGCCTCTTTACCCGCAGGGGAAAGCCTGCTCGAGAAAGTAAATAAAAGGAATCGGATAAAACGCCCCCCGACCGAAGTCGGGGGGCTATTCAACGGCTGTCCGTTTGTCTCGTCTTCCGCTTTCAGCCGTACAGGACTTGACAAAACGATTTTCATGTAATACAGCGGCAATTATGACAGAACCTTTGTTTTGAAAGAATTATTGCTGCGCTTTTTCGCGCGGTTTCAGGACGCCGTAACGCCGAAGAATACGAAGCAGAATAATGACGTAGCACAACAGGAAAACGGCGACGGAAATATATTGCGAAGTGGATATGCCGCCCAAAAGCCCGCGTACTTCGTCGCCGCGGAAAAATTCGAGCACGAACCGCGCGCACGCATAGGTGAGCGCATAGACCAGCGCGCTGTTCCCGGGCGTTTTCGTGCGGTAAAACACGATTTCGCAGACAACGTAAATCGCGACGAGATAAATCACTTCGATGAGCTGGGTAGGAAGAAGGGGGGTATTCAGCGGGGTGGAAGCGTCGAGGGAGGTCTCGTAGATGACGTAAAAGGCGCCGGTTGTGGGCATTCCGTAACAGCATCCCGAAAAAAGGCAGCCAACCCGTCCGAACGCGTGCCCCAGCGCGGTGCCCGCCGCGTATAAGTCGGCATACTTCGCAAAAGGGACTTTAAAGGCTTTACAGTACACGAACAGCCCCAGCGCGCCGCCGATAAGTCCGCCGTAAAAGACGAACCCGCCCTTTAAAATCTCGAGCCAGGGGATGGTTCCGGTGATGCGGTAATAATCGGCGATAATGGGGATCGACGTGATGATGGAAAGGAGCTTCGCGCCGAAAACGCCCCCCAACCCCGCAAAAACCGCCGACACGACGAGTTCCGTTCCCGGCAGCGAATATTTTTTCATTTTCGGGATCGCCGTAACGATCGCCACGGCAAAACCAAAAACGAATAATAACCCGTAAAAAGGAATGTCAAATCCGAATATTTGGAAGGAATTGATTTTAATTACCATGGGAATACTCCATAATGAAAACGGGCGGATTCCTCCGCTCGTTTTACCGTTCGTTTCCTTAACAGGAAAT
>CAYLVU010000008.1:0-60126 GCA_964387225.1 uncultured Clostridia bacterium | reverse complement strand
CGAAATCGCTCCCGAAGAAGAATCATAACCGAAAAAAACAGAAAGCAGCGGTAAACTTCCGCTGCTTTTTTTGTGCCTTACGCTTTAACGCTTGCCCGCAAACGAGCCGATCTCGCGCGATTTTTCCACTTCCGCAAAGATCGCGGACAGCGCGTCCGTATCCGCCTTTTCGATCTCTCCCGCGTCCGCAAGACGGGCGACGGCGGGATCGATGGGAAGACGGGAAAAAGCGGGAATCGAATAGCGGCTGCAAAGCTCTTCCGCCTTGCTCGCGCCGAAAATCTCATGCCGTTTTCCGCAATCGGGACAGGTAAAATAGCTCATGTTTTCGGCAAGACCGAGAACGGGCACGTTCATCATCTTCGCCATGTTCACCGCTTTTTTGACGATCATTTCCACAAGATCCTGCGGGGTGGTTACCACGACGACGCCGCTGAGCGGAATACTCTGGAAAACCGAGAGCGGCACGTCCCCCGTTCCGGGCGGCATATCGATAAACATGACGTCGATGTTGTCCCATACGACGTCCGTCCAAAACTGAACGGCGGCGCCCGCGATGAGCGTTCCGCGCCATACAACGGGATCGTCGTCGTGCTCCAACAGATTATTCATGGAAATCAACTGCACTCCGGCGCGGCTCAAAACGGGATAAATCTCCCCTTCCGACCCGCGCGCGCGGTC
The DNA here is from genome assembly GCA_964387225.1 of uncultured Clostridia bacterium. Classification (GTDB taxonomy): domain Bacteria; phylum Bacillota; class Clostridia; order Christensenellales; family Borkfalkiaceae; genus Gallimonas. The sequence goes on along the minus strand of CAYLVU010000008.1, from coordinate 59,445 downwards.
GGATATGCCGAAGCACTTGGGAATAGACGGTCCCGTAATATCCGCGTCGAGAATTGCCGTGCGGTATCCGCGCGCCGCCGCGCGCACCGCCAACAACGAGGTGACGAGAGATTTTCCGACGCCCCCCTTTCCGCTTGCGACGGCGACGGTCCTTTTCACCTTCGACTTCTTGTGAAGGGGCTTCACGAACGATGTTTTTGCGCGCGACGAGCAATCCGAACTGCACGCCGAGCAATCATAACTGCAACCTGCCATAAACAACTCCTTATCTTTCGACGGGTATTATACACCCGTGCGCGCACTTTGTCAAGATTTTCCTTTGAAAACGCTTGCATTCCCGCCCGTTTTGGGGTATACTGAAAAAGCTGTGATAGGCGGGGAGTTAGCGGTGCCCTGTATCTGCAATCCGCTATAGCAGAGCCGAACGCTTTTCTCGGTGCGGCGTATGGAAGGCTGCACGCGGTAAGGAATGTTGATAACAAGGTCTTATGCAACGCATCCCTGCGAACCGTGTCAGGGTAGGGATACAGCAGCACTAAACAGACAGGTGCGTGTGCCATGAGGTAGCTTTGTCGGAGTCACCTGTTGCGCTTCCGCTTCGGCAGTCGGCAACAAAAAAAGCTCTCACAGTTTTTTTCGGAAAAAAGCTCCCCCCTTTTGCGGGCGGGAGATTTTTTTATGAAAAAAACTCCCGCCGAAACGGGAGTTTTTAAGTTACTGCAATTCCGCCGTAGCGCCGGCATCCTTGAGCTTGGCAAGAGCGGCTTCCGCGTCCGCCTTGGGAACGGCTTCTTTGAGCACGCCCATCGTCTCGACGGCTTTCTTCGCTTCGGCAAGACCGAGACCGGTGAATTCGCGTACCGCCTTGATAACGGCAATCTTGTTCGCGCCGATTTCTTTGAGCACGATGTTGAACTCCGTCTTCTCTTCCTCTGCGGGAGCAGCATCCGCCGTGCCGGCAGCAGCGACAGCGGCGACGGGAGCGGCGGCGCTTACGCCGAACTCCTCTTCGAGCGCCTTTACAAGGTCGTTGAGCTCGAGTACGCTCATTGCCTTGACTTCTTCGATAAGTTTTTGAACGTCCATTTTTAAATTCTCCTTAATTTTAAGATTTTTGTCCCGCGATCGCATTCAAAACGTACGCGAGGTTTGCAATGGGAGCCTGCAAGCAGCCTACCATTCTTGCGAGCAATACCTCTCTCGAAGGAATTGCCGCGAGTGCCTTAACGCCTGCCGCATCCACGTAAGCACCGTTTACATAGGCACTCTTGGGAACGACTTTTTCTTCGAGGGCGGGGTTCTCTTTGACTGCCTTTGCGATGATCGAGCAGCCGCTCGTCTCGTCGGGACAGAACACGAACGCCGTCGTGCCGTTGAGGTCGCTATCGAAACCGTTCACGCCGAGCTCGTCGAACGCCTTGCGGACAAGGGTGTTTTTATAGACCTTGTACTCGCAGGAAGCGTTTTTGAACTTTCCGCGAAGGTCGGTAACTTCCAGCACGGTGAGCCTGTTGTAGCTGACGAGGACGACCGATTTGCTCGCGCCGATTTTCTCCTTGATCTCTTCTACAACCGCTTTCTTTGCTTCGAAATTTTCCGACATGTTTACCTCCGTTAAGCGCGCCGTGCGCGCCCGATTCCTGCACGCCGAAGCGTGTCAAATAAAAATCTCCGTACCGCAGACGGGTACGGAGAAATGCTTTTAAGACAATTCATCGTTACCTCGACGGGAAATTGAGCGGCAAGCGCACCCGTTGTCTGCGGCTGTGAAATTTTACCCTTTGATTGTAACAGATCCGTTGAAATCCGTCAAGCGTTTTTCGGCGGTTTTTTTACAGTCTGTTATAGTTTACCTTTACGCCGGGTCCCATCGTGCTCGAAAGGGATACGCTCTTGATGTACTGACCTTTCGCCGCGGCGGGTTTCGCCTTGACGATCGCATCCATAAGCGCGTTGAAGTTTTCGAGAATCTTTTCGGAACCGAAGGACTTTCTTCCGATGGGGCAGTGAATGATTGCCGTCTTATCGAGACGGTATTCGACTTTACCTGCCTTAACGTCGGCAACGGCCTTCGTGACGTCCATCGTAACCGTTCCCGACTTGGGGTTGGGCATAAGTCCCTTGGGACCGAGAAGACGGCCGATACGACCCACCATACCCATCATATCGGGCGTGGTGATCATAACGTCGAAGCCGAACCAGTTTTCCGTTTGGATCTTTTGAATCATCTCTTCCGCGCCGACGTAATCCGCGCCTGCCGCAGCCGCCGCGTCCGCCCGTTCGCCCTTGGCGATGACGAGCACTTTCTTCGTCTTGCCCGTACCGTGGGGAAGAACGAGAACGCCGCGGACCTGCTGATCTGCCTGACGGGGGTCGATGCCGAGACGAACGTGAAGCTCTACCGTCTCGTCGAATTTCGCCTTGGCGGTATTGAGAACGATCCCGATCGCCTCGCCCGCGTCGTACTGCTTGGAACGGTCGTAAGACTGAATACTTTCCGCATATTTCTTTCCGTATTTCATATCTTACCTCCTTATTCCTCGACGGTGACGCCCATAGAGCGCGCCGTACCCTTGATCATGCTTATCGCGCTCTCGAGCGAGGAGCAGTTCAAATCGGGCAGTTTGAGTTTGGCGATTTCCTCGACCTGCGCTTTGGTGAGCTTGCCGACCTTGGTCTTGTTGGGGACCGCGCTTGCCGTCTCGATGCCGAGCGCCTTCTTGATGAGAACGGGCGCGGGAGGCGTTTTGAGAACGAACGTAAACGAACGGTCCTGATAGATGGTCATGACGACGGGGATGATAAGCCCCTCCTGACCTGCCGTCTTCGCGTTAAACTCTTTGGTAAAGCCGGGAATGTTGATTCCGTGGGGACCCAGCGTCGAACCGACGGGGGGACCGGGGGTGGCTTTTCCTGCGGGAAGCTGAAGCTTGACCACTGCGGTAATTTTTTTTGCCATTTTTTTACTCCTTTGTGGTATTTTCGAGGAGGCGGACTGAGATTTTGCCCCCTCTCCCACATCTATCGAAAGGCTTGCGCCCTTTCGCCGTATTTAATCCCCGTCCCTGTCTTTGGGCGGAACTTCCACCGCGTTTTCGGGGATTTTCGTAATTTGAACGTACTCCACTTCCACGTCCTGCGGACGTCCGAACATGATAATCGAGACCTTGGCGCGCTGCGAAGCGTCGTTGAGCTCGAGGACCGTCCCGATAAAGCCCTCTAAGGGACCGCTGTCGATGGTGACCCTGTCCCCTATCTTGAAATCCGCGTCCTCCACGTACTCTTCGAGGCGCATTTTGCGGATTTCGTCTTCGCGCATGGGAATGGGGTGCCCTTGCGGGCCGCAGAATCCCGTAACGCCGCGCGTATTGGTGACGAGATACCAAAGCTGGTTGGAATAGATCATCTTGATAAAGACATAGCAGGGCAGGAGCTTGCGCTCTACCACCTTCTTTTTGCCGTTCGCCTTCTCCTCGATGGTCTGTTCGGTGGGGATCTTGACGTCCACGATCTGATCGCTCAGATTGTTGTTTTCGATGAGCCGGAAAAGGCTCTCCTTTACCATCGCTTCATAGCCCGAATAGGTATGAAGGATATACCACTTGGGTTCGCTGTCGGTATTAGCCATAGTCGCTTATGCTCCTAACCCCGTGATATACTGCAAAAGTTCGGAAAAGCCGTAGTTGACGCCCATGACGAGAACGGTGAAGACGAGAACGACCGCAAGGACGACGCCCGTCGCCTTGATCGCCTTGCCGAAGGAGGGCCAGGTGACCCGCTTTAATTCGGAAAAGGTCTCTTTGAGCTTCCTTCCCATGCGCACGAAAACGTTGGGCTTCTTGTTTTTATCGGACTTTTCGGGCTTTTTCGCCTTTTTTTCGTCTTTGACTCCCTCTTCCTTTTGGGCGAGCGCTTTTTCGTTGGATTTAGCCATGATAATATCTCCCATTTTACGCCGGACGGGGCGCGGGTTTACTTGGATTCCTTGTGGACGGTGTGCTTTTTGCAGACGGGGCAATACTTTTTGATCTCGAGACGGTCGGGATCGTTGCGCTTGTTTTTAAAGCTGTCGTAATTGCGGTTTTTGCACTCGGTACATTCGAGCGTTATTTTCACTCTCGTCGATTTGGTAGCCATTTTGAGAAAACTCCATACAAAAAAATTACACCCCTTTTCGGTGCGTACTTAGAGTTTAGCACAATCAAACAGATATGTCAATTGTTTTTCGGGTAAAATTTAAGTTTTTTTCGGCGCGGATCGATCCGCCGTTCCTTTGCAAGACAGAAAGAGCCCCTGCGGTTTCCCGCAGGGGCTCTTTTTGTACTCATTCGTTAGTCAACAGCAGAGGAACTAACCTTTTTGTATCCGTTTACCGTGATGGTGCAATCCTCACATGCTATATCTACAAGCGTTGAAGTCGGAGCGCCATTAGCGATAGGACACGTGTGTACGCAAACAAATGTGTATCCTTTATAATCGCCGCTCTTTGCCGTAGCGGAGAACTTAACGATGATGTTTTCCGTACCGGACCAGTCAAATTCGATACGCCAATCGCAATCTTTTCCGATTGCTTGCCATACAGACCAATCAGAAGTCCAGATATCCGAGCCTAACGGGTCAAACACGCTGACTGCCGCAGTATAGCCTGTAACAAGCCCTTCACTATACTGCCAGCCATAAGCGTCTATCCTGAGGGTATAACCGGGATTGAACTCGAAGAGAATGGAATCCCAAGTTTCCACCATATCGCCTGAGACACTGCCGAGGGTATAAAGCTTCTCTCCTTGGGTTATGGTATTGTTTTCGCTGTAAGTGTACCACCCCCACGATACACCCGTAACAGTCCCGGTCTTAGCATCGGAAGTCCATCCATCGCTGCTTACCAAGTCATCGCTCCAAGGCTGTACGGCTCCGCAAACAGTACACAAACCGTTTTCATAAGTATGCGTACAGGCGTTGGGATCGATAGCTCCGCACTTGCAAAGATGCGTCGTTGAATCGTAACTGTGCACGTGGTCGGGATTGAGCGCGCCGTCGTCCGGGCAGCGGTCGGTATCCGAGTCGTAGCTGTGTTCGTGCACGATCGGGTTGCAGTCATCCGCAGAAACGTCGTTCTTACTTGCCGTCGCCGTGATGGTACCCGTGAAGGAACCGGAGTCGGGCGCAAGACCGATCGCATACTTGCTTGCAAGCGTCGAGCCGCTGACCGCGGTGTACGTCCAGACCTGCAGATAGGTTCCAACCTGATCGATGCCGTCCACCTGAATGGTCACGACGATCTTCGAAGAATCCGTCCAGTCCCAGGTGACGGTAATGTCGCCGTTCGCCTTGATTGCGTTTATCGTTCCCCAGTCGGTCGTACTTCCGTTCAAAGTAGCGGTCTTCGCAATATTGAAATCGCCGAGCTTCGCCACGGTCTGACTTTGACCATCCTCGCCGTTGTTGACCCAGTTGTCGATACGGATATGATCGCCGTTCGTAAACGTCGAACCCGCATAGAGCAGCACGGCAATGCCGTTGTAGTTATTCACCGTAGACGCCGTAATTTTACCGGAAGCAACAATCTTCTGTCCGGGTATAATCGCATGGTACGCTGCCGTAGACGCGGGATTATATGCCATATTGTCGCCGTGCACCGTAGTAAATCCAACGGAATTATCGGTACTGCCGACTTTCACGTTTTCAACCTTCCATCCCGTCACCTCTTGGCATACCGAGCAAAGACCGCCCGCCTCGGGGAATTCGTGACCGCCGGCTATCACAACAGGCTTGCAATAGAAGAGCACAGTCGAATCTTCGGTTATCGCCACTGCGCTAACACCGTCAGACTGACAGTTTGCATCAACAAGCGTTACCGAATCGGTTTCGAGAGCATCATGTTCCGTCATGTTTCTGCTGCTGTCAACAAGATAGATCACCGTGCCGGTCGCAGAATCTCCGATTGCCGTCTCGAAGCCGTACGCGTCGCTTGCGGAAATGCTCATGGAGGTAAGATCTACCGTTACGGCAACCACGTCTTTTCCGTTCACCGAAGAGTAAACGGCAGCCGCAGCCGAAGAGAGCGTGTTCCTCTCGACGAAGGAAACCGTACCGCTCGCACTAACCTTAAAGGACAGATCGTAGAGACGGATCAACTTGTAGTCAAACGTGTTTCCTTCCGCCGTAGGATCGCCGCCCTTGTTGACGTTCAGCGTAAACGCTTTTGTTGCGCTCTTTCCTACGCCGTCGGTAAATACGAAGGTGAGGGTCGTGCCGTTAGCAATCACGTAACCGTCCTCGATGGTGACGTAATTGCCGCTATCGGGCAGTGTTGCGAAGCCTACGGTGTTTTGAGCAAGCAGCGCGCCGTTTTCGTTTTTCAGAGAGACCACATACGCGGAAAGCTCCTGCGTAAAGTCAAGCGCAGACTGTTCGAAGGTAATCGTACTCTTGTCTTCGGAAACCGTCTTCACCGTAAGAGCGCCAAACTGCGCATTGGTGAGCTCCGATACCGCGTGCGATGTGCCGTTGATGTCGATCAACATGGTATCCGTAACGGAATCGCCCGAGTAAGTTACCGTAAACGTTCCGCCTGCCAGAGTAAGTTGGTTATTAACCGACGCTTCCATGTTGGATACGGCTACGCCGCTGAGATCGATCTTGATATCGGTTTGCATTGTGGAGCCTTCGTTGTTCGTAAACTCGATTGTATAGACGCCCGCAGATCCTGTGAGCGGAATTACTACCGACAGCACGTTATTGAGGATGTAAGTCGCATCTTCGAGCGTGTTCCCGTTCGCATCCTTTACGGTTGCCTCCATGGAGGAAACCAACGTCTGCGAGAAGCCAATCCGAAGCGCCACATAATGCGTTATGTCGTTGCCGAAGCTACCCTTGATTTCGTCCGTCGCCTTCGGCGCCATACCGTTTGCCGTAATAACCACGTAACCGTTTTCGATAACGGGCTCCGTGAAGTTGACGGCGTCGCTCGCGATCCATCCGCTTTCGCCGATCGTATATGCGCTCACTTCGTCGACCACAGATCCCGTAATTTTACCGCGGACAACCTCAAGCGTAGAATTTTTATAGGTAATACTGGGAGAACCGTTAAAGATTACCAGATCGTCGCTCGAGAAGGTAATTTGGAGCGTATAGGTGAAATCGAAGTAAGGGGTCGACCGTACATCTACGCCCTCTTTATACATACGGAATCTTGCGGTGAGCAATCCGTCTAAATAGGTGAGCGTATAACGGAACGTTGCGCCGACCTTTGCGCTATTGAACGACGACTCGTCGATTTCGTTGCCGTCGCCGTCAAGCGCGCCGTTGATCGTGTTATAGGGATGAGCCTCCGTGATGAGCGAGCTCGACATCGTCGTTTCGGTCCCTTCATAGCCCTCAACGTCCGCATAGGGATAGGTTGCAGTCCCCCACGACCATTCTCTTCTTTCATAATAGCCGTGACCGTTCATGACATACTGCGCAACTCCCGTATCTTCCACAACGATACAGTAAGCGTTGTAGGCGGAAGTGTTACCGCTTTCGGAGCCGATATCGCTGTATGTTCCGATAAATTCAACAATCTCTCCGTCCTCTATTTTCGTCGAATACTGACCGCTATACCATGTGGTGGGAGCAGTCAACGAGGTGATCGTGCCGCCGCAGAGGTCGCAGACGCCGTTTTCGTCTTCGTCGGCGTGCATACCTGCAATCTTGCTGACGCCGAGATAGAAGACTACGTTGCCCTGTCCGTCGTTCACTTCGTACGCCGCAAGTCCCGTTTCAAGGCAGTTGCCTTCCGTGACAACGGCCTTTTGGAGACTTTCGGCGCCTTGCTTGACCGTGATCGCGTTGTTCGAAACCGCATAGTACACAAGCTGTTCGTTTTCTTCGGGCATGACTTCGTAAGCATAGTCGCCCTCGATGCCCAGCTCGCTCACGTCGATCGAGACGAGAACGAGAACGCCGTGGTCGATATCGCTTGCATCGTCGATGGTACCTACGACGACGTAGGAAATTTCGACGCCTTCGGGAAGGTCGGCGGGTTTGAGATACGCAATCGCTCCGTTAACCGTCTCGAATCCGAGATCGAGAAGCCATACGTTCTCGATATCGCCGTTGTTGACGTTGACCGTAAGCTCGTAGGGGAAGGTAAGCCATTCGGACTCCACTTCGTCTGAGTCGGCACTGATCGCAATATAAATCTTGCCGTTCTCTACAAAGGTGTACATACCGTCGGCGAGTACAACGCCCCTGTCGCCGTCGAGTTCTTCGTCATATTCCATGCCGTAGTAGATTGTATCTGCGGTTTCCGCCACGCCGTCGTACGTGAGCGTGACGATGTGCTTCGTCGTCGACGTGAAGTTCACGATATCCGCCGCGGGTACCTTGACGGTAAGCGTGAACACCTTGGCCGTTTCGTCGTAACTGTGGGAAACGTAGGTAATGCCGCCGCCCAGCGCGTCGCCCTCTTTAACCCAATCGCTGTCAAAGTCGCTCTTTCCAAGAATCGTACCGCCGTCTACGGAGACTTTTACTTTGTCGATATCGGCGTCCGAAGCGAGATTGTAGGTGAGCGTCACATTGCCGCCGCCGTTGAGCGTCACCGTGCCCTCTGCAGAGGAGTCTACGGTAAAGCCGGTCAGGCTCGTGAGATCGAGAACGATATCCGTCGTCTGAAGTCCCGAAACGGTGACCTTCGCCGCCTGGGTAAGCGTGAGCGTGAGAACGACTTCGTTCCCGTCTCCCGAAACCGACAGATTGACGGTGCCCGCGTCTGCCGCTGCGGTAACGTCCTCGGTAGAGGTAGAGAACTGCCCGTAGCCGTTGCCCAGCAGACGGATGACGGCAACCTTTGCGCCGCCCTCTCCCGCCACAACGTAGTGGTTTTCCGACGCAGGAAGGGTGAGAAGGATCGCGCCGTTATCGCCCGACGTCGTCGTGCCGATTGTGAGTGCGCCGATCTTGGTATCGTCTTCGCCCCTTGCCGAACCGACGCTGTTGGAAATAACTTCGATCGTGCCCGCAGAAATGTACTGCGTCCAGGTCTTCTGGCTCTTGACGAGCATGATCTTGTAGCTCTTGAACGCGGAGGACATGGGGTTATCCGCAAGGTTGACCCATACAACGTCGTCCGTATCGTCGGATTCACCCGTAACCTCGCTTTCCGTCGCGTATACGTCTGCCGCGGAGACGGAATACGTCTGCCAGTTGTCGAGCTGCACGTACTTGATTTCCGCCCGGATCGCCGATGCGTCGAAGGACTGCCCTTCGTAATAAACGGTGCCGCTCGCGTCCATTCCATTGTAGCGGAAGCCTTCCGTCGTCATCGTTTCGATGGTGACGATTTCGGAAATCGTAATATCCGTGTAGTCGCCGTGGAGAATGGTCTGGTAGTAGCCGCGCGTAGCCTCGGGCACCTTGATGTACGATGTGAGAACGCGGTTGTTACCCGTATTATTATAGTCGTAGTTGTAAGTGATCTCGATGATCCCGTCCGTACGGTAGTACCAGGTGATCTCAAGATCGGTCATGTCGGTATACTGATCGCCCGAGTTACAGGTGTTACCCTTGGAATATACCCACCAATTCTTCCAGTCGGAAGAGGAAGGATCGGGCATCTGTCCCAAAACGTAGCCGTCGGGCTGATCGTCGCCCGTGTCGCTGTCGTGCGAACCGTAGTTGAGCGCGTCGTTCGTGCCGCCCGAAAGGCTTGCAAGCGTTCTCGTAGCGCTCGTTTCGCCGATACCGTTATAAAGCACCCAGCCTTCGCCGCGCACCATAACAGCAGTACCGCCCGTGTAGTTGGGGTAGGGATCATACGACCCTACGTTCGATCCGTTCAAATAAGGATCGGCAATGCCTACTACGGGGAAGTAATAATATGCGTTTTCTTCCACGTCCCAATCCGAGTAAGTGGTCTTCGCCTGTCCGCGCACCGTAATGGTGACGCCCGGCTCCAGTCTGCCCGCCGTAACGGTAGGTACGGTAACGGCTTTGCCGTTCATCTCTACCGTGCCGAAATCGGTGATGAGCGTTTTGTTCTCACTGTTGTTCGTGAATACCTGGCCGCCGCCCAATGCCGTAGGAACGGTCGCCGCAGTACCGGCGTGGAAGGTACCGTAATGCAGCGTAACGTCCTGTGCGGTCGTCGTTCTGCGCGCGCCGTCGTGTGCGCACTCCTCTACGCCTTCCTGCCCGCTGACAGGCTGGAAGTCGTGCGAGATCGTAACGGTCGTCGTAGCGCTTACATTTCCGGTGTTGTTCTCTTTCGGCGTTACGGTAACCGTGTAGGATCCCACCGTGCCGAACGTGACGTTACCCGAAAAAGTAAGGTCTGCTCCCGACACGGTAACGGTGCGCTGCGCACCGGTCAGGTTCGTATTCCACTTCGAACTGATCGTCGCACATTTCGCCGTGTACTCCGTCTCGCCGTCTGAATCAGTCAATTCGATGGTGTCCACAGATATGACGCTCTTGATGACCATTTTTGTGTCATCGTTTTCCTCTTCACTGTTCGTACAAGCGAACAATGCGCAGGAGAGCAACATAGCAAAAAGGACAGCCAAAATGACCTTCAGCTTCTTCATGCTCAAATTCCCCCTATATGTAATTATTTTTTTGCTATTCCTAAAAATAGCATTCTCATTCTACAACAATTTTTCGGGACTGTCAATATATTTTCCCAAAAAAACTTTCTTTTGCTTCAAAAACTTTTTAGTTCCGATGAAAGCAAACGAAACCGCGTTTCAAAAAAAGTGAAATTTTTTCGCGAAACCCCGCTCTTTATTATAAATATTTGCAGTCGGGGCGGTTTTATGCCGCTTTGCGGAAAAAAGCCCCTCCGTTTCTCCGCGGCGGCGGGAGCGGGTATCGCGAAAAAGCCGTCCTTTCCCGCGGGAAAGGACGGCGGACGGACTTTTTCTCAGAGCGGACGCAGATTTTTAAGCGACACGTCGAGAGCGGGCGCGCTGTGCGTGAGCGCCCCCGAAGAAACGAAATCTACGCCGAGCGCGGCAAATTCGGCAATGTTCCCGCGCGTCACGTTTCCGGAAATTTCCGTAAGGGCGCGCCCCTTGCTCATGGCGACCGCCTCGCGCAGAAGCTCTCCGCGCATATTGTCGAGCATCACGATGTCCGCGCCTGCGTCGAGCGCCTCCTCAAGCTCGTCGAGCGTCTCCACCTCCACCTCGATCTTGCGCACGAATGGCGCGTACGCGCGCGCCGCCTCAATCGCCTGCCGCACGCCGCCCGCCGCGCCGATATGGTTGTCTTTGAGCAGCACGCCGTCCGACAGATTGAAGCGGTGATTGTTTCCGCCGCCCGTCTTTACGGCGTATTTTTCAAAAATCCGCAGTCCGGGCGTCGTCTTGCGGGTATCGAGCAGCTTGGTGTGCGTGCCCTCTAAAAGCTCCGCCGTGCGGCGGGTATAGGTGGCGATCCCGCTCATGCGCTGTAAAAAATTGAGCGCGGTCCGCTCGCCCGAAAGAATCGCGCGGATATTTCCCGTCACGCGGGCGAGAAGCTGTCCTTTCGTCACTTCCCTTCCCTCTTCCGTGTAAAATTCCGTTTCGGCGGTTTCGTCCAAAAGCTCGAACGTGCGCGCGAAGACGGGAAGCCCCGCGATCACGCCGTCCTGCTTGCAGATGAGCTCCGCTCTGCCGCGCGCGTCTTCGCCGACGACGGCGTTGGCGGAGACGTCCTCCCAGGGAATGTCTTCTCTGAGCGCGCGCAAAATTCCCTCGTCCCAATGCAGTTTTCCCGTTACGGCGTTATTTTTCATGACCGATCTCCTTTAATACGGTTTTTTTATATTTTTCGGCGAGCGCGCGGTAGGGCTCGTAGCGCGCAAGATCGACTGCGGGCGGCTCCCCCGCAGGCGCCTCCGTTCTGCCGATATCGAGCGCGGCGCGCTCCGCAAAGATGATCGATTCCAACAGAGAGTTGGAGGCGAGCCTGTTCTTGCCGTGAACGCCGTTGCAGCACGTCTCGCCGACGGCGTATAGGTTTTTCATGGTCGTTCTGCCCGAAAGATCGCTTCTGATTCCGCCCATAAAATAGTGCTGGGCGGGGACGACGGGCACCGGCTCGCGGCTGACGTCGTAGCCCTCTTGAAGGCATCTCTTCACAATCCCCGGGAAATGACGCTCGAGCGTCTCCCTGCCGACGGGACGGAGATCGAGGCGCACGTATTCGCTTCCCTCCTCCGCCATCTTCCCGCGGATCGCCGCCGTTACGACGTCGCGGGGCAGCAGCTCGTCCACAAACCGCTCTCCCTTTCCGTCGATGAGATGGGCGCCCTCGCCCCGCACCGATTCGGAGATGAGAAATCTTCTGCCGCGCTTTCCCGTGTAGAGCGTGGTGGGATGAATTTGTATGTAATCCGCATGATCGACGGCGACCCCGTGACGGAGACACACGGCAAGACCGTCCCCCGTCAAAATACGGAAATTCGTGGAATAGCGGTAGAGCCCGCCGATCCCGCCCGTCGCAAGCACCGTGTTTTCCGCATATACGGGATACAGCTCTCCCGTCCTGTTGTCCCTGAGTACCGCGCCGAAGCAGCGGGTGTTCCTGTCGTCGCAGATGAGATCTATCATGGTCGTATCGGGACGGAAGACGACGTTTTCAAGCTTCTCCGCCCGCCGCAAAAGACAGGAGGCGATCTCCTTGCCCGTGCAGTCCTCGTGAAAGACGATGCGCGGCCGGGAATGGGCGCCCTCCCGCGTATAGGAGAGCGAGCCGTCCGCTTCCCGCGCGAACCGCACGCCCGAAGAAATGAGATAATCGATTGTGGCGCGGGAGTTTTTGATCATGCAGCGCACGGCGTCCGGATTGTTCTCGTAATGCCCCGCGCGCATGGTATCCTCGAAATAGCCGTTGAAATCTCCCCTGTCTCTGAGCACGCAGATTCCGCCCTGCGCCAAAAAAGAGTCGCTCTCCCTGAGCCCGCCCTTCGAGACGACGAGCGCTCTCTTTCCGCCGTCCAGATGAAGGGCGCAGCTAAGACCCGCAACCCCCGCGCCGACAATGAGAACGTCAAAGCGTAAATTTTCGTTAACCGACATATTTTCTCCCAAAGCGCTTTTCCGAAAAATTATAGTCTCTTTCCCCGCCGATGTCAAGAATTACAGCGCCAGATACTCTTCGAGCGATTTAAGCGGCGAATCCGTCTTGTACTCGAAGTACGTCCTTAATAGCCGAAGAGCGCGCAGATTGCCGTCCTCGCTCCCCTCTCCCCCGCCGAGCGCGGCGCGCACCGCGCGATAGGTGCTCTCGCTTGCCGGCACGCTCCCGCCGCAGCCGTTGCAGAGGAACGCGCCCGTCTCCATGTCGAACGCCATTCTGCCCGAGAGCGGCTTGCCGCAGACGGGACACGCGTCCGCCTCCACGGGGTATCCCGCAAGCGCAAGCGCGCCGATCAAAAAACGGACGAGCACGGCGGAGGGCTCTCTTCGGGCGATATCGGCAAGCGCCTTGACCGCCGAGACGAGCAGCTCGCCGTTTACCATTCCTTCGTACATGAGTTTGTCGCACGTCTCCGTGACGGAGGAGGCGGCGTAAAATTTTCCGACGTCCTCGCGGAGGGAATAAAACCCGTCGTAGAGAGAGGCGCCCGTCACGGTATACCGCCCCGAACGCTCGACGAGAACATATTCGGCAAAACAAAAAGGCTGAGCCGCAAACCGCAGTTTCGCCCCCGCCTTTTTTACCCCCTTCATACCCGCGCACAGTTTTCCGCGTTCCGCCGTGAAGAGAGTTACCACTTTGTCGTTTTCGCCGTAATCGACCGCTCGTAAAAGGAGCGCGTCCGCCTTAAATTCCATGTTCTTCCTTAAAGCCGCTTATACAGCATATAGTAATTGAAATCGCCCGTCTTTTCGAAGAGCTCCCACGCGATCTCCCGCGCGGATTTTCCGTCCTTTCCTTCCCGATCCATATCACCCCTCCGTAAACAGTATGGGAAGGAGGACGGGATTTATTCCTCCGTGCCGTAGCCGAACTCCCGAATGAGCCCGCTGCGGTCCCGCCAGTCCTCTTTGACCTTGACGAATACGGTGAGGAACACCTTCGCCCCCAAGAACTTTTCCATGTCTTGCCGGGCAAACGAGGCGGTCTCTTTGAGCGCCTTCCCCTGCTTTCCTATGAGAATCGCCTTGTGATTTTTCTTTTCGCAGACGATATCTAAACTGATTTCGTAAACGCCGTTTTCCCGCTTTTTAAATACGTTCACGACGATTGCCGCCCCGTGCGGAATCTCCTTCTCGTATTTGAGAAGAATCTTTTCCCGCATGATCTCGGAGATCATGAATTTTTCGCTGCGGTCGGATACGACGTCCTCGGGGAATAACCGCTCCCCCTCGGGCAGAAGCGCCACGAGCGCATCCTCGAGCGCGCGCAAATTTTTCCCCTTGCGCGCGGAAACCGGATAAACGTCCGCGTCCACTCCGCCTTTGCAGAGCGCCTTGACGTCGGCGGGAATTTTTTCCGCGGGCATGATATCGATTTTGGTATAGGCGATCAGGGCGGGAATCCCGAGGGCGGTGTACTTCTTCATGAGCGCCACATCGTCCTCTTTGAGTCCCGCGTGCCCGTCGTGCACGTATAACAGCACGTCCACGTCCCTCGAAGTCGCCTCCGTGGTCTTCATCATCCATTCCGTCAGCGCGTTCCGCTGTCGGTAAATCCCGGGCGTGTCCGCAAAAACGATCTGCGCGTCCTCCCGATTGAGTATCCCTAAAATTCTGTCCCGCGTCGTCTGCGGTTTGGGAGAGACGATTGCGACTTTTTCCCCCACCAAGACGTTGATAAGCGTGCTCTTGCCCGCGTTCGCTTTGCCGATAACGGCGACCGTTCCGCTCTTCATGCTTTCCTCGTAAGCTTCATTTTCACCATGACCTCTTCTTCTTTCGCGCGCATTTCCGCCCGTTCCGCTTCGGTCTCGTGATCGTAACCGAGACAGTGCAGAATTCCGTGCACCGCGAGATAGTTGAGCTCCCGCTCATAGCCGTGCCCGTACTCTTCCGCCTGCTCGCGGGCGCGCTTTTCGCACACGACGACGCTGCCCATAAACAGCCTTCCCTCTTCGTCGAGCTCCTCTCCGTGCTCGTCCGAGAGAACGGGTCTTCCCTTGATATCCGCCATGGAGGGAAAGCTCAAAACGTCCGTGACCGAATCCACCCCGCGTTCTCTTCGGTTGAGATCGCGTATTTCATTTTCGGAGACGATCAATATCTCGAAAAGAAGGGGCGCGTCCCCCTCCGCAAGTCCCGTCAGCGCGGAGGAAAGACGGACTTTTTCCTCTTCGCCGAGCGCTTCCGCGTCCAGTACAAACTCACTCGCCATCTCTTTGCTCCTCGTCCGTAACCGCCTGATGGTCACGGTTGAAGCGGATTGCGGGATATTGCACCCTGTGATGATGCACGCCCGAAAGCGCCTCTACGAGCGTCTCTTTGATGGTGGTGAGTTCGCGGAAAGTTATGTTACATTCGGTAAACTGATCGAGGTCCATTCTCTCCTCGATAATCCCGCGCACGATCTTCTCCACGTTTTGCGGGGAGCGGTCTTGAAGGGCGCGCGACGCCGCCTCGGCGGCGTCTGCGATCATCACGATCGCGGCGATCTTGGTGCGCGGCGTCGGACCGGGATAGGAATAGTCTTTGATATCCACGTCCTCGCCCGAGAGCTTGACCGCCTTGTTGTAAAAATATTTGATGGGGAGCGTCCCGTGGTGCTCGCGCGCCACGTCCGCGATGATCTCGGGCAGGTGCGCCGCCGTTAAAAGGTCGTAGCCGTCCTTCGCGTGCGAACGGATGATGTCGGCGGAAAGCTCGGGCGTGAGTTCGTCGTGCACGTTGTATTCGCCCTGATTTTCCGTAAAACAGTCGGGCTGTTTCAGTTTTCCGACGTCGTGGTAATATCCCGCCGCGCGCGCCAGTTCGGCGTTTTCTCCGATGGCGACGGCGCAGGTTTCGGCAAGATGCGCCACGATCAAAGAATGGTTAAACGTTCCGGCAGCCTCGCGTTTGAGCCGCGCGAGAATGGGCGCGTTGGTAGACGTAAGCTCCCTGAGACGGAACGCCGTAAGCTTGTTGAACGCCGACTCGAAAATGGGCAGAGCCGCCAGAGCAATCACGGCGGAGAGAATACAGCCCAGAACCGAATACCCGACGGAAGCGACGATATCGATCCAGTTGGAATAAGCCGTGGGGAGTTTTAAAAGAAGCACGAGGAATACGGTGGGAATTGCAATAATGCAGCCCGTGAGAAGCACTCCTCCGCGCGTCTTGACTTTACCCGCCGCAAAAATGCCGAACGTGCCGCACACGAAGGAGAGCAACAGCGTAAAATAGGGCGCGTTGTCCGCATCGAAGGAGATAAATTCCTGCGTATAAACGTCGATGACGAACATGAGCATGGCAAAGACGAAATTGAGCAGCACCGTCTCGCGGCGGTTGAACAAAAAGACGAATATGAGCGCAAGCATCGCCGTGGGACGGGCGTAGATGTTCAGGTACTTGCCCACGACGAAACAGAGCAAAACAGAGAGCGTAAGAACGGAAAACACGAGAAAAATATTGCGCGCCTTCCGAAAAAAGTCCCTGTCTTCGAAGTAGAAGTAATAATAGACGATACAGTACAGGAAGAAACTGCTCACGAAAAGCGTGAGGACGCGCGACACGTTCTCCGAAAAGTAGGTTGTCCATCCGGCGCCGTGCGTTAAGACGATCATGACGAGAACAAACACGATGAGCACGATATAGCAGAGCGCGAAAATAAACGCGCTTCCCACGAGCCGCCGCTTTCCGATCCGTTTTCCTTTATCTTCTGCAGGTTTCATATGTCCGTTTACGACCTCCTGTCCTTTCTTTTGCTTTCGTCGCGCTCGTAGGCGCGCACGATTTTGGTGACGAGCGGGTGACGCACGACGTCTTTATCCGACAGATGACAGATCGCGATTCCCTCCACGCCCTTCAAAATCGAGACCGCCTGTTTGAGCCCGCTCGTCTTTCCTTCGGGCAGATCGGTCTGGGTGAGATCGCCCGTCACGACCATGCGGCTGTCCTCTCCCAGCCTCGTCAAAAACATTTTCATCTGCTCACGGGTCGCATTCTGCGCTTCGTCCAAAATCACGAAGGCGTTCGAAAGGGTTCTGCCGCGCATATACGCGAGCGGAGCGACCTCGATCGCCCCCTTTTCCATGAGCTTCTGATAGATTTCCTGTCCGAACATCTCCTGCAACGCGTCGTAGAGGGGGCGCAGATAGGGATCGACCTTCGTCTGCAAATCTCCGGGGAGGAATCCCAGCTTTTCGCCCGCCTCGACCGCAGGGCGCGTGAGTATGATTTTTTCCGTTTCCTTGCTCTTGTACGAGGCGACCGCAAGACAGACGGCAAGATAGGTCTTGCCCGTTCCCGCAGGTCCCACGCCGAACGTCACCGTGTTCTTGCGGATTGCCGCGACGTACTCTTTCTGTCCCACCGTCTTGCATTTGACGGGCTTCCCCTTGGAGGAAACCGCCACCACGTCCTTCATGACGCCCGCAATATCTTCCGCGCGTCCCTCGCGCGCAAGCTCGATACAGTAGGAAAGATTTCCCCTGTCGATATTCTCCCCCGCCTCCGCGATAAGGAGAAGGCTCTTCACGACCTCGGCGCCCGTTTTTACGTTCTCCTCCTCGCCGATGAGCTGGATCGCCGTCCGCTCCACGCGAAACGCGATTGCCAGCTCGCGCGCAATCGTCTGTAAATTATCGTCGAAAACCCCGAGCACCTTTTGAAGCTTGTCCAAGCTCCCCGTTTCCACCGTAACCGAATATTCCGTAATCTTCCTCCGTTCTACGACAGATTGACCGCCGCCGCAACCGTCGCCGTACCGTAAACGCGTACGCCTTCCGCTGTAACTTCCGTATTGATTTCCCCGAGCTCTCCAAAGTCGAGCGCCGCCTGCAAAACGGCAGCCTCCTCATTCAGCGCGTATACCGCCGAAAAGGGATATTGCAGTTTTACGCGGGCGATCACGACGACCTCCCGTTCCTTTTTGCCGAACGCGACGAGGTTGGACACGAGGGTATCCCCCGCGCGCACGCTGTCTCCCTCGCTCACGAGAGCCGCGCCGCGCACGACGACGATCTCCTTCACGACGCCGTCAATCGGCGCGATCAAGGGTTCCCTCTTTACGGGAGCGGCGTCGTCCTCCGTCTCCACCGTTACGGTGAGGATCCCCCCGCCGTTCGAAACCGAACAAAAACTGACGCGGGGCAGGGATAGAATTTCGGCGGTCAACTTTGCCGTATCCTCGGGCAGAGCGGAAAACGCGCCGATTCCGTTTTCGGAAAGCAGGCTCAGTATTTCCTGCTCGTAGTATGCCCCGCTTCCCGTCACTTCGATTTTCAGAACCCGCCCCTCGCAAAAGAGCACGGCGCCCGTAAACAGCAAAATGCCTGCAACGGCGCCCGCCGATTTTTTCAGCCCGTCGGCGACCCGCGCCAAACCGCGGGAGCGCACTTTTTTTACATTATAACACGAACCGCGCAAAATTGCAAAAACTTTTTTTGCATCTTTGCGTCCCACTTGCACGTTTATAACGTTTTTTTGCGCGCTTTCGGCGGAGTATACGAAAATACCCGCCTCCCGCAGCTTATCGGGAACGCGGTGCGCGCTCAGACTTTCGACGCGGAATTCGCTTCTGCCGAACGGAAATCCCTTCAATCGCATCGCCGCGTCCCCGTGATGTTTCCCAACACGACGGCGTCGCCGTCAAAATATTTGCCCAACGCAAGATTTTCGCCTTCCACCCTGATCGCCCCCTTCCTGCCCTTAAATACGATGACCCTGTCGGAAAACTCGACGATCCTCTTCACACCCTGAAAGTA
This sequence comes from uncultured Clostridia bacterium, assembly GCA_964387225.1. Classification (GTDB taxonomy): domain Bacteria; phylum Bacillota; class Clostridia; order Christensenellales; family Borkfalkiaceae; genus Gallimonas. Next base: position 40,592 of record CAYLVU010000008.1, on the reverse strand, counting down.
ACCGCCCCTCCCGTCGATCACGGTATACTGCACCCGCATGAGCGAAATTTCCTCCGCTCCGAGCGCACGACTGATTTCCGCAATAAGTCCCATACTTCTAACAGTTTATGCAAAGCCGCCTTTCGGTATGCCTGCGCCGCTCCTTTCCCTTCGGCGGACGAAAAGGCAAAGAAAAAAGCCCGTCCCGCTTGTTGGGACAGGCTTTTGTGTCTTCGGATTAAAGCTCTGCGAAGTACTTGATGGTACGAACCATCTGGCTCGTATAGGAGTTTTCGTTATCGTACCAGGAAACGACCTGAACCTGATAGGTGTCGTCGTCGATGTTGGTGACCATCGTCTGGGTCGCATCGAACAGCGAGCCGTAGGTGATACCGATGATATCGGAGGAAACGAGCTCTTCCTCGGTATAGCCGAAGGACGCGGAAGAAGCAGCCTTCATCGCCGCGTTGATGCTCGCCTTCGTAACGTCCTTGCCCTTAACGACCGCGACGAGAATGGTCGTCGAGCCGGTGGGAACGGGAACGCGCTGAGCGGAACCGATGAGTTTGCCGTTGAGTGCGGGAATCACGAGCCCGATCGCCTTTGCGGCGCCCGTCGAGTTGGGAACGATGTTAACGGCAGCGGCGCGCGCGCGGCGGAGATCGCCTTTGCGGTGAGGTCCGTCGAGAACCATCTGGTCGCCCGTAAACGCGTGAACGGTGGTCATGATGCCCGAAACGATGGGATACGCGTTGTTGAGCGCGTTCGCCATGGGAGCAAGACAGTTGGTCGTGCAGGAAGCCGCGGAAATAATCGTATCATCCTTCGTGAGCGTCTTTTCGTTTACGCCGTACACGATCGTGGGAAGGTCGTTGCCCGCGGGAGCGGAAATAACGACTTTCTTGGCGCCGGCGTCGATATGAGCCTGCGCCTTCGCCTTGGACGTGTAGAAGCCCGTACATTCGAGAACGACGTCTACGCCGACTTCCTTCCAGGGAAGATCTGCCGCGTTCTTTTCGGCATAGATCTTAATCGTCTTGCCGCAGACGGTGATGGTACCCGCCTCGTCGTCCGCCGTTACGGTGTCGGCGTGCTCGTATCTGCCCTGCGCAGAATCGTACTTGAGAAGATGCGCAAGCATCTTAGGGCTCGTCAGATCGTTGATTGCGACGATCTCGTAACCCGCCGCTCCGAACATCTGACGGAACGCGAGACGTCCGATGCGTCCGAATCCGTTGATTGCTACTCTAACGTTTGCCATTATAAAATTCCTCCGGTTTTTTTGCGTGCGGTCTTTCCGCCGCTTATCTTATCTCCCGTAATTGTAACGCACTTTTTTCCGTTTGTCAACATTTTTTTAAAATTTTCCTTCCGCCGTTTGCGGACGGCGCAAGAATTTTCTCCCGAATTTTTCAAACTCCCTTGCATTTTCCGAAAAAATGTTTTATACTATGGAAAAACATTCTTCGGAGGATTTTTTATGCCCTTAGTAACAACCAAGGAAATGTTTGCGAAGGCCTATGAGGGCGGTTACGCCGTAGGCGCGTTCAACGTAAACAATATGGAAATGATTCAGGCGATTGTGGAAGCCGCAAACGAGTGCCGTTCCCCCGTAATTCTGCAAGTCTCCGCAGGCGCGAGAAAGTATGCCAATCCCGTATATCTGCGCCACCTCGTGCAGGCGGCTGCCGAAACGACCGATATTCCCATCGCCATGCACCTCGACCACGGCGCGGATTTCGAAATCTGCAAAGACTGCATCGACGTAGGCTTCACCTCCGTCATGATCGACGCTTCCTCGAAGCCCTGGGAAGAAAATATCTCCCTCACGAAAAAGGTCGTGGAATACGCGCACGCGCACGGCGTCGTCGTCGAAGCGGAGCTCGGTAAGCTCGCCGGCATCGAGGACGACGTAAAGGTGGAAGCGCACGACGCGATGTTCACCTCTCCCGACGAAGTGGACGAGTTCACCTCCCGCACGGGCATCGACTCCCTTGCGATCGCGATCGGCACCTCGCACGGCGCTTACAAGTTCAAGCCCGGACAGAATCCCAAACTGCGCATCGACATTCTCGAAGAGATCGGGCGCCGTCTTCCCGGCTTCCCCATCGTGCTTCACGGCGCGTCCTCGGTTCCGCAGGATCAGGTCGCGGTCATCAACGAATTCGGCGGTTCCATGCCCAACGCGATCGGTATTCCGGAGAGCGAGCTGAAAAAGGCCGCGAAACTCGCAGTCTGCAAAATCAATATCGACTCCGACCTGCGCGTTGCCTTCACCGCGGCGATCAGAAAACACCTCGCAGAACATCCCGATCACTTCGATCCCCGTCAGTATCTCACCGACGCGCGCACGAACATGAAAGAGATGGTCAAACACAAAATCGTGGACGTTCTCGGCTCCGCAAACAAAGCTTAACGGCAAATTCATCGATAAAATGCGTCCCGCGGCATATGTCGCGGGACGCATTTTTAACGTTTGCCGTTATTTCTTTTTTTGTTTGTTGACAAATGCGAGGATGCGGTCGGAATTGCCGAAGACGAGCACCTGATCCCCCTCTTCGAAGACGTAATTCCCGTCGATATTCGTGATCATCTCCGTGCCCTTTTTGACGGTGAGAATGTTCATGCCGAACTTGACGCGCGGGTTGATGTCGATGAGTTTCTTTTTGATCCATTTTGCGGGTACGGCGATCTCGAAAATGGAAAATACCGCGTCGAGATCGATATAGTTGATCACGTTTTCCGAATTGAGTTTGACCGCGAGCTTTTCGGCGATATCCCAGTCGGGATAAATCACCTCGTCCGCGCCCACGCGCATCAGAAATTTGCGCTGGATCTGCGTCGTCGCGCGGGAAATAACGTATTTGGCGCCCAAATCCTTCAGGTTGGAGGTGATTTCAAGCGAGCTTTGAAAATCGTCTCCGATCGCGACAATACAGACGTCGAACGCGGGAATGTCGAGCTGTTCGAGATTGTCGAGCACCATACAGTTTGCAATCAGGGCGTTATCGTATTTGCCCGCAAGCGAATTTACGGCGTCTTCGTTTTTATCGACGATCATAACGTCGTCGCCCATGCCGAGGAGTTTTTCCCCCAGCGTACAGCCGAATTTTCCCATTCCGATCAAAAGTATCGATTTCATCATCGTCCTCCCGATAAGTTTATCCGATATAGAGCGTGGCGACGGGCTTGCGCACTCCCGCCGTTTCCGCTTTTTTCCTGAGAGAAAGCGCAAACGTGAGCACCCCCACTCTGCCGAGATACATGAGCAGAATGAGAATAATCCGCGACAGAATCGTGAGCGAGGGAGTCAACGAAAGGCTCAGCCCGACCGTACCGAGCGCCGAAACCGTCTCGAACAGCACCTTCTGAAAGGACGCCGGCTCGACCGCGCAGATCACGAGGGTTCCGACAAGGACCATCATGAGATACGCCGCGAAAATGGCGAGCGCCTGCGATACGAGACCGCGTTCCAACCGTCTCTTCCCGATATTGATGTCCCGACTGCCGCGGAAGGCGGAGACCATGCCCATGACGATGACCGCAAAGGTACTCACCTTAATGCCGCCCGCCGTCGAACCGGAGCTGCCGCCGATAAACATGAGTATGACGGTCAACAGGTATCCGCTGTCCGAAAGGGTCGCGGGATCCGTCGTGAAAAACCCCGCCGTCCGCGCCGTGGACGCGTTGAAGAAGGAGCAGAGCAACTTCTGTCCGAAATGATAGCCCGTATAGGAGGGATTATCCCATTCGAAGAGCAGGTAGAGACCGGTGGAGAGCACGAGCAGGATTCCGCTTACCAGCAGTACAACTTTGGTAAACAGCTGGAATTTTTTGACGTTGAATCTGCAATCGATTACGTCGCTCCACACGACGAATCCCAGTCCCCCGAAAATGATGAGGAAGGAGAGCACGAGAGAGACGAGCGGATCGGTCGCGTATGCGCCGAAGGAGACGAAGGGCGCCGAGGCGGTTCCCATGAGATCGAATCCCGCGTTGCAGAACGCGGAGACCGACGAAAAAACGGCGATCCAGATTCCCCTGCCCGCACCGAAATCGGAGACGAAGCGGATGGATAAAAGCGCCGCCCCCACCCCTTCCGCAAGAAGCGTACCCGCAATGATGCGCCGCAAGAGCTTGCGGACACCCGCAATACGCCCGCCGTACGTCTGCGTCATCGCCTTTCTTTCGGAGACGCCCATTCCCCGCACGGCGAAGAGCAGAACGGAGACGAAGGTCATAAAGCCCACGCCGCCGATTTGGATCATGAGAAGAATGACGACCTGTCCGAAAGCGCTCCAATGCACCGCCGTATCGTAGGGCACAAGCCCCGTGACGCAGGTTGCGGAGGTCGCCGTAAAGAGCGCGTTCAAATAGGAAGTTTCCTGCCCTTCCGCCGTAGCGCAGGGCAGGGAAAGCAGCGCGCTTCCCAACAGAATGATCGCGAGATAGCCGAGCGTGAGAGAGCGCCACACGCCGAGGCGTTTTTTCGGTTTGATGTGAATCATTTACCGTTCCATTGTAACACTTCTCAAAATCGATGTCAACCGTTTTATGGACCGCTCAAGACCCCGCCCCGTACTCCTTGTCGGGGCGGGGTCTTTCCGCGCTTTTCATCCTTCCGCACGTAAAAATTCAAAAAATGTCGTGCTGGACGGGCGTCAGAAACAGTTCTCTCACCCCTGCCGCGCCGCCGTATTCCAGCGCCCACATAAGTTTGGCGACCGCCGCCTCCAACGTCATGCTGCGCGCCTCCAAAACATCGCCGCAGGCGAGCAGCTTTCTGCCGACCTCGTACTTGTCGAGAGCACTCCCCTCCCGCTCGACCTGCGTCGTACAGACGACCGTGCCGCCCTTTCGGATAAACCCTCTTAATCGGGAGAAAAAGGCGTCGTTCTCGTAATCGGGCAGCCCGCCCGCGCCGAAGGACTCGATAATAAGCCCGTCGCAGGTTTTATCGAGGTAATCGAAGATATCGCTTTTCAATCCCGGAATCATCTTCAACACGAACACATTGCCGTTCATTTTACGGAAAAATCGGGGCATGCCCTGCGGTTTTTCGTTGAGATAGTACACGGGAACCCCGTCCCGTATGATTGCCGTATCGGGATAATCGATTCCGGAAAACGCGTTGAAGCTGCGCGTTCTCGTCTTTTTCGCGCGCGTGCCGAGAATCGCGCTTCCGTCGAAGACGACGTGAATTCCCCCCGCCCTGTCGTCCGCACAGAACGCGAACGCGTCGGCAAGATTTCTGCGCGCGTCCGTATCCCGCAGATACACCGACTTCTGCGAGCCGGTAAGCACGACGGGCTTGGGGGAATTTTGCACGAGATAGCTGAGCGCCGCCGCCGTATAAGCCATGGTATCCGTGCCGTGCGTCACAACGAAGCCGTCGTACCTGCCGTAATTCTCTTCGATGATTTGTTCGAGCTCGAGCCAATGTTTCGAATACACGTTCGTGCTGTCGAGATTAAACGGGCAAACCGCGTCCACCTTGCAAAAATGGGCGATCTCGGGCACAAAGGACAGGAGTTCCTCCGCGGAAATTGCGGGAGCAAGACCCGCCCCCGTTTCCTTGGAGGCGATCGTGCCGCCCGTAGCGATCATAAGAATTTTTTTCATGAAATCCCTCCTATGAGCCGCAGCTTTTCCGTCCGCGAGAGGCGCTTGATTTTCCATTCGCGGCTGAGAGCCTCGTGCTCCGTTTCATATTCCTCGTAATAAACCAGCGTAACGGGCAAACGGCTGCGCGTATATTTCGCCCCTTTCCCCGTATTGTGCGCACCGACGCGCCGCCTGAGATCGGTCGTAAATCCCGTATACAGCGTTCCGTCGCGACATTCGAGCAGATAGACGTAATACATAGAGACGTCTTCTCCTTACCGTTTTTCAAAGAAAAGACCCCGCCCGAACGCGGAGTCCCGTAAGTTATTCGGAAACTTCCTCATCCCCGCTCTCTCCCGGTGCGGAGGACTCCCGTGCCTCCTCCGGCGCAGGGGAGGTCCCGCGCTTCTGTTTCCTTCGCTCTGCGATGCACACGGCGACGGCGCATACCACGAACGCAACCAAGAAGCCGCCGACCGCGGCAACCGTGACGGAGATATCCCCCGAAGTGACGGCGGATTTCGTATCGAATACGGCGACCGTATTCTGATTGTACAGGGAGGAAGAGACTTTCTGCGCAGTCAACGGGGCGGCTTGCAGCCGTTCGTACTGCGCGTCGAGCGTTTCGATAAACGTTTGCGCGTTCGCGGCGGTGAGCGTTCCCTCGACCCCGTCCGCGCCGATGAAAGAATCGATCTCGCCGTTGCGCACGGTATAGTCCGCGATTTTCTCGCTGATGCTCTGATAGTCGCCCGAAGTGCCGGGCAAATCCTTCAACTGCTCTTTGAGCGCCTCTATGATGGAGGTATTGAGATCCCGTTCGCGGGCGAGCTCCGCCGTTCTGACCGCGACAGCCTCTTCCAGCGTGTCGTAGCCGACGATATCGAGCTGAGCAAAGCCGTTCGTATTGAAAAGATCCTCCAATCTCGTCTGCGCGCTTGTCCCGTAGACGGAGTTCAGCTCGGAGAGGTAATTTTGAAGTGTTCTCCCCTCTACGACGTATTCCGAAGAATAAATTTCGATCCAGGTTTCGTAGCAGCTTGCGAGCAGCTCCTTCTGCGTCGTCAACAGCGAGATCCTCTCCTCCAGCGAGGAGCCGTGAAATACGCTTTCCTCGATGGTGTAATCGATGTTTTCCGCGTTTTCCTTTATCGCGTCGACGGAAACCTCCGCAAGAGCCGCGATAAAATCTTCCGCCTGAGCGGCGTTTTTGAAGTACCGTCCGCTTACGGTGATCGAATAGGCGTTCACCTTGATTTCCGTGCCCGAGCCCGTCGTGCTCGTCACGGTAATTTGTTTAATCGAGATGTCGTCGTTCTTGATCATCGACTCGGCGTCCACCGAAGCAAACGCCTCGTCGCTGTCCCTCGCTGCCAAAACCCGCTTTTCGGAGATAATTTCGTCGTAATAAAAGGGCGCGCCGTCGGCGTACTTCACCGTGTCGCTCGCAGGGAACAGCAGTCTGAATTCCATTGTATAAGTCGTTTTCTTGGGATTGAGCGCAAATACGACGACGAGCGCGACGAGCGCCGCGACGAGTACGGATATTCCCAGCACAAGCCATATTCTTTTGCCGATCATGCGGCAAATCTCGCCCACTGTGATGCCTTCCTTCTCCTGATTCGTCTGCCTGTCTTCCGCCATGCTTTTCTTTCTCCTGTTTGTTACGCGATATCCTTTCACGACAGTATTGAAAAACTACCCTTTTATTATAACCGAAAATTAATTTTTCGTCAACTGTATTTTCACGGTTTGTCGCAATCCGTCGAAACGGGGTTTTGTCGGTTGTGAATATGTTGTGAATATATTATGTATAAACGAATATATAACACCCCCTTTTTTATTCATTATCTGCGTTTATATGCGCTTTTGTATTTTTTTATACTATTTTCGCAAATTATCGTCCGTATAACGCTTGCCATTTTAAAAAGGTCATGATAAAATAAGTATGGTACGCCCGCGAACGGCGGGCACACAAAAGGAAGTATTCGGCGGAGGAAATTATGAAGAAAATTTTTAGCGTCTTCTTATCCGTCCTGCTCGCGCTGACCCTGATCCTGCCGGTTGCGGCTTGCTCGGGCGGCGGCGACGACACGGACGGCTATTCGGTGACGGTAAAATCGTTGGGCGGAACCAGCCTTGCAAACGTAACCGTCTCCCTGTACGACGGAGACTCTCTTGCGGGCTCGGGCGAAACGAACAACAAGGGAACGGCGACGATCGGCGCCGCAGCGGGCGAGTACGACATCGTTTTAACGGGAATCCCCATGGGCTATTCCCAGCCCGATAAGCACTATAAGACCGACCTCGAAAAAACGCCCGTGACCATTACGCTGTCCTCGCAGGTCATCACCGATACGGCGATTCCTTCGAACTATCTGTACGCCTTGGGCGATATCATGTACGACTTCTCGGTGAAGACTTCGGACGGAGAATATTTTATCCTCTCCGAGGTATTGCAGAGCAAAAAAGCGGTGCTCATCAATTTCTGGGCGACCTGGTGCGGACCCTGCCTTTCCGAAATGCCCGGGCTGGAAGCCGCGTATCAGGAATTCCGGGAAGACGTCGCGGTCATCGCGCTCTCCTCTTATGACCTGAATTCGGAGATCGCATCCTTCAAGACGCAGTATGGATACACCTTCGATCTCGCAAACGATTCGGTCGCTTTGAGCGAAAACTTCGGGGTTTCCAGCATTCCCGTAAGCATCATGATCGACCGCTACGGAATGGTGTGCTATCAATCCGTAGGCGCGGAATCGCAGGAGGAGTTCCGCGCGCTGTTCAGCAAATATACGGCGGACGACTACGGTCAGGCCGACTATAACGGATCGGACGACGGCGAAGAGACAGAGCGGGAACTTCCCGACGTATCCATGCCCTCCTCCGAAACTCTTCTGGCGGCGGCAGCCGGAACGAATTACGACGGCACGGCGTTTACGGGGACGTTCTCCGGCGAAGACGAGGACGAATACTCCTGGCCCTGGCTCACGGGAACGGACGCAAACGGAAAGACCTACATCTACGCCGCCAACAAAGGGCACCAGAATTCCTCCTACGCAACCTTCTATCTCACGTACGAAGCGGCGGCGGGCGACGTTCTCGCGTTCGACTACTTCATCTCTGCGGAGGATTCGTACGATATCCTCTACGTCATACAGGACGGCGTTCTGCTCAATTCCTTCACGGGAATTTCGGATGCGAACCGCGGATGGACGACCTGCTACGTCTACGTTCCCGAAAAGGCGGGAACGTATAAAATCGGCTTCCTCTATATGAAGGACAACGCCGATCCCGAAGATATGATCGAAACGGACGACGTGCAGATACGCAACATCCGCTTTGCCGCGCAGAGCGAACTGGAGAGCGCGGGCGCCCTGCTCGACGTGCGCTATCAGTGCTCTACCGATCTCGCCGAGGACGGCTCCCGCTACGAAAATTATATCACTCCCGTCCTCAATTCGGCGGACGGCTTCTATCACGTCGGCGCGGAGGACGGTCCCGTTATTCTTGCGAATATGATCTACACGAACACCCATTGGAGCAATATGTCGATCCTCGAGTACGTCTACTACGGATATTGCGTGTACACCGTCGACGGAACCGAGATCGACGACACCGACCTTCTCTACGACTACGCGAACTATGCGACCAATTCGGACGCTTACGGCTTTGTTCCCGTCACCGAGGAGTTGAAAGAGGCGCTCGTGAGATTGACGGAAAATCTCGGCGGCGAAAATCACGACGCCTACGAGGACGAATGGCTCGAGCTTTGCGAATATTACAGGCATTACGGCGCCGCTCACGCGGACGGCGATATTTGCTTGCAGGACGAAGATCCCATCGCCGGTCTCGCCCCGTTCAACGCCTACACGGTCTATGAAACGGACGAAAACGGCATCATCACCGGCACCGCGGACAAACGCAACGAGGTCAGCATTTCCAAGGTCACCTACCCGAGAGGAATCTATTATGCGTTTACCCCCGCGGAGAACGCCGTTTACAAGTTCCAGTCCTATGACAACGTAAACAGCGACGGACAGATCGACTACACGGAGGGTTGGCTGTTCGACGGAGACGGCAATATGATTTCCTCCGCAGAATACAGCGCGACGGACGCGGACGGCGGAGATTCGAATTTCATCATATACGCCGGACTCGAAGCGGGAAAGACGTACTACCTGCGGCTCGACTTCTTCCTTTCGGGTGTGCTCGGCACTTACAAACTGATTATCACGAACGAGGGCGAAGAGGTGAAATGCCTTACCGCCTGCACCAATCAGTACACCTTCGACGCGGAGTGGGCGGAACAGTACGACGAATATCTCATTATGGTAAACAAGAACGTCGGCGACGTCCGCTTTTCCGCGCAGGACGGCTACTATCACGATGTGGAGAGCGGCAGCATCATTTACGCCGATTTTACCTATTACAACGATTACTGCAACTATACCATCCAATCTATGATCGGGACCAGACTGTTCCATTACGTCTTCGACGAAAACGGAGAATTCGTTCAGGACGAAGAGACGGGAGAATGGAAGCGCGAACAGGCGACCTGGAATACGTTTGATTTCAGCAACCTGTCAAGCTTTATCTACCGCGACGGAAACGGGGAACTCTTGCACGATGAAGACTGGTATATCGACTATACCGACGCAATGAAGAATTATCTCGCGATCGCACTGGAAAACGACGGGCTCGTCCCCGTAGACGAAACCCTGTACAAGATCCTCACTCTTTTCGTGGAGCGCGAGAGCGGGCTTGCAGACCCTTACGCCTCCTTCATCGAAGACGAATGGCTCATGCTCTGCCGCTTCTACCGAACCTATTCGGCTCCCGCGGAAAACCAAGACTGAAAATGACCGTTCGGACGGGCTTTCCTCCCATGAGGAAAGCCCGTCTTTTTTTCTCTGTCTCTTCCCCTCCCCCGCCGCCGCGCTCTTTCGGTATTATACGCCCGTTCGCTCATATTGATAGAATTTATACGCAAAATACTATTATTGCAACCGCAATTTCCTTGCACCATTTTTTGCGGTATGGTATAATATAGACACCACATCGATTTACAAACGGAGGTACTATCATGAAAAAAATTTGGAAGAAACTGAGTTTTGTGCTCGCACTCTGCTGCGCGGTGATCGCGTGCGGAATCTTTGCCGCCTGCGGCGATAACGGCATGACGACCTATAACGTGACGGTCACGCTGGAAAACGGCACGCCCGTCGAAGGAGCGGGCGTCAAACTCTGCGAACTGGACGAGGACGGCAACGAATTCAACTGCACCATCACGCCCTATACCGACGCGGACGGAAAAGCTTCCATCGAGCTCGAAACGAAGAACTACCACGTCACGGTGGCGGTGTTCCCCACCGATTACAAGGGCTATGTGTCCACCGACGTGACGACGGAAGCGGAAGGGAACAACATTACCATCGTAATCTCTCCCGCGGAGGTTGAAGAATGAGTCGGATCGGCAAAAAAATTGCCGTTTTATTCGTGCTGTTCTGCCTGACCCTTGCAGGGGCAATCTTTGCCGCCTGCGGAGACGGACAGGAGGACGAAACTCCCGCCAAGGAGACCTACACGGTAACGGTATATTTGCCCGACGGTACGACGGGCGTACAGGGCGTGACGGTAGAAATCTACACGCTCGAGGGCGGCGTCAAGACGAACCGCACGACGGGCGTTACCGTGGGCGGAGGAAAAGTTACCTTTTCCGACCTCGATAAAAAGGATTATTACGTTGCAATTGTATCCCTCCCCTCCGATTATGCGGCGTACTCGTTCGACACGAACGCCGTCTCGACAAAGACGGCGGGAAAGGACGTGATCATACGGTTGGGCGCCCCCTCCGCGACGACGGAATATTCGGTCATCGTTCCCGCAGGCGAGATGATGAGACTTGATTTTGCGCCCGTATACGACGGCAGATACGCGGTTTACTCCACGGGCGACTTTGATACCTACGCGGAATACTATTCCGGAAACGAGATCACGACCATCACAAGCAAAATCGCCGAAAACGACGACCGTTCGGAGACGGATTTAAACTTCTATCTCGAATTCAATATTCGGGAAGACGAGATCTACATTTCGGACGGAAGCGGCGGGTATACGGGAGAGCGCTCCAATAATATCTGGTATTTCCTCATCGGAATCAAGAACGGTGGGACGGGGACGGTAACCGTCGTCGTCGAGCGGCTGGGAGAGCCCCTCGTCAAGCAGACGGTCTACACCGAAATGCACGCCACCGCAGCCGAAGCTTATCCCGACGGATTGGGCGTATTTAAATTTGCCGCACTGAACGACAGCACGAAGCTCGTGTATAACGCGACCGACGGCTTCTATCACGTGGGAAAGCTCGACGGTCCCGTTCTCGTCACCGTCTTTTCGGGCACCATGCCGCTCGCGGTGTTCGGCGGAACTTCCTTCCCCGACGCCGTCGCGGGAGAGGCACAGCTGCTCTACGTAAACGCGACTCCCGCAGACGAGATGGACGAAAACGACGTAGAACATCCCTACCGGATCGAGTACTACAACACCTTCGTCAACGAGTATGCCGCGCTCAGCAACAGCGACGGCGTATACGGCGTCAATCGGGAAATCTACGATTATCTGCACGCCATCTATTCGAGAAACGAGAAGAGCTGGGCGTTCATGCTTGGAAACGTCTCTTCCGATTACGGCTGGCTGTGTCTGTGCGGGTACTACGAGCTGTACGAAGCGACGGGCGGAAGCGGAACGCAGAGCGATCCCTATACCTCCTCCGAAATCGGACTGCATTACAGCAAGATCGCGGCGGGACAAACGGTATATTACCGCATCGTAAGCGACATAAAATACGACATCAGCGTGACGTCCGACGACAGCAATCTTGTAATCACGCCCGTCAGCAACTTCCCCGCCTCCCCCACGGAGGAGGAAATCAACCAAGGCTACTACTATGTAGACTTTACCCTCTCCGCACGGGACGGTGCGGAAACGGAAGCCCTGTTCAACGTTGTCGGTACGGAAGCCTTAGCGGGATCGCGGCGCAATCCCGATACCCTCTCTTTGGGAAATAGCACAGCGTATCTCCTTAAGGACCATCGCGAAAACGGTTATTACTTTACGGTCGCGCCCGTTCTCGGCGGACGCTATACGATTTCCTCGGTCACGACGGCGGCGTCGGTATCCTATCTGGGCGACGATTCCTCTATCACGATCGCAAACACGGAAAACGGCTTTACAGTTGACTGCACGCTGGAAGAGGGCGAAACCTATCTCTTTAAGCTCGAATACAAGACGGGCGGGGATTATTTCTGCGATATCGTCTTCGATGCCGCAAATAAACCCGGGAGCGGAAGCGGAACGCAGGGCGATCCCTACGTCATCACGGAACGCGGCGTATATGTCTTTGAGGTAAGCTACGACAACAGCCGCATCTATTATAAGTACAGCGCCAACGCGGGCGACAAAATCTCTTCTGCCATGGCGGCGACGCTGCTCGTCAACAACACCTCCTACGGGGAAGATTCGGGCACGCAAGGCTTCTCCTACGTCTTCCGCAGCTCGCTCAACATTCCCTTCTCCGTGAGTACGACGAGATCGTTTACGGAGGGCGAAAGCGTCTATCTGGCGTTTGTAATCGAGGCTTCGGACTTCGATATTCCCTCGTTCGGCAGCGGAACGCAGAACGATCCCTACGAGATCGACGCGGGCGACTATAAGATCGCGGCAGGCGAGACCGCTTACTTTGTTCTCACCGCCAAACAGGACGGATACTATACCGTCGATCCCTTCGGGCTTTCGGGCACCTTCGAGAGCGCCTCGTCCGAAATTAAGGCGTTCCCCTACTCCTGGAATCTTAAGGCAGGCGACACCGTTACCTTCTCGATCGTGTGCCCCTCCTATTCCTCGAACGACTATTACTTCCTGCTCGTCACGCGCGGCGAGCCCGTAGAGCCCGGTTCGAGCGAAGATACGGCAATCACGGGCGCGGCGGGAACAAACACCTATGCCTACCAAGCGGGCGAAACCAAGTATTTCACATTCTCGGCGGGGAATTATACCTTTAACTACGGCAGCGGACTTAGCCTGTATGCCTACCGCTTCGAGTCGGGTACGGCGACCCTGAAATGGATTGAAATTCCCGACGGAAGCTCCTTTGAATGGACGTTGAGCGCTCCCCTCTACGTACGCGTAACCGCCGAAGCGGCGGGATCCGCTTCGTTTACGGTCACGATGGGCGTGATGGAGGCGGATAAAGAGGGCGGCATCAACAATCCGCTCCCCGTAACCGTCGGCAGTACGGGTACGATCACGCTCGGCAACGCCATTCCCCTTCTCGGTTACTTTACCTTTACTCCCTCGCAAAGCGGCTATTACAAGGTCGTATGCACAACAGGCAGCAGAGAACTGGGTTATTCGGTAAACACCTCCAACCAAAGCGATCTGTCCAGTCAGGTTGCCTATTCCGTGGGCGTCGTTCCCGCTTCCGGTTACTTCTCCGAGGGTACAACCTACTGGATTATTGTGAGCGGAGGGGCAAACGGCGACGAGGTTACGGCATCCGTACAGCCGCTCGCGCTCACTGAGAGCGATCCTTACTTCTACTTTACCAAAACGCACAGCATTTTGAGTCCCCTCTCGCCCACCGTCTTTACGGCGGTCAGCGGCACGCTCTATTTGAAGACCGACCTCAGCTGGAACACGAGCCATACCGCCACGGAATACGACCTGGTATCGATTCTTGCAAGCGGGTGCACGGTGGAATACCGTCTCGGCGAGAGCGGGACGTGGACCGAGATCGCAAGCGGAGCAACCTTCAAACCGGATGCAAACGGCGTCATCTACTTCCGCCTCACGGTAATCGGGGGCGCCGCGACGGTTGACTTCGGTGCGGAAATCACCGAAGCCGAAGGGAGCGCAAACAATCCCGTTTCCCTTGCGATTTCGTCCGGCTCGAGCGCCGTATATTCGCAGACGCTTGCCGCAGGACAGAGCTTCTACTACTACGCTTCCGAACCTTTGACGCTCACCGCCATCGGCGAAGGCGTCACCGTCACGATCGGTTCGAGCTCCTATACGCAGGGCATTCTGCCGGCGGGCGGGCTCACGATCACGGGCTCGACGCTCGCCGTAACGATGACGACGGCGGGAACGGCGACGATTACGATCGGATACGCGGAGGGCGCATCGGGCAATCCCTATGCGATGACCTGGAACGGATCAAGCGCAAGCGTAAACGGCAGCGTTGCGGTGCGCCCCGGCGGCGGCGAAGCCTCCTCCGTCTACGTCAAAGTGGAGATTTCGGAGACGGGCAGTTACACGCTTGCGTTAAGTAGCAGCATAACGCTTCTCACCGTATATCTGAATAACGAACAGATTATCGCAACGGAGGCGTCAAGCTGGAGCGGCACCCTCGCGGCGGGCGAGATCGTCTTCCGTGTGGATAATTACAGTACGGACAGCAGCGCGTCGTTCGGACTGACCCTCTCCAAGAGCTAACCGAAGAAGCCCCCGACAGCCGTCGGGGGCTAACTTTTTTGATCGCGTTTGCCGCCCGCACAGAACATTGAAATACGCGGCATCGGGTGCAATCAAAACACCCCGCGGCTGCAACAAAAAAAGCTATCGGACATCCGATAGCTTTTTTGTTGCTTGAAAGCACGCACCCCTTTCGGGCTTATTTTGTAAGATAGGGCGCAATGAGCGCTTCCAGTTGCCCGACGTTTTTGATGCTTGCCGACGAATTATAACGGATGATTCCGTCTTTGTCGAGCACCAACGTCATGGGCCAGGTCGATCTTCCGCCGAGAAGAGTGTACGTCAGACAGGTGTGTCCGTCGAGATTGTCCTGCGCAAACGTAATCGCATATTCGTCCCAGCCGCGCGCCGCGATAAAGGCGGGTACGTCGTCCGTGTCGGCTTCGCCCTGAATGGCGATGACCTCCACCTCGTCCCCGTATTTCTGTTTGAGCTCCTCGAAATAGGGAATTTCCGCCACGCAGGGTCCGCACCAGGTCGCCCAGAAATTGATTACCGTGACCGTTCCGCGAGAATCCGTCACCGAATATTCCGCGCGATCCTCGCCGTAAACGGAAACGGTGAAATCGGGACAGATATTCCCCACCTGACTGCCTACGGTCGCCGCGCCCGCGTCGATGAAGTTATAGTATACGAAAGACGCGATGAGCGTCAATCCCATAAAGATCGCGGCGGCAACCTGCAACCAAAAATTTCTGCGCTTCACGCGCACGAGCGCCGCCTCGTAACGCATCTCCTCCGCACTCATGGCGGTCTTCGCCGCAGGCTCGGCCTCGGCGGCGCTTTCGGAAAACGAAACGGACTCCGCAAGCGCCGCCGACGGCGCGGATTCCTTGAGCATTTTGCCGTTTTGAAGGAGGGCGCCGAGAGGTTTTTCCTCCGTGGGCGCGGCGGGCTCGACGGCGTTTACGTGAAGGAAGAGCTTGGAGCCCTTCCAGGAAATCGCTTTCGAGGGGCACACGGAGATACATTCGCCGCACTGAATACATTCGTGATCGCCCACTTTTTTGATATCCATTTTGCAGGCGTTGACGCACAGACCGCAATTCGTACACTTATTCTTGTCAAGCTTGATCCCGAGCAGAGCGATTTTGCTGAAAAATCCGTATATCGCGCCCAGCGGGCAGAGAAAACGGCAAAATACGCGGAAAATAAAGATACTCGCGACAACGATCACGCACAAAACGGCGAACTTCCAGGTAAAGAGCGAACCGAGCAAATCGTAGAGCCCCGCATTGGAAGGATTGATGAGCAGCCCGATCGCCCCGCCGAACGTCCCCGCGGGACAGATGTATTTACAGAATGCGGGTACCGTATAGCCGCTGAGCGAATACATGAGCGGAATCGCCACGACGAACGCGACAAGGATCACGTATTTCAGATAGGACAGCACGCGGGTATACCTGCTCTTTTTCAGTTTGGGCGTCTTGATCTTATACAGGAGCTCCTGTCCCAGACCCACGGGGCAGAGAAATCCGCAGATCGTGCGCCCGAAAATAATCCCCAGCAGGATGAGAATCCCCAAAACGTAAAAAGGAGCTTTCGTTCCCGAAGAGGCGAGCGCGTTTTGCAGCGCCCCCAAGGGACACGCGCCCGTCGCACCGGGACAGGAGTAACAGTTTAACCCCGGAACGCAGAACTGCTTCGTCGCGCCCGTGTAAATGTCTCCGGAAATAAAGCCCTTGATATTGGCGTTGTAGAGCAAAGCGGCGTAGACCTGAATGAGCCTGCGCTTCGAAGGTTTGTGACGCACAAACCAATCTTTGATTTTTCCGAAGAACTTTTTCATCGCCGTCAATCCGTTAACCCAAACCGATGCACTCCGTGCATATCTTGGTTGCCTTGATGAGAACGTCGTCAATGCCGCCGTTCACGATGCCGAGAATAAAAAAGGTAATTCCCGCGACGCACAGAACGCTACGGACCGTAATCCTCGTCCATTTCGATTCGCTTACTTTCCGGCAAAGCGCGTACGCCCCTCCCTCCCGGAACGCCGTTACGGGCGCGTGCCCCGCCGCCACAATGCGCTTCATGGCGGGCAATACGCGCTTCGCCGCGATCCGCTCGTACGTTACGGCGGCGCAGCTGCACAGAACGGCTGCGGCGACCCAGGGAAATACGTTTTTTACCATTGCAAGCACTTCCCTGTTGAAAGCGCTCGTCGAAAAGTGCGCCGAAGTAAAGAGATAGACGAGACAGTAAATCGCACCCGCGAGACTTACCGCCGCCGTGAGACACCAAATCGCAATTCGTACCGCTTCGGCGTTGCGGATCCTCTGCCAATCTTCGGGCTCGCCCTGTTCGCGCGAAACCCGTCTGCGAAGGCGGAGCAGGGTCTTGCGCGGGTCCTGTCTGTTTACGATTTTCTCCTTGACGGGAAAGACAACGGAGAGCACAAATCCGCCGATGATCGCCGCGATCCAAATGAGGAAGGGCGCCAGACACACGTCTATGAGCCGACGGCTCACGTCCTCCGCAGTATAAATCGGTTGACCCGTCGCGCCGAAATAGATATCCGCCGCCTCTGCCAAAAAAAGGACGCCGACCGCTACGGAAAGAACGGCGAGCGCGATTCCGTACCAGAACCGTACGCGGCGTTTGATTTGATCCGTCATGGTAACCTCCTTTTTTTGACCTATTATATCACGCGCACCGAAAATCGTCAAGCACATCGCTTCGAAGAGCAAAAGCGCCCACGGGCGCTTTTAAATGAGCCATAAATACAGCAGGATAAAAATAATTGCAAAAGAACACAGAATCACGAGCAGTCTTGGCAGCATGGCGAGGAACAGTCCGCGCGTCAGCGCACGGCGTTCCTTGCGCGACAGGTCGCTCTTTCCGCCGTTTTTCAGGTTGCGCTTTCTCTCCCTTCCCGAATAGAGCGCCTTGTGGGAAGGAGGCAGCTCTTCTCCCGTCATGGGCGCGATCGTGCGCCCGTCGTCCACCCATTTTTCCTTTTTTTTTCGCATATCACTCCTGCGGATAGAGATGGCAGGCGACGCAATGACCGTTTCCGTAGTCCTTGAACACGGGCGAGACCTCTTTGCAGATATCCATACATCTGCTGCAACGCGTATGGAATTTGCAGCCCGAAGGCGGATTGGCGGGAGAGGGAATATCCCCTTCCAGAATAATGCGGTTCATTTTATAGTCGGGATCGGGCACGGGTACGGCGGAAAACAGCGCCTGCGTGTAGGGGTGCATGGGATTGTCGAAAAGATCGTCCTTCGTGCCGTACTCGACCATGCTCCCCAGATACATGACCCCCACTTCGTCCGAGATGTGCTCCACGACGGAAAGATCGTGCGATATGAAGATATAGGCGAGATTGTCTCTCTCCTGTAAATCCTTAAAGAGATTGATGACCTGCGCCTGAATGGAAACGTCGAGCGCGGACACGGGCTCGTCGCAGATGACGAGCTTGGGTTTGAGCGCCAGCGCCTTTGCAATACAGATTCTCTGCCGCTGACCGCCCGAAAATTCGTGCGGATAACGCTCGAAATAGTGCTCCTGCAAACCGCACTTCTTCATGACGTCGAGAATATAGCCCTTATACTCCGACTTAGGTACGATGTTATGCACGCGCACCGCCTCCCCGATGAGCTCTCCCACGGTAAGGCGGGGAGACAGCGAGGAATAGGGATCCTGAAAGATCATTTGAAAATTGGGACGGAGTTTTCTGAGCGTCTCCCCTTTGAGGTGGGCGATATCCCGCCCTTCGAAGAGGATTTCCCCCTCCGTAACGTCGTAAAGGCGCAAAACCGTGCGTCCCATCGTCGTCTTTCCGCAGCCGGATTCTCCGACGATACCGACCGTCTTGCCCTGATCGAGGCAAAAGGATACCCCGTCCACCGCTTTGAGAAAAACGCTGTTTCCCTTTTTGAGGGATTTCTTGATGGGAAAATATTTTTTGAGGTTTTTGACCTCCAGAAGATGCCGCGCCTCCGAGGGCGTTTCTGCCGTCTTCAAAGGGACGTCAACCGGCATTTCGTTTTCGGAAGGGTTCATTCTTTTGCCTCCTTATCCCCCATACAGCGGTAACAGGCTACGCGGTGGGTGGGCGAGAGTTCGATAAGGGGCGGATACTCTCCGCCGCACTCGGCGCATTGCATATCGCAGCGGTCGCGGAAATAACACGTCGAGGGCATATTGATGGGGTTTGGCACGTTCCCGGGAATGGAATACAGCCTGTCAACCTTGCGCCGCACGACGGGCTTGCTCTTTTGCAGACCGATTGTATAAGGATGCTTGGGATTCTTGAAGATCTCCTGCACCGTACCCTGTTCGACGATGCGCCCCGCGTACATGACGACAACGTAGTCCACCATCTCCGCGATTACGCCCAAATCGTGCGTGATGAGCATGATGCTGCCGCTGATCTTTTTCTTGACCTCCCGCAGAAGATCGAGAATCTGCGCCTGTATGGTGACATCAAGCGCCGTTGTGGGCTCGTCCGCGATGATGAGGCGGGGATTGCAACAGAGCGCCATTGCGATCATGACGCGCTGCCGCATCCCTCCCGAAAGCTGGTGCGGATAAGATTTATAGACGTGATCGGGCATGGCGATTCCGACGAGCTCGAGCATTTCGAGGCTCTTCTTTTTCGCCGACTCCTTGGTTGCCCCGTTCATGTGAAGCAGGGACACCTCGTCGAGCTGATACCCGACGGTGAACACGGGGTTGAGACTCGTCATGGGCTCCTGAAAGATCATGGCAATTTCTCTGCCGCGGATCGAGGTCATCTCGGATACGGGCATCTTCGCGATGTCGAAGACCTCTTCGTGTTCTTCGTAGGTGGTCTTAAAGAGCGGCTTACCGCGTTTGGATACCGCCTGCACGAGCACGGGATTGCCGTCCCCGTCCAAAACGGGATTCCCCGCTTCGTCCTTCTTTTCCGTCATCAACGGTTCTTTTCCGACCGCCGTACGCACTTGCGAACGAAAACGGATGCTGCCGCTCACGATCTGCCCCATGGGACCCTGCACGAGTTGCATGAGAGAAAGACTCGTGACCGATTTGCCGCAGCCGCTTTCGCCCACGACGCCGACGGTTGAACCTTGCGGAATACTGAAAGAGACGCCGTTTACCGCCTTTACAACCCCGTTGTCCGTGAAAAAATAGGTGTGAAGATCCTCAAACTCGACGATATTCCTCTCGTCGCGCATCTGCGTTACATAGTCCTCGCGCTTGTATTTGGCGCGCTTTTTTTGCAGCTCTTTGATCGTCCGGCGGTTTTCCTTCGCGATACTGCGCGATTCCTTCGCCGAGATATAATGTTGATTTTTTTCTTCGCTCATTATTATCTCCTCGATTTCGGGTCGAACGCGTCGCGAAGTCCGTCGCCGATAAAGTTAAAGCCGAGCACGGCAAGCACGATGCAGATTCCGGGAGAAATCCAAAGATTGGGATAGAGCGAAAGCACCGTGTTGTTGGTGGCGGCGTTGATCATGTTTCCCCAGGTTGCGTACTGGGTGGGAAGTCCTATCCCGAGATAGCCGAGCGTCGCTTCCGTTAAAATAATGCTTCCGAGCCCCAGCGTCATCGAGACGATGAGCTGCGGCAGGACGTTCGGAATCAGGTGTTTGAAGATCTTTCTTCGTATGGGCAGACCGCTTGCCTCCGCGCTGATCATGAAATCCTGTTCGCGCAGAGAAAGAATCTGCCCGCGGACAAGCCGCGCCGTACCCGCCCAGCCGAACAAGGTGAGCATTGCCATCATGATATATAGTCGGGATATCCCCTCGAATCCGCTCTGTTCGAGCGCGACGCCCACGATCATGAGCATGGGCATCGTAGGCACGCATTGGAAGATATCGACGATTCGCATGATGAGCTGATCGACCCACTTGCCGAAATATCCCGCCAGACCGCCGAGCACGACCCCGAAAATCGTCTCCAAAATCACGACGACGAAGCCGACCGTGAGCGAAATGCGCCCTCCGTACATGAGACGGGAGAAGACGTCGTAGCCCTTGTCGTCCGTCCCCAGAAGGTGAACGGCGGAAGGCTTCAAATAGTTCGTAGGTTCGGAGAAGGTGACGATATAGGCGGTATAATCCTCTCCGTCGTCGCCCGTAACGGTGATTTCCACCGCGTATTCTTCGCGAACGGCATTCTCATAGTCGGATTCCTGCTCTCCCCATACAAAGGGAAGAAAATCGAAGAGCGGCCCCAAAAAGGAGAACGCAAACAGGAACACGAGAATGACGAGCCCCGTAATCGAGAGCTTCGAGCGGAAGAAACGCTTGGCTACAATCCGTGCGGGAGAGAGCGTACGCATCGTTCTCTGTTCGATTTCCGCCGTAAGCGACTGTCCGTCCGCAGCAGGTACTTCCGCGCTCTCCGCGCCGTCTTCGGGCGTTTCGAGGGGCTTTTCGGACTCTAATTCTTCGGATTCGTTTTTCTTTTCTTCGTCCATATCGCCCTCCTACTTTAACTTGACGCGCGGATCGACGACCGCATACATCAGATCGCTTAAAAGCGTTCCCAACACCGTCATAATGGCGAGGAACATATTGTAACCCATAATAAACGGCACGTCCGCAACGAGCAGAGCGTCGTATGCGAGCTTTCCGATTCCCGGTATCGAGAAGACCGTTTCCGTGATCATGGCGCCGCCGAAGAGAGAGGGAAGGATTCCCGCCATCATGGTGACAAGCGGTATCAAGGTATTGCGGAAAGCGTGCTTATAGATGACCGCGTGCTCGCTGAGCCCCTTGGCGCGCGCCGTACGGATATAGTCGGCGTTGAGCACTTCGAGCGTATTCGTACGCACGTAGCGCATGAGCGAGCCGACCGAAAGAATGACGAGCACGAGCATGGGCAGAACCATGTGCCAGAGGGTATCGCCGAGGCGTACGATCCAGGTAGCGTCCATGGGCAGAGAGCCCGACGCGATTCCCCCGACCTCGAACCAACCGAGGTCGACCGCGAACACACGGATAAAGATTGCCGCGAGGAAGAAGGTGGGAAGGCTTATACCGATCATGGTAAGCACCGTTACGGTGTAATCGATAACCCCGTACTGATGCGTCGCCGCCTTGATCCCGAGCGGAATCGCGATCGCGAACTGCAAGATCGTCGCGATAAAGGCGATTGCAAAGGAGATTCCCATGTTGTTGACAATGACGGTACCCACGGGTTGCTTATATTTAAAGGACATTCCGAGATCGCCCTGCAAGAGATTCCAAAGCCAGTTGAAATAGCTTGAAAGAATCGCCCCGAACTTATCCGCACCGCTCGCCGCACGGTAAATCATCTCTACGGAAATAATTCTTCCCTTCGAGCTTGTGAGCAGCACGGTGCCGTTTTCGTCCACCGTATACGTGCCGTTTTCCATCAACGTGAGTTCTTCGTCCAGCGTGATGAGCTTCTTTTCCTCCGTCTCGTCGGAGTCGGAAGAGGACGAATCCCCATCCCCTTCCTCATCGCTTACGGTCGTCCCGCGCGCCTTTACCTGATAAATGCGGTAGGTCGTGGGAACGTAGACGGTATCCCCGTCCACCTTTTCCGTCTGCGTGTCGAGATAGATACGGTAGCTTCCCGAATCGTAGGAACCCGAATAGAACTGTTCGTAAGAATACGCGTTATCCTGCACGCGCTCGTAAGTATCGACTTTTGTATTTTTCGTGAAGGTCATGCCCTCGAAATCGCTCCCCTCCCCTACTTCCACGGAGAGATAAGCGTCCGGCATATTCAAACCGTATATCTCTTTAATACGGTCGACGTCCTCCTGCGTCATGGTACCCTGCGAGAGCGCGGAAGCGTATTGCTGGTCCACGTAGTCGGTAGGCATCATACGCGAGAGCGCATAGATGATGACCGAAACGCCGAGCAGAATCAGCAGCGCCATGAGAATACGTTTGACAATGTATTTGAGCATATCCATAGTAACCGCCTTTACGCGGAAAAGACGAGCCTACTCGTCTTTTCTCTGCCGTTAAAAATCCGTTTAGTTATAATCGATCTCCCACATATGGGACAGAAGTCCGTTATACGGCGACAGATCATTCTTTTGCGTGAGCGATTTGCTGTCGAGCACGTTCTTGTTGTATGCGAACAGGTCGTTTCTCTGATAGGTGGGGAATTCGACCGCCAGCTCCATCACGAGATCGAGCGCATCCGCATAGATCGCCTTCCGTTGAGCTTGATCGTTCGTCTCGCGCGCTTCGTCGATGAGAATACTCAGGTCGGAAATGATGTTCCATTCGGTTTTGTACTTTTCCTTATCGGCTTTGATATAGTCGTAACCCCAGTTTTTCGTACTCGACGCCGTGGAATCCTTGTGGTAGACCTGATACATATCGGGATCGACGGTCGAGGTCCATGCCGCCGCCCATACTTCGAGTTTCCCCGTCGTAAGGTCGCTGAGCGCCGTCTGCGACGTGACGACCGTCACCTTGATGCCTGTGCAGGCGTTCAGAATCTTGGCGGCGTTGAGGAACATCGCATATGCGGGGTGGTCAGTCGAACCGCCCGCAATCGTAAATTTGTAATCGAGCGTGTCGCTGCCGTTCGTATAAACGCCGTTTTGGAGATAATAGCCCTTAGATTGCACCGAGTTGATGAGCTTCTGAATTTCCGTGCCCGTACTGTCATAGAGGTAGCTCGTGCCGTCTTCCGCGGTATATACGCCCGCCTCTTCGGGATACGCCCAACTGGCTTTGGACATCGAACGGTAAATATATTCGGAATAACTCTTGTAATAGTTGTTCTTGATGATGCTCGTATCCATCGCTTTAATGATGGCGCGGCGCACGTTGATGTCCTGCACGAAGCGGGCATTGATGCCCACGTAGCCGTAGCCGTTTGTAAGCGCCGTCTCGTACGCAATTTTATCGGAGTTGAGCATATTGATAATCTCTTGCGTCGCGTTGGGCTCGCCGTAATCGATTTCGCCCGTATTGAGGGAATTGACGATCTGGTCGGAGGCGACGACTTTGTAGCGGACGTACTTGATTTTTGCATTCGAAAGTCCGCTGCCCACCGTCTCGAAATACTCGTTGCGCTGGAAATACACATAGTTCGTGCTTCTGTCGTAAATGGACGACGCTCCCGCCTCGACGGCGTCCCGACCGTCCGAAGTGGAGCCCTTGTAAACGCCCGCTCCCACGGGAACGCCCACCTTGGAGGACGCGTTGATGACGTCCGTCATAAAGGTGCTGTCGCTGAAAGGAAGTCCGAAGTTTCCCGTATCCGCGTTAAATCCGTTGATATAATCCTTTCCGTTATAGTCACTCGAGGAATAGTAATGAAGGGGCGCCACGGTAAAGCCGAAGTTGTAGATTGCTTTGGGGTCGATCCCGTTGATGACGATTTGCAAAACGTCGTACTCGTTGCCGTAGCTCTTCGACACGCTCTCGGAGGACGCCTTAAAGGCGGAGCCCTTTACCGCCGTGATGCCCGAAATGGTGGGAACGGGCAGATCGGAGCCGTACTGCGAGAAATAGTCCGTCTTGGCTTCCGCCGTGAACTGCGAGAGCAGCGTGCTTGCCGTTGCCCAATAGTACGCGACTTCTTCCACGCTCGAGCCGTAGGTATCTTCGATGGTGTCGCCGAATTTATCCGAATAGACGGTGCCGATCGCCCATTCCTGAACCGCAGCCTCCCACTCCGTGCTGCCTTCCTCCGCCGTAATGCCGTTCTCCTCCAAGTACTCCTCGAGCGCCGCTTGTGCTTGCAAGGTGTCGTACTTATCCGGATCGAAGGTGTAGTTGTTGTTATTGTCCGGATTCTTCACAGGGATTCCGCTCGCGCTCTCCTCATAGAAGTTGTATCCGCCGTCGTTGATGAGGAAGACCTGCCAGGTGTGGGTAAAGCCGGAAGCCTCCTTATACGTCTCCATGCTGGCGGCAACGGTATTCCAGTCCGTCTCGAGCTCTTGACGGAAGAGCTTCGTGAGCGTCACAAAATCCTTTTGCGCGCGCGTCTCGTCGAAGTCCGATCCAAGGGAGGGTTTGTTCGCAGGCAACGTGTATTTGCTTACGTAATAAGCGTAGTTGACAAGATCGGTGATGCGCATGTTCGCCGTCTGCGTCATGCGCTCCTCGAAGGAGGAAGCAGTGGCGTCCGTCGCGTTTTCGTCCTGCAAACGGTAGGCGTTGAGCCCCACGATGTCGGTGGAGTAAATGGTCGCCGAGCCGGTAAACGCGGGGTCGAGATAGACGTAGAGGTTGAACAGTACGTCCTTGATCGTAAGGTCTACACCGTCCGAGAATTTGATTCCGTTTTTGATAACGAACTGATAGGTCGTCTTTTGAGAATCGCCCGAACCCGAAGTGACGATGGAATAATCCTTCACGACGCAGGGTTCGTCGTCGCCGAAAGTGATCTCTCCGTTCTTGTTGGTGTTCAACATTCCGATCTGCGTCATGGAGACTACGTTGGAGTCAACCGTAGACGACGAGAAAAAGGGATTGAACACGCCGTCCGGATCGAGCGTGCTCATGACGAACGGACGGGTCTCGGGATTATAGGTGTAATCCTTGGTTTCGTCGCCGCACGCCGTCATGGACATTAGCGCAATGCTTGCCGCGACTGCCGTGCAGACTACCGCTGAAAACGTCTTTTTCTTCATATATTTTTCTCCTTTCTTTTCTGTGTTTTTTCGTTACGGCTTACTCCGTAGTTTCGTTCTCGTCGGTGATTGTGATTCCCGAAAAATCGCAGCTCCCGTCCGTCTCCGTTCCGTTCGTACAGACGGCGTAGGTGTTGATTTGGGAGGTGACGGTCGCGCTCTTTTTTGCGATGTGAAGGGTGCCGGAAGCCGTTACGTTCTCGACCCTCGCCCCCTCCGTGATGTACCAGGCGAAGAAAGCGACGTTATATACGCCCGAAGCGTTGTTGATTTGCGCCGCGAATTCGATATCGGCGCTGAATTCCACGTCGTAAACGTGCGCGTTCTCGTCGAGGGAACTGAAAATCGCAAAGCCGGCGATATGGTTTCTGTCCCCCACGAAACTGAGCGAGATCCCGCTCACCGTATGCCCGTTTCCGTTGAGCGTTCCCGTATAGTCGGGACTCGTCCACTGCATATCCGTAAAATCCAGATCCGCATCGAGATAGATATTCTTTTTTGAAGTGAGCGCGCTTTGGAAGGATTTCTCGTCGCCGACGATCGTCCAATTTCCCTCGATAAACTTTGTGTACACCGTCTTTTGCCGCTCTTCCGCCGTAAAGACGTAGGGCCATTCGAAAGGTTGGGTGCACGCCTCGTCCTCGTAATAGCCGTAGAAGGTCCAATCCGTCTTTACGGGATCGCGCGTGGGACGCTCGAGCGTGCTCCCCGGAGCATAATCGTAGGTATTGTATGCCGCGCCGTCTACCAAAACGGTGAGGTGAGACATCTCCACGAAGTTGGCGTACAGCGTAATATCCGAGGTGACCCGATCGCTCGAAAAATCCCATTCGCGGTCCAGTACAACCCGCCCGTCTTCGCCGGTCACGGGCACTCCGTCCTCGTCCGTCTTTGCCGTAAACCAACCGTCCATATAGTAGTTGCTGATCGCGCCGAGCGTGAAGTAGCCCCTATCGTCCCCCGGATAGGTCACGACGAGAGAATTTTCCTTTACGCCGAGATACTGGTCGGCAATTTCCTTTTCGGACAGAGTGCCTACGTTGTAATCAAACGTGACGAGATAATCGTAATCGTAATCGATATTTCCGGTACACGCGGTCAACCCCATCGAGAGCGCGAGCACCGCCGCTCCCGCCAATACCGTTGTGAGAATCCTTTTTTTCACCCTGTTTCTTCCTATTCAATCCTGTCGTCTATTCTATCATTATAACGGAACGCTTAGGTTTTGTCAAATCATTTCACCGAATATCGGCAGTTCAGTCCTTGCCGCTCTCATCTTTTTCTTCGGCGCTTTCATCGGAGGCGTCATTCTGCGCGGCGGAACGTTTTTTTCTGCGAAGGATCGTAACGACCGCAGCGGCAGCCGCACCCGCGACGACAACGACCGCCGCGACCGCGATCCCCGCAACAGCGCCCGCGGAAAGCCCCTCTCCTTCAACCGACGGTTCGGGATTGGTTTCGGCGTTATTTTCCGAAACGCTGATGAGGAAGGACTTGGAGAGCCCCCCGTAGGACACTGTGACCTCGGTGGGATCGAGCGCGGGAAGCGCTTCGCCCTCCGCAACGGAAAGCGTGTATTCCCCGCTTTCGAGCACGACTTCGGACAGATCCTCATAGACGACCTTGACCGAGAGTCCCGTGGAATCGAACGCTTCGCCGGGAACGTAGCGGTATTTTACGGGAGTGGACACGATGACCAATTCGCTCAATGCGACGGGGTCGCCGAGAAGCTCCTTCTCGGTGCGGATATAAGCTTCGATTCCCAGAAGTTTTGCGTATGCTTCCGCTGCAAACACGAACTGTTCCTCCGCCGTAATCTGATTGTACAGAAGGCGCGCCGACCGTACGTCGTTTGCGCTGAGATCGTTGAGGTAACTCAGTTTATCCGCATCCGTCGCACATTCTTCGACGGCCGCCTTGATCGCGTCGAGCGAGGCGAGCGCATCGATTGCCGCAATGGCGTTCTTCGTCGTCGAATCGGCGGCGAAATCCGTATAGACTACGGTGGAGAAAAATGCCAAATATCCCTGCGAATCGTAACCCGTTCCGTTTTCGGGATAGTAAGCCGTGAGACCGAAGTCGTAACCGTTGTACAACACTTCCGCCGCGTAATAGTAGAAGTTCGAATAGAACAGTCCGCGGTAGTACGCATTGTCCGAAGAGGTCGTATCGCCGTAATTAAAGACGTTTTCATCGTAAACCGCTTCGAGTACGGGCGCTTCCACGCCTTCGAACGTATACTTGGCGGCGGGACAGAGGAAGAACGCGTAACTGCCGATCGACTTCACCGAATAGGGAATATTGACCGTCTGCAGCTTACTTCCGCCCGTGAGCGACCAGTAGAAGGCGGCGTTGCCGATACGGATCGTTCCGTCGACGGGGGTGTACTCCGTGCCCGCTTTGCCCGCAGGATATTGCAACAGAACGTATCCGTTCTGCGTCCTCGCGTAGAGCACGCCGTCCTCGGAGAAGAATACCGGATTGCCGCTCGCCACCGTGATTTCGGTAAGCGTGGGGATCCCCGCAAACGCGCCCGCCCCGTAGACGCCGATCATCATGCCGCCGTCCACGGCTTCCGTCTGATTGTTGTCGGTCACGCGTTCCCACGCGCTGTCATAGGCATACGCGTTCATGGAAGCGGGAATTTCAACCGTGGTGAGAGAGGTGAAGGCGAACGCAAACGGACCGAGATATTCTGCGGACGGGATCGAGACGGTTTTAAGAGCCGTCTGCGAAAAGGCGTACGCGCCGATTTCCTTCGCGCTTTCAAGGTTCGCCGACGTGAGCGCGGTGCCCCCAAAGGCATAGTCGCCCACCCTCTCTGCTTTGCCGAGATCAAGACCCGTAACCTTTTCCGCCATATAGAACGCCGCCGTTCCCACCGTTTCCCACGCCGAAGCGTCGATATTGGCGGAGATGAGCGCGGAGCAGTGATAGAAGGCGTAGTCGCCGATTTCCGTCACCGTGGCGGGGATCGTGACGTTCACGATCGTCTTGTTTTCCACGTCGGTGAGAATGGCGCCCTCCGTTCTCGTCGTCGTTCCGAGGTAGGTGTACTCGTGCACGCTGTCCGAGACGAACGCCCACGCGCCGATGACGGTTGTCCCATCTCCGAACACGACCGTCTTCAGATTGGTACAGTCCGCAAAGACGTGAATCCCCATTTTCGTAACGGGACCGAGCGTAATGCTCGAGAAGACTTCGCCGGTTGTAAAGTGTTTATTGGACTGGGAAGCAAAGGCATAGTCGCCGATTTCCTCCACGGCGGACAGAACGACGTCGCCCGTAAAGCCCGTGAGGGGATCGGTCTTGGAGGCAGCCGCGTCGTAGAAGGCGTAGTTGCCGACCGTTTTTATGCTGTTATTCTCTTCGATACCCGCAATGCCCGCGCGCGAGAAGGCGTAATCTCCGATTGCCGTTGCGCTGCCGAGGTCAACGGTATCCGTCCAGCTGTAACAGCCGTAGAAGGCGTAAGCCCCCACATCGATAACAGTTCCCAAACCTGTGACGGATTTCAGCGCCGTACACTGCGAGAAGGTTCCCTCCGGAATCGCCGTGCGGTTATTCCCCAGATCGACCGATTGGATCGAGCTGCCCGCAAATGCGTAGGTGCCGAGAACGATATTTCCGAGGGATACGGAGAGGATCTGCGAGCCCGCGAAGGCGCCGCTCGCGATCGTGTCCACGTCCGACGGAATTTCGTAGTCGTTCTCGTCGAACGTCTTTCCCGCGGGAACGCTTACGAGCTTTGTCCCGTCTTTCGAGAACAGAATTCCGTCCTGCACGGTGTAGTATTCGCTTCCCTCTCCGGACAGCGTGAACGCCGTGAATTCTTTGTTGTTTTTAAAGGGCGAAACGGCTCCGAAATCGAGTTTGGTATCGGAAGAGAGCGTAACGCTTGCAAGCGCGGTGCAGCCCGCAAACGCATTCCCGCCGATCGCATACGAGCCGCCCGGAAGCGTGACCGCCGCGAGCTTTTTACAGCCGTAGAAGGCGTAATCGCCGATTCCGGTGAAGGAGCTTGCAAGGAAGCTGATCTCTGCAAGATTGTCGCAGCCGTAGAACAGATACGCGGGAACGCCGTCGGCATACAGCTCCACGGATGCGAGCGCGTCGCAGTTATAGAACATTCCCTGTCCCAGCGCCGTAAGCGAAGACGTCTTTATTTCGGAAAGCGCGGAGCAGTTGCGGAAGACCTCCCTGCCCGTGACGCGCAGATTTCTTAGATCGACGGAAGTGAGAGAGGTACAGCCGTAGAAGGTATAGGAGCCGAGCGTGGTAATACGGGACTCCGATTCGCCCTCTGCGAGGTTGCGGAGATTGTCCGGATCGGTCACGATGCTCCTGAGCGCCGTACAGCCGTAAAACGCGCGGTTGCCGAGCGTGATCGTGCCCGTCGTATAGATGCCCGTCTTCTTTTCGACCAGCGGCAGAAGGACGATCTCTTCGAGCGAGGTACAGCCCTCGAACGCGCCGGTGCCGATTGTGACACATTCGCCCGAGATAATCACCTTTTTTAGGTTCACGCAGCCGACGAACGCCCTTTCGGGGATGGAAGTCAGCGTGGAGGGAATGGTGACGGTCTCGATCAGCGTATTGTAGCGGAAGCAGTCCTCCGCAACGGTCGTGACGTTTTTGCTCTCCGGTATCACGACGTCCTTTCCGCCGTAATAGTGGTAGAGATATCCGCTCTCCACGTCGAACTCGTCGTCCACGGTGACGCGGACGATTTTAGAAAGGAGAGTGTTGCCCTTCACCTTCACGGTGACGTAAGCCGTTCCCTTTGCTATGGTCGAGACGACGCCGTTCTGATCGACCGTGAGAACGTTGTCGTTGTCCGAGCTCCATTCGAAGACGACGTCCTGCGTAAGCCCGGCGTACCAGGGTTCGACGCTTGCGACGAAGGCCGTCTGTGTGTTGGCATGGAGGGTGATCGCACCGCTATCCAGCATTACAAGCTTTCCGTCCGCGTCGAGCACGGGGTCCAAGGTGATCTTTTCAATGGAAGGCGTCTTGTTTCCGCTCTCCGTAACGGTCACGTTGATGACCGCGAGCGTATTTCCGTAGCCGTCCATGAGCGTCACGGTGCCCCTGCCGTCCTTGCTCGTCGTGTAAATTTCGTTGTCTTCGACGTAGACGCTTCCGTTCGAGTAGTAGCTCAAAGATGCGCCGAACGTGGTATCGGGAAGGGCGGTGAGAAGTACCTTATAGCTCTCGTACTGTCCGAGCGTGAGGCTGTAAATCCCGTAGCCGCCCGACGCCGTGGAATCGTAGACAAGTTTATCGTCCGTCGTGAGCGAAACGCTCTCGGGGTATTCGGTATGATCGACCGCGGAAACCAAATACATCGAATCGTTGAGGGCATAGTCGCTGGCGACCAAATACAGTTTGCCCGTCTTCACGTACTCGTCGTACATATCGGTAACTTCAAAGCTGACCGTCGTCGTGCTCCCCTTCTGCGAATAAATGGGGATCGGATAATCGACAAGCAGCGCGAGCTCCTGTCCGTCCTCCCCCACTTTATCCTTCAAATAGCAGGGAAGAAGGGTCATGGCGTACTGATTGTCGTAA
The DNA here is from genome assembly GCA_964387225.1 of uncultured Clostridia bacterium. Lineage (GTDB taxonomy): Bacteria > Bacillota > Clostridia > Christensenellales > Borkfalkiaceae > Gallimonas. The sequence goes on along the minus strand of CAYLVU010000008.1, from coordinate 9,334 downwards.
ACGTCCGCGTCGATATAGATGCGGTATTTCGTCTCTTTATTTTCGGTATACGGTTCATAGCGGATACGGTAATCGCTGATGACGGGCGCTTCCGTATCCACCGTAAAGCTGAACGAGAAGGTATCACGGTTTAGAACGGTCGTCTCCCGGTCATAGTCGTAATCGAGCGTTCCCTGCAAGGATACCGAATAGGTGGTGTTGTTGCTCAAACCCCAATCGGCGGGATTGATGCCGATTCTGACGGTGGAACCCACGTTCGTGCCGCCGCCGGCATAGGACTTTCTCACGTTGCACTTTTCTTCGCGGTAGACGACCTCGCCCGTCGTGTCGTCCGTGATCACGACCGTCATCGTCTTCGCGCCCCGCAGGAGCCCCGCATAGATCATATAGAACTCGTACACCGTACGCTTGGATTCGATATCGAAACAGGAGATCGCGGCGCGCTCTTCGGAGGGAAGAATTTCCGTGTAGCTGTCGGCCATTTCGTAAAGATAGGCGCCGAGGTTGACGACATACTTTCCGTCCCAGTATGCGCCGAGCGCACGGGTCGCGTTCGAGCTCGCCTGCAGCTGAAGCTCGGGATCGTCGGGATATTGCGACGCGCTCTCCTCCTCTTCGTAAAGGGAATAATCGAACAGAGGCGCAGCCGTCCAGTCGCCGTAGAACGCGAGATAGGGAAGCCCCAGCTCGACGGCGCTCTCTCCGCTGCCCTCCGGAATGAGGCGAACGAAGCCCTCGACGTACATCCCGTTTTCAAAGGTATCGTCCAAATACTGTCTGGAAGCCTCGCCCAGGGTAATTTTAACGGTCACGTCCACTGTGCCGCCCGCCGCAACGCTTACGGTATCCGCCGCAGAACCGCCTACCGAGACGGAAATCGTGCAGTCGTCGGTGAGCATATATGCCTTTTCGGCAACCGTTTTCAAATCGGTCGAGAGAGATTCCGTCATCACGTAGACGCTCGGCTGATAGGAAATCGTCTCGTTCGATTGATTGTGAAGGGTGAAAGAGAATTCGTAAACGCCCGTCTTATCGGGATCGTCGCCCAGTTCGATCTTCGTCTTGGAGCTTTCGTTGCCGTCCCCGTCCTTTACCGTGAGATAGCCCGCCGTATTGATCGCATCGGCAATCCCCGCAAGTCCCGCGCCCTGTTTGCGGGGAGAATAGGGATTGCCCTCCTCGTTGCGCGCCATGGTGGCGGTACTCATGAGAAGCTGATAGACGCGCGCGTTGAGCTCCGCGCCTTCAAGCTCCGTCGTCTCCGACACGTGCTGGCGCAGAAGCGTGATTGCACCCGACATATTGGGAGCCGCCATACTCGTTCCGCTGAATACGCCGTAACCGCCCGGAATCGCGCTCGTAATTTCGCCGCCGTGCGCCGTGATTTCGGGTTTCAGTTTAAGATCGGGCGTGGGTCCCCAGGAGGAGAAATCGCTCATGAAAGGCCCTGCGGACTGCGAATAGGAAAAAGTCACCGTGCCCGTTCCGTTCGTCGCGCCGTTTACGAGCAGGGCGCCCGCATCCATGCTGATGGAACAGGTGGGAATGGGATTTTCGATATCGCCGAGATTCATGCGGATCGTGCCGGACAGATTGTTGTAGATGATGCACGCAATCGCGCCGTTCGCCATCGCGTTTTGGACTTTTTCGGAAAAGTTGATGTCTCCGCGCTTGACGACGGCAACCGTATTGCCGGTCGAAAGCGCCCGCTTGACGCTCGTCGTATAGTTGGAGGCGCGCCCGACGCCGCCGACGACGACGTAGTTGAGGGTGAGAGGTTCGCTCGTGCTGCTCACGATCCCCTTCTCGATCGCGGATTGATAGATGAGGTCGAGAAATTCGTAAGTGTTGGAGTTTGCGTCAACCGATTCGGTGATGAATCCGACGTTGTCGGGATCTCCGTTGATCGAGAAATAGTCGGACGTCTGTCCGTTGATGGACGCGACGGAGAGCGCGCCGCTGTACGTAGAAGGAGACCCTACCGTGCCCGAATCGGGGTTGGAGGTGAGGTTGGTGCCGTAGGCGCCGCCGTAGCCGGAGCTGTAATCGTTGCTTGCCGCCGTAACGAGACTGATTCCCGCCTCCTCTACCTTTTCGTAAATCGAGTTGATGATGTAATCGCCTTCCGTATTCTCGACGTAGTTGCCGTCCGCGTCATAGTACCCCTCGTCCGTAAAGCCGCAGGAAGTGCCAAGGCTCATATTGATCACGTCAACGCCCATCGTAACGCAGTCGGAAACCGCGGCGAGAATGTCCACTCCGTCCGCATTCCCGATGAGATCGTTGTCAAGATTGTCGGTGAACACCTTGCAGATCATGAGCTGAGCCTGGGGCGCGACGCCGATAAAGGTTTCGCCCGTTTCCGCATTGACAACCTTGCTCTCGTCCTTGCCCGCCACGATGCCCGCAACGTGCGTGCCGTGGTTCGAATAGGAAGGATATACCTCCGTGTCGTCGTCCGCATAATCGTAGGCGAACGGAACTTTCGCATTGAGGTACACGCCGTCTGCGGTTACACCCGTGTTGCGGCTGTTTGCCTCCGTTTTCCCGATCCTCTCCTCCACATACTCCTTCGTCCAGTATCCTTCGGCGTTCTGCGCCTTTTCGTTCGGCATATTCGAAAATGCGGCATGGGTGTAGTCGAGACCGGTATCGAGAACGGCGATCACCATTCCTTCGCCCTGATATTCGATTCCCGACGAGTCGTAGATCCCCGTCGAATACACGTTCGCGTTGTTGCTCACGGCGACGGTGGGAGCGGCGTACGATTCCGAAATGTGCACGCCCGTAACGTTCGGCATGGCGCTGACCGAAGAGATATCCTTATATTTCAGTTTGATCGCAACGCCGTTGATGAGCGCGGTGTACGAGTATTTATATTCGTAGGAAATTCCGCTCGCCTTGAGATCGCGCAGAAAATTTTCCTGCTTGCGTTCGAGCTTTTCGCGCCTGCTCTGCGCCGACGCAGAGTTAGAATAGTCCGCGAGCGTCGCATAACCGATCGAATTTGCGTAAGCGTCCGAAATACTGTCGTCCGCAAGCTCGACGACCACCCAGCGCTCCGTATTCATATCCGTAGGATTCGAAGAAACGGCGTCGCTGCTGAGATATTGATTGCGCAGCGCGCTCGTATCGTACTGCCCCGTAACGTCCGTAAGCCCCGCGGAAACTGCGGCGGCGGAAGTCTTGCCCGAAGCCGCCTCTGTCCCGCTGAGAACGGCAGCGCCGGCGATCACGCACGCAGCCATCGCGACGGCGCAGCAGCGAACGGCGCAGTTCTTCCATTTGTTGATGCTCTTCGTCTTCATTTTGTCTCCCTTTCTTTTTTCAGTGCTGATTCTCTTCGCGTACGGATTAATCTTAACATAATCAAAATTCTTTTGCAACTTTTTCCCGCCGTTTTTACGCGATTTCTCACGATTTTCATTTATTATTTTCGGTATAAGTCCTGTTTATACAAAAGTATGCGCATAACGGTATATTTTAACGCCGAGGGGTTTTCCGTTAAAACGCAAAAAACGTCCCCGTCCGAAACGGACGGGGACGAAGATATGAGGAGCAAGCCGCATTTCAAGCTGCCGCTGTTTTTGCGCGGGCGGGACGAACGCGCCCGCGCAAGCCGCTCATAAATGTTTCGGTTATGCCTCCTCTTCGTTCTTGATTGCCTCCCAGACGGTTACCTTGCCGCCCTCATCGTAGTGCCAATAATTGCCTTCCGTCTCAGGCTGCTCTGCGGAATAGTAATAAACCGTCGCGCTTGTCAAAGGCTCGTTACCGCTTCCGATGCCCGAAGAAGTCAACGCCGACCACTGTTCTGCGGTTCCTTTGTAGTAAACGTTTTTAATGTACGACGTGCCGCTCGCCGTGCCGTTCGCGGTGCAGGATCCGAACGCGTTCGCGCCGATAGAGGTTAAGCTTGTGCCTTCGAATACCACGGCGATAACTTCATGCGCGTAGTCAGACGTATAGAACAGATTTGCGGGAAGCGCCGTCACGTTTTCGCCGATTGTAACCGTCGTGCCTTTATCATCGCCTATAACGGCAAATGCTTGGCTTGAAACGGTCTCGCAATTCGTAGCGTTATAGTACAGCTCGGTAACGTACCAGTTTCCCTTGAACGCGCCTTCGCCGATCGTCGTCACGCTTTCGGGTATCGTCAGCGAAGTAAATTGTGTACCGAAATAACAGAAAGCGTATTTCCCGATATCGGTGCATTGGCTGTTTTCTTCCCATACCAAACTTGTGATGTAAATGTTATTGGTAGCAGAGTACATTCCGTTATAGAACAGGTATGCGGGAATTTTCGTAACGTTTGCGCCGATTGTAACGGTAAGACCGCTTGCCTTATATCCCGCCTGATAGAAAGGCGTGCTGGCAAGAGTCGACGTGCAGTCCCCGCACGCGGCAGCGTTGTAATACAGCTCCGTAAGCGCGGTACAGCCGTAGAACGCCTTGGTTCCGATACCCGTCACGCCTTTGCCGATCGTCAAGGTTGCAAGCTTGGTGCAGCCCTCGAACGCACTGTTCCCTATGGTTTGAACGTTATCGGGAATGTCGACAGCCGTAAGCGCGGTACACTTATTGAACGCGTAATTGCCGATACTCGTGACGCCGCTGCCGATTGTCACGCTTGCAAGGCTGGTACAGCTTTGGAACGCATAAGTGCCGATGCTTTCAACAGTATCGGGGATACTGATACCCGTCAAGGACGTGCAGCCTTTGAACGCGTAATTGCCGATGCTCTTGACGCCGCTGCCGATCGTCACGCTTGTAAGCCCGGTGCAGCTTTGGAACACATAGTTTCCTAAGCTTTCAACATTGTCGGAGATACTGATACCCGTCAAGCCCGAGCAGCCGCTGAACGCATAATCGCCGATACTCGTCACGCTATCGGGGAGAGTTATCGCCGTCAAGCCCGAGCAGCCGTTGAACGCGTTCGCCCCGATTTCGGTTACGTCGCCGAGGAAGGTCACTGTGGTAATTCCCGTCCATTTGTAAAACCGATATGCGCCGATTGCGGTCACGGTTGCGGGAACCTCCAGCGAGGTGAGCAATTCGTAATCATCGCCGCTCTTCACATAGACGCTGCCGCCCGCCGCGTAAAGCGGAGCGCCGTTCGAGCCGATCGTAACGCTATACCAGGCATTGAGATTGTCGAGCTTGAGCGTTTTCAGTTGGGAGCAGCTTGCAAACGCGCTCGCGCCGATACTCGTCACGCTTTCGGGGAGAGTTATCGCCGTCAAAGCCGAACAGCCGTTGAACGCGTAATCGCCGATTTCGGTTACGCTGCCCTTGAAGGTTACCTCGGTAATTCCTTTCCAATTATAGAACTGATTTGCGCCGATGCTCGTCACGCTTTCGGGAATATTCAGCGAGGTAAGCTCTTCGTAATCCTCGCCGTTCTTCACGTAGACGCTGCCGCCCGCCGCGTAAAGCGGAGCGCCGCTCGTGCCGATTGTAACGCCGTACCACGCATTGAGATTGTCGAGCTTGAGCATTTTCAGCTTGGAGCAGCTTGCAAACGCGCTCGCGCCGATACGCGTCACGCTTTCGGGAAGGGTGATTTCCGCCAAAGCCGAACACTGATAGAACGCGTTCGCGCCGATACTCGTGACGCCGCTGCCGATCGTCACGCTTGTAAGCCCGGTGCACTTATAGAACGCGTAATCTCCGATGCTCGTCACGGTCGAAGGAATTTCAATCTCGGTCAACGCCGTTTTATTGTAGAACGCGCCCTTCGAATACGATGCAGCCGAGGCAATCGCCGTAACCGTATATTGCACTGCGTTTTCATTATCCGACGGCTCTTCGCTGTATGCCGTCGTTCCGTCGTACCAAATGGTTTCCGGAATGGTAATGCTTGTAGGTACCGTGCCGTTATACGAGGTGGTGTTGTAGCCCGTCAACGCTATGGTTTTGTCCGTATCCGACACAACGCTCCAAGTAAATACGTTTGCGTCGGTCACGGAAGAGATATTCACCTGTATGCTGCCGTAGCCGATCACATATCCGTCGGAGTTTTTAACGGTAGCCTTCACGATTGCCACGCCGGTTTTGCTGCCCGCGGTGAGAAGACCGCTCTCGCTTACCGTTGCGTCTGTTTCCTCGGGGTTGTCGATCGACCAAACAACGCTCGTACCCTCTTCGTTGTCAACGGCGAGCTGAAGGGTTTTGTCATCGTCCTTGGGGTTAATCTTTGCAGGCGCGTCGCCGCTGACGGTGACGGAATATTCCGTATATCCTATCGTAACGGTCAGGCTGTAAGTTACGCCGCTGTCCGCCGCATACAGAGTTAAGGATTTCCCGACAGAATCTTCATTCGCCGTAAGCACACCCGCATCGGTGACGGTAACGAGATCCGCTTTGGTGGGACGGTACGTCGCGTTGCTTAAAGACAGCTCCGTCGCCAAATCGTAAGGAACGTTCGGCGCCACGGTCATGGATTGACTTACGATCTTTGCGGAAAGGAATACCGCGTCAGCCGTCGCCGCCGAAGACAGATAGCCGTTGGAAGCCGTGCCGACCGTAATATAGTTGACGCCTTGCGACAGCGTAATCGTCCACTGCGCATCGAAGTTGCTTGAAGTCGCGTCTCCATTCCATATGAGCGAACTACTATTCCAGGTGTTGAAAGTATTTGTTTCGCCGCTTTCGTCCTTCACCGAGATCTCAATCGATCCGAGCGCCTGCCCGTTAGCGTTGCCCAAAGAAGAGACCGCAAATATGTAACTGCCGCCTTGGGCAGATTCCACCTTATACGTATCGAATTCCGCCCCGACACCCGTCGTTACCGTCAAAGTGCCCATCTGACCGGGAAGAAGCGTTTGCATTTCGGGTACGCTCAACGTGGCCTGCACATTTTTATCGGGGTCGTAAAGGGTCAGGGTTACCGTTCCGTCTTCCCCGTCGGTGTTGATATTGAACTTGATGATGAAATTTGCTTCATAGCCGCTCTCGCTTACGGAAACGTTGATTTTATATTTGTATTCGGAGCCGGAACCTTCGGCGTACTCATATACGTCATATTTTCCCGTAGAACTCTCCGTTTTGTAGGTCGCCGTGCCGTCCGTGTTCAGCGTAAGGGTATAGGAATATTTCGTCCCGTATTGGTCGGGATCGGAAAGACCTTTGTAGAGATTGGCGACGCTTTCGTCAAAGGAGGGGACCTTTGTTCCCAGCGCCTCTACGATAACCTTCTCTGCCGTTGTTTCGTTCGTCCCGTCCGCGTCCAGGAAATACGAATTGCATGCGTTGCAAACCCAATATTCGACATTGCCGTTCTCGGTTTCCGCTGCAGCCTGCGCGTCGTGGCGGACCAAGGTGTGGTCGGAGGTGCGCGGCGTCCATGTTATAACGGTTATTTGTATGTCGCCATTCTGATACGAATAGGTAACGGTGCCTGCCTCCGCGCAGGTCGCGTCGGTTTCCGCCGTCTTCGTATAACCCGAATCCGTAAGCACGGGAAGAGTATATGTCTGCGTATTGTCGGTCACGTCGCAGGTTCCCGTGCCGCTGCACGTTCTCGTCGCACTGCCCGCTGCGGTTTCGGTGGGCGTTATGGTTACCTCCCATTCGCTCCAAACGTGCGTATGTTCGATCGGCGTTTCCGCTGCCTTATATCCGCATACCGAGCAAGCCCCGTCCGCGCCGTCCGTGTCGTGAGGCTCTGTCGCCGTCTTATGCGCGGGATTGTACGAGCATACCTTATAGTGCCCCGTGCCGTCCGTATAGGTATACGCGCCGTAATCGTGCGCAGACGCGTCCAAGGGCGTCGACGCGGTAAAGCTTACTTCTACGCCGTCTTTGTTATACGAATAAGTAACAGAGCCCTCGGCCGTGCAGGTCGCGGCGGTTTCCGCCGTCTTCGTATAACCCGAATCGGTAAGCACGGGAAGAGTATATGTCTGCGTATTGTCGGTCACGTCGCAGGTTCCCGTGCCGCTGCACGTTCTCGTCGCCTTGCCCTCTGCGGTTTCGGTGGGCTGTACGCTCACCTCCCATTCGCTCCAAACGTGCGTATGTTCGGTCGGCTCGTTCGATGTTGCCTTGTAACCGCATACCGAGCAAGCCCCGTCCGTGCCGTCCGTGTCGTGAGCCGCCTTGTCGCTTACCTCGTCGGTATGCACGCACGTCGCCGCATGCCAATGATAGGTCTCGTTATAGCTCCAGTCGGACGAGTAGGTGTGTTCGTGCTCCTCACCGCAACCGGCTATACCGAACGCCGCCGCGCACAAACAGCATACGGACAGCAAAGCCGTCAATAGCCTTTTTTTCATTATGCTTTTTCTCCTTTACAAATTTTACAGTCATCCGTATGATTCGTTCGTTCCTATATTGTGTTCGGTAAATGTACGCTTTTCCTATACATTTATAGTTGCTTTATTTTTCAATTTCTGCTACAATAAAGAAGTATTTATCCGATAGGATTGGCGTATTTCTTGCGTGGAAAGGAATGTATAGGAAAAGCGTACTTTTTTTATAAATTTATCTAATATTCGCTATAAGCGGTGGTTATACATAACATTTATGCATAAAAAGCGAACCCTGAAATGCAAGGATTCGCTTTTTGCTTTATAATAGCCTGAAAAACAGAGGAGAAAACGTATTATGATAATCTACGCTTACGCACGCGTTTCCGCACGCGACCAAAATTTACAGCGGCAGTTTGCGGCTTTTACGGAATTCGGAGTTGACAAAAAACATATTTTTTCGGACAAAAAGAGCGGCAAAGATTTTGAACGGAACGGCTATAAACGGTTATTGAAAAAGCTAAAACGCGGCGACTTGCTCGTCATAAAATCCATTGACCGCTTAGGGCGCAATTACGATACTGTTATTCAAGAGTGGGCGCGGATAACGAACGATATCGGCGCGGACATTTTGGTTTTGGATATGCCGCTCTTAGACACAAGGACGAAAGCCGATACGCTTGTGGGCAAGTTCATTTCCGACGTGGTATTGCAGGTGTTATCCTTCGTCGCGGAAAACGAAAGGCAAAACATAAAGGCAAGGCAGGCGGAAGGGATCCGCATTGCAAAGCAAAACGGCGCCCGCTTCGGACGCCCGAAATTTCAATATTCGCAGGAATTTTTAGAGGTTGCAGAAGAATACCTGCAAAAACGAATGAATGCAAACGAAGCGATGAAAAGGTTGGGCTTGAAACGCTCTAACTTTTATTACCATATCAATAAGCTGAAAGAGCGGATGTGAAATGAATTTGATCGGATTGTTTTTATCCCCAAGGAGATTTATCCGAGCTTTTTGCGGAACAATGTAACCAACGTCTCGACGCTTCCGTCTTTGTTCCACAAGATATGATTGACCTCTCTGTTAT